>CAVOQN010000004.1:0-12639 GCA_963698375.1 uncultured Pseudomonadota bacterium
GGAACAGTTGATGGGGGCGATGGGCATCCAGCGCACGACCCAGGATTCGGCGCGAATTGCCGGCGCGCTGACCGGCGCCGGGCTGGTGGCGGCCCTGGGCATGGGGCCGGCCTATGCGGTAGTCGTCACTTTTTATGTCGCCAGCGTGGTGCTGACCCTGAAGGCCGGCCGCGTGACGCTGCCGCAACCGGTGACGGATAGCGCGACGCAGCGGCCGACGCCGTGGCGTGATTTGCGCGAAGGGCTGTCCTACGTCTGGCATACGCCGCATCTGCGCGCCACCATGCTCTTTGCCTTTCTGCTCAACCTGACGGCGTTTCCACTGTTCAACGGGCTGATGCCGTACGTGGCGAAGGCGGTGTACGAAGCCGACCAGACCACGCTCGGCACCATGGTCGCGGCAGCAGCCACCGGATCACTGACCGGATCAATCATCATGAGCCGATTCGGCAACCTGTTTTCGCCGGCACGTGCAATGGTGATCTTCGGTGCAGCGTGGCTGGGCGTATTGCTGGTGTTCGCGCAAACCACCAGTCCGGCGATGGGCATCCCGGTGCTGGCGGCGGCGGGCATCATGCAGACCATGTGCCTGATTCCGATTAATACGCTGCTGTTGCGCACGTCGAACCCCCGCTACCGCGGGCGCATCATGGGCATACGCATGATGGCGATTTACGGCAACCTGCCGGGGTTGCTGCTTGCCGGTCCGCTGATCGCCAGCTTCGGTTATGCCGGCACGGCGACAGCGTACTGCTTGTTCGGGATCGGCGTGATCGGATTGATTGCGCTCCACTGGCGCGAACACCTGTGGCAAGGCGGTGCTGCGGCGAATGCGCGTTAGGTGGCGCCGAAAATACACAAAATATACAATAAAAACAATAGGTTATGAATTATTCATAGTTACTGCGCGCGCCGTCAATTGATTTGGATCAGACTGCGGTCAATCCGGACTTGCCTGCCGCAAACGGCACGGTAGGATAAGTCCATGAAAAAGCAGCCCGCAAAAAAAGCCAAAGCCAAAGCCAAAGCCAGAGTCCGGGCGACGCGCGCCCCGGCCACGGAGAAATCGCCGTCCGCACCGGCCCTGTGGGCAGAACGGCTGCAGCAGCTCAACCTGGCGATGGATCCCTTCGGCATCGGTGATTCATTCAAGCAGGTTGCAGCCGGCTGGATGGCACACCCGGACAAACTGACAAAGGAACTCGCCGGTCTGACGCGCGACCTGCAGACGCTGCAGTGGAATGCGTGGCAGATGGCCAGCGGTATAAAGCCTGCTCCGGCGGTCAAACCCAAAGCTGCGGACGAACGATTCGCCGATCCGGCGTGGAGCGACGAGCCGTTGTTCTCGCTGCTGAAGCAGCACTATCTGATTTACACGCACTGGCTCGAAGATGTGCTGTTCGACGCGCCGGACACGCCGGCCAGCGAGCGTCGCCATGCGGCGTTCTGGGCACGGCAGTGGCTGAACGCCATCGCGCCGAGCAATTATCTGTTTACCAATCCGGTGGCGCTGCGCAAGTATCAGGAAAGTGGCGGCGAGAGCCTGATCAAGGGTTTCAAGCTGTGGCTTGATGATCTGCGCAGCGGTGACGTGCAGATGGTCGATCGCTCGGGGTTCCGCGTTGGCGAGAATCTGGCGACCACACCGGGTGCAGTGGTCTACCGCAATGAACTGATGGAACTGATCCAGTGCGCGCCGGCCACGACCGAAGTGCACACCGTGCCGATCGTGATCTTCCCGCCGTGGATCAACAAGTACGACATTCTCGATCTCAATGAAAAAAAGAGCCTGCTGCGCTATCTGGTAGCGCAGGGTTATACGGTATTTGTCGTCAGCTGGAAAAACCCCGGCTCGGCCCAGGCCGACACCACTTTTGACGACTACCTGATGACCGGCATGCGTGAGGCGGTCGATGCTGCCTGTGCGATCTGTAACACGCCGCAGGTGCATGCGGCGGGCTACTGCATTGGCGGCACCGCGCTGGCGGCATTGATGGCCTGGTACAACGCTGAATACGCCGACGCTAACGAGGTACCGGTCGCGCATTGGACATTGCTGACATCGCTGGTGGATTTTTCCCGGCCGGGCGACATCGAGGCTTTCCTCAACGAAGAGACCATCAACTCGCTGGAGCAGATGATGGCGCAGCAGGGTTATCTCGACGGGCGAGACATGGCGCGGTCGTTCCGCATGCTGCGCTCGAACAGCCTGATCTGGCATTACTTCGTGCATAACTACCTTTATGGCGAAACGCCGCCGGCGTTCGACGTGCTTTACTGGAACACCGATGTCACGCGCATGCCGCGCGCGATGCACGCGTATTACCTGCGCGAGTTCTACCTGCACAACAAGCTGATCATGAAAGACGGCCTGACACTCGCCGGCCATGCCATCGACCTCAGTCGCATCGGCCAGCCGCTGTATGCCGTGGGCTGCGAAGACGACCACATCGCACCATGGAAAGCGACGTTCAAGGTGGCCAGCCATATCGCCGCACCGGTGCATTTCACACTGTCGAGCTCGGGTCACATCCTCGGCATCATCAACCCGCCGGTCACACCGCCCAAACGCAGCTACTGGAGCGGCGCGTGCGACGGCAAGGGAGCGGAGGAATGGCATAAGGGCCAGGAGGAAGTGCGCGGCAGCTGGTGGGAACACTGGACCCGGCAGCTCGCCGGGCAATGCGGATCGATGGTGCCCGCGCGCGCACCGGGCGGCGCGGCACATCCGGTGCTGGAGCCGGCGCCGGGGCAATACGTGCACGAGGTCTAGCGCGTCGTCCCGGGTGCAGGCAGCAGCGATGCGTTGGCTGTCGGCCAAACCTGCCATTTTGTTAAGTTTGACCCTGCAGCGATTCGCCCCCACGATTAGATCAACGAATAAAGGCCGACGGCGGAAAGTCGCGGCATTCGCGTGCAGGGGGGAAGCATGGAGCGACCATGGCTGGCGCAGGATCTGGTCTGGATGCTGGGTAGCCTTTGCCAGATCAACCGGATTCCGTTTGATCCTGGTCTGGTAACCCGGCAATATCCGCCACCACACTCCGAAGTCACCTTTATCGAAGCGGCGACGGCGCTTGGTTTCAAGGTCGGGCGTTGTGACGCTACCGGGAGCAAGCTGTCTGAACTGACCTTTCCGCTAGTGGCGCTGTTGCGCGATCCGGACGGCATTGAAATCCCTGGGTTGACGGGTGCGGTTGGCGGAACGTCCGGCAGTCCTGCGGTCGAGGCAACCGAGTCGGGAAATATTGGTGCACCTGCAGCCAAGCTGGCCTTGGTAATTAAAGCAGATGATGGACGAGTGCTTTATTTCCGTGCCCTGAGCAACCAGGGTGAAACCATTCAGCTTGGCGAATTTACGCAACGTTTCGAACCGGTCGTATTCCTGCTTACACATGAAGCACGCGCGAAAGCCCCGGATGATGAGCTGTGGTCGCGTGACGCACAAAAGTTCGGATTCCGCTGGTTCGTTCCAGAGCTGCTGAAACACAAGCCCGTCTGGCGGGACGTCCTGTTGGCCTCATTTGTGCTGCAGCTGGTCGGCCTGACCACGCCCTTGTTCACGCAGGTGATCATCGACAAGGTTATCGTGCACCAGACCCAGAGCACGCTGCTTGCCATTGCAGCGGGTTTGACCATTTTCCTTATTTTCAATGCATTTCTGACCTGGCTGCGGCAGTATTTCATCCTCCATACCGGAAATCGAATCGACGCCGTGCTCGGCAGCATGGTCTTTCGTCATATGGTGCGCCTGCATCTGCGTTATTTTGAGCAACGACCAACCGGCACCTTGATTGCGCGGCTGCAGGGGGTCGAGACTATCCGCCAGTTCATCAGCGGTGCGGCGGTTACGCTGTTTCTGGATTTGCCGTTCCTGTTCGTGTTCCTGGCGGTGATGTTCTGGTACAGCTGGCAGCTGTCGCTGATTGCGGTGGCGACGGTCACGCTGCTTGCAGTGCTCAGCATTGTAATTACGCCGCTGCTACGCGAACGTGTGAACGAGCAGTTCCTGAAAGGCGCGCGCAATCAGGCGTTTCTGACGGAATATGTGGTCGGGATGGAAACCGTCAAGTCCCTGCAAATGGAGCCGGTGCTCGAGAAACGTTATGAGCACCTGCTGGCGGATTATCTGCACGCCGGTTTTCGTACGCGACAGCTGTCCAACACGACCAACACAATGGCCAATGCCATCGAACAGATGCAGACCCTGGCGATCCTGTGCGTGGGCGCGCTGATCGTGATGCAAAATGAAGGATTTACTATCGGAATGCTGGTAGCGTTCCAAATGTTCGCCAGTCGCATGGCGCAGCCGATGTTGCGGCTGGCCTCGCTGTGGCAGGAATTCCAGCAAGCCGACATCGCCGTCAAGCGCCTCGGTGACCTGATGGACGCGCCGGCCGAACCCTATGCGCTGTTGCCGTCGCGCGCACCTGGCGGGGCAGGGCAGATCGTCATCAACGGCCTGTCGTTCCGCTACAGCGAAGAGCACCCGTATCTGTATCGCAATCTGTCGCTGACACTGCAGCCCGGCAAGCTGACGGTGGTTACCGGCCCTTCAGGCTGCGGCAAGAGCACACTGGCGAAACTGCTGCAGGGTTTCTATCCGCCGGAGGACGGATGCATCGAAATCGACGGCCGCGATATCCGCCACCTGCCGGCCAACGAACTGCGTCAGTACTATGGCGTGGTGCCACAGGACACGATCCTGTTCGCCAATACGGTTTATGAAAACCTGACCATGGCCAGCCCGCATGCGGGTTTCGACGACGTTGTAACAGCCTGTCGCATGGCCGGCATCCACGAAGTCATTGAGAAAATGCCACAGGGTTACCAGACCTGGCTGGGTGAGCATGGTGTGGGTTTGTCAGGCGGACAGAAGCAACGCCTTGCCATCGCACGCGCACTGCTCAGGCGGCCGAAGGTCCTGATTTTTGACGAAGCCACCAGTGGACTCGACCAGGCGACCGCAGAGCAGTTTGCGCAGACCGTTAACGCATTGAAGGGCAAGGTCACGATGCTGTTCATCGCACACAATCTGCCGCGCAATCTGCAGGTGGATGAGGTGTTTACGCTTGGGGTGCTGCCACCGGCTGCGCCGGAACAGCGATGAACATGATGTAGCGGCCGGCACCGGCAATACACCACCGCAACGACGAGGTCGTGGCGCTGCGCGACTCCGGCATCTGACAATCAACGTGCGCGCCGGATCGCAGGCACACCCTGTGCCCGGTCGAAATTTCCCACGTAGCCGGATACTCAAGGCCTTGGCTGCAGATTCTGCTGTCTCGAGATGTTGATGAGTTTGATCTGTATCAGCATTCGAGACACATGGTTATGTGACGATATTTCACATGAGCATACGCGGAGCACGCTGATGGACATCATAAATCGGAGAATCCCATGAAAATATTGCTTCCTGTTGATGGTGGTACACATGCACTGAACGCGGTACGGTATGTGGCTGATCGGCTGGAACCGTTAACGCTGGACGCAGAGCTTTTGTTGCTTTACGTGCGATTCCGGATTCCTCCTGCGCCTGGTGCCGCGCTGGGTCCGGCCAAGCTCCAGCAATACTACCGTCGCGAGATGGAGGCGGCTGTAAAGACTGCACGCAATTATCTGGATCGTCGGCATATCCCTTACAAGTTGCTGCGCACGGCTGGTAAACCCGGTGCGGAGATTGCGCGGACCGCGGAAGTCATGAATGTCGATTTGGTGGTCATGGGTTCGCACGGACGTGGCGCTGTCGGAGGCCTGCTGCTCGGTTCGTCGACGCAAGGTGTAATTGCCGGATGTGACGTGCCGTTGCTGGTAGTTCGGAACAAACAACTGCCTGCGCCTCGCGGTGAAGTGGTCGTGGCCGTCGATGGCAGCCCGTATTCACGCAAGGCAGTAGCTTATTTGTTGCGCCACCGCGACTTGCTGGCTGTATCTTCGAACATTACCCTGATGCATGTCAGTCCGACGATGCCTGATCTTTCTGATGCGAAGGCCAGGGCGGCCTTGCAGCAGCAACGCAAACGGGAGCGGGAGCAGGCCATGAGCAGCGCGCGGCGGCTGCTGGCGAAGGCCAAGGGCATAAAGAGCCGGGAAGTGCACGTTACCGGCGAACCGGGAGAACGCATTGCTGATTACGCGCGGGGGCGCCACTGCAGCCTGATTGTCATGGGGTCACATGGCCGCGGCAAAATGACCAGCCTGATTTTGGGATCGGTTGCGCAGAAGACCCTTGCGGCGGCGCATACGCCGGTTCTGATTGTTCGTTGATGGCTCGTTCGACGCGACGTGCGGTCACATGCGGCAATTGTGTGGCCGGACTGGAGATTTGAAACGCGTGCAGTTTATTTGTCGCACTGATACGCGTTGACGAAATGGTTGCGGCGATCCCGGTGCTTCGATTGCATTGGTCGAACTGAATTCGGACCTGTCGACGGGTTTTCAATTTACGGCGGACGTACTTGCTGTTACCGTTACGGCCTCTGAATTTTTGATTATCCCGTATCGACAAGGAGAAGAAGCTTGAGCCATCTGCGACACACTGAACAACGCAAGCGTTTCCGCGCCATTCTCAATGGAAAAGAATGTCTGTCCCCGGCTAGCGTTTATGACGCACTGTCGGCAAGGGTGGCCGAAAGCGTGGGCTACAAACTGGGCATACTGGCAGGTTCCGTGTCTTCCAATACGACGCTGGCGGCACCCGATCTGATTCTGCTGACATTGACCGATTTTGCCGACCAGGTGCGGCGCATGATGCGCGTGAGTGACCTCAGCCTGCTGGTCGATGCCGATCACGGCTACGGCAACGCGCTGAACGTGATGCGCACGGTGCAGGAGCTCGAACATGCGGGCGTGTCGGCGATGAGCATTGAAGATACGTCGCTGCCGATCCGGTTTGGCCAGCCCGAAGGGCAGGACGAGCTGATTTCGGTGGAGGAGATGACCGGCAAGCTGAAGGCGGCCGTGGCTGCGCGGCGTGATCCATCGACGGTTATTGCCGGCCGAACCGCCGCGCTGAAGGTTGAAGGCGTAGAAAAGACCGTGGCCCGGGTCAAGGCCTACGCCGCAACCGGGGTCGACTGCATATTCATCATCGGCGTGGAAACGGCGGAGCAGGTGAAGGCAGTGCATGAGGCTTCCAAACTGCCGGTGATCGTCGGACCTGGAAAAACATCGACTACGCGCGAGGATTTCGCCAAGGCCGGCGCGCGCGTGCTGTTGCAGGGGCATCAACCGGTGGCTGCGGCATGCAAGGCATTGCGCGATGTCTATGCGCATCTGCATGGCGGTGGCGCTGCGGCGGATCTGAAAGACAAAATTGCGTCAGCGAAGGAAATGGACACACTGGTGTTCGGTGAGGATTACAAGAAATACCTGCGCGATTACATGCGCTGAACATTGCTGATGACTTACCCGGCGACACGCGGCCGGTGCAATAAAAAAACCGGGATGAAATACACCCCGGTTTTTTTGTTTGTGTATATCGTTTACGCGGCGGCGAGCAATTCCCTTAATACGTATGGAAGAATGCCGCCGTGTTTCAGGTAATCGACCTCGATGCCGGTGTCGATACGCAGCGTCAGTGGCACTTTCTGTGTGCTGCCGTCGGCGCGTGTGATGATCATGGTGACGTCCTGCAGCGGTTTGACGTTGCCACCATTGATGCCCTCGATGGAGAAGGATTCGGTGCCGTCGATCTTGAGGGTTTTCACGTCGGTGCCCGGCTTGAACTGCAGAGGCAGCACGCCCATGCCGATCAGGTTGGCGCGGTGGATGCGCTCGAAGCTCTTGACGATGACAGCGCGCACGCCGAGCAGCAGGATGCCCTTGGCTGCCCAGTCGCGTGACGATCCCATGCCGAAGTCGTCGCCACCGAAAATCACTAGCGGGGTTTTTTTCGCGCGGTAGATTTCCGAAGCTTCAAATATGGTCATTTGCTCGCCGCCGGGTTGCACCTTGGTGATGGGGCCCTCGGTGCCCGGCGCGACGGCATTGCGCAGGCGCACGTTGGCAAAGGTGCCACGCACCATTAGTTCGTGGTTGCAGCGGCGCACGCCAAAGTGGCCCCATTCCGCAGGCGGGGTACCGTAAGGCTCCAGCCATTTGCCGGCGGGTGTGCCCGGTTTGATCTTGGTCGACGGGCTGATGTGGTCAGTGGTGATCATGTCGCCGAGGATGGCCAGCGCGCGTGCGCCCTTGATGTCGTCAATCTTGTCCAGCTTACGGGTGACGCCTTCAAAAAACGGCGGCTCCTTGATGAAAGTCGATTTTTCATCCCATTCATAGACCGCACCCTTGATGGTGGGTATGGCTTCCCACAGTTTCTTGTTGCCCGACATATCGCCGTATTCGCGGCGGAAGTTGTCTGCATTGGACGCGAACTTGAGCAGCGCGGCGACTTCGGCGTCGGTGGGCCACAGATCCTTCAGGTAGACCGGCTTGCCGGCCTTGTCCTTGCCCAGCGGGTCCTTGGTGAGGTCGGTACGCACCGTGCCGGCCAGCGCATAGGCGACAACCAGCGCCGGACTGGCGAGGTAGTTGGCGCGCAGGTTGGCGTGCACGCGGGCTTCGAAGTTGCGGTTGCCGGAGAGCACGGCGCAGGTGACCAGGTCTTTCGACACCACTGCTTCCTCGATCTTGGCATCCAGCGGGCCGGAGGCGCCCATACAGGTAGTGCAGCCGTAGGCGACGACGCCGAAGCCGAGTTTTTCCAGAGACGACAGCAGGCCGGCGTCTCGGAGGTAGGCGGTGGCGACCTTGGAGCCGGGTGCGAGCGAGGTCTTGATGCGCGGGTGCGGCATCAGACCTTTTTCCACAGCGCGCTGGGCCAGCAGCCCGGCGGCGAGCAGCAGCGCCGGATTGGAGGTGTTGGTGCAGGAAGTGATGGATGCGATCAGCACGTCGCCATGGCCGACGTCGAATTCGTGTCCCGTGGGCTCGCGGCGGTTGAGATCGGCAGCAGGGCGGGCATAGCCGTTTTTGTCGGCAGGGGCGGAGAACAGCATGTCGAAATTGCGGCCGAGCTCGGGCAGGCTGACGCGGTCCTGCGGGCGTTTCGGGCCGGACAGGCTGGGCACGATGCTGTCCAGATCCAGTTCGATGATCTGGCTGTAATCGATTTCGCCCGCTTTGGGCATGCCGAACATGCCCTGTGCCTTGTAATAGGCCTCGATCGCTGACACCAGCTCGGGCTCGCGGCCGGTGGTGCGGAAATAATCGACGGTTTTTTCGTCAACCGGAAAGTAACCCATGGTGGCGCCGTATTCGGGCGCCATGTTGGCCACTGTGCAGCGGTCGGCGGCGGTCAGTGCGGCAGCGCCTGCGCCGAAATATTCGACAAATTTTCCGACCACCTTGGTCTTGCGCATGAGTTCAGTGACGGTGAGTGCAAGATCAGTTGCGGTGACGCCTTCGCGCAGCTTGCCGGTCATGTGGCAACCGACCACGTCCGGCGTCAGGAAGGCATTGGGTTGGCCGAGCATGCCGGCTTCAGCTTCGATGCCGCCCACACCCCAGGCGACGATGCCGATGCCGTTGACCATGGTGGTGTGCGAGTCGGTGCCGAACACGGTATCGGGAAACCACACGCCGTCTTTTTCCCAGACGCCGCGCGACAGATGTTCCATGTTGATCTGGTGGATGATGCCGTTGCCGGGCGGTACTACGCGCACGGTCTTGAAGGCACCCTGCGCCCATTTGACGAAGCTGTAACGCTCGGCATTGCGCTTGAATTCGATTTCCTGATTGCGTTGCACGGCATCCGGCCTGTTGTAGACGTCGATTTCCACGGAGTGGTCGACGACCACATCAACCGGCACCAGCGGTTCGATGTTGTCTGGCGACATGCCGAGGCGTTCGGCGGCTGCGCGCATGGCGGAGAGATCGTTCAGCGTGCCGAAACCGATCAGGTCCTGCAGCACGATGCGCACGACGATGAACGGAATCTCGGCAGTGCGTTTGCCGTTAGGCTGCCAGGCGGCCAGCGCTTTGACGTGTTCTTCCGAGACCCGTTTTCCGTCGCAGTGGCGCACCAGCGCTTCGAGTACGACACGGATCGAGCGCGGCAGGCGAGAGACCTTGCCCAGTCCTGCGGCTTCCAGGGCCGCCAGACTGTGGTACTTGCCGGTTTTACCAGGAGAAGGCGTGAATTCCTTCAGGGTTTTGAATGTATCTTGAGCCATGTTGTGTAGTCCTAGACGTGTACTGGATTAAGCGGCTGCCATCAGCTAGCGGAGTACGAGCGCAACTTGACTGCGCGCTGTAAATTCCGGCAAAGCCGTTCGTTCTGCGCGGCCGCGACGGTTCATGTTATGCAGCAGCCATCAATTCGCGGAGAACGAACGGCAGAATTCCGCCGTGCTTAAGATAGTCGACTTCAATCGGCGAATCGACGCGCAGCGTGACAGTGACATTCTTGGTGCTGCCGTCCTTGCGATGAATGATCAGTGTCACGTCCTGCAGGGGCTTGATGTTGCCGCCCTCGACACCGATCAAATCGAAGGTGTCGTCGCCGGTGATGCCCAGCGACTGCACGCTGTCCGCACCCTTGAACTGGCAGGGCAGCACACCCATGCCGACGAGATTGGAGCGGTGGATGCGCTCATAGCCGCGGGCAACGACGACCTTGATGCCGAGCATTTGCGTGCCCTTGGCCGCCCAGTCGCGCGAGGAGCCGGTGCCGTATTCCTCACCGCCGAATACGAACAGCGGCACCTTGTCTTTCTGGTAGCGCATCGAGGCTTCGTAAATGGTCATCTTGTCGCCGCTGGGCTGATGCAGGGTCACGCTGCCTTCGCTGCCGGGAACGAGCAGGTTCTTGATGCGCGGATTGGCGAATGCACCGCGCACCATGACTTCGTGGTTGGTGCGGCGCGAACCGAAGCTCGAGAGGTCCGTGCTGCCCGCTGCAACCAGCCAGTCGCCGGCCAGCGTACCTTTGCGGATGGGCGCCACCGGGCTGATGTGGTCGGTGGTCAGCTTGTTGCCGTAAATGCCGAGCGCGCGTCCGCCTTTAACGTCGCTGATTTTCGGCAGTTCCTTGTGGAAGCCTTCGAACAGCGGCGGTTCGAGCATGTAGGTTGATTTCGGATCCCACTGGAACAGGGCACCTTTGGTCTCGGGAATGGCATCCCACAGGTCCTTGGCACCGGCAAGGTCGCCGTATTCACGCTTGAAGTTCTTGCTGTCGGTGGCGAACTTCATCAGTGCCTCGACTTCGGCGGGCGTGGGCCACAGGTCTTTCAGGAATACCGGTTTGCCGTCCTTGTCATTGCCGATGGGATCGGTGTCCATGTTTTTCAGCACCGTGCCGGCGAGCGCAAAGGCCACGACCAGCGGCGGGCTCATCAGGAAGTTGGCTTTCAGACTTTGATGCACACGCGCTTCGAAGTTGCGGTTGCCGGAGAGTACCGCAGCGGATATCACGTCGTTTTTGACGATGGCTTCTTCGAGATCCTTGTCCAGCGGACCGGCCAGGCCCATGCAGGTGGTGCAGCCGTAGGCAACCACGTGGAAGCCGAGTTGCTCCAGATAAGGCAGCAGGCCGGCATTTTTCAGGTACGCCGTAACAACCTTGGAGCCGGGCGCCATTGAGGTTTTGACGCGCGGGTGCGGCTTCATGCCTTTTTCGACAGCCTTTTTGGCGACGAGGCCGGCGGCGAGCAATACCCACGGGTTGGAGGTGTTGGTGCAGGACGTGATCGCGGCGATGCTGATGTCGCCATGGCCGACGTCGCCGATGGTTTTGTTGGTGACTGGCACACGTTTCGCCAGATCGGCGGCGGGCTTGTTGTAGCCGCTTTCGGCGACGGGCTTGGAGAAGAGTTCAGTGAAGCGTGCCTTGATGCCTTCGAGGTTGATGCGGTCCTCCGGCTGCTTCGGACCGGAGACGCTGGGTCGCACGGTCGACAGGTCGAGTTCGACGACCTGCGAGTAATCGATCTCGCCTTTTTTCGGGATGCCGTACATGCCCTGCGCCTTGAGGTAGGACTCGATGGCGTCGCAGTGTTCCTCGCGGCCCGACATGCGGTAATACTCGAGCGTCTTGTCGTCGATCGCAAAAAAGCCGCAGGTCGCACCGTAGTCGGGCGCCATGTTGGCGACGGTGGCGCGGTCGGTCGGTGAAAGCGATGCGGCACCTTCGCCGAAATACTCAACGAATTTGTTCACAACCTTGGTCTTGCGCAGCAGTTCGGTGACCGTCAGCACGAGGTCGGTTGCCGTGACGCCTTCGCGCAGCTTGCCGGTCATGTGCACGCCGACGACGTCCGGTGTCAGGAAGTAGTAGGGCTGGCCGAGCATACCGGCTTCGGCTTCGATGCCACCCACGCCCCAGGCGAGCACGCCGATGGCGTTGACCATCGTGGTGTGCGAGTCGGTGCCGACGGTGGAATCAGGGTAGTCAACGCCGTCTTTTTCCCAGACGCCGCGCGACAGGTATTCGAGGTTGACCTGGTGGCAGATACCGTTGCCCGGCGGCACCACGCGGATGCCGGAGAACGCCTGCTTGGCCCACTTGAGGAAGCTGTAACGCTCACCGTTGCGTTCGAACTCGATTTCCATGTTCTTGCGCAGCGCGTCGACCGAGTTATGCACGTCGATGACGACCGAGTGATCGACCGCGAGATCCACCGGCACCAGCGG
>CAVOQN010000005.1:0-295491 GCA_963698375.1 uncultured Pseudomonadota bacterium
AACGTATCGCCCTGAAATCCACACCCGCCGTGCAGGCTCAACCCCCGGCGCAGGCCGCCAGCCACGCGGCTTCATAGTGGCCTTTGTAGGTTTCGAGATGGGGTCGTGGCAATCTTCACCGCGTCGTCAGACGATTCCGTGAGCAACAGGGTTTCGGCCACGCCTTGCACCAGGTTCCACATGCTGATACCCGGCTGGCTATTGTAGGCGTAGCGCCCGTGGCGATCGATTGAACTGAACACGCGCTGATGTTTATAGCCATCCATAAACGCACAGGGCCCGTAATCGATGGTCTCACCGGCAATGGACATATTGTCGGTGTTCATCACCCCGTGAATAAATCTAAACTGCATCCAGCGCGCGATCAACCGTGCCTGGCGCTCATGGCCGCGAGCAAGGCCACATAAGGTTGCTCGGCTGTTGCCACTTCCGGCAAGTTGCGTTCGATGACGCAAACCGGTCAGTCATAACCGCCTCGACATCACCGCGCGCGGCGAAAGGCAATCGAACGTGCCCACCCGCAGCTTGACGCCACGCGCGTGATCACACCGCCCGGCAACGGCCGCTCGCGCCACCGCCTCGCCGGTGGGGAACCGGCCAGTGCGCGCGTGGTCGGCACACCGAGCCGGTGCATTGCCTCGCTCACCAGGTATTCGCGCAACACCTGCCGAGCGCCGCGCGGCCATCGCCGCCACGCGAATAGGCCGTGCGCCCGCTGCCCTTCAGCTGCACGTCATAGCGCACTCCATCCGGCGCGCGCAGTCGCCAAGCCAGATCGCGCGCCCATCACCGAGCTGCGGAACGAAGTTGCCAAATCGGACGCCCGCGTACGCCATCGCCACCGGCTCCGCCCCGGCGGAGCGTGTTGCCGGAAAACAAGCTCGCCAGTTCTGATACCTTGTTCACCACGAAAGCCAGATCGCGCGCCGATCAACGACGGCCCGGCCACCGGCGCGGGTTGCGCCTTGGCAAGAAAGGCTCGCCGAGACGGGCGGAAGCGATTATCAAAGGGAATGTGAATCACGTTTTATGTCCCGACTGCACCAGACCAGGTGACAGTGTAACCGAGCAGACGTTCGTTAAAGACCGGGAAATGTTAGGAGACGAGGGGTCCTAGCTCTTGCAATGCAAACCCCGCCCGGCGTCACACAATAAAGCCCGCCTGAGAACTCCAGGTACGGCGGCCTTGGCGTGAAACAACTCCTCTTGCCGCTCGAGAATCTCATGACTGATAATCATGCGTTAATGGATATTGGTCGTCGATCATCCCGCAGAGCGCGTTGCCATTTGCATTAGTCCCAATACGACCATATTGTCGTCCATGCGGGTAATCGCGCTGAGCGCCCTGAAAGCTTTCTGGGAAAATAGCCCCTCTTCTGCCAGGACGCCGGGAACCTGCCTGGTACCGGCACACCCTCAAGGCCAACTGGGGATCGCCGGCGGAATTGAAGCGCGACGTCGGCACTGCGAACATCCTCAAGGATGGACGGGCCGTGTTTAATCGCCGGCAACAAGTATCGAATTTGTGGCTTGGATCAACTACAGCTACCGCGTGGTGTATATCCGCTTCATTGGAACCCATGCCCAGTACGACCGGATTGACGACAAACATCTGAAGGATATCGGAGACCATGGACATCAAACCCATCAAGACGAAAGCCGACTATCAGGCCGCCCTCAAGGAAATGAGATGCTGACGGATGCCAAACCCCGCACGCCCGAAAAGGCCATCGGCTCGAAGTGTGGGTGACACTGGTGGAGGCCTACGAGGCCAAACACTACCCGCTCGACTTGCCTGATCCGGTTGAGGCGATCAAGTACACAATGGAAAGCAAAGGGGCTGACCGTGAAGGATCTGGAACCGATGATCGGCCGTTCCAACCGTGTTTATGAAGTTCTCAGCCAACGGCCGTTAACACTGAAGATGATCTGGGAACTGCACAACTCGGTACCCCTGTGAAATCCCCTGGTTTGGCCATCGAAGACTACTCGCGCCGCATGATTATCCGATCATCGCCCGCTTAGCGGACCGCCCATTAAGCGCAGGTTAACGGACTAGCGGAAAGGAATCCGTGGTCTGAGCTAACCCGCCTGCCTGACACTTTTGAAGGTAGACAATACCCAATAGGTGTCAGATGGGAAAGCCGAAGAACAAGCTGAACCCGGCTTTGCAAGATAACAGGCGCGCAGCACCCGCGTATGTGGAAAAGTGGTTAAGATCGAAATTCTGGAGGAATCCGGGACCGGGTAGAGGCCGCCCAGTCCCGCTGTTGGCTAGCCGGATTTTTTCGCCTCGGCTGGAGCGACGGCCGCTTCCTCCGGCTCGCCCTGCCACATCATCTCATAACCGATCTCGTAGGTGTCCGTGCAGAATTCTGACCGCCCTCAATTTTCTTGAATGCATGGTCGGCATGCGAGTGCTCGCGCCGTCTCGACGATTTCCAGTACGCTGCGAGGATCGCGACATGGTCTTCGGTCTTCTGCTTCGAATCAAACGACCCTTCCTCGGACACAAACCCGGTGTATTTGAACACCTGGCCGCCGATAAACCGCTGGGTGAATTTCCGCCATAGGTGTTCATGATGACGTCGCACATGACCAACAGCCAGTTGACGTCCTCCTTGGTAACACCCGGTTTGAGTTTAAGAACGTTAAACAGCATTACAGAACCAAAGGGAATTGTGAAACTATATCCTCTTTGGTTCTGTAATGCTGTTTAACGTTCTTAAACTCAAACCGGGTGTTACCAAGGAGGACGTCGAACTGGCTGTTGGTGAGATGTGCAACGTGGTGAAGAACACCTATGGCGATGACCAGGGCGGTTTTATCGGTGGCCAGGTGTTCAAATACACCGGGTTTGTGTCCGAGGAAGGGTCGTTTGATTCGAAGCAGAAGACCGAAGACCATGTCGCGATCCTGACGTACTGGAAATCGTTCGAGCAGCACGAGCGCTCGCATGCCGACCATGCATTCAAGAAAAAATTCGAGGCGGTCGGAGAATTCTGCACGGACACCTACGAGATCGGTTATGAAATGATGTGGCAGGGCGAGCCGGAGGAAGCGGCCGCCGCTCCAGCCGAGGCGAAGAAAATCCGGCTAGCCGGCAGCGGGACTGGGCGGCCTCTACCCGGTCCCGGAGTCCTCCAGAAATTTCGATCTTAACCACTTTTCCACATACGCGGGTGCTGCGCGCCTGTTATCTTGCAAAGCCGGGTTCAGCTTGTTCTTCGGCTTTCCCATCTGACACCTCCTCGGGTATTGTCTACCTTCAAAAGTGTCCGAGGCAGGCGGGTTAGCTCAGACCACGGATTCCTTTCCGCTAGTCCGTTAACCTGCGCTTAATGGGCTGTCCGCTAAGCGGGCGATGATCGGATAATCATGCGGCGCGAGTAGTCTTCGATGGCCGAACCAGGGATTCAGCAGGGATACCGAGTTTGCGGTGCAGTTCCCAGATCATCTTCAGTGTTAACGGCCGCTTGCGGCTGAGAATTTCATAAACACGGTTGGAACGGCCGATCATCGGTTCCAGATCCTTCACGGTCAGCCCTTTGCTTTCCATTGTGTACTTGATCGCCTCAACCGGATCAGGCAAGTCGAGCGGGTAGTGTTTGGCCTCGTAGGCCTCCACCAGTGTCACCAGCACTTCGAGCCGATCGCCTTTGGGCGTGCGGGGTTTGGCATCCATCAGCGTCTCGATTTCCTTGAGGGCGGCCTGATAGTCGGCTTTCGTCTTGATGGGTTTGATGTCCATGGTTACCAATCCTCAGATTGTTTGTGCGTCGATCCGGTCGTACTGGGCATGGGTTCCAATGAAGCGGATATACACCACGCGGTAGCTGTAGTTGATCCAGACCACGATTCGATACTTGTTGCCGGCGATATTAAACACGGCCCGTCCATCCTTGAGGATGCTCGCAGTGCCGACGTCGCGCTTCAATTCCGCCGGCGATCCCCAGTTGGCCTTGAGGGTGTGCCGGTACCAGGCGAGGGCCGGTTCCCGGGCGTCCTGGCGAGAGGGGCTATTTTCCCAGAAAGCTTTCAGGGCGCTCAGCGCGATTACCCGCATGGACAACAATATAGTCCCATATTGGGACTAATGCAAATGGCAACGCGCTCTGCGGGATGATCGACGACCAATATCCATTAACGCATGATTATCGGTCGTCAGATTCTCGAGCGGCAAGAGGAGTTGTTTCACGCCAAGGCCGCCGTACCTGGAGTTCTCAGGCGGGCTTTACTGTGTGACGCCGGGCGGGGTTTGCATTGCAAGAGCTAGGACCCATCTCATACCCCTAACATTTCCCGGTCTTTAACGAACGTCTGCTCGGTTACACTGTCACCTGGTCTGGTGCTGCCGGTACATTAAACGTGATTCACATTCCCTTTGATAATCGCTTCGCCCGTCTGGGCGAACCTTTCTTTGCCAAGGCGCAACCTGCGCCGGTGGCCGGGCCGTCGTTGATCAAATTCAATCACGCGCTGGCGCGCGAGCTGGGCATGTCGGTGGACGATGTCAGTGATGCGGAACTGGCGGAGCGTGTTTTCCGGCAACGCGCTGCCGGCCGGGGCCGAGCCGGTGGCGATGGCGTACGCGGGGCATCAATTCGGCAACTTCGTTCCGCAGCTGGGTGATGGGCGCGCGATCTGGCTTGGCGAGCTGCGCGCGCCGGATGGTGTTCGCTATGACGTGCAGTTGAAGGGCAGCGGGCGCACGGCCTATTCGCGTGGCGGCGATGGCCGCGCGGCGCTCGGGCCGGTGTTGCGCGAATACCTGGTGAGCGAGGCGATGCACCGGCTCGGTGTGCCGACCACGCGCGCACTGGCCGCGGTTGCCACCGGCGAGGCGGTGGCGCGCGAGCGGCCGTTGCCGGGCGGTGTGATCACGCGCGTGGCGTCAAGCTTTGTGCGGGTGGGCACGTTCGAGTATTTCGCCGCGCGCGGTGATGTCGAGGCGGTGAAGAAACTGGCGGACTACGTTATCGAACGCAACTATCCGGAAGTGGCAACAGCCGAGCAACCTTATGTGGCCTTGCTCGCGGCGGTGATCGCGCGCCAGGCACGGTTGATCGCACGCTGGATGCAGTTTGGATTTATTCACGGGGTGATGAATACCGACAACATGTCCATTGCCGGTGAGACCATCGATTACGGGCCCTGTGCGTTTATGGATGGCTATAAACATCAGCGCGTGTTCAGTTCAATCGATCGCCACGGGCGCTACGCCTACAACAGCCAGCCGGGTATTGGCGTGTGGAACCTGGTGCGCCTGGCCGAAACCCTGTTGCCACTCTTGGCGGAATCGTCTGACGACGCGGTGAAGATTGCGACAACCCATCTCGAAACCTACAAAGGCCAGTATGAAGCCGCGTGGCTGGCGGGCCTGCGCGCCAAGTGCGGCCTCACGGCGGGTGTGGATTCCGATGCGCAGGACAAAGCACTGATCGAGGCCTTGTTCAACCTGATGGACGACAACGAGGCGGATTTCACGCTCACGTTCTATCACCTCTCGCGCCTCGGTGCGGGTGTACCCGCGCACGAGGCAGCCCTGCGCGGTTTGTTTGCCGAGCCCACGGCAATGGATGACTGGCTCGCGCAGTGGCGCCAACGTTTGCAGCGCGAACCGCAAAGTGAAGAAGTACGGCAGGCCGGCATGCAAGCGGTGAACCCGGTGGTTATCCCGCGCAACCATCAAATCGAGGCGGCGATTCGCGCCGCCGAAGACCGCGGGGATTTTTCGGTGTTTCACGCACTGCACGCGGTGCTGCAGAATCCGTATGTCGAGCAGCCCGGGAACGAGCGTTATCGTCTGCCGCCGGAACCGGACGAAGTGGTATCTAAAACCTTTTGCGGCACCTGAAAGGGAACAGCCCGTTCGGTGCCAGCGCTGCTCGGAGGAAATAGCATGTCGACCTATCTGATTGCGAGAGTCAAAATTCATGATCGTTCAGGTTACTCAAACTATATCGCGGGCTTTATGGAGGTTTTGGCCAAGTTCAAGGGCAAGTTACTTTCTGTAGACGAAAGCCCCGAGTTGTTGGAAGGCACCTGGGATGTCACGCGCACGGTGTTGATTGAGTTTCCAGGCAAATCCGAAGCCAGGGCCTGGTTTAACTCACGCGAGTATCAGGAGCTTGCGAAACATCGCCTTGGCGCAGCGGATGCAGATATCGTGCTGGTGCAGGGGCGCGAAACGGTAGGCAGCTAACATGAAGTGGAAGCAGACAAGGTTCCTGGCATGCGCGTGCCGCGCGCAAACACGGCGCCAGACCGCTTTGTTTGTGAACCACGAGTTTCACCCACCGCTGGAGCGTCTATGAGTTTCAATCTAACGGGCCTGCCCGCACTCATCTTCCTGGTTGGCTTTGTCGTGGTGTTCTCGACGCCGGTGTGGTTGGCCGCGCGTGTGATTGGCGCCAAATACCCCACGTTGTGGCGGTCGGTCGCGTCGTTGGCCGCCGGCATGCTGGTTGCATTCCTGCTCGCGATTCTCACCGGCCCCTGGGGCTTTCTGCTCGCGCCAGTGGGATTCCTGCTTTCCTTCAAGTACATCCTCGGCACCTCGTTGCTGGGTTCGGTGCTGCTGGCCATTCTTGCCGGGCTTGGCTATGCGGCCATGGGTTATTTCATCGGCAGCGGCATTCCCGGGATTCCCGGCATTCCCGTAGGAGACCGGGGCATCACGGTTTGAACCTCCCGTCTACGAATCAAACCGGATGAGGTTCGCCAACCCTGCTATCTTCGGCGCCGATGTTGCATACCACACCCAGTAACTGCTGAATGTCAGCAGTGGATTGGGTTGATGAATATTGTTACCACGTGTCGGTAGGCTTGCGCTAAACGTCAGTCGATCGTGTACAGCAACCTCGAAGTGGCATTGGAGCATCTTCAGGATATTGCAGGCGATCTGGCACCTGAATTGTCCGGTACCCCAATTGACCATGTGTAGCACATAGGCTACACTTGTCTGGTGATCGAAATCCGCAAGTACCACCATTCGGATGGCGTGGTGCCATTCGATCGGTGGATCGCCAAGCTCAAGGACGGGCGCGCGAAGGCGCGGATACTCGTTCAACTCGATCGCCTGAGGCTCGATCTTCCGGGTGACTGGAAGTCAGTCGGCCGGGGTGTATTCGAACTCCGGATATTCGAGGGTAAGGGCTACCGCGTGTATTTCGCGCGCGAAAGTAAATTCATCGTAATTCTGCTGTGCGGTGGCGATAAATCCACGCAAGACCGAGATATTAAGCAGGCGCAATCGTACTGGCGAGCCTATCGGAGACAAACATGAAAGCTACTGCATTCAAGACCGCGGACTACCTGAAGACCCAGAAAGATATCGTTGCCTACCTCAACGCCGCGCTTGAAGACGGCGAACCGGCGGTGCTTCTGGAAGCGCTGCGCAATGTGGCGCAGGCAAAAGGCGGCATGGGTGCGCTGGCGAAGGCAGCAGGCGTGAGCCGCGAGAGTCTTTACCGCACGCTATCACGGCGCGGTAATCCCAAGATCGATACCATCATGGAGCTACTGCGTGCCCTGGGCCTCAAGCTCATGATTGAGCGACAGAAGGCGGCGTGATAGTCGATACCAAACAATAAAACCGTACTAGAGAGCAATTGTCTCTAGTATTAGTGAATATTTTCTCTAACCTGGTTTTACACATCTCTTTGTATAAACGGTGGGCGCGCCGCTGGCGCCCGGCTGGCGCTGGCGTTAACGTAAGGGCATTGCCAGCGCGCGGTGGAGCGTCCGATGACCACGACGGAAAAGAACGAAGGCTACCGCACCGCGGACGAGATGGCTGATCGCCAGCGCGTGATCTCGGTCTCGGAGTTCTTCCTGAAGAATCGCCACCTGCTCGGCTTCGATTCCGGCGCCAAGGCGCTGGTGACGACGGTGAAGGAGGCGGTCGACAACGCCCTCGACGCCTGCGAGGAGGCCGGCATCCTGCCGGAACTCCGGGTCGAGGTGTTCGACGAGGAAGACGGTGTGTTTCGCGTGGCGGTCGAGGACAACGGACCGGGCATCGTCGAAAAGCAGATCACACGCATCTTCGGCAAACTCCTGTACGGTTCCAGGTTTCACAAGCTCAGCCAGTCGCGCGGACAGCAGGGCATGGGCATTGCCGCGGCCGGCATGTACGCCCAGCTCACCACCGGCAAGCCGTTGCACATCGTCAGTCGCGTGCGCGGCGAAAAGCTCGCCACCGAGATGTTCGTTTCCATCGACACCGCGAAGAACCGCCCGGAACTGCACAAGAAGGCGCACCTGAAATGGGACCGGCCGCATGGCACGCGCGTGGAGGCCGAACTGGAAGGCCACTACCAGAAGGGCCCGCACTCCATCGACCTGTACCTGAAGCAGACTGCGATCGCGAATCCGCACGTGCGCATTGAGTTCACCGACCCGCGGGGCGAGCAGGTGCGCTACGAGCGTACTTCCAGAGAGTTGCCGCCGCGACCGCGCGAGATCAAGCCGCATCCGCACGGTGTCGAACTGGGCCGCCTGATTCAGATGCTGGGCAGCACCCACAGCCGCACGCTGCTGCAGTTTCTGGAAAACGAATTTTCCCGCGTCGGGCACAAGACCGCGCGGGAGATCGTGCGCGTCGCGGCGCTGCGCCTGAGCGAACGATCCCACCCGCGGCACATTGCGCACGCGCAGGCGAGCGCCCTGTATCGCGCGATTCAGAAGGTGCCGGTGTCCGCCCCGCGCACCGATTGCCTGGCGCCGATCGGCGAAGCCCTGCTGGAGACGGGATTGCGCAAGGAAGTCGCGGCGGATTTTTTTGTGGCGGTGTCACGCCCGCCGGCGGTGTATCGCGGCAACCCGTTTCAGGTCGAGGTGGCGATCGCCTACGGCGCGCCCGGCGGCGTCGGGCTGGCGGTTGACGCGGGCGGGCATATTCTCAAAACCGGCGCGCGCCAGCATGCGACCGGCGACGGAAATGATCTTGCGCGCGGAGGAACCGGCGTACCTGCTGCGCTTCGCCAATCGCGTGCCGTTGCTGTACGAGCAGGGTGCGTGCGCCGTAACCAAGGCCGTGATTCAGACCAACTGGCGCGCCTACGGCTTGCAGCAACCAAAGCGTGGTTTGCCGGTCGCGCCGCTCGCGATCGTGGTGCACCTTGCCTCGGTGTGGGTGCCGTTCACTTCCGAGGCCAAGGAGGCGATTGCGCCGTATCCCGAGATCGTCAAGGAACTGAAACTGGGTTTGCAGGCGTGCGGGCGCCAGCTGGCCGAATACCTGCACCGCACGCAGCGCCTGAAGCGCGAGTACGACAAACGCACTCATATCGAACAGTATCTGCCGCATGTCGGCATTGCGCTGCAGGAGATCCTGGGTCTTAGCGACACCGAGCGGAATGCCACGGTGGACCGGCTGGATGACGTGCTCAACAAGAAGAGGAAAGTGTGATGGCCCATGACACCGAGAACAAGAACACACCGAAACCCACGGAGCTCGATGCGCGCGCGATGGCGGTGATCGATAACGTGGCCGAGGCGGTGCGCGCGAGCATCGGCCGCGGCGAACTGCCGCATATCGAGCTGCCGGTGCGCGGGCTGGAGAATGTCAGCTACGACGCGGCCAAGGGTTATCTGGAACTCGGGGAGGCGATGAAGTCGCGCACCCTCACCGTTAACACCGTGCGCACCTTTGCCCAGACCTTGCGCTTGATGGCGGCGTCGCGCGAAATGGTGCAGCACAACGATTTCGCCACCAAGCGCGAGGCGTATTACATCAGCAAGAACTGGGGCGAGTGCCGCTTCGACGAGCAGGCGGAGTCGGACGCCATCATGGACGACATCGAGGCGCTGGCGTCACGGCATGGGCTGTCGCGAGAACAGTTGCGTTTCTATCCCGAATCCCACGGCGGCTCGGTGGCCGGCAACCTGGTGGTGCTCGACACCGATCCCGAGAGCGGCGCACGCCTGGAGATCGACTGCGCCAACCTCGGCAGCGGTGCCTACAGCATTCCGCGTTCGGTCGAGCGACTTAAGTTTCGCACCAAGGCCGCGTTCGTGCTCGCCATCGAAACCGGCGGCATGTTCCAGCGCCTGAACAACCATCGCTTCTGGAAGAATGCCAATTGCATCCTGGTGGAGATGGGCGGCGTGCCGACCCGCGCCACGCGCCGTTTTATCCGCCGACTCTCCGACGACGGCAACCTGCCGGTGTACTGCTTTGTTGACTGCGATCCCTACGGGTTCGCGAATATCTACCGCACCCTGAAGGTGGGATCCGGCAACGCCGCGCACATCAACCAGTTCTTCTGTGTCCCGCGCGCGCAGTATCTGGGCGTGACGCCCCAGGACATCACCGAGTTCGGGCTGGAGGATGCGACCCACCCGCTGAGCAAGACCGACATCAAGCGCGCGCAGGATGCGTTGAAGAACGACCCGTTCTTTGCCAGCACGCCGGCGTGGATCGCCGCGATTGAACAGCTGCTGAACGATGGGCGTGCGCGCCGAGCAGCAGGCGCTCGCCAAGTGGGGGCTCAACTACGTGATCGACGAATACCTGCCGCGCAAACTGGCGCACACGGAGAGTTTTCTGCCGTAAGGAAAACCGGGGTTAGAGCACTGTTCCCCTGAATAATACGTATACCGAGATCTGGTCCGGTTTCCCGGTTAATGAATGGTTTCGTCGGCTTCCATGGCTTCGAGCCATTCGACTTTGATCACCAAATCCGGATGCGCGCGGATGAGTGCCGAGAGCGACAGTGGAGGCGGAACCGGAATGGCCGGCAGCGTTAACGGGTTCATGTCCGGGCACGCGCGTCCGCAGGCCCGAACGGCCACATCTTGATCGCTGATGACATGCACGTATGCGCTCACGCTATCCATCCTCTTTCGAACAGTACGGTTTTCTATCTGGTACCGATCGGTTCCGCTTTCAAGGGCACAAACCCCATGGGATATGTAAAGACAGCCTGAGTCGGGTATTCTGGTGTAACGGTGTTTTCACAAAGTGCCACATGCGCCACGGACGAGCACATTGGGTATTACTGCTGGCAGCGCTTCTCGCCGGTTGCGCTGGCGCACCCACCGTTGTGCCCCGACTGACTCTCGAAACCGATACGCTGCAACGCAGTATTGTTGCCTTTAATGCAAACGCGACTGCACTGGCCTCCGCTGAAGCGAACGGAGAAATTACAGTATGGTCGCTACCAGATGGCCAATTGCAACGCCACTGGCGTGCGCATACCGATTCGGTGCACGGCCTGGCCCTGCTTCCCGATGAACAGGTCTTTTCGGCGGGCTACGATGGCAGCCTGGCACTCTGGACCGGCACCGGGTCGTTGCTTCGGCGCGAGCTGTCGCCGGCGCCCATAACGGATGCGGCGGTCGATGTGACTGGGGACAGCATCGTGACCGGTCACACCGATGGCTGGGTACGGCGTTGGCGCCTTTCCAATTTACAGTTGCTCGAGAGCGTGCACCCACATCGCCGTGGCGTGCGCGCCGTGGCCTACCACGCATCGACGCAGCGTTATGCCTCGAGTGGTCACGACGGCGCGGTATACGTTTGGCGTCAGGGTGAACCGGCACGGGCGCTGACGGCGCCACCGACCGATGCGCATGATCTCGCTTTTACACCCGATGGCGCGTGGCTGTACGGCGCGAGCTGGCTCAAGGTGTTTCGTTGGGATCTTGCCGATGGCGCGCTGACCATACTCGACACCGAACATTTCGGCAGTATTATCTCGATCGACCTGAGCGCGGATGGCCGCCGACTCGCCACCATCAGTCGCTTCAGCGACAGCGCGGTTCAGATTCTCGATGCCGCTAACGGTGTACCACTGGTACGACTCAAGTCACACGAGTTGTGCGGAGAGTATGTACGGTTCTCGCCGGGCGGACGCTACTTGGCGTCAACCAGCGACGACGCCACTGTGCAAATCTGGGATCTTGCAGAAATAGCAGGAACGCAGAAAGGGGAAGGAGGAACTAAAGAGTGAGCAGTCCAGACTGATGTCAGCGTGCTCTCAGAAGACATCCGTATTTTTCTAAACTCGTCTCGTGGTAAGGTGCAATGATGAAAACCAAGACCTTCGCCTGTCCGAACTGCAGCAAACCCGCCGACGGAAATTACTGCAGTCATTGCGGCGCTCCAATAATCTCCAAGTGCCCGTCGTGCGGCGCCGAGGCAAAACCCGGGTCGCGCGCGTGCAGCCAGTGCGGAGCAAGCTTCGCGGGGCAGGCAGCGCCTAAACAAAGGAACGTACAAACGATCGCGCCGTGGGTCGCCATGGGCCTCGCGACAGTCGCCCTCGTTATTTCGACGCTGTCCTGGTTTGATCGGGGCAGTAGTGTGGTGCCGCCTGCACCGGTACGGTTCTCGCAATCGTTGTCCACCCCGTTAACCGTACCCGGTCAGCCCCCGGACCTTGCCAGCATGTCGCCCCGTGAGGCAGCGGATCGGCTATTCAACCGGGTAATGGCCGCGAGCGAAAACGGGAATACTGAGGAAGCACAGCAGTTCGCGCCGATGGCGATTCAGGCCTATAACAATCTGGGCACGTTGGACAATGACGCCCGCTACCATATGGCCCTGATCCACCTCACGTCCGGCGATACGAAACAAGCCCGTGCGCAAATCGACAGTATCCGCAAATCCGTTCCCGCTCATCTGTTGGCAACCACCCTGGAGTACGAAATTGCCGAACGTGGCGGAAACAATGAGGCAGTCGCCCGGGCCGCGAAAAGATTTCTTGCCAGCTACGATGCCGAGATCGCGACAGGGAGAGGAGAGTATCGGGATCACCTGAACACCATTGAGCGCTTCCACAAGGCGGCGCAAGCCAGAGTGGCCGGAAAGAAATAGCACACGAGTAAAGCGTACGGCGCGGTTTTCGATGGGGGAGGCGGTATGGGGACAACAAGCGACGTCTGGCCAAACGGAACTCCCGGGCTGAATCAAACCGCGCAGCGATCGAGAGCCATCACCACGCGCGACATCGAGTTGTTTACGCAGATCAGTGGCGACCGGAATCCACTGCATTATGATGAAGACGTGGCCCGCGCGACCCGCTTTGGTGGCATTGTGGTCCAGGGTGGCGTGACCAGCGCCATACTCAATGCGGTGGTTGCGGAGGATCTCCCCGGTCCGGGCACCGTGTTCTTGCAGGTAAACTGGAATTTCAAGGCGCCGGTCCGGCCGGGCGACACCATCACCGGTGAGGTCAAAGTCATCAAGGTGCGCGAAGACAAACCCATCACGGAACTGGAGACTCGAGTTGTGCTAGCCGACGGCACCGTTGTCCTGGAAGGCACCGCCGTTTGCTACACCTTCCCGATTAAAAAGTAAAAGACCGGGGCTAATCACCGTTTTCGTGACGGCACGCGCGTGCCGTTCCTAGTGTCCTTTCTCCAGCTCGGATTTTATTGCCGCCAACTCCTGCCTGGCGTCGGTAAATTCACCATACGAATGCGATGACCGCGAATACCAATAGCGGCTATTGCCCGCATCGCCTTCGATCTTGTGCAGCACGGCGTGAATCCAGCATGCGAGCGGTCCGTCTCTGTCCTGCTGCACGGTCTCGTGCGCGCGTTGCCAATCGCCGGCAAGCGCTGCGTCAATGGCGTCTTGAAGGTTAATCTTCATGCGTGGACGATAACGTAAGGCCTTGCCCGCTTCAACCCGTCGCGGGTGCGACATCACGCTGGGGTTATCTGCTGGAGGTGTTCCTGCGCAATGCACACCGTTGCGACAGTGACGGGGGAGTGGCGAGGCCGGCCTTACCCGCGGTCATTTGCGTTCCCATCGCCATGCCGCTTGGCGACATTTTGTTCATGACACATTATCAGATTATCCGGATACCGGGATCGGGGTAGAATAGTTTCTGTCCCGCTGCACCGGCGGGTGGCCACCAACCCATTGCTACAGGATCAGCTCATGACCAAGACCTCGACTCTTATTGTGGCGACCATACTCACCACAACCGCCGTCGCACCCGCCGCCACGGCCGCCGACGTGGCGGGTGTGTTTAGCAAGGGACGCACCCACCTGGCTGTGGTTGTCGGCAACGGTTATGCCTTCAATGACAATTACTTGGTTCTCGGTGCGGGTGTGAATTATTACGTGACCGATGGTCTCAACGTCGGCCTGAACGTGGAGGCATGGACTGGCGGCGATCCCACCATTTACAAGATTACACCGTCGGTGCAATACGTGTTCTACCAGGTGCCGAAAATATCGCCCTACGTCGGAGCGTTCTATCGCCATACCTATATAGACGGCCTACCAGACCTCAATTCCACCGGTGCGCGTGCCGGTGTCTACCTCGCCGCAGGACGTAACGCCTTCATTGGAGTTGGTGCCGTATACGAGAACTATCTGGATTGCAGCAAAAGCATTTATAACGAATGCACGGAAACCTACCCGGAGATCAGTTTTACCTTCTCGTTCTGAGAACAGCCAGTCATGCCTGGGCTGGCACCGGCTTTGTAGGCCATAGCAATCGAAACCGTGCCAGCTACAATGTGCCTCTCTATTCAGGAAATGCGACAGGAAGGAGAACATGGCTGATCTGAAAATTCGTGTTTTTAAAGTTGGCGAAGCACAGCCGGAGACAACCGTCACGATTCCTGGCGGGATCCTCAAGGTCGCCACCAATCTGATACCAAAGCAGGCGGCTGCCGCACTTCGTGACAAAGGCATTGATCTCGACGAGATCGTCAGGCTCTCGTCCACTCCGGGCTTCAGCGGGACACTGGTCGAGGTCGAGGATCACAAAGAGAATCAGAGAGTGGTGATCTCAGTTGAATAACATGAATACCCGTCCAAACAATCATCGGGGACAGTACCTCGATAGCGAGTAGTAAGTGGAATAAGGTTACTAACCCTTTTTGCCCTCACACTGGAGAACCGCCATGACGAAGCGTACCGCCGTCCTATTTTTACTTCTCTCCCTGTCACCTGTGCCGGCCTTCGCCGCCGGTGGCATGCAGCCCGGCCTGTGGGAGGTGACGACGCGCATGCAAATGACCGGCATGCCAATGCAAATGCCGGCGCAGACTGTGCGGCACTGTTACACGAAACAGGATATCGAGAAAGGCGATCGCACTGTACCGCAGGCCGATGACAAGAATTGCAAAATTACGGATTACAAGCTCAGGGGAAACACCGCGACCTGGAGCATCGTCTGCACCGGCCAAGGCGCCATGAGCGGTACGGGCACGATGACCACGAGTGCGACCTCATTCACCGGCATGTCAAAGTACAAGATGCGCGACAACGGCGGCACCATGGATATGGTCAGTAACATCAGCGGCAAGCGGATTGGAGACTGCAAGTAATTGACGAATCGCGAATTGCAAGAGCATTAATCCGCGCTAACTTGAGCTGCATGGAAATTCACTAGCGTTGTCCCTGCATCTGCTGTCGATGAAAGCGCTCGCCAGGAGGCTGACCGGGACAGTTGTGCTGGTCATGCTGCCGGTGTGCGGTGCCGCCAAGGACAACACGGAGGCGGCTGGTGATATCCTGGCCTATCTCATGCCGGCGACGACCTATGGAGCCACGTATTATCTCCACGATGAGGAAGGCCGCTGGCAATTCAGCAAGGCATTCGCGACGTCGATGCTGGCGACGTTCGGTCTCAAGTACTCGGTAGACAAGGAAAGGCCGGATGGCAGCGATAACCAGTCATTCCCTTCGGGTCATGCCACAGCCGCGTTTCAGTCGGCGCACTATATAAAGAAGCGCTACGGCTGGCACTATGGCCTGCCGGCCTACCTCGGGGCGGCATTCGTCGGCTATAGCCGCGTGCACGCCAAGCAGCATGACAACGCAGATGTGTTGGCCGGTGCCGCCATTGGCATTGCCAGCTCGGAGTATTTTACCTCACGCTGGGAGGGCATCTCGGTGAGCCCGGTGACGACGGGGCGCGGTTTTATAGTTTCGCTGAGGAAAACATTCTAAAAACACGCATTGGCCAGCCCGATACAGGGCGATTCTATCGGGTACTCGCCCTGCAAATGCCAATATCGATGAATATCATGGGGGCAGAACCAACTTCCTTACCCGATCGAATGGTCATTTCTTCGCTATAACGCAGCGAAATACGGCCAGGCACAAGAAACGCTGCTATATTTAATAGCAAGGGCTGGTTTCCTTAACGGGACCCAGGGAAGAAACCACATCAGATCAGGAGCACTCAAGGACCAAAGCCTACATATCATCCATCGCATTCTTGAATTGGATTATGAGGCTCAAATGGTGAATTCCTGGAATCCACCTGCAGAATATAAAGCTCCATATCTATTCCAAATTCTGGTTTTGGCCACGCTGTATTTTGTTTTTGGCCATGCAAGTTTCCTGACTGAAGTCTCACACTCGGTAGTCACCCCCGTATTCTTTGTACCCGAGGGGATCTCGCTGGCGGCGGCGATCCTGTTCGGTCCACGCGTCTGGCCAGGTATTTTTCTGGGCCAGTTTGCGCTGGCAGTAAGCCGGGGTTTAAGCATCGAGCCGGCATTCGCCATTTCCGCCATCAACAGCATAGAAGCAATCATAGGATTCATTCTGTTCAGGCGTTTGGGATTATCCCCCGGCCTGAATCGCATGCGTGATCTCAGGTGGCTGCTCCTGATAATCTTTTTTGTCCTGCAGCCAATCAGCGCCACATTCGGTACGGCGACGTTGCTGCTCTCTGGAAGTATTTCTGGTACGCAGGAATATATTCGCGCCTGGGTAAGCTGGTGGATAGGGAATAGTCTGGGGCAATCGCAGATTACGCCTCTCTTGCTCGTTGCCTTTACCGCGCCAGAACACATCAAGGCTGCGATAAAGAAAGCACTCCTGCCTTTGCTGCTTCTAATCCCGGCCATCTGGCTGACATTTGGCAATCTTGCCCCCGAGGGCATTTCAGCCGCCTTGGTCGTTTTTGTGCCCTTGCTGATCTGGATTGCAGAGGTCAGCGGGCTGATGTGTGTGTGCGTCGCGGGCAGCATCATCGCCGCCTCCGCGCTGTATCTGACTGGCCATGGGGTCGGCCCGTTTGTCGAAGCTGGCAAACCCAATATTTTTGATATGAACGTGTTTATTATCGGTCTCTCGCTCACGGCACAGTTTGTGAGCACTTTGAGTAAAGAACGGAACTATCTACAACTTGAGCTCGAGAACAAAGCGCATATCGATTACCTCACTGGCGTGAGCAATCGACGTCACTTTATGGAGAGGGCTAACCAGGATCTTCTTCGCGCGGCGCGTTATAACAGTCCGCTTTCAATTTTGATGCTGGATATCGACTTCTTCAAAAAGATCAATGACAGCCACGGCCACAAAGCCGGTGACGCCGTGCTTATAAAGTTGACGGAGATCTGCCAGCAGATTTTGCGCGAGGTCGATTCCATTGGACGTATTGGTGGAGAGGAGTTCGCCATCCTGTTGCCGGAGACTAAACAGCAGGAAGCGGTTGAGGTCGCCGAACGTTTAAGGACGGCCCTTGCCATGGCGAAGGTCCCGCTGGAAAGTGGTGGTTTGCCACTGCAATTCACAGTTTCAATCGGCGTCGCTTCACTCGTTTCGAAGGAGGACAATCTCGACGTATTGCTGAACCGGGCAGACAAGGCGCTGTATGCGGCAAAGGATGCAGGGCGCAACAGGGTTTCTGTGGCGAAGGAATAGTCGGCGATCACGCGGTTGCAAAGGCCGGCAAGGTCCCGGCCAACGTTTCTGCATGGCAGGGAATGATTAGCAGGGCCAGTACCTCGATTCCGGGTAATGGGACTCAGGGGTGCTGGCCCTTTGCTTTGCAGGTCTTGGCCTTGTGAACCGGGCGATCGCGATCGGATGGGGAAACCGGGTTTGCAATTCCTCACCAATTCTCAAGATGTCGGAGCCGGAGAAATATTTCCGCGAAGGTTGAAAATCAATTATTCTCTGGGCAGCCCTCACTGAGCAACGTGTTCGGAGGAATCCAAAGCATGAGCCAAGCCTTGGTAGTGCGTGTGTGGCCGCTGGATTTTCAGTGGCAGACGGCCGACCCGTTCTTGTTCTGTGTATACCACCAGGATTCTTATCCGAAAGGCAATGCACAGCATGGGCCGCAGGCGTCGCTCGCCGGGCGCGACATCGGCAACGACTTCGAGGGTATCGACGGTTGGCGTATGTACCACGGTGACGTGGTGCCGGGTTTTCCGGTGCATCCGCATCGTGGTTTCGAAACGGTGACGATTGTGCGCACCGGCCTGGTGGATCATGCCGATTCGCTGGGCGCGGCCGGCCGCTACGGCAGCGGGGATGTGCAATGGATGACAGCCGGCAAGGGCGTGCAGCATTCCGAGATGTTTCCGCTGCTGAATGCCGATCGCGACAATCCGCTGGAGCTGTTTCAGATCTGGCTGAACCTGCCGGCGGTCAACAAGATGGCGGAGCCGCATTTCACCATGTTCTGGCGCGACTCGATACCTAAGTACCGCACGCAGGATGTTGCCGGTCAAAAGATTGAAATCGAAGTAATCGCCGGCGCGCTGGGCGAGGTGCATGCTCCGGCACCACCACCGGACTCCTGGGCCGCGACTGCCGACAACCACGTTGCCATCTGGCTCATCACGCTGGAGGACGGTGCGCGCTTTACCTTGCCGGCCACGCTACCCGGGATCAACCGCAGTTTGTATTTCTACGCCGGTGAGACGATACGGCTTGCGGGAAACGAGATTGCAGCGAAACACGGCATCGCATTGAATCCGGCGCTGGATGCCGAGATTGAAAATGGCAAGGTGGCAGCACAGCTGCTGCTGCTGCAAGGGCGTCCGATTGCCGAACCGGTTTCAAGCTATGGGCCTTTTGTAATGAACAGCCGTGCCGAAATTGAACAGGCCTACGCGGATTATCGCCGCACACAGTTCGGCGGCTGGCCGTGGCCGCGACGCGACCAGGTGCACGATCCCGCGCGTGGCCGTTTCGCCCGGCACGTTGATGGCAAGGTCGAGGAGCCGGGATAACGATGCAAAGCGCAAGGCTGCATACACGATCCAAGAGATTCATAAAAGATATCTCTACGCACACGCCATTTGTAAAGATGGTGCTTTTACTGGTAGCGCTGTGGCTGTTGTTTTCCGCTGGTGTGTATCTGGCAGAGCGGGACAATGGAGGGTCGTCGATCCAAACGTATGGTGAGGCACTGTATTGGGGAGTGGCCGCATTTTCGACTGCCGGTATTGCCGATACACCGACGTCTGGCACTGCTCTGTTCATTGGCGGCGTATGGATAGTGGTTGGTTCAATGTTGTTCTTCGGGACTATCGTGGCAACCGTGACAACCTATTTTATGAGGCCAATGCAACGCCCTCATAAAAAGATTATCGATACGATCGAGTTCAACCTCGAACAGTTAAACGACCTGACACCCGATGAGCTGAATTTATTGAAGGAAACCGTGGACACGTTGATCCTGCACGTTGAGCGCCTCAAGGAAAAACAAGTCGGAAGAAAGTCGCAATCCGAATAATCTGTCAATAATCCTTTTCCATCAGAACAGGTCTGCACGAATGCTAAAAATGAAACTGCACTGGCAAATCCTCATTGCGCTGCTGCTGGCCGTCATTGGCGGGTATGCTGGCAGGGACCGAGTCGAAGCTGCTCGGTGTGCGCTTTTATGCCGTGTTCGACTTTATCGGCACCCTGTTCCTGAATGCCCTGAAGATGCTGATCGTGCCGCTGGTGGTGTCGTCGATCATCGTCGGCATCGCCGGTATCGGCTCGGGCGGTGCCTTCGGCAGGCTGGGCCTGAAGACCCTGCTGTATTACCTGACGACCAGCCTGCTCGCCATTCTGGTGGGTCTGGTCATCGTGAACCTGGTGGCGCCGGGCATGGTGGATGGCGAACCCGCCAAGCACCTGATCGGCCTGTCGGCGAATGCCAGTGACGTGGTCGCCAAGGTGGAAGGCAAAGGCACCGGCGATCTGGTCGGGATATTCCTGCGCATGGTGCCGACCAATGTGATGGCCGCGGCGGCAGATGGCCAGATGCTCGGACTGATTTTCTTCAGCCTGTTGTTCGGCTTCTTCATGACCAAGATCGATGAAGCCTACGCGGAAAGCATGTACAACTTCTGGCAAGGCGTGTTTCAGGTGATGATGAAGATCACCGATTGGGTGATGAAGTTCGCGCCCATCGGCGTATTCGGGCTGGTCGCCAAGGTGGTGGCCAGCACCGGCTTATTCCGCCTTTGTACCGCTGGCGTGGTTCTTCCTCAGTGTGCTGGCGGGGCTGACGGTGCACTTTCTGGTGGTGCTGCCAGTGCTGCTTATGTTCGTCGGGCGCGTCAATCCGCTGCGCCATTACCGCGCCATGGCACCGGCTCTGCTCACGGCCTTTTCCACCAGTTCATCGGCGGCCACGCTGCCGCTGACCATGGAATGCGTGGAAAAGAATGCCGGCGTTTCCAACCGCACCAGCAGCTTTGTGTTGCCACTCGGTGCAACGGTCAACATGGATGGCACGGCCTTGTATGAATGCGTCGCGGCGATGTTCATTGCCCAGGCGTATGGCATCGAACTCGGTTTCGTTCAGCAATTTACCATTGTGCTGATGGCGTTGGTCACTTCCATCGGCGTGGCCGCCATTCCCTCGGCCAGCCTGGTCGCCATCGCCATTATTCTGGCGGCGATCGGTTTGCCGGTGGAGGCAATCGGCCTGATCCTGGCTGTCGACCGCGTGCTGGACATGTGCCGCACCTCGGTCAATGTATTCAGCGATTCCTGCGGGGCCGTGATTATTGCGCGTGTTACCGGGGAAGAAGGCGTGCTCGGAACGCCGACTTTGCAGCGGACCTAGCGCTTCGATAGAAGAGGAAGGCGGGGGTTTTGGCGCGCAAGCCCCTCACCCCTTTCGCTACATGCCGATCAACTCAGCGTGTATACCTAGTTTCCTGACGGCCTTGAGCAAATTGGCAGAGTTGTTTTTGTCAGGATTGTATTCAACGATCATCAGGTGCGGCTTTTCCTTGTGAAAGACCGCCGCCATAACTCCGGCTTCTGCAAGCACCTTGTCGCGCAGATCTTCCCGCTTCGCACTATCCAAAGTCTCATCGATGTGGATAGTCACATCAGACATCTGAATTTCCATAGTTCACCTCCATTGTCTGGTATTTTACTTTTTTACTTCCGGAGACGAATACACACTAACATATAAATATGGACTTTGAACACGAAAAAACTTTACGTCTTTCAACCGTTCGGAAAATGCCGTTTTGGCAGGGATGGCTGGCAGTGGGCTGATCAGGTCGGATGCACAACGCCTGCTAATAGTCTTGAGACAGATGGCGAAGGTTGAGTCGCACGGAATGTAACAGGTCGGGGATTGTGGATTCGCGCGGTGCAGGAGCAGTGGGGAAGGGCATCTTCACACACAGCCAAGTCGCGAAACTACCAGCTCCCCGAGGACCCGCCTCCGCCGGAACTGCCGCCGCCACCCGAGAAGCCACCCGAGCTGCTGCCCGAACTTCCCGAGCTCCAGGAGGAACCGCCGCTCCCCCCGCCGAGCACAAAGCCGCCGATCTTTGCATGCCCCTTGGTGCGGATATCCTCGCGAGCCTTGCGGTACCACGGCATGCGCCCAATCAATACTTTGAGAATGGGGAATCCGGCCAGGTAGGTGAAAAACACATATAAGGTGATGGTCGTGCCGAGTACCACGATGGGAAACATCGCCCAGAACGGAATCAGGAAGAAATACAGGAACCAGCCCACACCCGGTGTAAGCAGGGCGATGAAGGTGAACAGCCCGATGATGCCAAAGATGAAGCCGCCCATCAGAATGCGCTCGCCCAATGACAGGTCCGGCCCGTTGAAAAACGTGTCGCGTTCCGGTGCGGTGGCCGGGGGCGGCAGGCGGGTTTCGAGCTCCGCCATCGTTTCACCCTCCAGCAGTGCAACCATGGCACGCAGGCCGTCGCCGATGCCCTGCTGGTAGTCGCCGCGTTTGAAGGCCGGGGTGATGCGAGTGCGGATGAGACGGTCGGCGACCAGATCGGTGAGCACGCCTTCAAGGCCGTAACCCACTTCAATGCGCAGCTTGCGATCGTTGGTGGCGACCAAAAGCAGCACGCCGTTGTTCCTGTTTTTTTGCCCAAGACCCCAGGTGCGAAACACCTTGGTGGCGAATTCCTCGAGGTTCTCGCCTTCGAGCGAGGGCAGGGTGAGCACGGCGATCTGGTTGCCGGTCTTGCGTTCATGCGCCTCCAGCAGAGTGGAGAGTTGCTGGCGCGCGCTGGCGTTCAGCAGCTCGGCGTTGTCGGTGATGCGGCCGGTCAGGTACGGAATTTCAAGTGCCAGCGCTGCGCTGCCTGCCAGCCAGCAAAGAAACAACAGCGCTGTGCGCGACAGGGCTAGCATGCATCGCCTTCATCGCGGTGGGAGTCGAGATGATCCGGCAGGGTATTGCGCTCACCACGGCCCACGAAGCCATGAGCGCGCACGATAGCCTCAAGTTTTTCGATACCGGCGGTAAACGCTGCGGACCAGGCAGTGGATCGCAGCGTTTCGGTCATGGCCGCCACGACCTCATCGAATGCGCCATCCGGTAATTGCGCTCGCAAACCGCGATCAGCCAGCACCACCACGCGGTGCTCGAAGGCCGAGACCAGCATCAAGACACCGGTGCGCGTGCCGGTTTTGAAAAGCTCATGTTCAAGGAACAGTGCCTGCGCCGTCTGGCGCACTTCGCCTTCAGCGCGCGCGGCGGAAAGAAACAGCCGCGCGGCCGGCGGCACCGCAATGGCAATGCCGCCACTTACCAGCCCGGCACCCAGCACCAGCACCAGGGGCATTTCGGGGGTTAGGTCGGCCAGCGCGCGCAGCACGCCGAGCCCTGGAACCAGCAGGGACAGCATTGCGATCAGCGTGCCGAACGCAACGCCGGCGGCAAAGGCCTTCCATGGAATTTCCGGGTAGTCGTCGCAGCGCGGCAACATCGTGGTTACCAGCTGCACTCCGGTGGCGGCTTCGAATGCCGCGACACGGGTCAGGAGCTGTTGTTTTTCTTCGTGGGTCAACATGGTGACTGGCATGGTAAGGCATGAGCTGTCTTGCATGCCAATCCCGGGGATGGTTACAGGGTCGAAAGCCGGCGGGTGTTGTCCAGATGTAAAGTCCAGCCGAGGCCAATCGCCTTTTCACCGCTCACTTGAGGAGTGGCGACAGACCTCAACGTGGGTCTGGTCCCTGATGCAAGAACCGGGCATTCTATGCACAGTTTGTAGCTGCACAGGCCCGTCGCGCGTTATTGAGTGGCGCCATTTCCAGAATCCGACTGCACAAGGGCATCGATAGTGACCACCGACCGCGCCACTGACTCCCCGGCCAGTTCCACCACTTACAGAATCCTGGCCGCGATCAGCGTTTGTCATTTGCTTAACGACATGATGCAGTCGCTGTTGCCGGCGATCTACCCGATATTGAAGAGCAACTATGGTCTCGATTTCGGCCAGATCGGCCTGTTGACCTTCACGTTTCAATTCACGGCCTCGCTTCTGCAACCGGTGATCGGTCTCTATATCGACCGCCATCCCAAGCCGTATTCGCTCGCGATCGGCATGGGTTGCACACTCGTCGGGCTGCTGCTGCTGGCCACTGCGCACAGCTTCAGCATGTTGCTCGTGGCCGCGGCGCTGATCGGTACCGGTTCGTCGATATTTCACCCGGAATCGTCACGCGTGGCACGCATGGCCGCCGGCGGACGTCACGGACTGGCGCAGTCAATGTTCCAGGTCGGCGGCAATGCCGGTTCGGCCATTGGCCCACTGCTGGCGGCCTTTATTGTGTTGCAGCACGGCCAGTCGAGCGTTGCGTGGTTTTCGCTGGCGGCACTGCTCGGCATCTTTGTGCTGATCAACGTCGGGCACTGGTACAAGGCGCACGGGCTGGCGCGCATCAAACCGCGCGGTACCACAGAAGGTGCGCATCATGACCTGCCGCGTGCCAGGGTAGTCATGGCAATTACGGTGTTGCTGGCCTTGATCTTCTCGAAATTCTTTTACATGGCCAGCATGACGAGCTATTACACGTTTTACCTGATCCACCATTTCGGGGTATCGGTGCAGAGCGCGCAGCTGCACCTGTTTGTGTTTCTGGGCGCGGTGGCGATCGGCACCATCGCCGGCGGGACGATCGGCGATCGCATCGGCCGCAAGGCGGTCATCTGGGCGTCGATCCTCGGAGTGCTGCCGTTCACGCTGCTGTTGCCGCATGCCAACCTGTTCTGGACCGGTGTGTTGAGTGTGCCAATCGGTATCATTCTCGCCTCGGCCTTTCCCGCAATCGTGGTGTACGCGCAGGAACTGATGCCATCGCGGGTCGGGGCGGTCGCCGGCCTGTTCTTTGGTTTTGCCTTTGGTCTCGGTGGCATCGGCGCGGCGGTACTTGGCGAACTGGCCGATGCGACCAGCATCACCTTCGTCTTTCAATTGTGCGCATTCTTGCCGGCAATCGGCCTGCTGGCCGGATTGTTGCCGCACCTCAAAACCGAAGGTCAGCGCCAGCCGTTGCCGGCGGTGGCGGTCGATTTGACCGGCAACGTGGTTCCGCCTCCGCGCTAACCTTCGACACGTTACGCTGCCGTATTTATGATAATGACAAGCCTGTATCCACAGAATTGCCGTTACACCGTGTACAAAACAACTTGCCAGAACGAGGCTCTCACGAAACCAATATGGCAGGTGGCATCAAAGAATGTGCAGGGGCGCCAAAGTCTGTAGCACGCATCCAAATTGAAGATAGCAACAATAATGTGAGGTAACTGTTGCCATGGCCGGTCTCGATGAATTTCTCCATATTCCGCGCATTGCGTATTTCTCGATGGAGATTGCGTTACGTGCCGACATCCCGACCTACAGTGGCGGTCTCGGTGTTCTGGCCGGTGATACCATGCGCACAGCGGCCGACCTGACGCTGCCTTTGGTAGCCGTGAGCCTTGTGAGTCGGCACGGCTATTTTCGCCAGGAGATCGATTCCGATGGCCACCAGCGCGAGCTTCCGGATCCGTGGGATCCGGAGCACTACTGCAAACCCTTGCGGGCCAAGGTCACGGTGCCGGTGGCCGGTCACGATGTGTGGGTTGGCGGTTGGCTGTATATCCTCGAAGCACCGCGTGGTGGCCGGCAGCCGGTCATCCTGCTCGACACCAATTATCCCGAGAATCATCCTGAGGATCGCGCCATCACCGATGTCCTGTATGGCGGTGGTGAGGCGTATCGCCTGAAGCAGGAGATCGTTCTCGGTATTGGTGGCGTGCGCATACTGCGTGCCATTGGCTTTGAAATCCAGCAATACCACATGAACGAAGGCCATTCGGCGCTGCTCACGCTGCAACTGTTGCGCGAACAGGCTTACCCGCCCGAGGACGTGCGCGCCGGTGAGTCACGTTACGACATACCGCGGGTTCGCGAACTCTGCAATTTCACCACCCACACACCGGTCGAGGCCGGTCATGACCAGTTCTCGTGGAGCCTGGTACAGTCGGTGCTCGGCGACTTCATCGAAGCGGATCTGCTGCGCCGCTATGCGGGTACGGATCGTCTGAATATGACGCGGCTCGCGCTCAATCTCAGCGACTATGTGAACGGCGTAGCCAAGCGCCATGCCGAACTGTCGCGAAGCATGTTCCCGGGCTATGCGGTGCGCGCGATCACGAACGGCGTGCATCCCTCGACCTGGACGGTGCCCGGCATTGCACGACTGTATGACAAGTATCTGGCCGGCTGGTGCCACGAACCGGAGCTGCTGGTACGCGCGGATTGCTGCATTACCGACGCCGAGATCTGGAATGCCCATGTTGAGGCCAAACAGGAACTGATCGATCGCATCAAGGCCCGTACCGGGGTCGGCCTGCATCCGAAAGTGCCGATTCTCGGATTCGCGCGGCGCATGACGGCTTACAAGCGCCCCGATTTGCTGTTCACCGACTTGGTGCGTCTCAAAAACATCGCCGGGCAGTGGCCGTTCCAGGTCGTGCTCGCTGGCAAGGCCCACCCGCACGACGAGACGGGCAAACGGATGATTGCTGCACTGCATCAACACATTCGCGACCTGTCCGGGTCGATTCCGATGGCATTTATTCCGAATTACGACATGGATGTGGCGTTGGACATGGTCGCGGGCGTCGACGTCTGGCTCAACACGCCGCAGCGGCCGCTCGAAGCGTCCGGGACCAGCGGGATGAAGGCTGCGTTCAACGGTGTGCCGAACCTGTCGGTGCAGGACGGCTGGTGGATTGAAGGCTGCATCGAGGGTGTGACTGGTTGGTCGATTGGACAGACCTCCGATGTCGCAAACAGTCATGATGCGGTTGCGCTTTACGACAAGCTCGAGAAGGTGGTGCTGCCGCTCTATTACACCTCAGAGCGCGCCAAGTGGGTTGCGGTCATGAAGGGTGCTATCGCCAAGAATGCATCGTTCTTCAATAGCCACCGCATGATGCGCCGCTACGTGACGGAGGCGTACCTGCGCTAGCGCAGAGCGGAGAGTAAGAGACAATTTCAGAAAGCCCTTTTGCTGTGTCTATTTATCGGCTTCGCCGGCATCGTGGTCCCGCTACCGCGCAAAGCCTCAAAGCGCTACGCCACTGGATTCTCCAGTGTACCGATCGGTTCGATGGTGATGGCGACGTGATCGCCCGGTTTGAGATAGCGTGCCGGTTTGAAGCCCATGCCGACACCGGCCGGTGTGCCAGTGGCGAGAATGTCGCCGGGTTCAAGGGTCATGCATTGCGACAGGGTTTCGATCAGCGTCGGGATGTCGAATATCAGTTCTGACAACACGCCGTCCTGGCGCAGTTCGCCGTTGATGCGTGTCTGCACGCGCAGTCGGCGCAAGTCCGGCACCGCATCGGCGGTGAGGATCGCCGGGCCCAGCGGGCAGAAGCCATCGAGGCTTTTTCCGAGGAACCACTGCTGGTGCCGGCCTTGCAGGCGTCGCGAAGTCACGTCGTTGAGAATGGTGTAGCCGAAGACATTCCGCAACGCAGCGGCGCGCGCGATGTCGCGTCCACCGCGGCCGATCACCACCGCCAGCTCGCCTTCGTAATCCACCGACTGTGTGGGGTCGCTGGATGCTGGAATCGGCGTGCCCGGTCCGATGACCGTGCTTGTCGCCTTGGTAAAGAAGATCGGCGCTGACGGAATTGCACTCGACTGCGCCGCATCGCTCGAAGGGACAGACTGAACTTCCTGCACGTGGTCACGGTAGTTTTTGCCGACGCACAGGATATTACGAGCCGGGCGCGGTATCGGCGCCAACAGCTGCACTGATTCCAGTGGCCGGCGCGCCGTACCACTCGCCAGCGCACGCCGCGCCGCAACCAGACCCGCCTCACCCTGCGCGATCATCCCCAGCATATCCGGTGGCAACCCTGGCGCGGCCTGCACCAGATCCACCAGCTCGCCGCGCGTGGCATCGAGCACACCGATGCGGCTGCCCGCGCCATCCAGAAATGTGACCAGCAACATGTATGCTCTCCGAGTTGAGGGATAAGTGTAATCAGTCGTAACGAAGCACCAACACTTTATGGGCTTCTCCTGTAGCTGACTAGTCTGCTTCGCAACAGCGGAACCGGGCCGCTCACGCGCCACGTCGCGGCGCGGCGCCGTAAACCACTGCCAATGGCCGCCGGACAAGATGGTAAATGGTAGTTATACGCACATGTATTTTGCGCTAAATCAAAGAAACGAAAATGACAAAATACTTACTCTTTACCGTGTTAATCATTTGGATATTTCTCACGCGCAGTATTTACCCGGGATTTTGACTAGAAAAACCGGGACGCGCGAGCATATACAAACACACCGTACTGGCAGCGTGAGTTGCTGAGGACTCTATCTCGAAAACCACACAAGGAGGCAGTGCATGAAACAGTATCTGGTGATTTCAGCGATTGTGGCGATATCGCTGGCGGTGAGCAGTTGTGTGAGCACAAGCACCCACGAGAAGATGCAGGCCGACAAGAATCAGGAGATTGCAAACCTGAAACAGGATATTGCTGCGCTGGAACAACACCAGAGGGCGCTGGAAACCAGCAGCCAGCAACGCCAGGCGCAGTATGACGCCCTGGTGAACAAACTCTCCAAGGAAGTGCAAAGTGGTCAACTCAAAGTGCGGCAATACCAGAATATGCTGAGCGTGGACGTGGCTGAGCAGATTTTCTTTGATTCTGGTCGTGCGGTGCTGAAAACCAGCGGCAAGGAAGTTCTAATGCAGGTTGGTGAAGCGCTGAAGTCCTACGACAAAAAGATCATTCGTGTCGTGGGCTACACCGACAACGTACCGATCTCCAAGGCCATCCAGAACGTCTATCCGACCAACTGGGAACTGTCGGTGGCACGCGCAACCAATGTCGTTCGTTTTCTGCAGGAAGTCGGCGTGCCGCCAGAGCGTCTGGTCGCATCCGGGCGCGGTGAGTACGCGCCGGTCGCCTCGAACGACACACCCGAAGGGCGGCAGAAGAATCGCCGCATCGAAATCATGCTTATAGATCAGAGTCTGGCCGAGGAAATGTCCAAGCCCAAGCCGTAAGGAAAATTAAACGACAGGTGGGCCGGTCGTGAGGCACCGATTCCATCGGAAACGGTACTCTGGCTGAATCTTCAAGTTCGTGTCCGGCAGACGAAGCAGCGGCACGCTGATGGTAAAAAGCACCCTTCGATAGTGGTTTCCGGTGGTAAGGGCGGTTATTCTTCCAGTTCCCCGTACACTCACGACGATGCTTGCCTTGCACGACCGTCCATCACGATGCGCCGCCGCGTGCCTACGCTGCCTCTGGTGCGCGGCGCTGATGTTGTTTGCATGGCCGGCGGCCGCTCTCGAAGTCGTGGTTGAAGGGCTGCCGAAAGTCCTGCGTGAACCGGTGCTTGCACAACTCAGTATCGAGCAGCAAAAGCGCGAGCCAGACCTGAGCCAGGCCGCGATCTGGGCTTTGCATCAGCGTGCCGAAAGGGAGATCCGCGCGGCTTTGCAACCGCGCGGATACTATCGCGCAGAGGTAATCGCGGAACTCACGAGTGGCGAGAAAGGTACTGTGGCGCGCTACCGCGTGGATCCGGGGCCGGCGCTGCGTATCGGCGTATTCGACCTGCAGGTTACAGGTGACGGCCTGAGCGATCCCGCTATCGCTGCCCTGCTCAAGGATTTTCCGTTAAACCAGGGCGAAGTGCTCGATCACGAGCGCTACGAAACTGCAAAAGAACGTCTCGCGCGCCTCGGCGCAGATCGCGGTTACTTTGATGCCGCGTTGACGCGTCACGAAGTGCAAGTGGACCTGATGGCCTACACGGCGAGTGTGGCACTGCATTATCAGACCGGTGCGCGCTACCGCTTCGGTAGCGCGCAATTTGAACCCGGTAGCGGACTCGATCCGGGGCTGCTCGCGCGTTATGTGACATTTACTGCCGGTGAACCTTTTGACGTCGAGCAGCTCTATGAGATGCGACGCGGTTTTGTCGACAGCGATTATTTCCAGCAAATCGAAGTGACACCGCGCCGCGATCTTGCGGTTGATGATCAGATCCCGATTTCGGTAAAGCTCGTGCCGCGGTCGCCCAACAAGTACACGTTTGGTCTCGGTTATGGTACCGATACCGGGGTGCGCGGCAAGGCCGGTTGGGAGATTCGCCAGCTGAACGAGGCCGGTCACCGGCTATTCAACGAGGTCAATGCCTCGCAGATAAGAAGTGATCTAACCATTCGCTATATCGTCCCGGTGCAGGATCCACGAACTGATCAGTTGTCGTACAGTATCAGCGTCATCTCCGACTACCCCGACACCAGCGAAAGCACCAGCGTGACTGCCGGTCTCGCCTATACGCACTCCAGCGGAATATGGCGCCTCACCGAGGGACGCATCGCCGGCTGGCGAAACACCTATGGGTTGGATTATGTGCGCGAGGAATGGGAGACCGGTAGCGACAACGGGCTCACCAGCTTGATCATGCCGAAGGTGAGCTGGCTGTACCTCAACACGGAGAGTCGGTTCATCACGACGCGTGGCTGGCGCGCACAGCTGGACCTGCGCGGCTCGAGTGAGTCGCTGGCCTCGGATGTAACCTTCGGGCAGGCGCTTCTCAAGATGAAATATATCCAGCCATTGGGCAAGCGTGGTCGGGTGATAACACGTCTGGACACGGGGGCCACCTGGACCGACGATTTCTCGGAGCTGCCCTCGAGCCTGCGCTTTTATGCCGGTGGCGACCAGAGTGTGCGTGGCTACGCCTACAACTCACTCGGTCCCACGGACCTGAATGGTCAGGTCATTGGTGGACCGAATCTGCTGGTCGGCAGTATTCAATACGAGCATCGCATCCTCGAGAAATGGAGCTTGGCCACATTTTATGATGCCGGCAATGCCATGGATGGTTTTGATGGCCCGTATTACAGTGGTGCCGGCGTTGGGGTGCACTGGAGATCGCCCATCGGTTTGATTCGCCTGGATGTGGCCGTCGCACTCACGCCCGAGGACCGGCCTTGGCGCCTGCACATTATTATCGGTCCCGACCTGTGAAGCGCACGCTACTTTTCCTCGCCGTCCTCCTGGCCATATTCGTGCTCGGGGTGACAGTGCTGCTCACGAGTGAAAGGGTGTTGCAGTGGGTTTTCACGCGGGTCGTCGCCCTGGCCCCCGTGGAGTTTCGGGTAGAATCGCTGCGCGGCAATTTACTGGGCCCGATCCATGCGCGCAATCTCGTCTATCGCGATGCGCACACTGACCTGCACATTCGCGAGCTTGTGTTCGATTGGCAACCCGTCGCGTTGTTGCGCGCGACTTGTCGCATCACTCGCCTCGACGTGGAAGATGTGCAACTGCACCAGCGCAGCACCCCAGCTAGCGCTAGCCCGTCGCCATGGCTCCAGTTGCCGATTCGTGTGGAGCTGGAAGGGGCACGGTTGACCAGAGCCACTTTAACTCTCGATAAGGGAGAACCGTTGTCGCTCGCGCGCGCCGAGTTGAGCGGCCATGGATTTGGCACGAAGCTTCGATTGAAACAGCTCGTGCTTGAAGCCGAACCGTACTCCATTTCCACCGCGGGTGAGATCGAGTTGAAGCCCCCTTACCGGGTTGATCTGGATCTGCGCTGGTCCGCACACACACCTTCTCTTGCGCCGGTCAACGGGCATGGCTGGTTGCGCGGCGACAGTCGCGCGCTCGTCACCGAACAGCAACTCGCACCACCATGGCGTGCGCAGCTCAAGGCCTCGGCAAGTGACGTGCTTGGTAATGCCCACTGGAAGGCGGCTCTGACCACCACTGAACTCGACCCGGCAGCCTGGCGCCACGGCTGGCCGACGGCCACGCTACGCGCAGAACTCGAAGCGGAAGGCGATCGTCAACAGCTCGAAGCGCATGGACGAATCGGCGCAACCTACGCGGGTCGCTCGCTCGATGGCGAGGTACGTATTCACGTTGCGGAGTCTGGCGTCAATCTCGAAGCCCTGACATTGCGCGAGCAGGATGGCGATGCGACATTGAGTGTCGCCGGTGGCTGGCAACCGGGAGCCACCGTCCCATTGGCACTCAAGGGAACCTGGCAATCACTGCACTGGCCGTTGGCCAGCGAGACACAGGCGCGCAGCCCGAAGGGCAGTTTCACAGTCGAAGGTACTTTCAAGCGCTATCGCATCGGTGTCGATGCTTTGCTGGAACTGGCCGGTTCTCTGCATACACAACCATTGCATCTCACAGGTGACATGACCGCCGCAGGCGAGCGCTACATTTTGCACGGTTTTGACCTGCGCGCCGGCAAAGCGCACTTCACGGCCGCCGGGAGTATTGATCAGCAATGGGAGCTCGCCTGGCAATTGGCGGCACCGGATCTGGCCGAGGTGCTGCCGGATGCAATCGGTTACGTCAGTGCGAATGGCCGGGTGAGTGGGGCGTTGCAGCAACCAAACATCAGCGCGCAAGTCAGCGCCCGCTCATTCAACTTGCATGCGGATCGTATCGCGGCACTCGACTCCACGGTTGAACTCGATCTTGCCGATCATGTGGACTCGCATCTGACCCTGCAGGCCGAGGGGTTGCGGGTACGTGGTTATGATCTCGGGCACTTTGAGTTCGAGGCGCAGGGTCGACTGCGCGATCATCAGCTGCGCGTCAGCATGCGTCGCGCCGACGCGCATGCACGACTGGAGGCAGCTGGTGGCCTGCAGGCGCAACACTGGCGCGGGGTGTTGCTCGACAGCGAACTGGGTAATGCACGCGTCGGTATTTGGCGTCAGCGAAAAGCGGCGGCGGTTGAGACCGGAAAAGATACGTTCACGATAGCCGCATTGTGCCTGGACCAGGATGCGTATCATGCCTGTGTTGACGGCACGTGGCGTGCGGTACACGGCGGGAAGGCCAGCGCCCAGCTGTCTGGTGTGCCACTCGCGGTGTTCGAGCCGTGGATCGATGACGCGCGGCTTGAGGGTCGTGTAACGGGTCAGACACATCTGGCGATAACGGCCAATGGTGATCTGGGTGGCGAGCTTGCTTTCGCAGTCGGTGGCGGCTCGCTGCAATATGGCAATGTGGGCGATGCCACGACGGCGATTGGATTCGAAAATATCACTTTGCAGGGAAGCAGTTCCGCAGACCGTGTTCAGGCCAAGGCAGCGCTGTCCTTGACTGGCTCCGGGTCTGCGAACGCCGAATTGAACATTCCATACGCGCCATTCAAAGCAAAGCCAGCCGGCTCAAGGGATGTGCGGGGTAAATTGCGCGTACAGCTAGACGAGCTTGGGCTGCTCACCCTGTTTGTACCGGAACTGCTGCAGCCACACGGCCACTTACGGCTGCAGGCTGAATTGGGCGGGAATCTAGATCATCCAGAGGTTCGGGGCGAGGCCACACTGGAGGCGGGTCGCGCTGGTATCGCAGGTCTCGGTATCACCTTCGAAGACGTGCGCGCGAGTGTCCGCAGCGATGATGCGCGTCATGTTCTTGTGCAAGCAGAAGGGCGCTCGGGGCCTGGCACGCTCAAGGTAGATGGGCAAGTTGAGCTTGGTACGAACGTACCGTGGCGAGCGCAGCTCCAGATTCACGGACAGGAAGTAGAGGTTATTCACTTGCCTGAGTACACACTGGTTGGCTCACCCGACTTGCAACTCAAGGTGCAACCGCGCGCCCTTGAGCTGGAAGGCACCATGAACGTGACACGTGCCCTGATTGCCCCGCAGGCGTTGCGCGCTGGTACGAAAAGCTCACCGGATGTGGTTGTGCTCGGGGGCGGGCCGGAAGTTCGAGAGGAACGCACGGCCGTAACGGCAAACGTGCACGTGATTCTCGGCAAACAGGTGCATGTGACAACCTTTAACATCAACGCATTCGTCGAGGGTGATATTAGAGTGCACGACAAGCCCGGTCAGCCCACGACAGCGAGCGGCGAGCTGCGGGTGGAGCGTGGCACCTATCGCGCCTACGGTACGGATCTCGACATCGACCGCGGTCGCCTGATCTTCACCGGCGGGCCGGTGGATGATCCGGATGTGGATCTGCGCGCCGTGCGCCGTGTAGAGAACGTGACTGCCGGCATCCAGGCACGCGGGCGCCTGCAGAAGCCGGAGGTAACGCTATTTTCAGAGCCTGCGCTCGACCAGAGCAATATCCTGTCGTACATCGTATTTGGCACATCTTCGCAGCAAAGCGGCAACGCCGGAAACGTCTGGATCGCCCAGGCCGTGTCGGCGCTCGCACTGGCCACCGGCGAAGGACTGGTGCGCGATGTCGGTGGTGCGCTCGGCATCGAGGATGTGCGGATCGCAAGTGGTGCAGACGGTGGCGCCAGCGTGATGCTTGGCACCTACCTGTCGCCGCGCCTGTACGTGTCTTACGGAATCGGCTTGTTTGAGACCGGCAACAGCTTCCGCCTGCGCTACGATCTGAGCGAGCACTGGCAAATCCAGACTGACACCGGCGTCAACACAGGCGCCGACATCCTGTACAAAATTGAGCGCTGATCACAGGGAGTTGCAATTGACAGCTTCTGGCTGGGATGCACCCTGGAACGGGTCCGTTCGCGAGTAGGGGCTCCTCTAACACTCAGGCGACGCAGTATCCCTCGGCAGCCAATACCTGTATGCGGTTGCGGCCGTGTTGTTTGGCCGCGTACAGCGCGGTGTCGGCACGCTGCAGAATATCGGTGATGCCTGCGTCCAGTCCGCTACGTGCGGCGACACCGGCACTGACCGTAAAGCGCAATGTTCCCGCTGCGGTGTCGACGGCCAGCTGCGCGAGTAGCTTGCGTAACCGCTCCGCGAGAATGGCGGCGCCGGTTAGTGGTGTCTCCGGCATGAGGATGACAAACTCCTCGCCGCCCCAGCGGCTCAGAATGTCGGTGCCGCGCAGCAGGTTATCGGTCGCGCACGACATGGCGATTAGCGCCTGGTCGCCGACAAAATGACCGTGGGTGTCGTTGATGGCCTTGAAGTGATCTATGTCCAGCATTACCGCGGCCAACTCGTGCCCGTGGCGTTGACTGCGCAGAAATTCAGTTTCGGCCTGTTCGAGGAACCGGCGGCGATTGAGCAGTCCAGTGAGCGGATCGGTATTTGCCATGAGCCGCAGTTCTTCCTGCAGTTGCTTGGTAGCAGTCAGGTCGCGCCCGATGGTGGCAAAGTGGGATACGCGTCCGTGCGCATCGCGTAACGGTACGACGTTTGTGTCAATCCAGAATTCCTCGCCGTCATGCTTGTAGTGGAGCTGTTCCACGCGAATCGGCCGTTGTGCCTCCATCGCCGCGCGCACATTGGCTACCGTGCGCGGGTCGGTTTTCGGCCCTTGCAGCAACCGGGTCGATTGTCCAATCACTTCATCGGCGTCATAGCCGGTGAGCGCGGTGAACGCCGGATTGACATATACAATGATCGGACCGGGCGGCCCAAGCGGCGACGCGGCCGTTACCACGATCACATCGTTGGTACTCTGCGCCAGTTGCTGAAAAATCTCGAGTGAGATCATGAACCCTCTCCGTATTGCCGGGGTGTCTACATCCCTGTTCCTTATAGAGTAGCCACCCATTTCGATCGCGGGTGTCGACGTGCTGCCGTCTGTCGGGACAGGTGTCGTAAAGGTCTGATACCTGCGTGAGGTCGTCTCCAGTCATGCCGAGTGTCGGGAATCGACCAGGACCAGGCTCTGGAGAATCGAGCTGGCTCAGGGCGCAATTTTCGCGAATACTTGCAAATGAGGACATTACTCATGGAATTCCGGGGGATACTTGCCAGCCGAGTTTTCAGAGATTCAAAGGTTCACTCAGCGTTGGCTTTGGGCAGTGGTACTGTTGTCCACGGCGGTGTTGCTTGCCGTGTTTGGTTGGGGATTGCTTGAGCAACTGGTATTTGGCCGGCCGTGGGGCAACCGCCCGATGTCGGATGCGATGCTGGTCATTGTCAGCAGCGCCGTTATCCTGCTTGTTGGCGCACCGATTTACTCTTTAAACACCTTGCGTTTGATTACCCGTGTAGAACAGGCTGGTGTGTGTATTCGTTTGTATCCGTTTCCGGGCACGGTTATCCCCTTTACCGACATCCTGTCTTGCGAGGCGCGCACGTATCGGCCATTGTATGAATACGGAGGCTGGGGCATTAAATACGGTCTCAGCGGAAAGGCCTATAACGTCAGCGGCGACCGCGGCGTGCAGTTGGTGCTTAAAACCGGCAAGCGTATTCTGATCGGGTCTCAGCAGTCCGAGAGGCTCGCGGAGGTGATCAGTTCTCATCTGGATTCGTCCGCGTCGTGAGGCCCGGTAACTTCGTGTTTCGCCGCGCGCCGTTTGTTCGCCACGTCTGGCTCAGGTAACATCTCCCGGACTTCCAAGGATCTATATCTAATGGCCGAAATACAACGCGACCTTACTCGCACTGTGCTCGCGGTGCTGTTTATTGGCGGCCTGATCGGTTTCTCGATCTGGATCCTGCTTCCGTTTCTGGTGGCATTGATCTGGGCGATCATGATTGTGGTCGCTTCCTGGCCGCTGATGCGCGCGGCCCAGTCGGTGCTCTGGGGGCGGCGCTGGCTGGCGGTGGCTGTGATGACAACCGCGATGTTGCTACTTCTGATTGTGCCGTTCTCCGCCGCCATTGTAACGATTGTGGCGAATGTCGATACCATCGGCGTGTGGGCGAAGACCTTAAGTGCATTTACGTTGCCGCAGGAGCCCGTCTGGCTCAGCGGCCTGCCCGTATTCGGAAATTATGCTGCGCAACTCTGGCAGGAGTTTGCGAGCGGCGGTGCCGAGGCGCTAACGGCAAAGATTGCGCCTTATGCCGGCGTGATTACGAAATGGTTTGTTGCGCAGGTCGGCAGCCTTGGCGTCGTGTTTATAGAGTTACTGCTCACGGTGCTGTTCGCCACGATCTTGTATGCGCACGGCGAACAGGCCGGCGCCTGGATACAGCGCTTCGGGCGGCGCGTGGGCGGGGAAAGTGGCGACGGCGCGGTGCTGCTCTCGGCTCAGGCGATTCGCGGCGTGGCACTCGGTGTGGTGGTGACGGCACTGGTGCAGGCGTTGATCGGTGCTCTCGGGCTCGCCATCGCGGGGGTGCCGTTCGTGGCCGTCCTTACGGCGCTGATGTTCATGCTGTCCGTGGCGCAGATCGGCGCCATCCCGGTGTTACTCCCGGCTGTGATCTGGCTTTTTTTGGGTGATGAAGTGGTGTGGGGAAGTTTCCTGCTGGTAGTGATGGTGGTGGTGAGTCTGCTCGACAATGTCCTGCGCCCGATCCTTATCAGGAAGGGTGCGCACCTGCCCCTGTTGCTGGTTTTTGCTGGCGTCATCGGTGGTTTGATCGCCTTTGGACTTATCGGTATTTTTGTCGGCCCCATGGTGTTGGCTGTTGCCTATACGCTTTTGGGTGCGTGGATTAATGAGAACAAGTAACGCATTGCCCCGTGCGCACTTCGGACTGAGTCCTGGAACCAGGTTAACACCAACGCAGTAGACGGGAAGTCAGAACACTACGAATTGATGCAGCACCAAAGTGGGTCGGTGCGTGCACACTTTTTCAAATGGCAGGCATGCTGTTTCAGACGAGCCCGAACCAGCTGTCATGAATTACGCCAGGCGTGTGCTCAACTCAGCTTCCGCCGCGACCTTCATGTGCAACAATCGCTCCGCAATCGGCGCCCAACTTGATCCAGGGCGTGTAATATTTTTTGAAATGGCGATCGAGAATTGTGGGTATAGATAGTCGCGCCCATCATGAAGCAATTTTGAGACGTCCTCGACAAACGCGATCAACGCTTCGATATCCGCCAGTTTCTTCTGTTTGGTGCGAACGTCTTCATCCTGTTCCTTCGCGTGAAAATAGTCCTCGGTGTTCTCAATCATCGGCCCCAGGGTGTTGTTGAACTTTTCGAAGTCCAGCATGAACATCCCGAATGATCGCTGGTACAGTTTTAGCTGGTCTTGTATAGCGGGTATCAGCGGTTGAAGTCTTGGAAAGCTACGCATGGCCTTTAAGGTGACTGTGTAGATATCCACGCACGGTGGCTTGCCGGCCTTGCTGTTGATTTTGTGCGCACTGCGCATCTCCGGCTTCATGGCCATTTGGCACATCTGCTGAAAGTCCTTCAATGAATTTGAAATCTCTTCGCGAATGCTCTTGGCGCTGCGCTTGTGATACTGGTAGTCAGATTCGGCCTCCGCAAAATTGAATGCCTGATAGACCTTTTGCTTAACCTGCTCTTCCTGCTGGTTCTCTTGCGTGACACCCTGTTCAAAGCGTTGTCTCAGCCTGGCACGCGCCTCTTGTGCGAGTCGGTAGACATTCGCGCTGCGCGCCTCCTGCTCCTTGGCTTCTTTATACTCTGTCATCTGAAGATTAAATCCGCTAACCGCGCGTACGAAATCACTGGAGAATTCCAGCATCGGGCGCGAAAAGTGTGCGATTTCATCCGGAGTCACAACCATCGCGGCCAGCTGTTTCTCAAGGGCCGCATGCTTGCTGACGAGTGACTGGTGCGATTTGTTGATGCCCGCGAGGATTTTGGTCATCTCACTAAACGTAATATTGAGCGCGCGGTTGATCTGGAGAATACCGATGATCTTGCGGAGCATGGTTTCCTCACCCGTGGCGTGCAGAAACAGCGCGCGTAAACTGGCCCGGGCATCTTCCAGCTGTTCCGCATTCAACAGGCCGTGTTCCTCGGCATAGTTGATGACGATCAACATCAGCAAGGATTCTTTTTGCTGGGCGTTCAGCGTTGGCACTTCGTTACTGCCAGTATCCACGCGGATTCATCCTGGTGCATTCATTGTGATTCACCTAATAGAAGTAGGCGATGCAAATAACAGCATAACCGGTTTCCTCCCGGTAATAGTGTTTCGGATCGACTCCTGGCTGTATCGTTGATAATCGGGCTCTAAAATGGGGGCAACCGCGAGTCCCGTGCAGGCGACGGCAGCGCCTCTGAAACGAAGGGGTCGGTACACTGGGGTTGGCGGAACGCCGCCGTCTGACCGGTGTGTCCTGCGTGCCACCAGTATGTGCGATGATGCAGCAGAGCGAGATTCACAGCACCTGGACAAGAGAGGGAACTGACATGCTAAAAAAGAACCAAGCCGCACCTGACTTCAGCTTGCCCAATCAGCACAACCAGATTGTTTCGTTATCCAGTTTCAACGGCAAGAAGCTAGTCGTACTCTATTTTTATCCCAAAGATGACACGCCAGGCTGCACCATCGAGGCGAATCAGTTTACCGCACTGGCGAGCGCATTTGCTGCGCTGGACACCGTGGTGATCGGCGTGAGCAAGGATAGCTGCGCGAGTCATCAGGCCTTTATCGATAAGTATGGGCTAAAGCTCGACCTGTTGGCGGATACCGCGGGTGAACTGTGCGAGCGTTACGGGGTGTGGCAGGAAAAGGAAAAGAACGGTGAAAAGAGGCTGGGTATTGTACGCTCGACATTTCTAATCGATAAAGCCGGAATTCTGCGAGAGGCGATGTATGGCGTTAACGCCGAGGGGCATGCGCAAGACATGTTGGACAGGATCAGGCAGCTGTAACCTGCACCGCTGCACCGCTGCACCGCTGCACCGCTGCACCCAGCCATAAATCCGACCGGACCCGCATTCTCGTCATAGAAGTTCTTGCAGCATCAAGTGCTCGCTGCGCTCAGGTTTGCAGCCCGTGTGACGGGATTGGCGACATTCCGATGCGTTCGTATTCGGCAATGACCTGTGCACCCAGCAGCAGGATGATCGCTGCCGCCTCCAGGCTGAGGAGAATAAGAATGGTTGCGGCAAACGAACCGTAAACCAGATTGACTAGCGACAGGGTCGAGAAGTACCAGACCAGAATATGCCGGGTGATTTCCCATAACAGCGCGGCTGTCACCCCGCCGATCAAGGCGTGGCGGAGTGCCAATCGGCCGACCGGCATTACCATGTACAGCGAAGTGAGCAGGGCGATCTCGCCGATGATCCCGAACAGGTAAAGCAGCACCGCCTCGGTACCATCCAGTGACCAGACGCGGCCCATGATTACCACAGTTCGGGTATCGAGCGCGGCCAGTGCGCCGCTGACGGCATTGACCACCAGCATGCCGGCGGCCAGCAGTGAAATGTAGCAGTAGGGAATGATGGCCGAAATCAGAAAATGCCGGCGCTTGACGGCCACACGGTGGAAGAAGATTACCGACATGGCATTCTCCAGAACAGTAAATGCCAGGGAGCTGAAGAACAGCAGCAGGGCCAGGCCCGTGACCCCGACCACCTTCCAGTTTTCCAGAAACACGCTAACTTGGGCAACCAGGGCTTCAGCCTGTCCCGGAGCGACCAGAAGCAGATATTCGTCCATGGCTGTGAGCAGTGCCGATGTTTCCGTGAATTGCGACAACAACACCAGGATGAGGGCAAACATCGGGATAATGGACAGCAGTGTGTAATAGGCTACGGCCCCGGCCAGCAGAAATCCCTGATTGGCGCGAAAGCCGGCAATGACCTTAGCCACAAACCGCCACGGGTGATCGAGTACATACCGGGTTCGTGAAGAAAGTATCGTCATAGAATGATTATGCGGTGTTTCACACTGCGTGTCCCCTGAACATGGGCCGCCTCTCCTGTTTCTTGTAGTGACGGACTATTATAGAGCCGTCTTTCAATGAAAGATGGTATGCGCCATCAATCAGAAAAGCCGCATTAAATCCGGATTTTGCTCTACGACAAAGAAATGGATCGCAGCTTCTGCAAACTATTGTGACAAACCGAGGTCGGCATGCATAAATTAAAACATGAGGCGGAGCTGGTTAAAGGTGCGATTCTCGCCGGCATGAAATATGGGGTGGAACGGGGTGCCGTGGTGTTCGAGCCGACGGACTCGGCCAGCGAGAAAATCCGTTTCATCTACCGACTACTGATCCACGATAAACTCATACAACCTTTACCGGAAGATCAGGTGTCCGAACCAACCATGAAACACAAGCTTGCTATCTGGTATTCAAAACAACTACCGAAAGACCATCCACTCCTTAAATAAACTTCAAGTTGCCGGTTCATTGTTTGTTTTCAGGCAGGCCGATGTGGAATTACCGGCCTCGTTCACGAGGCTGCCTGCACAGGATAAGCAGCACTAGGGACTGAGAAATTCACCTGGCTCGGCACGTCGCCAGGCGGCGCGCTGCACGCGCCAGGTTTTTTCCTCGCGCGCAAAGTCGATCTCGAAGCGGTGCAAGTCAGCGCGCAAGGCAGGCAGATCCTGCACTGCCGCAATCGGCACACCGGCCATGGCGACGAATACGGTAGCCTTGGCGCGATCCGGTTGTGGCAGGGTAACGGACTGGATGTGTGCGTACAGGTGGATGGTTTCGCTGACGCAGGAAGTGCAGTCGCAGCAGCCTTTCGACAGCCTCCGTGTTCTGACCTTGATCATCTGTGTACTGTTTCGAAATGATGCTCTTCAGAAATCCAATATTCTTTTGTTCGGCTGCTGCGACAGCATTGTTGATCTGCGCACGTACCTCGGCCTCCGGGCTTGTGCGCTCACCACGGCAGCCTGGTAGCAGCATGGCAACGACGATGCCCAGCAACGCGATTCGCCAAATTAGTCGGGTCATGTCCGCAATGGTCGCATAACGGGTGGCCCGGAGATATGGGATGACAGACTTGCCGATTTAACGGATTATTAGCGTCCAGCCATTCGACGATGGGGCGTGACATGAAGATAGTGCGTGCACTGATGTGGTCAGGGTTGCTGTTCGGACTGTTCCCGGCGTTGACGCTGGCAGCAGAGAAAACCAAAGGTCAGGTGTCGGTGCAATGGTTGGGGCATGCGGCATTCAAGATTACCTCGGTGTCCGGCAAGGTGATCCTGATCGACCCGTTCATCACCAAGAACCCCAAGCTCTCTGCCGAGCAAAAAGACCTCTCGCGGCTTGGCAAAGTCGACCTGATTCTCGTGACCCATGCGCATGGCGATCACGTTGGCGATGGACCGGCGCTCGCCAAGCTACACAACGCGCCGTTGTACGCGCCGGCGGGGCTTAACGACACGCTGGCGGCCCTTGGCGAACTGCCCAGCGAACTGTCCCCGCGTTTCAACAAAGGCGGCGTGATCACGCCGCTCGGTGATGGCATCAAGATCACCATGACCCGTGCCGAGCACAGCTCCGAATACAAGTGGACCAACCCCAAGAGCGGACAGACCGAAGTGCATGTGGGTGGAGAGCCAGCCGGTTTTATTATTGAGCTCGAAAACGGCTTTAAGGTTTACCACATGGGGGATACCGGTCTGTTCGGCGATCTGGGTCTCATTGGCAGCTACTACCGGCCGGATCTGGTCTTGATTCCGGTGGGCGGACATTTTGTACTGAGTCCGAAAGACGCTGCCTACGCCACGCGCCAATACCTCAAGCCCAAATATGCCATGCCCATGCACTACGGCACCAATCCCAAACTCAAGGGCACGCCGGAAGAATATATCGAGGCGCTCGGGGACAGTCCGACCAAGGTGCTGAATCTGAAATTTGGCGAGGTGGTGAAGTTCTGAGGTACGTCAATAGACTGAACGGGCTGTGACCTGTTTGTCGTGCCGGGCAGATGTTCGGCAGTTTTTGGGATATCCTTGATTCAGGTTCGATCCTGGATTGGTGCGGGTGTAGTCGAAAGGGGCAGGAGATTGCATGAACAGGAAATTCTTATTTGCCGTATTGACCGTCGCGTTCACCGGTATTGCCTTGCCAGGCGTCGCCACAGAACGGGTTGAACCCAAGACGGACATGGAAAAAAACGGCTACAGCGTCGGTTATGACGTTGGCCGTTCACTCAGGCGACAGCTTCTGGACATGGAACCCGCGGCGGCGGCACAAGGCCTTAAAGACGCCCTGAGCGATGCTGCGCCTTCATTGCCCGAACAGGAAATACAGCAGCGCTTTGCGGCCATGCGCAAGGATTCCGCCCAGAAGATCCCGGAAAGGAACTTGAAAGCGGGTGAGGCATTTCTGGCCAGGAACAAGGGCGAGAAAGGCGTAAAGACCACACCCAGCGGTTTGCAGTACAGGGTCATCGTGGCGGGCAAGGGCAAACAGCCCACGGCCGAGGATACGGTGACCGTGAACTATCGTGGCACGCTGATCGACGGTACCGAGTTCGACAGCTCCTATAAACGCAATCAACCCGCGAGTTTTCCTGTAAAGGGAGTGATTGCAGGCTGGTCCGAAGCACTGCCGCTCATGAAGGAGGGCGCGAAGTGGATGTTGTATATCCCGGCGAAGCTGGCCTATGGCGAACGTGGCGCGGGCACGCTGATTGGCCCCAATGCCGCACTAATCTTTGAAGTGGAGTTGCTCTCTATCGGCAAACCGGCAAAGTAATCTCGCTTGGACGTGGAACGGAATCAGCTTTCATCGTGTTCGTCAGTACAGAAATCGACTTTGATGGGTAGTTTTTCAATAATAAAAAACTACGAGAGGGACACATGTCTACCGAACTCCGAGAAGCCGAACGAATTGTCGCAGAATATGTTGTCAGCGTACGACCCGAGGGGGCCAGGTTCTTGAGTGAATCCGCGAGCATGACCAATCTGAGTGCCGGCGGGTTTTGTTTTATCGTGGATACTGAATTATATTTTGGCCAGAGAATCGAGATAGAGATTCCCGAAAACAATCCGGTGGTTACCCTCAAGGCCAGGGTAATCTGGTGTCGGCCGCAACGGGAACAATTTTCAGTTGGTGCCGAGTTTATCGAGATGAGTCCTGCGCGCCGTGCCCGTTTTGCAGAAATGCACAGGGCAATTCGCGCCTATCAGAAAATGAATAGCACGGAAGGCGCCGTGGCCATGAATGCCCATCAGGCCGCCGTTGACTGGTTCAGTCGACATGCCATCATGTTTTTGTCGAACGTTTAAAATGCGACTCGATCAGTCGTTATCCACGCGCAGACGCAGCAGCATTTACCAGAAAGTGTCTCGTCTATATAGGATTCGGCACGAACGGACAGTTTTTTATACCAATGACGATGTGAGGGACTATGTCGATCGAACAAAGAAAAGCCGAGCGGATAGATGCGGAATATATGGTCAACGTACGGCCAGAGGGGTCCAGATACCAGAGTGGCTCTGCAAGCATGACCAATTTGAGTGCCGGCGGTTTGTGCTTTGTCGTGCGTGCTGAATTGTTTCCAGGGCAGAATATCGAAATAGATTTTCCCGAGGAGAATCCGGTCATCTCACTCAAGGCCAGAGTAATCTGGTGCCGGCCGCAACGGGACAAGTTCTCAGTTGGTGCCGAATTTGTCGAGTTGAGTGAGGCGCGACGTGAACGGATTGCAGAAATGCACAGGGCGATACGTGCCTACCAGAAAATGAACAGTACACAGGGTGCCGCGGCCATGAGTGCACACCAGGCCGCGATCGAATGGTTCAGTCAACATGCAAAGCTGTTTCTAGCCAACGTGTAGACCGGTTCGGTCCTGACAAACTTGACCTGCACGAAAATCAGACAGCCGCGGCGTATCCGGTGATGCGCGGCAAGCCTCCACTTTCCCACGGAATAAAACACTCTTCATGCTTGATATTCCCGTCCACGACCTGCTGAGTCTTGCCTGGTTTGTCATGGTGTGGGTCGGCTACACCATCTACGCGGACCGACGCGCACGCCGGGCCCGGTCGCTGCGCGCGGTGATGCACGCCTACCGCGAACAGTGGATGCAGCAGATGCTGCTACGCGACAACCGCGTGATGGATGTGAATATTTTGCGCAATCTTCTACAGGGCGTCGCGTTCTTTGCCTCGGCCACGCTGCTGGTTCTCGCTGGATTGCTGACCATCCTCGGCTCCACGGACAGGGCAATCGGAATCGTGCGCGCATTACCTTTTGCAGCGACAACGACATTGTTGCAGTGGGAATTGAAACTGATCGTGTTGTGCGTGATCTTTGTCTACGCGTTCTTCAAATTTACCTGGGCATTGCGCCAATTCAATTATTGCTCGACGTTGATTGGCGCCGCACCGACGCGGCAGAATGACGCCTTTGCCCGGCGCGCGGCCGAGATGGCGACCCACGCCTCCAAGGATTTCAATCAGGGTCTGCGGGCGTATTACTTCAGCCTCGCGGCGCTCGGCTGGTTCGTCAGCCCTTGGCTGTTCATGGCCGCGACCACCGTGGTGGTCATAGTTCTTTATCTGCGCGAGTATCGCTCAACCGCATTGCAAGTATTGAGTGCACCGGAAAAACGCACGCGCCGATAAGCGCCTCAAGCCTTGCGGAGTTCACCTGCCTCGATGGGGTATTGGTCTCAGGACTGTGCTTTCAACAACGCCGCCGCTTCTGCAAAAGTAATTCCCCATACATTCAGCGGCTGGGTCTTGCCGGCTACACTGATTGTCTGTTCGTGTCCCTGCCAGAGTTCGCGCGGCAGGTTGAGGTAGGCGTCACGATTGAGCAGAATGGCACGTTCCAGGCTCTTGGTGGTCTCTTGCAGTCGGAAAGTCAGGTTCACCGCGTCACCAATGGCGGTGCGGCCTTGTTCAGTGCCCAGCGCGGCATTGCCGATATTGATACCGACACCAATATCAAGTTTCTGCGGCAGGTTCGGGCGCGTTGCGTTGATGTGGCGTGTAATTCGATCGAGCTCACACGCGGCACCGAGCGCCAGCAAGAGCGAACCGCCGGGATCGGTATCGGCATTCCAGCGGGCATATACACAATCGCCCATGAACTTGTCGATGATGCCGAACCGTTGTTTGATGCATTGCGTGGCCTCGCGAAACCACTGATTCATGAGTTCGGTGAGTTCGCGTACCGGGATCGCCTCCGACAGGCTTGTGAAGCCGCGAATGTCGGCCACCAGAATGACGATGCGGATGAGTTCGATGTTTTCCTGAACGACAATGGTCGTCGGACGTTGTTCACGCGACGGCTGGCTTATACCGGGTCGGGTCTCCGGCTGGTGAAATTGAATGTTGATTGATCCAATCGATATCCGGTCGCCGTCGTTCAGACGCGTGGGCAGGCTGATGCGCACGGCGTTTACGTAACTGCCGTTCGCGCTGCCTTCGTCCACGAGATAGAAGCTGCCGTCCTGCAGGTGGTAAAGCATGGCGTGGCGGCGTGAGACACGCGCGTCGCGCAGCACAACGTCGCTGCCCTCCTCGCGGCCAAGAATCATAACGTCCTTGCACTCTATCTGGCAGTTTAGGCCGTTTTCGCTAAGGATCAGGAATGCCTGCATGCAACCCCTTTCTCGGATGCGTCATACTTTACCAATCATAGACCCTGACGCGTGTCCCGGTCTGGAATCGGACTACATGGAGGGTCGTGTAGAATAACGACATGCACATCGTCCATCCCAAGGAGCCTGATTCCGTCGACACGCGCGCGTCAATGCGTATCGCGGCCATCGTCGAGTACGACGGCTCGAATTTCTCCGGTTGGCAGTGGCAGGACGATGCGCCGTCGGTTCAGCAGGCGGTTGAAAAAGCGCTGTCGCAGGTGGCGGATGCCCCCATTCGCGTGACCACCGCCGGGCGTACTGACGCCGGGGTGCATGCTCGCGCCCAGGTGATCCACTTCGACACGAACGCCATCCGCAGCGACTATGCCTGGCTGCGTGGCGCGAACAGCAACTTGCCAGACAGCGTAGCCCTGCTCTGGGCAAGCGAGGTGGATCCCGAGTTCCATGCGCGTTTCGCGGCCACTGGGCGCGAATATCATTATGTGATCCTGAACCGCTCGGTGCGGCCAACCTTCCTCGCGAAACGCGTCACCCATGAGTACCGGCCGCTGGAATTGGAGCGCATGCTGGCGGCTGCCCAGTATCTTCCGGGGACACATGACTTTTCCTCGTTCCGCGCCATGCAGTGTCAGGCGAAGAGTCCGGTCCGTACTTTGCGTGAACTCACGGTGTCGCGACACGGCGAGTTCATCGTGATCAAGGCCGCCGCAAACGCGTTCCTGCACCACATGGTGCGCAACCTTGCCGGGGTACTCATGGACATCGGCGCCGGCGAGAAGAATCCGGAGTGGGCGCGTGAGGTGCTGAATGCCCGAGACCGGTCCCTGGGTGGCATCACCGCCTCACCCGATGGTCTGTACCTGACAGCTGTCGAGTATCCTGCGCACTTCAATATTCCACGCATCCCTGTCGCGCTGGGTTTGTGGTAGTCCGGTTGGTCCTTGCCCGCACAGGCTCGACTCGAAATGCGTGGGCGCACTAAACACGTCCACCTTGGCCTGGCGGTTTGAATTTCGCGTGGCAGTCAGCTAGAGGTTTGATGCCAGAGGAACAAACCAGCCGAACATCTGACTCAGATAATCCCAAACGCATTCAGCATGTCCCCGCGGGATGATCGGCGAAGGCGTCTTGCAATTCACCAGTGTGACCGCTGTAGAACCGGCAGTGGCCATGGCGGTTGCCGTGTTACTGGCATTGAAATACGGCACCACATCGTCATCCTGGCCATGAAAAAGATGCGTGGGTGTGACGGGTGCCCAGTTGTAGAGATCATTGCTGGAAAAGTCGGCTTTGATGGCGGCTTCGCCGCTGCCGAGGAATTCGCTCCGAAAGGTCGTGCTGAACAGCGCGGACGAGTCCGTGGTCAGTGCAGCATGGATTGCGCCACCACTATGACTGCCGTCGAAAAACGTCGCCACAACGGTATTGTAGGGAGTCTGGAAAATATCATTCAGCCGGTTCCAACCGTGCCAGTGGTCATAGGCCTTGAAAACAAATCCTACGTATTCCGGATTCGGGTTGGTGGCAAGACCAACCATGTGTCGGGCAGTTCCCAGCATGTCATAAGGCCCGGCCGCCGGCATGGATGCGGTAATCGGAAATTCAGCCGGCAAGTTCATCTCCATTTCCTTTTGCGCCGCGAGCGTGGCGTATCCACCCTCGGAATAACCGGTCAGGAATAATTGGCCATTGACGGCAACATTGTTGCTCGCGAGCAGCTGGCGAGTGGCCCGAAGCATATCCACGATCGACGTCGCCAAACCCTTGGCGTGTACATAGGTGTGGATTTCACTGGTGGAGGCGACATAGCCGATATAGTCGGGCATCGCTACGACGAAGCCGCTGCCCGCCAATGCTATTAACGCCGCATCGGAGTTGTTGCGGCACTGGGTGCATCGGAATCTGAAAAAATGGTGCCGTGCTGGAAACTCAACAGCGGGCTGCTTGCACCACCGGACTTGATTGGGTACGCCACCACTCCCGAGGCGTCGATCAAGCGGCCGTCGGGAGTGATGGTCTTGTAGACGATACGGTGCAACGATACCCCGTACGTGGTTCCGTTCAGGACGCTGGTGTCTACGCCGTTGAGAGCAAGCGCCAGGATGTAGGCGTTGACATCCGTCACGCCAACAAAGGTTGATGAGGTGATTGAAACCAGGTCGCCACGTTGCGGTGGGCTGACCGGAACAGGAGGCGCGTCCGAGCCGCCACAACCTGAAATCAGCAGCAACAAAGCAACGAATCCTGTGCGCCACGTCATGCGATATTGCTTCATCGATTCACAGTTGCCCTCTGTCAGGGCATATTGGGGCCATGCATTTAACTATAACGCCCTATGACGCTGTGCTGGAACAACTCCTCATGAATCCGTCCGCCACAAATTAAGCGATTTCACCGGGCGTCGATCAATGTCTGTATCTTGGATTATTTTATGACCAGGTCCGTAGCAACGCACGGTTCCGGTATTTGGCTGACTCGTGACGAATGAGGCGAGGTTGCGCTACCTGCGCCAGTATCCTGCGAGGTTATCAATGGAAAGCAAGGGAGTCAATGATGAGCGAGAAGGCCTGGCATGATCTGGGGTCTGTGGAGCAGTTTCAGCGCGCGCCGGTGAGTGAGGTGAAGGTTGGACACCTCACTCTGGCGATCACCTGGCAAAACGGCGAGTTCGGTGCGATCTCCGGCATTTGCAATCATGTCGGCGGGCCGCTCGGGCAGGGTGGGCTGGATGGCGAATACGTGGTCTGCCCGTGGCACCACTGGAAGTTTCATTGCCGTACCGGGCTGGGCGAACCGGGCTACGAAGACGATGCGGTGCCGAGCCATGCGGTGAAGGTGGAAGCTGGACACCTCTTTGTGTCGCTCGAAGCGCAGTCACCACGCCGCAAGAAACCGCACCCGCCGCATCCGCTGGCGCGGCCGGTGCAACGCGCCGCCGGGCCAATCCGGGTGGCGGGCATCTCGACCACGCACATGGATCGCGAGAACCCGCGCTATTCGACTTCCGAGGCGCTGCTTGAGGTGGCGCTGGAACACGCACAGTCGACGCTCGCATGCGAGACGCGGTTGCTACGACTGGACGAACTGCACATCCGCAACTGCGAGGGCTACTATTCGAAGAGCGCGCGCGCCTGCACCTGGCCGTGTTCGATCACCCAGATGGACGAGCATGACCAGATGGAGCAGGTGTACGAGGCGCTGGTGCACTGGGCGGACGTGGTGCTGCTGGCCACGCCGATCCGCTGGGGCGCCTCCAGCGCGCTCTATTACAGGATGGCGGAGCGGCTCAACTGCGTGCAGAACCAGATCACCATCAAGGACACGGTGCTGATCCGCAACAAGGTCGCCGGCTTCATCATCATGGGCGGCCAGGACAATGTGCAGGACGTGGCCGGGCACTTGCTCGGTTTCTTTTCCGAACTCGGTTTCATGTTCCCGCCGTTCCCGTACATTGCGCATTCGCGCGGCTGGTCGGCCGAGGACATGGAGCGCAATGTCCAGCACGTGCAAGCACAGCGAAGAGCTGCGACGCGGCGCGCGTGAACTGATTCACCGCCAGGTGGAGTTTGCCCAGGTGCTGCTCGGCCACCGCGCAGTGGACGAGAAGACCGAGCGCGGCGGTCGCAAGGCGCACCGACTCGACATCGAGAAGGTCTGATACTCGAAATTAGTTGTGCCAGGTTGTGTCGAGCAGTAACCGTCCGTTTGCTGACTGTACTATCGGGTGCCGGCATGTCCGTTCCTGCTTGTTTCGCGCAGTGAGGGGTCGCCCTTAATGCTGACGTGTAAATGCCGGCCATCGATACCAGTGCTGGCAAGCAGGTTCTCCTTGAGAGCAAGCTCTTCATTGCGCTGAGCGAGAATGGAATTGATCTGATCGGCGCTGGGCAGGTTCTGCAAGACAGAATTAATGTTCGACATGGGCCTTTCCCGCCCCTGTTGACGATATTTTGTTTGGACATACCCTCGTGACTGCTGCTGCCAGAGCACCAGAGCGTAGCAAGGGTGGGTGCGTTTCGCCATTCGTCCGGCGCAGAACATCTGGTAAGCTCTGGCACCCATTCTCCGGAATTGACCATGCGTGTGCGCGTGAAAATCTGTGGCGTGACCCGTGTCGAAGATGCCTTGGCCGCCGCCGCCGCCGGAGCGGATGCCATCGGCCTCGTATTTGTGGAGAAAAGCCCGCGCTTCGTAAGGCTTGAGCAGGCGCGCGCCATTGCTGCTGCCTTGCCGCCCTTCATTACGACTGTCGGGTTGTTCGTGGACGCATCTGCAGACCGCATCCGTGAGGTGCTCGGCCAGGTACCCCTCGACCTGATACAATTCCACGGTCGCGAAACCCCCGAGGATTGCCAGCAGTTCGGGTATCCTTATATAAAGGTCGTGCGTATGGTTCCGGACGTGGATCTCCATGCCGAGGCGCAACACTATGAGCAGGCCGCGGGTCTGTTGCTCGACGCCTACGATCCGCAGATTGCAGGCGGCACGGGTGCGACGTTTGACTGGACGCAGGTGCCACCGGATCTCGGCAAGCCGGTGATTCTGGCCGGCGGGCTGACGCCCGAAAATATCGCACGTGCTGTTCGTGCCGTCCGGCCGTATGCGGTAGACGTGTCGAGTGGAGTAGAGCAGAGCAAAGGTATCAAGGACGCGGCGAAAATAGCCGCGTTTATCCGGAACGCACAATACTCATGACAAGACGAACGGAGCGAAGCACGTCTTATGAACTTTGTCCCGACAAAGACATGATAGGGCTTCTATTATGATAACAAGACGAACGCAGCGAAGCGCAGTAGGGCTTCTATCATGACCTATATGTATCCCGACGCGCGCGGGCACTTCGGAAAATATGGTGGCATGTTTGTCGCCGAGACGCTCATGCAGCCGCTCGCTGAACTGCGTGATGCTTATGAGCGTTACCGCGTCGATCCCGCTTTTCAGGAAGAGTTCGCCGAGGATTTGCGTTTGTTCGTCGGCCGTCCCTCGCCACTCTATCCGGCCAGGCGCCTCACCCGGGAATTCGGCGGAGCGCGCATTTATCTAAAGCGCGAAGACCTGAACCACACCGGCGCGCACAAGATCAACAACACCGTCGGCCAGGCGTTGCTCGCCAAGCGCATGGGCAAGACGCGCATCATCGCCGAGACCGGCGCCGGCCAGCATGGCGTCGCGAGTGCGACGGTGGCGGCGCGTCTCGGCATGGAGTGCGTGGTGTACATGGGCGAAGAGGACATGAAGCGTCAGGCGATCAATGTGTATCGCATGAAGCTGCTTGGAGCCAAAGTAGTGCCCGTTACTTCCGGCTCCAAGACCCTGAAGGACGCACTGAACGAAGCGATGCGCGACTGGGTCACGAACGTGGACAACACCTTCTATATCATCGGCACCGTTGCCGGCCCGCACCCGTATCCGGCGATGGTGCGTGACTTCCAGGCAGTGATCGGTGGCGAAGTGCGTCACCAGATCATGGAATTCGAAGGGAGGTTTCCGGACGCACTGGTTGCGTGCGTCGGCGGTGGATCGAATGCCGTGGGGCTGTTTTATCATTTCATCAACGAACCGAACGTTGCGCTCTATGGCGTCGAGGCGGCAGGTGAGGGGTTGGCCACCGGCCATCATGCCGCACCGTTGTCGGCCGGACGTGTCGGAGTTCTGCACGGCAATCGTACATATCTGATGGAAGACGCCGACGGCCAGATTATCGAGACGCATTCGATTTCGGCTGGTCTCGACTACCCGGGCGTCGGTCCCGAGCATGCCTGGCTCAAGGACTCGGGACGTGCGCAATACGTCGCGATCACCGATGACGAGGCGCTGGCGGCGTTTCACACTCTCACGCGCATTGAAGGCATCATGCCGGCGCTTGAGTCGAGCCATGCGATTGCCTATGCACGGAAGCTTGCTCCCGAACTCGGCAAGGACAAGTGTATGGTGATCAATCTTTCCGGGCGCGGCGACAAAGACGTGCACACCATAGCGGCGCGCGAAGGGATGCAATTCTGATGTCGCGCCTCGCTGCCAGGTTCGCACAATTAAAGCAGCAGGCACGTACCGCCTTGATCCCTTACATTACTGCCGGAGATCCGCAGCCTGCGGTCACCGTGCCGCTGATGCACGCGCTGGTCGCGGCCGGCGCAGACGTGCTGGAGCTGGGTGTGCCGTTCTCCGACCCCATGGCCGACGGCCCGGTGATTCAGCAGGCTGCCGAGCGCGCCTTGAAACATCATGTCAGCCTGCACCAGGTGCTCGACATGGTGCGCGAATTTCGTACGAAAGATCACGACTACCCCGGTTGTGCTGATGGGTTATCTCAATCCGATCGAGGTCTTCGGGTATCCGGCATTTGCCAAAGCCGCCGCCGCTGCCGGCGTGGACGGCGCGCTCACCGTCGACCTGCCGCCGGAAGAAGCGGATGAATTCGTGGCAACACTGCGCGCCCACGAGCTCGACCCGATTTTTCTGCTCGCACCCACCAGTGATGCCGGACGTATTCAGCGTATCCTCAGCGTGGCAAGCGGCTTTGTCTATTATGTCTCACTGCGCGGCGTCACCGGTGCCGCGCACCTCGATCTGAGCGAAGTGCGCGCCAAGGTGAACACCATCAGGAAACACACGGTGTTGCCGGTTGGCGTCGGATTCGGTATCGGCAGCCCGGAGGCCGCGGCACAAGTCGCGGCATTCGCAGACGCAGTGGTGGTGGGCAGTGCATTGGTACAACGCGTGGCGGCACTCGCGGCCACGCCAGACAATATTCCCGCGCAAGCCGCGGCGTTCATCGGTAGTCTGCGCGCGGCCATCGACCGCGTTCCAGTTGCCAGGATTTCCGGAGGATTCACCATGAGCTGGTTCGACAAACTGATTCCACCCAAGATCAAGATCAGCAAGGACACCGAAAAAAAGGCGGTGCCGGAAGGTCTGTGGCACAAATGCCAGGGCTGTGGTGCGGTGCTGTATATGGCCGAACTGGAGGGCAACAGCAGTGTTTGCCCGAAGTGTGATTATCACATGCGCATCGGTGCACGCCGCCGCCTCGACCTGTTCCTCGACAAGGAACCACGCAACGAGATTGGCGCCAATCTGTCGCCAGTCGATGCGCTCAAGTTCAAGGACACCAAGAAGTACAAGGACCGGCTGGTGGAAGCGCAGCGTGTTACTGGCGAGAAGGACGCATTGGTGGTGATGCAGGGCGCGGTTGAAGGCGTGCCACTGGTGGCGGTGGCCTTCGAGTTCGGATTCATGGGCGGTTCGATGGGCTCGGTGGTTGGCGAGCGTTTCGTGCGTGGCGTAAATGCCTGCCTGGAGCACAACCTGCCGCTGGTGTGCTTCTCGGCATCGGGTGGCGCACGCATGCAGGAGGCGCTGCTGTCGCTCATGCAGATGGCCAAGACCTCGGCGGCACTTACTCATTTGGGCGAGAAGGGATTGCCGTTTGTTTCCGTGCTCACCGACCCGACCATGGGCGGGGTGTCGGCGAGCTTCGCCATGCTCGGCGACATCAATGTGGCCGAACCCAAGGCGCTGATCGGTTTTGCCGGTCCGCGCGTGATCGAACAGACTGTGCGCGAAACCCTGCCGGAAGGCTTTCAGCGTTCCGAATTTCTGGTGGAACACGGCGCCATTGATCTAATCGTCGACCGGAGACAGATGCGGCCGAAGACTCGCGTCACTGCTGGCCATGCTCATGAAGCGCCCGGTGGTCGCCAACAGCGTGGCGTAAACCCATTTCACAGGAATCGCGCACACTGAGTGAATGGCTCGCGTGGATGGAGACTCTCCATCCACGCGAGATCGAGCTTGGTCTCGTGCGCGTGGAAGAAGTGCGTGATCGACTCGGTCTTGCACATCCGGCCTTCGCTGTCATCACCGTCTCCGGCACCAACGGCAAGGGTTCGACGGTGGCGATGCTTGAGCAGGCGCTGCATGCAGCCGGTTATCGTGTCGGCGCCTATACCTCGCCGCATCTGATTGAATACAACGAGCGTGTTCGCATTGCTACGAAAGCGGTGGACGACGCCGAGCTGTGCGCAGCATTTGAACGCGTCGAAGCAGAACGTCTGGAGACACCCCTGACTTATTTCGAGTTCGGCACACTGGCCGCGATCGACTGCTTTCGTCAACGTAAAGTGGAGATTGCCATACTCGAAGTCGGACTTGGTGGGCGGCTGGATGCGGTAAACGCCTGGGACGCCGATGTTTCCATTGTCAGCAGTGTCGGCATCGACCACACCGAGTGGTTGGGACCGGATCGGGAGTCCATTGGGCGCGAAAAGGCCGGCATTTATCGTGCGCAGCGTTGTGCCATTTGCGGTGACCCGGATCCGCCGCACAGCCTGATTGAATTCGCAGAACAGATCGACGCACGTCTTCTGTGTGTGGACCGGGATTTCGACTTCGAACGTCTTGCCCGACAGCTGGACATGGCGCGCGCTCGACAAAAAACATTATGGACTGCCTTACCCGGCAATGCGTGGCGACTACCAGCTGTACAACGCCGCTTGCATGATCATGGCGCTCAGCTGCCTCGTCGAGCCGCTTTCCGGTCAAGATGGCGGATATCCGCAGCGGTCTGCTCAATGCCGTGTTGCCTGGGCGATTTCAGACACTGCCAGGCCGGCCGGTGCGTGTGTTGGATGTTGCGCACAATGTGCAGGCGGTCAAGGCGCTGGCGCGCAACTTGACCGCACAGGTCGTGCCGGGCCGGACGATCGCCGTGTGTGGCATGCTGCACGACAAGCCGATTGTCGAAGCGGTGCGCAGTCTTGCACCATTAATATCACACTGGCATGTCGCCGGGCTTCCCGTTGCGCGTGGCGCAAGTACGGAGGACATGCACGCTGCACTGGCCGAGGCCGGCGTGGGCGAGGGCGCAGGTCTGCACGAGGACATCGAGCAGGCCTATTTCGCGGCGCTCGCCGAGGCGAGCGAGAATGATCGCATCGTGGTGTTTGGTTCGTTTCATACGGTCAGTGCTATACTGCGCCAGCCCAGGAATCGAACCGGACGTTATGGCAGAGCGCAAAGAAACCGACGACAGTTTCAATCCCAGGCACCGCATCGTCGGCGCCGTGGTGCTCGTGGCGCTTGCAGTCATACTGCTGCCGATACTGTTGAATGACCGCGCGCCCGAGAAAAATAGCAGCACTGTCGCACCCGACGCCCGAACGGTCGTGTTGCCGGTGCCGCCGCCGCGCGATACTCCGGCTGGCACTGTCATGCCGCCTGAGTCCGAAAAGTTATCGGTGCAGTCGGGCACGACCAAAACCGTTGTCGTCCCGGTTGAGCCGACCACGGAAATCCCGGCGGCCGTGAAGACGCCGGTCGTCCCGGAGTCACGACCACCGGAGAGCAAAACCCGTTCCTGAGACCAAGCCCGTCGCGGCAGTTAAAAAGGACAGCGCAACGGTCAAACCAGCGACCACGGCCGGAAAGCACTGGGTTGTGCAGGTCGGGGCATTCTCGAAGCTGGACAATGCCAGACGCCTGCGTGAGCGACTCGGGCAGAAAGGCTATAGCGCGATTCTCGATCCGCCGAATCCGGTAAGTGGCAAGACAGTACGTGTCGAGGTCGGACCATACAAAGATGCGGCTGCCGCCAAGGCCGCACAAGCGCGTATCCAAAGCGAATTCGGTATTAATGGCGTTGTGCGAAAACAGTAACACGATCCGCCTGTGAGCACCCTCGATCTCATCATTCTGATTCTGCTGGTGCTGTTTTCCGGTACCGGCGCGGTGCGCGGCATGCTGCGTGAATCCCTTTCGCTGGCCGTCTGGGTACTGGCAATCGGGAGCGGCTGGCTGTTTGCCGATGCCGTGAGCACGTGGTTCGACATGCTGGAGGATGTCAACCTGCGCCGGCTGCTCGCATTCGGCTGATAGTGCCAGCGATGCTGGCCGTGCTCACTGTTTTGGCATTTGTGCTGCGCAGACTTTTACCGCGGCCTGATTCCGGGCCTCACAGACCGGGGAGTGGGTGCTGTGCTGGGCGCGCTGCGCGGCGCCGCCGTGGTCGTGGTCATGGTGTTGCTCGCCGGTCTTACGTCGCTACCTAAAAAGACCGACTGGCGCGAATCGTATTTCGTGGGGATATTCCAGCCAGTGGCCGGAATGATTCTGGAATGGTTGCCGTCTTCGGTTGCCCGGCAGTTCAGCTACGGCTAGAATCAGTTTTTAAGGCCGGAGGGTTTTCACCGACATGTGCGGCATTCTCGGCATCCTGGCGAAAGGCCCGGTAAATCAGCCCCTGTACGACGGCCTTCTGGTGCTTCAGCACCGCGGTCAGGATGCAGCCGGAATCCTCACCAGCGACGCAAATCGCATCTACCTGCGCAAGGACAACGGCCTGGTCCGGGACGTCTTTCAGCAGCATCACATGCAGGCACTCAAGGGCAACATGGGCATCGGCCATGTGCGCTACCCGACGGCCGGTTGCGATTCCCCCGCCGAAGCCCAGCCGTTCTATGTGAATTCACCGTTCGGTCTGGCGCTCGCGCACAATGGCAATCTCACCAATGCTGCCCAGATCAAGGACGAACTGTTCCGCGAGGACCTGCGGCACATCAACACCGAATCCGATTCTGAGATTCTGCTCAACGTGTTTGCGCACGAATTGCAGGCGGTGGCCAAGTTGCGCCTGACCCCTGATCAGGTTTTCCGTGCCGTGTCGGCCGTGCACCGCCGCTGTCGCGGCGCGTACGCGGTCACCATGCTCATTGCCGGGGTCGGCATTCTCGCGTACCGCGATCCCTACGGCATTCGCCCGCTGGTATACGGCAAGCGTGAGACGGACCAGGGCACGGAACACATGTTTGCCTCCGAGTCGGTGGCGCTGGATGTGCTCGGATTCGAGCGGGTGCGCGATGTCGCGCCGGGCGAGGCAATGTTCGTGGACGTGAATGGCGAATTGCACAGCCAGCAATGTGCCGAAAAACCGACGCTGGTGCCGTGCATCTTCGAGTTCGTCTATTTCGCGCGACCGGACTCGATGATCGACGGCATCTATGTGCACAAGACCCGTCTGCGCATGGGCGAGAAGCTGGCGAATAAAATCAAACGCGTCTGGGCCAATCACGACATCGACGTGGTGATTCCGATCCCCGACACTTCGCGCACGGCGGCCCTGGAAATGGCCTATCAGCTGAACCTGCCTTACCGCGAGGGTTATATCAAGAATCGCTACATCGGCCGCACCTTTATCATGCCCGGCCAGGCGGAGCGCAAGAAATCGGTACGCCAGAAGCTGAACGCCATCGACGTCGAGTTCCGCGGCAAGAATGTGCTGCTCGTGGATGACTCGATTGTGCGTGGCACCACTTCCAAACAGATCATCGAGATGGCGCGCGACGGCGGTGCGAAAAAGGTGTACTTCGCCTCGGCCGCGCCGCCGGTACGTTTCCCGAACGTTTATGGGATCGACATGCCAAGCGTGCAGGAACTGATTGGCAACGGTCGCACGGAAGCCGAAATTGCCGCCGCGATCGGTGCCGACCAGCTCATCTACCAGGATTTAAGCGATCTCATTGAAGCGGCCCGGGAAGGAAATCCGGACATCCAGGAGTTCGATGCTTCCTGCTTCGACGGCCAGTACATCACAGGCGACATCAACAAGGATTACCTGGAGCGCATTGAGCAGGCGCGTAATGACACAATCAAGACCGGCCGCAGTATGGCCCAGAGTGGCAACGACCATGTCAGCGCAGAGGTGCTGACCTTCCCGCGTTAGGTTGCTGAAGCTGCCACACCCGGAAAGGCAGAGTTTTTGACGTTGACAGCGTGTCGGACACGCTATACATTAATTCGCACAAGGCGCCGATTTGAAATCAGCTTGCGGGCGCTTAACAAATGCAGCTAAAGCGAGGTGATACTGCCTCCAGCCGCATTTGCGGCTTTTTTTGTGCCTGCAGGTAATAGTGATATATCGCGGCGCCTGCCGCTACGGCTATTCATGGCCTCACGCGGCTTTCGCGCGCTCCTGTGAATCACAGGCTGCGCGTAATGACCGACTTGGCTCACCACAAGCTAGCGCCGGGACAGCAAGAAGAAAGGAGCAGCAGACATGACCAACGACTTTGACGAATGGGGTTTCGATACTCGCGCCATCCGTGCGGGCCAGCATCGCACAAGCGAAGGCGAACATGCCGAGCCGATTTTCCCGACCTCAAGCTATGTATTCGAGAGCGCGGCCGCGGCCGCGGCGCGTTTCTCGGGTGAAACGCCCGGTAACATTTATTCACGCTTTACCAATCCCACGGTGCGAACTTTTGAAGAGCGTCTGGCGATGCTCGAAGGCGGCGAGAAGTGCGTGGCCACGGCCTCCGGAATGGCGGCAATATTGTCGACCTGCATGGCGCTGCTGAAAAGCGGCGACCATATTGTCGCTTCACGCAATATCTTTGGCCCCACGGTCTTGCTGTTCAACAACTACCTGGGTCGCTTCGGTGTGGAAACGACCTATGTGTCACTGACCGATTATGCAGCCTGGGAAGAGGCCATCAAGCCGAACACCAGGTTGCTGTTTCTGGAGACGCCGTCGAATCCATTGACGGAGATTGCCGATATCGCCCGGCTGGCCAAGCTTGCACAGGCCAAGGGTTGTCTGCTGGTGGTGGATAACTGTTTTTGCACGCCCGCGTTACTGCGCCCGCTCGCGCTTGGCGCGGATATCGTGATTCATTCAGCGACGAAATATCTCGATGGACAGGGCCGTTGCATCGGCGGCGCCGTGGTAGGCAATGCAGAGCTGGTCGGAAAAGAGGTGTATGGATTCCTGCGCACGGCGGGGCCGACCCTGAGCCCGTTCAATGCCTGGGTGTTTCTCAAGGGCCTCGAAACCCTGAGCCTGCGCATGAAAGCGCACAGCGCGAGTGCGCAGTTGCTGGCAGAATGGCTGGAAAAGCAACCCAGTGTGCAGCGCGTGTACTATCCGGGTCTTGCCTCGCATCCGCAACATGCACTCGCAAAAAAGCAGCAGACCGGCTTCGGTGGAGTTGTCTCGTTCGAACTCAAGGGGGGAAAAGAGGCAGCGTGGCGATTGATCGACTCGACTCGGCTGATTTCGATCACTGCAAATCTGGGCGACACCAAGTCTACGATTACGCATCCGGCCAGCACCACTCACGGACGGCTTACGCCAGAGCAGCGTGCCGAAGCGGCTATCAGCGATGGCTTGATCCGCATTTCCGTAGGGTTGGAGGATGTCGAGGATCTGAAGCGTGATCTTTCGTCTGGATGGCGAGCTTAGTAAACTCCGTGATGGATCTTATGCTAGGCTTGTGTGTCTGGTGAATATGCACTGCAATCATTACTGACATGAAACACGCACCACTTCTTCTTTTCGTCGCACTGTCACTCGTGGCCTGTTCGGATAAACCGTCATCCACGATTTTCCTTTCCTTCACAGAGAGCAGTCCGGGTGGAGACTTCCCGGTGCGCATGCTGGTGAGCGAGAAATTCCTGCGCATCGATGACGGTGATGCGCAGGATGGTTTTATTGTTTTTGACCGTTCGGCGCGCACCATCTACAGCGTGAGCCACACCGGGAAGTCCACGCTCGTAGTGCACGCCCGGCCGGTGACGATCAGCGCGCCGAAGCAGTTCGAGCACAAGGTGGAACGCGGGAAGGAAACCTTGCCACAGATAGACGGGAAGACCGTTACGCACTACCGGCTGCTCACCAACCGCGAACGCTGTTTCGATGTCTACGCGGTCGAGGGCCTGCTGCCCGAGGCGGTGGTGGCGCTGCGCGAATATCATGAGACCCTGGCTGGTGAGCAGGCGATGATGCAGATAAACATGCCGGCTGCCATGCAATCAGCCTGCGATCTCGCCGATCAGGTACTTCTGCCGGCCCGCTACCTGGCGCACGGCTTCCCGGTGCGGCAGGTGAACTACGCCGGCGTCACACGCCAGCTCGTCAGCTATAAGCGTAATGTGCCAATAGAAAATGGCATTTTTGATTTACCGAAGGGTTACAAAGAGATTACGACGGCGAAACTGCGGTAATAAAAATCAGCCTTGCTGGTGGATGAGGCGGATTCAGTTCTGGATTTCCAGCACGCAACCTTTTGTATCACATACCAGCACGCTACCCTGGTCGTACCAGTCGCCGAGCACCGTGCGCCGTACACGCTGACCGTCGACCTGAAGGTCATGTTGTGCCGGGCGATGGGTGTGGCCATGGATCAGATGACGCACGCCATGTTGCTGTATCGTGGCGTCCACTGCTTGCGGATTCACATCCATGATTTCCGGTTTTTTGGTCGCCGTGGCAGTCTTGCTGATCTCGCGGTAGTCACGCACGATCGCCACGCGTTCGGCGATGGTTTTACCGAGAAACATTTTCACCCAGTCCGGATTGCGTACCATCTCGCGAAACTTCAGGTAGGCAACGTCATCGGTACAGAGTGTGTCGCCATGCATGAGCAGCACTTTCTCGCCATAGAGTGAAATCAGCGTCGGGTCGGGGATCAGTCGGCAGCCGGTCTGTTGCTCGAATCCGCTGCCCAACAGGAAATCCCGGTTGCCGTGCATCACGTAGACCGGCACACCCGCAGCGGTGAGTTCGTGCAGCCCATCGATGAGTGGCCGGTACTCCGGCAGTGCAGCGACATCGTCGCCGATCCAGTATTCGAACAGGTCGCCGAGGATATAGAGGGCCTCGGCCTGGCGCGCGCGCGTGCGCAGGAAATCAAGAAACAGTTGCGTGATGGCCGGACGTTCGTGACTCAGGTGCAGGTCGGAGATGAAGAGCGTGCTCATGCGCGTGCCTGCCCGGAGAAGGAAGGCGGATTACTCAATGACTTCCATTTTCTCAATGAGCACGTCGGTAAGTGGCACATTCTTGTGGCCGGCTCGAGTTCCGGTCGGGACGCCCTTGATTCGGTCTACCACCGTCAGACCGTCCACCACCTTGCCGAACACGCAATAGCCCCAGCCGGCTGAGTTCTCGCCGGTGAAGTTGAGGAAGTCGTTATCCACCAGATTGATGAAAAACTGCGTGCTGGCCGAGTGCGGATCGCTGGTACGCGCCATGGCGATCGTGCCGCGCTCATTGCGCAGGCCGTTCTTGGCCTCGTTCTCGATGGCAGGTCGCGTGGGCTTCTGGATCATGCCCAGGCAGAAAACCGCCGCCCTGAATCATGAAATCGTCGATGACGCGGTGAAACAACGTGCCGTCATAATAGCCATCGCGCACGTAGGCGATGAAATTGTTGACGGTCTTCGGTGCCTTGAGAGGTTCGAGCTCGATAATGACGGCGCCGTAACTGGTCTGCATGCGAACTTTCATATAACCTGTTTTCCTTCGTGCTAAAATCGCAAATGTCCGTGCATCTCGGCCCATCGCGGTGCATCCTCTGGGATTTGCCGTGGGTCGTTTCGCTGAATGACTAACCGTCCTTGGCGCGCTATTTTAGCCCAGACCGCCGGTTGCTGCATCCCCGCCTTGTAGCACTTCCGGGTACCTGGTTTGGCCGGCCCTGCGCTTTCGGCTACCATGTGTTTTCGCATGAATCCCGCGTCATTCAAGAGCCGTTTCGCGCCAAGCCCGACCGGGTTGCTACATCTCGGTAATGTGCGTACCGCATTGTTCAATTATCTGTCCGCACGGCATGCACTGGGCGTGTTTCTGTTGCGCATTGAAGACACCGATGCCATGCGTGGCCACGAGAAATATGCCGTTGCACTGGAACAGGATCTGCATTGGCTTGGGCTGGAATGGCAGGAGGGACCGAGCCAGGGTGGGGCACATGCGCCCTACTGGCAGTCGCAGCGTAGCGAGATCTATGCGCGTTACTTCAATCAGCTCGAAACTGAAGGTAGCGTCTATCCATGTTTCTGCAGCGAACACGAACTTGAGGTTGCACGCAAGACGGCGATCGCCGCCGGCCGTCCGCCGCGCTATTCAGGGCGTTGTTACCGTCTGAATGCCGAAGAGATTGCGGCGAGGCGTGCCGAGGGTCGACCGGCAACGCTGCGTTTCCATGTGGTTGATGATCATACCGTCGATTTCGATGACAGGGTGCGCGGCCGGCAGTCGTTCTCGACCAGTGACATCGGCGATTTTGTCGTCCGCCGCTCGGACGGCACGCCGGCGTTCTTTTTCTGCAATGCCATCGACGACGCGCTCATGGGGGTAACCCTGGTGCTGCGTGGCGAAGACCATCTCACCAACACACCGCGCCAGATTCTGCTGTTGAACGCGCTTGGTCTGACCGTGCCGGAATACGCACACATTGCCCTGGTAGTGGGCAGCGATGGCACACCGCTGTCCAAGCGCAGCGGTAGTCGTTCAGTGCACGAGCTGCGCGAGCAGGGCTTTCTGCCCCTCGCGGTGAACAATTACCTTGCCCGCCTCGGGCATACCTATGATAGCAATGCCTTTCTGGATATGTCTGGGCTGGCCGACGCGTTCAACACGGCGCGTCTGCACAAGGCGCCAGCACGTTTCGATGAGGCGCAACTTCTGCACTGGCAGCGCGAAGCTGTGCGCGCGGCGGATGTCACCACACTTTGGACCTGGATGGCGGAGACGATGAACAAACAGGTGCCAGATGCGGAACGAGCGGCATTCGTTGAGGCGGTGCGCGGCAATGTCGTGTTTCCGTCCGACGCCCGTCACTGGGCGCAGGCGATTTACGCTGACTCGCTCAGCCTGAATCATGCTGCGCAGGAAGTCGTGCGGTCGGTGGACGAGGAATTTTTCGACATCGCGCGCCGCGCGACTCGACAAACACGGTACCGATTTCAAGGCGTTGAGCCAGATGGTGAAGCAGGACACGGGACTGTCCGGCAAGGCGCTGTTCCAGCCATTGCGCGCGACGCTCACTGGCGAACTGGACGGGCCGGAGATGGCGAAGCTCTTGCCATTGATCGGCAAGGAGCGGGCACACCGGCGCATCGCGCAGGTGGTGTCCGAATTCCTGGGGTAGGGTGCGTTCCCGCACACCCACAATAAAATGACGACCATGCAACAGATCTACAATAGTCTCACCAAGAAGAAAGAAACATTCACCCCGATCGAGCCCGGCAAGGTGCGTCTGTACGTGTGCGGCATGACCGTATACGACTACTGCCACCTCGGGCATGCGCGTGTGCTGGTGGTGTTCGACATGGTGGTGCGCTACCTGCGCGCGCGCGGACTTGCAGTCACCTACATTCGCAACATCACCGATATCGACGACAAGATCATCAAGCGCGCCAATGAAAACAAGGAAGACGTTGACACGCTGACCGGCCGCTTCATTGCCGCCATGCACGAGGACGCAGACAGGCTCGGCGTGCTGCGCCCCGATCAGGAGCCGCGCGCCACACGCCACATGAGCGAGATCATCCGGATGATCGAGACTGCTCATCGCAGCGTGGATTTGCCTACGCCGCGCCGAATCATGATGTTTACTATCGCGTGCGCAGTTTTCCGCACTACGGCAGGTTGTCCGGCAAGTCGATCGACGATCTGCGAGTCGGCGCGCGCGTCGAGGCGGATGAATCCAAAGACGATCCGCTCGATTTCGTCTTGTGGAAGGCCGCCAAGCCCGGCGAGCCGTACTGGGATTCTCCCTGGGGTCGGGGCCGGCCCGGCTGGCACATCGAGTGCTCGGCCATGTCCACCGGCTGCCTCGGCAACCACTTCGACATCCACGGCGGCGGTCTCGACCTGCAGTTCCCGCACCATGAAAACGAAATTGCCCAGAGCGAAGGCGCGACTGGCGAGAAGTTCGTGAACCTGTGGATGCACAATGGCTTCGTGCGCGTGGACGATGAAAAGATGTCCAAGTCACTCGGCAACTTCTTCACCATCCGCGAAGTGTTGAAGAAATACGACCCGGAGGTGGTGCGCTACTTTATTCTCGCCAGTCACTACCGCAGCCCGCTGAATTATGGCGATGAGTCGCTGGACAGCGCGAAGAGCGCGCTGACGCGTCTCTATACCGCGCTGAAGGATTTGCCGGAGGCGAGTGCCAGCGGGCGATGTACAGGGACGGTCAAGTGCCGCGGGAGGCGGATGCCGGGAGCGGCCAGCTGAGTATGAACAGCGTTTCAACGACTGCCATGGAAGACGACTTCAATACGCCGATTGCGGTCGCCGTGTTGTTCGATCTCGCGCATGACATCAACAAGGTGCGCGCAGATGATCCGGTACCTTGCCGCTGTCCTTGGCGGGTTATTGCGCAATCTTGGCGGGATACTCGGCATCCTGCAGCGCACGGCCGATGATTATCTGAAGGCCGGCGGCACGGCAGACGGCCTGAGCGATGACGCGATCGATGCGCTCATCGCCGAGCGTATTGCCGCCCGCAAGGCCAAAAACTTCGCCGAGTCCGATCGTATCCGCGACACGCTCAAGAGCCAGGGCGTCATTCTCGAGGATGCCGCCGGCGGAACGTCCTGGCGACGGGCGTAGACAGTACTTTTACAGTTGGAATCTGGACTGCGATCCGTCGGTTGACGTACACCAGGAGGTACAGGCGTACTTGAGCATATCGCGCAATTGGTAAAGTCCCATTCCGTCTGCTTGAAAATTTCATCAGTTTGGCCGTAAGTCACTCTAAAATTGCTGTTTTTTCAGTGTTTCCTATTGACCCAGTGCGTACTTATAAGTAACTTCTTATTTCAGACAGGTTAAGAACGGAATGCCCGGTCTGCGGGCATTTTTTTATTTCCAAGCATGGTGTGCATGCCGCGAGAGGACAGGATGTCCGGAGCGGCAAATTTTTTCGAGGTTTGAAGGTGGCTCAGGAACTGACCGGCGCAGAGATCTTCGTCCGTTGTCTCAAGGACGAAGGCGTTGAATTCGTGTTCGGTTATCCGGGCGGCGCGGCCTTGCACATTTACGATGCGCTCTATAAACAAGAGGATGTCAAACACATCCTGGTGCGCCATGAGCAGGGCGCAACGCATGCCGCCGACGGTTATGCGCGATCCACCGGCCGGCCCGGTGTGGTGCTCGTGACTTCCGGCCCGGGGGTTACCAATACCGTCACCGGCATTGCCACCGCCTACATGGATTCAATTCCGCTGGTGGTGTTCAGCGGCCAGGTGGCCACACATCTAATCGGCAACGATGCCTTCCAGGAAGTGGATGCAGTCGGCATCACCCGCCCGTGCGTGAAACACAACATCCTGGTCAAGGATGTGCACGATCTTGCAACCGCTATCAAAAAAGCGTTCATCATCGCCGCCACCGGCCGGCCCGGCCCGGTGCTGGTGGATATCCCGAAAGACGTGACCGCAGCGCGCTGCAAGTATGAATACCCGAAGGACGTGGTCATGCGTTCCTATAGTCCGGTAACCAAAGGTCAGCCGGACCGGATCAAGAAGGCCGTGGACCTGTTACTCGCCGCCAAGCGCCCCATGATCTACACCGGTGGCGGCATCGTGCTGGGCGAGGCCTCGAAAGCGCTCACCGAGCTGGTGCGTCTGCTCGGTCACCCTTGCACAAACACCCTTATGGGTCTCGGCGCCTACCCGGCCACCGATCCTTTGTACGTCGGCATGCTCGGCATGCACGGCACTTACGAAGCCAATATGGGCATGCACGTCTGCGACGTGCTGCTGGCGGTGGGCGCGCGATTCGACGACCGCGTCACCGGCGATCTCGAGCAATTTTGCCCGGATGCACGCATCATCCATGTCGACATCGACCCGGCTTCGATCTCCAAGAACGTGCCAGTCGAAGTGGCGATCGTGGGTGCGGCCGACAGCGTGCTCAAGGATATCGCCAAGCAGGTCAAGGCCTCAAAAGTGAAGCCTGACAAGACAGCACTCGCGGCCTGGTGGGCACAGATCAATGACTGGCGCGGCATGAACTGTCTTGTGTACGACCACAAGAGCAAGCTCATCAAGCCGCAGTATGTTATCGAGAAACTCTACGAGCTGACCCATGGCGATGCCTTCGTGACTTCGGACGTCGGTCAGCACCAGATGTGGGCGGCGCAATTCTACAAGTTCGACAAGCCGCGCCGCTGGATCAACTCTGGCGGTCTCGGCACCATGGGCTTCGGTTTGCCGGCCGCGATGGGTGTGCAGATGGCGTTCCCGAAAGCGACGGTGGCGTGCGTCACCGGCGAGGCCTCGATCCAGATGTGCATTCAGGAGCTTTCGACCTGCAAGCAGTATGATCTGCCGATCAAGATCGTGAACCTGAACAACCGTTACATGGGCATGGTACGCCAGTGGCAGGAGTTCTTTTACGAGAGCCGCTATTCGCACTCGTACATGGACGCACTGCCGGATTTCAACAAGATCGCCGAGGCCTACGGGCACGTGGGCATGAAAATCGAGAATCCCGGCGATGTCGAAGGCGCATTGAAAGAAGCGCTCAAGCTGAAAGACCGTCTGGTGTTCATGGATTTCATCACTGATCAGTCGGAGAACGTGTATCCCATGATCGCTGCCGGCAAGGGCCAGCATGAGATGCATTTGTCTCCCTGCCGGCAGGGCGCGGACACAGACCGGGAGCTGGCTTAGCTATGAACGGACGAACGCAGCGAAGCGAAGTAGGGAGACTTTAGTGCGCCACGTGATTTCCATTCTGCTGGAAAATGAATCCGGCGCGCTGTCGCGTGTTGCCGGGCTGTTCTCGGCACGCGGTTACAATATTGAGTCGCTCACCGTAGCGCCGACCGAAGACCCGACATTATCGCGCATGACGCTGGTAACGCGTGGTTCGGATGAGATTATCGAACAGATCACCAAGCAGCTGAATAAACTGGTAGACGTGGTCAAGCTCAGCGATCTGAGCGAAGGCCCGCACCTGGAGCGCGAGCTGATGCTCATCAAGGTGAATGCCACTGGTGCGTCACGCGAGGAAGTGAAGCGTCTGGTGGACATCTTCCGTGGCCACATTATCGATGTAACCGAGATTTCCTACACGATTGAATTGACCGGTGCAGGTGACAAACTGGACGCCTTCATCGAGGCACTCGGCAAGACCGGAATCATCGAGGTGGTGCGTTCCGGACCGTCCGGCATTGCCCGGGGAGAAAAGGCCCTGCGTCCCTAGCGCCTCGCCGTCGCGGCCAATCCGCAAGCATCCCCTATTTTAAAGAACCAACGAAGTAGGGCTTCATTTATAACAGACCATTCTGGAGTGAATCATGAAAGTCTATTACGACAAAGACGCCGATATATCCATCATCAAGGGCAAGAAGGTTGCCATCATCGGCTATGGCTCGCAGGGTCATGCACACGCACTCAACCTCAAAGAGAGCGGTGTGAGTGTCACCGTCGCATTGCGTGATGGCTCGGCCTCAGCGGCCAAGGCCAGGAATTCCGGTCTGAGCGTGAAGAACATCCCGGAAGCGGTGAAGGATGCCGATATTGTCATGATTCTCGCGCCGGACGAGCAGCACAAGAAGTTGTATGCCGAGAGCGTTGAACCGAATCTGAAGAAGGGCGCGACGCTGGCCGTCGCGCACGGCTTCTCGGTGCACTTCGGCTTCATTCAGCCGCGTGCCGATCTCGACGTCATCATGATCGCACCCAAGGGCCCGGGTCATCTGGTGCGCTCGATGTTCATGCAGGGCGGCGGCGTGCCGTGCCTGATCGCCATTCACAAAGATGTCTCCGGCAAGGCGCGCGAGACTGCGCTTTCATATGCCTCCGCCGTTGGCGGCGGTCGCGCCGGCATCATCGAGACCACATTCAAGGACGAGTGCGAGACCGACCTGTTCGGCGAGCAGGCCGTGCTGTGCGGCGGCGCCTCGCACCTGGTGCAGGCCGGTTTCGAGACGCTGGTCGAGGCCGGGTATCCGCCCGAGATGGCGTACTTCGAATGCCTGCACGAACTCAAGCTCATTGTCGATCTGATGTACGAAGGCGGTATTGCCAACATGCGTTACTCGATCTCGAACACCGCCGAGTACGGCGACTACACGCGCGGCCCGCGCATTGTGAACGAGCAGACCAAGGCCGAGATGAAGAAAATTCTCAAGGAAATCCAGTCCGGCCAGTTCGCCAAGGAATGGATGGCCGAGAACGAGACCGGCGGCAAGCGCTTCCCGGAGATGCGTGCCCAGGCGGCCAAGCATCCCATCGAAGAGGTCGGCGCCAAGTTGCGCGACATGATGCCGTGGATCAAGGCACACAAGATTGTCGACAAGGAAAAAAACTGAGTGAACCCGGCGCCTGCCCGGCAGGCGCCTGTATTTTCAGGAACCCGAAATAAATGATCAACAGCAAACACCCGTTACTCGCACGCGAGGGCTGGGGGCATATTGCGTATGCGCTGAGCGTTGCCATTGTCGTGCACTGGATCGGTGGCCTGTGGTGGGCGCTGCCGTTCTGGGTGTTTGTGCTATTCGCGGTGCAGTTCTTTCGCGATCCGCCGCGCGCCATACCGCAGGAGCCGGGGATTCTGGTCTGCCCGGCGGATGGACGCGTTATCGCCGTGGATGAGGTCGAGGATCCGTACCTGAAACGCCCGGCGCGCCGCATCAGCATTTTCATGAACGTGTTCAACGTGCATTCCAATCGCATGCCGGTCGCCGGCGAAGTCAAGGAAGCCTGGTATCAACCGGGCTCATACCTGAACGCCGCACTCGACAAGGCGGCACGTGAAAACGAACGCAATGCGCTCTGGATCAAGACCGCGGATGGTCAGGACGTGGTGGTGGTGCAGGTGGCGGGTCTGCTTGCGCGCCGTATCCTCTGTTACGTCCGGCCTGGCGACAAAGTCGAGCGCGGCGAGCGTTATGGCTTCATCCGCTTTGGTTCGCGGGTGGATGTGTACTTGCCGCCCGCCTCCCGGCCAGCCGTCAGTCTTGGCGACAAGGCCCAGGGCGGAACCCAGATACTGGCGCATCTGCTACAGTGAGCAGGGATCACGGATACCCTGATCCCCGGCGGGAGAGAAAAACATGCAGGCGAATACATCCGCGCAAGGGCATTTATATCCTGCCCAATCTGTTCACCACGGCGGCGTTGTTCGCCGGATTTTATGCAATCGTGCAGGCCATGAATGGCCAGTTCGAGTATGCGCCGATCGCCATTTTCATCGCCATGATCATGGACGGCCTGGACGGACGCGTGGCGCGCTGGACGCACACCGAAAGCGATTTCGGCGCCCAGTACGACAGCCTGTCGGACATGGTGTCGTTCGGCCTGGCACCGGCACTGGTCATGTACGAGTGGGCGTTGTCCGGCCTTGGCAAGCTCGGCTGGTTGGCTGCCTTCCTGTATGCCGCTGCCGCGGCTTTGCGCCTGGCGCGCTTTAACGTCCAGATCCGGCGGCGACAGCCGCTACTTCACCGGCCTGCCCAGCCCCTCGGCCGCCGCCCTGCTTGCCGGAATGGTGTGGGTGTTGCATGCCACCTACGGTGTGCCCGGCAAGGAAGTCAGTTTCATCGCGCTCGGTGTCACGGTGTTTGCCGGCGCTTTCCATGGTCAGCAACATCCGTTACCACAGCTTCAAGCATTTTAACGTCAAGGACCGTGTGTCGTTCGTGGCGGTGATCGCAGTAGTGCTGATTTTCGTGCTGATCTCGATCGATCCGCCGCAGGTGCTGTTCGTGGGATTTCTTTGCTATGCCATCTCCGGGCCCGTGTTCGCAGGTTACCGTCTGTTCCAGCGTCGTAGAAGCGACCGCAGCAAGTAGGGCTGGTGATGGCTTTTAAATTTCTGCTGGCTGGTTTATAGTTAAAAACATGCAAGCCTCCTCCTCACAGCGTGTTGCCACCCGCACCCAGCGCGGGATTTCGTCTGTGCCTTCGTCCCCGCTTCTGCTGCTCTTCACCCTGCGACTGCTGCGCGCAAGCGCATAATCGAGAGTGTTTCCTGGCGAGGAACAGAACAATACGCGAGACCTACCCCCCACAGTCGTTCTGACCTTCCGAGGTCAGGCAAAGAGAGCGCAGAATGAATGACAAATTAATCATTTTTGACACCACCTTGCGCGACGGCGAACAAAGCCCGGGCGCGTCCATGACCCGCGATGAGAAGGTGCGCATCGCCAAGGCCCTGGAGCGCCTGCGCGTGGACATCATCGAGGCCGGGTTCCCGGCCGCCAGCACCGGCGACTTCGAGGCGGTCAAGGCCGTGGCCAGCGCGATCAAAGACAGCACGGTGTGCGCCTTGGCACGCGCGGTCGAGAAAGACATCGACCGCGCCGCCGAGGCCATCAAGCCGGCCAAGCGTGGCCGCATTCACACCTTCATCGCCACCAGCCCGATCCACATGCAGCACAAGCTGCGCATGACACCGGAGCAGGTGCTGGAGCGCGCGGTGCAGATGGTCAAGCGCGCGCGCCAGTACACCGACGACGTCGAGTTCTCGCCTGAGGACGCGGTGCGTTCCGAACTGGATTTCCTGTGCCGTGTGTGCGAGGCCGCCATTGCCGCCGGGGCCACCACCATCAACATTCCGGACACCGTTGGCTACAGCATTCCGTTTGTCTGGGGCGAGCGCATGAAAACACTTATTGAACGCGTGCCGAACTCGGACAAGGCAATCTGGTCGACCCATTGCCACAACGACCTCGGCCTGGCGGTGGCCAATTCGCTGTCGGCGGTGCTGAACGGTGCGCGCCAGGTGGAGTGCACCATCAACGGCCTCGGCGAGCGCGCCGGCAATGCCGCGCTCGAGGAAATCGTGATGGCAGTGCGCACGCGCCGCGATATTTTCAGTTGTGACACCGGAATCGACACCACCCAGATCGTGCCGACGTCGCGGCTGGTGTCCAACATCACCGGTTTCACGGTGCAGCCGAACAAGGCCATTGTCGGCGCGAATGCGTTTGCGCACGAGTCCGGCATTCATCAGGATGGCGTCATCAAGATGCGCGAGACTTACGAAATCATGCGCGCCGAAGATGTCGGCTGGATCGCCAACCGCATGGTGCTCGGCAAGCATTCCGGTCGCAATGCCTTCAAGACCCGCCTCAAGGAACTGGGCATCGAGTTCAAGACCGATGCGGAGCTGAATTCCACGTTCGAGCGCTTCAAAGACCTGGCCGACAAGAAGCACGAGATTTTCGACGAAGACTTGCAGGCGCTCGTGACCGAGGAAGGTTTGGAACACGAGGAGCGCCTGAAACTGGTGGCCTTGCGTGTCTGCTCCGAAACCGGCACCAAGCCCTATGCGCTGGTTACGCTCAACGTGAACGGCGAGCAATGCGCGGCCGGCGCCGAGGGCGGCGGTCCGGTGGATGCCGCGTTCAAGGCCATCGATCAGGTGCTCGAGAGCCAGTGCCAACTGCTGCTGTATTCGGTGAACAACATCACGTCCGGCACCGATTCACAGGGCGAAGTCACGGTGCGCCTCGAAAAGGGCGGGCGCATCGTCAACGGCCACGGTGCCGACACCGACATCGTCATCGCTTCGGCCAAGGCCTATCTGAATGCACTCGACAAGCTGGTCATGTCGGTCGAGCGCGCGCACCCGCAGGCCGGCACGCCAATATAACTGTAGAGTCACCAACTCCCCTTCCCGCCGGGAGAGGGAGGGTGAGGGCATTTCCCTCTTCCGCTGCCCTTAAGCGAAGAGGGGGAGGACTCCGGAAATTGGTTTCTGCGCACCGATTCAGTATCCTGTTTGCTATGCACACCGACGACAATTTGCGCCGCCAGTACCTCGACACCATGGGTATCACCGTGTGGGAGCGGCGCGCGTTGTCCGCCGCGCCTGCCGCACCCGTCGCCAAAGCCCCGTCGCAGAAACCAGCCGCGTCTTCGGCGGCGAGCATTCCGCACCTTGCAGAAGCAGGCCCGGAGTGGACAGCACTCGAAGAGGCAGTGCGCAGCTGCACCAAGTGTGCACTGCACGGCACGCGCACCCAGACCGTGTTCGGCGTCGGCAACCGACGCGCGCAGTGGATGTTCGTGGGCGAAGCGCCGGGCGCCGAAGAAGATCGCCAGGGCGAACCGTTCGTGGGGGCCGCCGGTAAACTGCTGAACGCCATGCTCGCGGCGCTTGGCCTCACACGCGAACAGGTCTACATCGCCAATGTCCTGAAATGCCGTCCGCCGAACAATCGCGACCCGCAGGCAAACGAGGTTGAGCAATGCGAACCGTATCTGATCCGCCAGATCGAGCTGATCCAACCGAAGCTGATTGTGGCACTCGGCCGGCACGCCGCGCACAGTCTGCTCAAGACCGATCAGGCGCTGGCGCGCCTGCGCGGTCAGTCCCTTCGTTATCAGAATATTCCGCTGGTCGTCACCTATCACCCGGCATATCTGTTGCGCACGCCTTCTGACAAGCGCAAGGCGTGGGAAGACCTGCGCCGCGCGCGCAGCATCATTGCGGAAACAGACACCGCATGAGCGCCGTATTAAACGACGCACTCCCGCACCTGCGTGATATGCGAGTGGCGGACGTCCCCGAGGTGCTGGCGATTGAACGCGTCGCCTACGAGTTTCCGTGGAGCGAAGGTATTCTGCGCGACTGTTTCCGGTTCGGCTATATCTGCAAGGTGTATGAATGGCGCGGCGAAATCATCGGTTACGGCATCATCTCAATTGGTGCCGCCGAGTGCCATTTCCTGAATGTCTGTATCGCGCCATCGCACCAGAACCACGGTCATGGTGTTCGCCTGGTCACGCACCTGTTGCAGGCCGCGCGCAAGGCGCACGCCCGCACGGCACTGCTTGAAGTGCGTGTCTCGAACTCGGCCGCCTTCCGTCTTTACCACAAGATGGGCTTCAACGAGATCGGCGTGCGCAAAGGCTACTATCCGGCACGCGCCGGACGTGAAGACGCACTGGTGTTGGCGCGCGAGCTGTAAGCGTTCAGACGCCGAATACGTCCGGTGTCCAGCCGCTGCCACCGGCCACCGCCTCCGGGTGGCGGCGGCGCATCAGTTCCTCGACGTCTTCCATGCAGTCTCGCGAAACGTCCACCATCAGCAACAGCTCGCCGTGGCGTAATGCCTCGTTAAATTCATCCAGGTGTGTTGTCGGCAGGCGCAGCGCGAATATTGCACCGCCTGTGAAGCTGGTAATCAGGAAGGCGCTCGCCAGCACAATGCCAATGGTATTACCAATGGCCATGGCCAGAATCAGCCCTGCGAAGGCGATGCCGAACAGCACCAGGTTCCCGCCCCAGAGAATTGTATCCAGACGCTTCAGGACATCGCGCCGTTGGCGTTCGGTAGCAGGCGGCAAGCCGCTCAGGTCAACACCCGGACGTGCCAGCACGTGCATGTGATCGGCATCGACACCGAGCCCATCCAGATCAGCCACGGCGGCGCGCGCCTGTCCGTTAATTGGAGAAAAGAAAATAGAGTCGCCGTTTCATCATAGGTACCTCCTGCTAGGAAGTTTGCTCCCTTTGCCGGGGTCGGAGGTTCTCGCCTTGGCTGTATAGTCTTCATCATCTGCGCTCTGTGGCTAATTTCAATGTCAACGATTGTGTGTGATTGTCACAGTGTTAAGTACCGGAACCGGCAATGAAAAACACCTGCACTGAAAGTGCTAGAATCGCCGGCATGGGGAATAACGGCGCATGAATCAAGAAATACTCGCAGCGCTCAAGGCCGGTGCGACCCTGGTCACTGCCAGCCAGCGCCTCGCGCGCCACCTCACCACCGCCTACGGTACCGCGCAACAGCAGCAGGACGCTCAGGTCTGGGAGGCGCCCGATATTCTCCCATGGCACCACTGGCTGGAGCGCTTCTGGCAGGAAAGCTTCGGCCTGCTCGATGCCGACACGCCGCAACTGCTGTTGAGCGATTACCAGGAGCAGACGCTGTGGGAAGAAGTCCATCCACACTGCCGAAAGGGAAAACCCGCTCCTGCAAGTGCCGTCTGCGGCACGCAGTGCGCGCGAAGCCTGGCAATTGTTGCACGCCTGGAAACTGTCCATCCCGCGTTCCCAGGAATCCTCCAGCGAGGATGTCAGTGCGTTTGCGCGTTGGGCAAAGGCGTATGCGCAGCGCTGCACCACCGGGAACTGGCTGGACAGTGCGCGTCTGCCGGATGCCGTGCGCAACGCCATGGTTACCGGTCGGCTCGCGCCGCCCGGTAACCTGATTCTTGCCGGCTTCGATGAGTTCACTCCGCAACAGGAAGAATTGCTGACTGTCATGCGGACCGCCGGCGTATCGATTACCGCGCTCACACCCGACGAACAGACAAAACGCGTGGCCCGTGTCGGTTACGACGATAGCCGAGCAGAAATCCACGCGGCCGCGGCCTGGGCGCGCAGCGCGCTGGAAGCCGGTCAGACGCGTATCGGTGTCGTGGTTCCGGATTTGTCCGTGCAGCGTGCGACTGTGGTGCGGCTTTTCGATGATGCATTGTTACCCGCAGCGCTTCTACCGGGAGACGACAGTGTGCGTCCTTATAACGTCTCACTCGGCAATCCGCTGGCAACCTGGCCTGTCATTCATGCGGCACTGTTAGTGCTCGAATTCGGCACCGGTTCGTTGCCGATCGCGCGCCTCGGCACGTTGCTGCGTTCTCCGTTTCTGGCCGGTGCCACCAGCGAAGCCAGCGCGCGCGCCCAGCTCGATGCGCTGGTGCGGCAGGAAGGGGAAGATACCATTTCCATTTCGGCGCTGCTGCGACGCGCTCAGGTAGAGCTGGCCAAGCCGCAGGCAGCGGCGCCGACCGCCATGGATGGCGGAAGTGCAGAAAACGCAGGAGCAGTTTTTGTGCCACTACTCCATGCACAACTACGTGTGTGGCGTGACAACATACCGGCACGCTCGAAACAATTCACGCCCAGCGCCTGGTCAGAACTATTCGCCGCGCTGCTCAAGCTGGCAGGCTGGCCGGGTGACGGCCAACTGGACAGCGACAGCCATCAGGCTGTCATGGCGTGGCGCGAACTGCTTGCGGCGTTCGCCGCACAGGATGTCGTGAGCGTTAAGACCAGTTACGCTGAAGCGCTGGCGACACTGCGGCGCATGGCGGGCGAACGGGTATTCCAGCCGCAGACGCCGGCGGCACCGGTGCAGGTGCTGGGCTTGCTGGAAGTCAGCGGTCTCGACTTCGACAGTCTCTGGGTCATGGGCCTGGACGACGAAAGCTGGCCACCCAGTCCGCGTCCCAATCCATTCTTGCCGCTCGAACTGCAGCGGACGCGCGGTTTGCCGCACGCCTCAGCCGAGCGCGAACTGGAATTCGCGCGTCGCCTGACCGAACGGCTCGCGGCCAGTGCCGACAATGTGGTGTTCAGCCATCCGTTGAACGTCGGTGACGAAAAGCGCCGCGCCAGCCCATTGCTGCAAGCCTTCCCCGAACTGCAAACAAGCGATTTGCCTGCGCCGCATCCTGGCCTTGCAAACCATCTGTTCGCTGCAGGCAAGATTGAAAAGATAAGCGATGAACAGGCCCCGGCACTGGCGTTGGGCAGCAAAGTACGTGGCGGCACGCGTCTGTTTCAGTATCAGGCTGCCTGTCCGTTCCGCGCTTTCGCCACGCTGCGGCTGGGTGCGCGTACGCCGGAAGAACCGGAGCCCGGTCTGGATGCCCAGGCGCGCGGCAAGTTGTTGCACAGTGCACTCGAGGCCTTGTGGAACACGCTCGGCAGTCACGCGTCATTTTGCGGCATGACGGAAGATCATTTGATGAGTGCGATTGCCGCTGCCGTAAACGCGGCACTGGATGAAGTAGCGCGCGATCACAGCCAGACACTCACCGGCCGCTTCCGCGAAATCGAGACGCAGCGCCTGACGCGCCTGTTGCGTGCCTGGCTGGAAGAAGAGAGGCCGCGTGCGCCATTCCGGGTGGTTTCTGCCGAACAGAACACCACCATCAAGCTTGGTGGCCTGGTGGTCGAGGGACGCATGGACCGCGTGGACGAACTCGACGACGGCACGCGCGTCATTCTCGATTACAAATCCGGCAAGACAAACATCAGGAACTGGGAAGGTGAACGCCCGGATGAACCGCAGTTGCCGCTTTATGCCGTTGACATGCGCCAACGCCTGCCGGTCGCTGCGGCAATGTTCGCACAGCTGCGCACGGGCGAGCTTGGTTTTAACGGCCTCGCATCCCGCATCGGCATCGCGCCGAAGGTAAAGCCTGTTGGCGATACTGAAGCTGAATGGCAGGCGCAACTGGATGCCTGGCAAACAACTCTCACGAAACAGGCCGAGGCCTTTCGCGCCGGTGACGCGCGCGTTGACCCGAAACAATACCCGCAAACCTGTGAATACTGCGGCCTGCAAGCGCTGTGCCGTGTGCACGAACGCCAACCTGAAATCGTCGAGGATGAAAGCGGAGGCGCGGGCGATGACTGATCGCGTTGCCGATGCCGCCGCGCGCGAACGCGCGCTCGACCCGCACACTTCGTTCATCGTGCAGGCCCCGGCCGGGTCGGGAAAAACCGAACTTCTCACGCAGCGTTACCTGGTACTGCTGGCACAGGCCGCGCACCCGGAAGAAGTGGTGGCCATCACCTTCACGCGCAAAGCCGCGAACGAAATGCGCGAGCGTGTGCTCGGCGCGCTCGACGATGCACGACACAAGCCGCGACCTGAGGTGGCACACAAGGCCGACAGTTGGGACTTGGCACGCACGGTCATCGAGCGCGACATTGCGTTCGCCTGGCAACTCATCGTCAACCCCAGCCGCCTGCGCATCCACACCATCGATTCGTTCTGTGCCTCGCTCGCCCGGCAGATGCCTTACCTGTCGCGCTTCGGTGCACCGCCATCGGCCACTGAAGATATCGAGCGCCTGTTGCGCGATACCGCGCGCAACACGCTCGCGCACCTGAATGAGAAAGACGAGTGGACAGGCGCGGTTGAGCGCCTGCTGCGCCATCTGGACAACAACCATCCGAAGGCGGTTGAACTCATATCGCAGATGCTGGCGCGCCGCGACCAGTGGCTGCGCCATCTGGCCGATGGCAGCGACCACGCCGGTCGGCGCGCGCGCCTCGAAGCCACGCTCGCCGCCATCAATCACGCCGCGCTGGCACGTCTCACGGCATTGGCGCCGTCAGCCTACTCACACGAAATCGCCACGCTGGCGCGCTACGCCAGCAGTCAGCTTACGGCACAACCCGATCATGCACTGCATGTGTGCACCACGCTTGCCACCTGGCCGGGCGCCGTGCAGGAACAGCGAGCGCACTGGCAGGGTCTGGCGGCGCTGCTGCTCACCAAGGATGGTGAATGGCGCAAGGCAGTGAACAAAAATACCGGCTTCCCGGCCAAGGACAAGAACGCCAGCAAGACCGACAATGCGCTGCGCGAAGACATGAAACAACGCATGACCACGCTGCTCGACAGCCTGCGTGAGCACGAAACCTTTCGTGTCGCGCTGGCCGAGCTGCCGCTGTTACCGCCACCGAACTACGATGAAGCCTCGTGGGAAGTTGTAGAAGCCTTGTGCGACGTGCTGTGGCTGGCGGCTGGTGAGTTGAAGCTGGAATTTACCCGTCGCGGTGAGGCCGACTTCACCGAAATCGCACAAGGCGCCTTGCGCGCCCTCGGGACCCCGGAGTCGCCCACCGATCTGGCCCTGCATCTCGATTACCGCATTCATCATTTGCTGGTGGATGAATTTCAGGATACCTCGGTGAGCCAGCACGAATTGCTCGCCAAGCTTACTGCTGGCTGGCAGGCAGGCGACGGGCGCACGCTGTTCGTGGTCGGCGACCCGATGCAGTCCATCTACCGCTTTCGCCAGGCCGAAGTCGGTTTGTACCTGCGCGCGCGCCACGAAGGCATTGGCAGCGTGCGCCTCACGCCGCTCGTGCTCACTGTTAACTTTCGTTCGCAGCAGGGCGTTGTCGACTGGGTGAACAGCACCTTCGTGCAGGTGTTGCCGGCGGAAGAAAACATCGCCGCGGGCGCCGTGCCCTATGCCGCCGCGGTTGCGCATCACCCGCGCGAACCTGGGCTGGCAGTCTACACCCACGCCTTCCTCGATTCCGACAGTGATTCTGATGCGGAAGCACGGCGTGTGGCCGAGCTGGTTACAGCCGCGCGCACCCACGACCCCGAAGGCCAGGATCGCCATCCTGGTACGTTCGCGCACGCCGCTGGCGCGCATCGCCGCACGCCTCAAGCAGGCCGGGCAGAAGTTCCAGGCGGTCGAGATCGAACCGCTCGCCGAGCGCCCGGTGGTGCAAGATCTGCTGGCGCTCACGCGCGCGACTCACCCATCTGGCCGATCGCACCGCATGGCTCGCGCTGCTGCGCGCGCCATGGTGCGGGCTGACACTCGCTGATCTGGTGACGTTGGCAGAAGAGGAGCACACCGCCAGTATCTGGACACTGCTGCAGGACGAAGACCGCATGTGCACGCCTGAAAGCTGACGTTCGCCAGCGGGTTGCGAAGCTGCACGCCGTACTGGCCAGTGCCCTTGCCCTGCGTGGCCGCAGTCGCCTGCGCCAGATCGTGGAAGGCGCATGGCTCGCGCTCGGCGGCCCGGCATGCGTGGACGCGCCCACCGATCTCGAAGACGCGCGCGTGTACCTCGACCTGCTGGATGAACTGGAAGAGGGCGGCGACATCACCGACTCCGCGCGCCTCGCCGAGCAGGTGAGCGAGCTGTACGCGCTGCCGGATGTCACCGCCAGCGACGCCTTGCAGCTCATGACCATCCACAAGGCCAAGGGTCTGGAATTCGACACCGTCATCCTGCCCGGCCTCGGCAGCCCGCCGCGCCACGACGATCCGCCGCTGCTGCGCTGGATGGAAATGACGCATTCAGGTGGAGCGGGATACCCGACCGACTTGTTGCTCGCACCGATCCGCGAAACCGGCGGCGAGCATGATCTGCTGTACAACTATCTCGGCCGTCTGGAAAAAGACAAAAGCCGTTATCGAAGCCGGCCGCCTGCTGTATGTCGCCGCCACGCGTGCCAAGCACGCCTTGCATCTGCTCGGCACGGTCAAGCGCGACAAGAACGATGAGATGAAAGCGCCACCGGCCAATTCGCTGCTCGCGCTGCTCTGGCCGGTGATTGAGGAAGAATTCTTAGCCGCACTGGAGCACAGCGACACAACATCAACCGCCGGAGCGCCAGCATCGCGCTTAGAGAATCTGCCCGGCAACCTGCGCCGCCTCGTCGCCGGCTGGCAAGCACCGCCGCTACCGCCGCCGGTCGCGTGGAACGTCGGCGCTGCGCTGCCGGTACCGGAAGGCAGCCCTGAAGTCGAGTTCGACTGGGCAAGCGAAACCATTCGCCACGTCGGCAGCGTGGTGCATCGCACCCTGCAACTGATTGGTCGCGAGGGTGTGGCGCGCTGGCCGCTGGCTCGCATCGAAGCCCTGGCGCCGGGTTTTCGCCACGCGCTCGCACGTCAGGGCGTACCGGATGAAAAACTCGAACAGGCCGTGCAGCGTGTGCACGAGGCCCTGCGCCGCACGCTCAGTGATGCCAAAGGCGCCTGGCTGTTCGATCCAAAGCACAGCGAAGCCAGGAGCGAATACGCGCTCACGCTCATCGAGCACGGCAAGCCGGTCACATCGATCATGGACCGCAGCTTCGTGGATGCCAACGGCATCCGCTGGATCATCGACTACAAGACCAGCACCCACGAAGGCGGCGGGCTGGAAGCCTTTCTGGATCGCGAGCAGGAGCGCTATCGCGGGCAGCTGGAGCGGTATGCGGCGGTGCTGGGCAAGCTGGATGCGCGGCCGATGCGGTTGGGGTTGTACTTTCCGTTGCTGGGCGGGTGGCGGGAATGGGGGGCACCCTGAATGGCTGCCAGGCTTGCCCAAATACTGCTTGCCATATTTTCAATTGTTTTGCTTCAGATCAATCTGTGCTGGGGTGACGCGCTTGTTGATTCGGGACTGGATCGTACGGTCAATAATACTCTGCAGAAATATAGCGAGTTGTATCCAGACGTTGCATTCGTTGTATTGTCGGGTGGTGACAACCGGGCAGTCAGTATGCGGTCGCTATTGGTTATTCTTGGCGACAACCCAAGTAGCCTCGACTACGAGCACCCGGTGGAACTCCGGGAAAACCTGAACGATGTCAATTTGGGTCGGATCGAGCGCATGCTGGCACGGGGACTGCCTTCAGCGACACTTTTTGGTATAGGGGCTACCGCGAAAACACAACGCCCCAATCTGTGCGTTATTACACTCGATGTCGAGTGGATTGCCGGAACCCGCGAAAGAGCGTCTCATTTTCTGCTTGCCCTCCCGGAACAAATGGACAGGAAGATTCCGTCTGAGCATTGGGTGGATAACGTGGAGTTTCTGAAATACGTGCTTGACCATGAAGTCTACCATTGCCTGGACAGCAGATTTAATGGTCCGATTCCAATGTCGGATAAAGAACGCTGGGGCGAATATCGACAGTATTATAATAATCTGGGTGCGTGTGCCTATGCTGCGATGATGCATTTGAGTCGAACCGAGGGCGCTACAACCTTCATCGATACGATTTACAGCATCCGGATGTTAACCGCACTTAGCGGTGATGTTGAACATCATGTTTGCCCCGCTATTCAAACAGTTAAAAAAATGGGCATAGAACATCTTCAAGGAAAACGGCCACAGGAAATATTCGAAATGGCTACCGTCATCCGCAAGGATCAGGATCCCGGGTACCACGGTTACCTGGAGTTGACTGCTGCGGTAAAAAAAGTCTTGCGAAGATTAGGCCTCGAACATTCTTTAGATGACAACCCCGGGGGGAGTGGTGACGCCCTTGCCAACAGTCTTTTTGACCGTATTCAGGCAGAGTACAAGAAACTCTTCAACACGAACATGCCGAAACCCGACGTTGATAGATGACCGCTCATGGCCGAGAGCCGACGTTCAATACAGTCAAAATGCCGCATAACAACGCGATCAGCCCGACCCGTGATAGAGTGCGGCGCTTCGCGGTTGTCGTCGCAGGCCGGGCGGGGTATCGCGGACGTTATGCTTCTCAAGGAAGGTGTTGAGAGTTCAAAAGGGTCAGGCTCGATTGAAACAGCTAAATCTTTCGCCTGGACACCTACTTCGTCAACCTCTGCCGGCGTGTTCATGCCGGATCAGCTGGCCGGCCGTCTCCATGCGCAGGTATTGCAGGAACTCTAATGTAACGAGTTGTTCCGATATTTCTTTTCTTGGTAGTTCATCAAGAACAGCGTCAAGCAGCGAACACTTGTGGGTTTAAAGCCGGTGCCTCGCCTGCAATATTCTTTTTTTGGAGGGCCGCTTCTTCATCTTTGAGATTTTCGGAGATGCCATGGGCGGAGAGCGTGCTACGAACATCCGATTTGGCACTGACAATGAGGTGACTGGCGGTGAGGTCGTAAAAAGTCCAGAAGTGTTCGGCCAGTGTGTGTGGGGAGAGCCTGGCCGGACCGGAGCGGGAAAGGGTGTTTATTCTTCCTCTACTCGGTCAATGCGCATGTAGCGCTCAATCGCCCTGGCCAAGTCGTCGGGCGTGCCGATGTCGATGTAGGGTGAATCGGAGACTCGAACCCCCTTTACGCGCAAGCCGTCCCCCAGCGCCGCTCGGAACACATCACCAACAAAGAGCTCCTTTGTCACGGCGGCGCCGGCGAGATGAGCTGCCAAATAGTTGTGCATGTATTCGGTGAAACGCGGCGTCCAGATCGCAATACCCCATGTCTCGGAAAGGGAACACCCCGCTTGCTTGATGACGATCTGTGTCACCGCACCGGCGACATCGACCTCAACCATGTCACATTTGTCGGGTCGATCCGCAGGGAAAAGGCCGAGTACCACATCGGCGTTTGTTTGCGACTGATGCTGCAGAAGCACACCAAAGGCATCCTCGGCATCGAATAGAATATCGGGAAACCCCAGGGCGACCAGATCGTGCTTCACGAACTCATAGGCGCGGTCAATGGTGTAAGGCGCTCCGTGCGGAATCTGTGTAACCAGGTAGGCGAGGTCCATGCCAAGATGCGATCCATCACCAAAGTATTCCAGGATGTCGGCCTTGCCCTTGCGCAGGCTGATGAACGCTTTCTCAATGCCGGCCTGCCGCAAGCTCTCGAGTAGGTACTGGGCAACGACCTTCGGCCGTCGAACGCCGCCTTTATCGGGCTGCAGTCCGACTGGGTACAATTCCTTGCTGCATGGTAGCGGTGACAGACGCACCGCGCTTCCCGCAGCAGGTATGACAGCGACTACTCTTCGTTGATCAGTCACAGGCGCAGCCTCGATTTATTTGGGGTATTGAGCGTAGGGCTATGCAATTCTGGAATCTGTTAGTATTCAGGAGGCATGGCTCAACAAAGCGACTTTTTCCTTTGGCTGACTCCCACCGAGTCCGTTCTGCGACAACTGCAGGCCCTCATCGATTCCCTCGCGCACGAGCACGGCGGGCCATCGTTCGAACCTCACATCACGCTGCTCAGCCGTCTCCAGGGCAATGCCACTGATATCGAAACCAGAGTTGCCCAGCTTGCCACCGGGTTCGCCCCGATTATTCTACACTGTCCGACGCTTGGCTGGTCGGATGAATATTACCGTTGTTTGTACCTCAACGTCGAAAAAGATCCATCTCTGATCTCGCTCTACGACCAGGCACGAGCGGTGATCCCGCAAGCGGTCAGCAAGGATTTCGCACCTCACGTCAGTCTCCTCTACGGCCACGTGGCGGAACAGACGAAGCTTAAGATTGCCTCTGCCCTTCAGGATATCTACCCAAAGCGAGTTCCGGTGGACAGGTTGTCTGTGTATCACGCACCGGGTGGTCCGGAAACATGGCAACTCGTGAAGGCTTTTCATTTAACAGGCAATCGCTAGCCCGGCTCCTGGCTGTTCGATCCAAAGCACAGCGAAGCCAGGAGCGAATACGCGCTTACGATTATCGAAACTAATGGGGTCAGAGCCAATAATAACTTCGTCGTAAAAGAGAACGAAATACGGAACGGAGCGATTAAATTATAAACCTTCCGTCCCGTTTTATTGGAGCGCGCGCTGCGTGGAGCTTTTGTCATGGTCAGTGGTCGTGGTCGAATGCGTGACGAGCCGGTCTCGCAAACGCAGATTTTTATGCCGTGTTGGTATTTCGTCAGGGCCTGTGTGTGTGCATCTCGCGAAGTTGAGCGATAAGATACTGACTGCTGTCCTCGGTAATACATGCGCGTCGCTGAGCTGGACAGCGCCAGAACCGAGTTCGGCAAATACGAAGGTCATAAAATGGAGGAGAGCCTTATGGGTGCCATCTTGTTTGTGCGCGCCAAGTCCGGCCTGGATATACAAGAGCTTGACCGTCGCTTACTCGAGCGTAGACCCCGCTTCCTTGAGGTCCCCGGCCTGTTGCAGAAGATCTATGGGCGAGACAGTGCGACGGGTGCTGTGTGCGGAATCTATTTTTTCGAGAATCAAGCGGCGCTGGCAGCATTTCGCGAGACCAAACTCGCCAAGACGATTCCGTCCGCATACGAGGCGGTCGAATTTCGACCCGAGGTCTACGATTTACTCTACCCGTTGCGACCCGAACGAGGTCCTTTTGCGGGCTGAGCGGCTGGACTCATCGGTAGCAAAATACGCCGGCGACATGGGTTACAGCTTGTGACGTTTACATCTGCCATGTATCGTCTTTGATACTTATCCATGAAAGCGTGACTTCGATTAAACTCCTCTACCGAAGGACATACGCTGAAACCACGGTCGCTGTCTATTCATTGCACTGTTTATGTCTGTTGAAAATATAAGCACTGGCACATTCCGGTAAAGAAATCCTGTCATGGATCCCGTTTCTCAAGGCGTACTGGGCGCCGTATTTGCCCAGACACGCGGCCCCAAGCACACGCTGGCCAAGGCCGCCGTAATCGGCGCCATTGCCGGCATGCTGCCGGATCTGGATATATTGATCCGTTCCTCCACTGATCCGCTGCTGGCGGTTGAATATCACCGCCAATTTACCCATTCGCTGTTCTTTATCCCGATTGGCGGACTGCTGAGCAGTTTGCTGCTTTATCCATTGCTGGGCAGGCGCTGGCAATTGAGTTACCGGCAGACGCTGATGTGGTCCACCATCGGTTTTGCCACGCACGGCCTGCTGGATGGCTGCACCTCCTTTGGTACCAAGCTGCTGTGGCCGCTCAGTAACGAACGTTACGCGCTGGATATCATTTCCGTTGTCGATCCGCTGTTCACCCTGCCGCTACTGGTGCTGGTGGGCAGTGCAGCCGTTACCCAATCCCGGCTTTACATTAAATGGGCATTGCTCTGGGCGGCGGTTTATTTTTCCGCAGGATTTGTGCAGCATCAGCGTGCCGAGGCCATCGGGCTGAAGCTGGCCGGGGAGCGCGGACATACCGTGCAAAGAATTGAAGTCAAACCCACGTTTGCCAATCTGGTGGTCTGGAAGGTGGTGTACGAGACGAATGATCGTTTTTATGTGGATGCGGTGAGGCCCGGTTTCACCAAACCGTCAATCTGGCCAGGCGCGACTGTATTGAAACTCGATGTGCAGCGCGACTTTGCGTGGCTGGACCCGGCTTCGCAACAGGCGCGCGACATCACGCGCTTTAGTCAGGAATCGGCCGGCTACCTTGCCCCCGATCCGGCCAACCGCCAGCGCATCGGCGATATCCGCTACTCGATGTTGCCCAATAGTATTGCGCCACTGTGGGGTATTGATCTGTCGCCCAAGGCAGGCCTGAATGAACATGTGGACTTTTACACCGAGCGCGGAGACCCGCGAGCGGCGGTCAGGCGGATACTTGAGATGATGTTTGAGTAAGGAACCCGGACAGGTCAGGATAGGGCTGAGTAAAAGGGGACGGAGGATTAAAGCCTGATCCCTCCGTTAATATTTCCCGCAGATCAATTTAAGATAGGAATGGTGCAGGCAGATGATCTATCGTTGGCTCGTCGGCGTGGCCCTGCTCTTTGCGATTCTGCTGTTGATGTTGCCGAACAAAGACGAGAAATCGGTTGCCAAAATCGCCTCGGCATCCATGTTGGCCTGCACGCTGGATTACCGCGACCAGGTGGGGCGGCAGTTGGTGCGGAACGAGGCCGTCACCGTGAAATACGAGAACAAATGCCAGAACGTCATCGCCGCTGTCGAGGTGGCTGAGCGTGGCGACATCGTGATCACCGGCAAAGAGCATCAGCTGAAGTTGACACTCAGTCCGATTGTGGCGAATGACAAGGTGCACTGGAGTTGCAAGGGGGAACCTTCAGAAGCCGTGACAAAGCTCTGCAAGCCGTAAGAAAACAGGTTCAGAGTAAAAATCATTTCAAGGTGGCGGAGGGAAACAATATTCATCGATCAGTGCTTTGATCCCTTTGGTTCCAGGAGTACCAGCGTGGTGCTTACGGAGATACTAACCTTCGGAGGAAGAGATGATGGATACACTCGTTACCACTGAGTGGCTGAGCCAACACCTCAACGACCCGGATCTGGTGCTGCTCGACTGCACCGTGACGACGATTCCGGAAGAGGGTGGTGGCTTGCACAATGTAAGCGGCCGCCCCGATTATGAGCTGGGCCACATTCCGAACGCCGGGTTCGCGGATCTCAAAGGCGATCTTTCCGATGGCAACAGCCCCATCGAGTTCGCGGTGCCGACACCGGAGCAATTCTGTTCCGCCATGGGCGCATTGGGTGTCGGCGACGATTCCCGGGTCGTACTGTACGACACGAACTACTCGGCGTGGGCCGCCCGCGTCTGGTGGATGCTGCGCTGGGTCGGGTTCGACAGGGCGGCGCTGCTCAACGGAGGACTGGCCGCCTGGACCAGTGCGGGGCGGCCACTTTCTACCGACCCTGTCAGCCGGCCTGCGAAACAGCTCACCCCGGCTCCCCGACCGGAACTGATTGCCGACCGGGACGAGGTGCTCGCCAGCATTGACGATGACGCTGTCCACCTCATCGATACCATGCCCCCGGCGTTCTTCCGGGGTGAGATGACCCTCTACAGCCGACCCGGTCATATCCCCGGTGCGTCCAACACCAACGGGCTTGATCTGCTCGATAAAACGGGTCGCATACGGCCCGACGACGAATTGGCTGCCCTGATCAATGCTGATCACAACGCCCGCGCCATTACCTATTGTGGCGGTGGGATCATGGCGTCGTTAAACGCCTTTGTGATGACTCGACTTGGTTTCACCAACGTCGCGGTGTACACCGCCTCGCTCCAGGAGTGGGCCGCCGACCCGGCCAATCCGATGGTTGTCGAATCGCGTTGAGGCCTAAGGATGTTGTTTGGGATCTCGAAAAACCGCAACCGGAATACGAAGGGGGCGGCGGAAGAACGTTACCACTCCATCTTCTTGTGCTCCACTTCAACTATCAGAAAATTACCATGCCAGCCGAGTTACCTTGCTCGACATCTTCCTAACCTGCTATGTTCCTGAAAGTAAAAGGTTGAAGTTTCCAACAATTGCTGCGGCGCCGCCGTGTGCCACCTTTGAATAATAACTAGCGGAGATCAACAACATGCCAAGGTTCCTCATTGAAATACCGCACGAATCGACCGGAGATGCGTGTATCAAGGCTATCGACGTCATACTCAGGACCGGAGCACATTTCTTTACGCATGCAGATTGGGGCTGCAAGGATGGAGAACACAAGGCGTGGCTCATTGTTGATGTCAACAGCAAGGACGAGGCGATGGGCATTGTGCCTGTTTCATTCCGCAGCAAGGCAAAGATTGTTCAGCTCAACGCCTTTTCCAAGGAAGAGATCAAAGATGCGCTGAGTCAACACGCGTCGTAACTACCCTCGGTTGGACGAAATTAAGAATTAATAAGGGAGAGGAAAAAAGGATAAGGGGACGAAAGGGGACAGAGGGGTGCGTTTAATCCCTCCGTCCCCTTTTATTTATGGAAGCCGTGATCAAAAATGCCCGTATCAGAAAGCAATTCTTTCCGATATTAGAAACTTGTCCTCTCTGAACCGTTTAGTAACAGGTCATTCTGCTATTCTGTGTCAGAAAATCAGCGTGCCTTGATCGCGCGCGAATCATTATGAGGGTTGTTTATGGCCAGTCTGGAAGCACACTATTCTGCCAGCGACATCGAGGCGCGAATTCTGGCGGCCATCCGCGCGGCCGGATTGAATCCCGAGCAACGCCTGACGCCCGAGGAGCTGGGGGCGCTGGACCATTTCCACACGGGTGGATTCCGCGCTTCACTCGAGCTGAAGGAACTGGCGAAGATTCGGGCCGAAGATCGCGTTCTCGATATCGGCGCCGGGCTGGCCGGCGCCGCCCGGATGCTCGCTTCTGCGCCCGGCTGCCGCGTCGACTGCGTCGAGTTAACGTCCGATTACTGCACCGGCGCGGTACTGCTGAATCGGCTGACCGGCCTTGAGGACCGCATCGAAGTGCACCAGGCCAGCGCGCTCGACCTGCCGTTCCCCGACGATTCGTTTGATGCCGTCTGGATGCAAAATGTCGGCATGAACATCGCGGACAAGCGCAAGCTCTACGCGGAGGTCTACCGGGTCCTCAAGCCGGGCGGCCGGTTCGCCTTCCAGGAGATGGCGGCTGGCGATGCGGCGACGATCTACTTTCCGCTGCCGTGGGCCACCGACCCTGCCGACAACTTCCTTATTACTGCCGAGGCGATGCGCTCGGTTCTCGGCGAAAGCGGATTCATCGTTGAATCCTTCGAGGATGTCAGCGACATGATATTGAACGGGCCTCCCGTGAACGTGACTCCCGCCGTCACCGCGCAGACACAACTGGGCTTGTCGGTGTTCGTTGACAATCTCGCGCAGAAGGCCGGGAACGCACGGCGCAGTCTGGAGGAGGGCCGGGTCCGGTTTGTCAGGGGTGTCTTCCGGGCGAACAAAGCGAACTAAAGGAGTCGGAGTGATTTACGATTAATCCTTCCGTCCTCTGGTGCATTGACCATGGCCTGTAGGCGCAAGGATCCTTCGCACTGGTTGCGCACAACCTGTATGGCAAAAAAAGCCCCGGTTCTTCACCGAGGCCAATTCTTTCTCGAGGAGGAGAAAAGAAACTTTGGCAGTCGCTTGACTGGCATATTCACCGCGATAGGTAATCTCCTAGCGCAGGATCACTCCATAGGCCAGTCTAAAAAGCGCCTGGACATGGGCCAGCTCATCAACCCGCGAACGTGTTTCGGAATCGGTGACCAGTCGCAATTCGAGGGCCTGCCGATGTTCCACCGGCAACTCGCCGTCGATGTACGCGTTCAGTTCTTTCTCCAGATCTGAACAGTCCTGGCCATCGTCGAGATGGTTTCCAGACGGCGCGTGCAGCGTTTGTCTTGGGATGCGATTGTTCATTCTCATGCTTCAGGTAAAGCAATAGGCGTGCCATCTTTGACTTGATTGTCACAAGCGCCGTAATTACTTGTAATGACGCGAGATTCTAGAAAAAAATCATTTCAAAACGATGACAAATTAAGATGACGGTGGCATCAGCGTGGTGCAATGTCAGCGCCTGCTGCACTCAAGTGGATCAATTCTCAATGAACAGCGCCGCTGCGCCGTGATTGCCGGCGATGAAACAGCCTGAAGTTGATGTCACTGAAATCCGGCGCCAGAACCGCGCCACGACGACTGGTAACCCGTTCAAACAGCGACCTCGCCGACTTGATTGCCCGGAGGCGATTTTTACACGAGTTGCAAGGCGATAAGCCCTGGGCAAGCCGCAGGCACTGTGCGGTCCGGCCCCGGTAACCTGGTGGTGTGTGGGTGCAGAAAAGGAATCGGAGCCGGATCACGAGTTCCGAATGTATTCGGAACTCGTGATCTGACCCCGATTTCTGAAGTCAGTCTGCCTAGAGCTTCTGCTGACGAATCTCAAACTTCTCGATGTGCGTCTTGGTTTCCGGATTGAACAGCACGTGCAGCATGGCGTACAGCGCGTAGATCTTGCCGTCGCGCACCACGCCGGTGGTGGCAAACACGTCACCGGTATCGACTGAACCTGCGACCTCGGCTGAAGTCCAGTTGTCGGTACTGGTGAGCCTGAACGTCTTATTTGTTTTCAGGTTGGCGATCACCACCAGCGCGCCGTCCGGCGCCCACAGCAGGCCGTCCGCGCCCGGGAAGGTCCCCTTGATCTGCACCTGGGTGAATTGCTCCGGCTTGTCCAGCGGTACCTTGAACAGCAGGCCCTCGTTGTATTTGGTGACCAGCAGGTAACCGTCCTTCACCACAATGCCGTTCAGGTTGAAGCCTTCGCCGGCAAAGCGCTTATTGTTGAGCAGGACCGTGGCGTTGTTGCTGACATCGACCTTGTAGATGATTGTCGAGAAGCTGTCGGTGACATAGGCGTTGCCGGCACTATCCAGCGCTATGTCATTGCAGAAATGTCCGCCGGCGCCGCCCACTTTAGCGAGGTCGATGTACTTGATCGGCTTGCCAGTTGAGAGCTGGAAAATCCCGAGTCCGGCCAGCTTGCCCTGGTTCTCCTTCTTGGTGTGCACACTGACGCCGGGATCGGAATTGCAGACCAGCAGCCGGTCGCGCTCAGCGTCAATGCGGATGCCGATCGCCGAGACGAAATTGGGATCCTTAATTAATTCTTTATAAGTCCCATCGTCCTTGACCTCGCCGATGATCCCTTCGCGCAATGACGTGACCAGGAAGCTGTTGCGCTTGGCGTCGTACTCGACGCCTTCGGGATACAACGCGGCCTTGGTGAAGCTGACCACCTCGGGTGCCGTCGCGGCCTTCTGGGCAGTCGGCGCCTTGCCTTTGTCGCAACCGTGGAGCGTGAGTACGAGCAACGAGACTAGTAGCAGTACGGTTTTTCCAGAATATTTCATGGTTCCTCCCTGGCAATGAGTGATGGGGACTAAGCGGACTGCGGGGAAAATCACGAAGTTGCCAGATTGCGCCAGATCTGGAGCGACGTCAATATTTCAAACAAGACCGGATCGAAATCACAGAAAATCTACCAGTTATCCAGACCACGGTTTTCTATTCCTTCAACAACGTATCGATTATTTTTACAATTTCAGGGTGATCAAATTCCCGCCCACCAACCGCCTTATAGGCAAGCCTGCCCTGTTTATCCAGAATAAAACTTGTCGGTAATGCCAGCACACCCCATTGCGACGCGACCTCCATGGTTGTGTCCAGTAATATCGGAAAGGTCGGGGTAGGTTTGAGTTGGAATAAGTATCTTTCTATGACAAAAGAATCCTCACCCTCATTGATCGCAAGAATTTCCACAGGACGCCCTTGCATGATGGTATACAAACGTTGCAAGGACGGCATTTCATTCCGGCAGGGTGGACACCATACTGCCCAGAAATTCACAATGACGACTTTACCGCGGTACTTTTTAAGGTCTTGTGGCTCATCCTGAGTATTTTTTAATGTGAATTCCTTGGGAAAGACACGTTTACTTAAAGGCGCTATTTGATGAGTGAGCTCAGCTTGAGGTCGGGCAGCCTGCAAGTGTGTTGAATAACACAGGAGTACCAGCAAAAAGCCTGGTACTACCGAGTACTGAATACGCCTACTCAGGATTTTTCGCACAACGAAGTCCCTCCATTACGCCAGCGTGTATTCGATTATTCCGCTGCCATTGATAACGTAAAGTAAACTTTTCTCCATGTGCCAGGCGCAGAGTGATCAGGGACCCGTTCCAGTCCCCAGCCTCAAATGTTTGTGCGCTGGGAAGTTGGGTATAGGCCATTGTGATTCCACTTTTTTTCCACTCACGCAGCCAATCCTCCTTCAACATGAACTTTTTAGGTGAACCATCCTCACCGATATATTCCCACTTGGACAGATCATACGATGCCGGAGCCTTACCGGTATTGCGCAAGCGAATGGTCAACAGACAATGCCCCGCAATCCTGCTTGCCATCTCTTCGGGAAATTCTCTGCCAAGATAAAATGCCTTGACGTTGTCTGGCCTGACTTGTAGAAGATGAATCTCAAAACCATCCTGTTCGACGAACCAGTCTTCCAGTCCTGTCTGGCGGTCAATGTGATGTTCAACGAGAGAACCAGCAGACAAGGCCGGCGGGACAAAGCCTAACATTAAAAGACTGATGAACATTCTAAACATAGGATAATTCCCGGTATCGAATTTTCATTACATTGCTGTGCTGTATATGTTGCTTGAATGCCTGTGTTCTTACAGTTATGAAAGTGACCAGCTATTCAAGCATGCCGGCTCAGGTACGTCATTTAGACGAACTCATCATGGATTGATGAAATACTATCAGCAAAAGGGAGTAGAGGGACCAAACCATCATACCAAATCTCTCTGCTCTCTTAATTCTCTTTTGATTGTACGTTGTTCACGCCCCGTCGCACGTTCGGGCTGCAATAATAGACACGCCAGCCCTATACAACCAGCGAATCACGCGCTACCGTTACCTTGCTGAAATAGTCAATGAAGAGGAAATAACCATGCGACGGATAAACATGACTATTGGTTCGGTATCGCTTGAAGCAGAACTATTCGACACGCCCACGGCGGATGCAATCTGGAATGCCTTGCCGTTCACCTCCAAAGCAAGCACCTGGGGTGAGGAGGTTTATTTCTCAACGCCGGTGCACGTGGAACGCGAGGCAGATGCCCGTGACGTGGTGCAAGCGGGCGAATTGGCCTTCTGGCTCGATGGCGACTCCATTGCCATCGGTTTCGGCCGCACGCCCATTTCACAGGGCAATGAAATCCGTCTCGCCTCTAAAACCAATATCTGGGGCAAGGCACTGGGGGACGTAAAACAACTCAAGTCGGTCAAAGCAGGAGCACCGATCAAGGTAGAGCAGCTCGGCTAGCGCCAGGTTATGAATGGAGATTCTGGGGCACATGCAATTGCAACCCGTGACGAAAGCCTGGTTACATGAATGGAACCGGGCATCCATTCGCCACGGGCTGGAAGGCTTTGGTGAGATCCATACCTGAGTGATTACTAGGTGATAAATAGACGTCGTTTTTTATTCGAGATGGCCGGCATTGCATGCTCCCTCCCGGCGCTGTCCATGTTCAGTAATGCCTCTGCCCAGATCAAGGATTCACCTTTCCGGCAAGAAGCGATAGCCGGCTGGAAGCGGCGTGTAAGCTCTATCCTGAAGAAGGACCGCCTGCCGATAATCGATTTGCAGGCAACTTATGTTGCACGCAAGACGAAAGTCACGAAGATGGTCCAGTACATGGACGAACTCGATATCGCTCAGATCGCGTTCGCGGCCGCGGATGCGCCAACGGGCGCGCCCTCGCTCGAACTGTATCGCCAATACCCCGAATACTTCCTGCCGACGACCAACAGCGGCGAGTTTTCCCGCTGGTGGAATGATCCACTTGCATTCCTGGCCGTTGCACGGAAGGATCTCGAAAGCGGTTCATATTTCTTCATGGGAGAACACGAGTTTCGGCATTACCCTTCGCCTCAGCAGGTTGAGGCCGGACGGACAGATCGCGATATTACCGTCGACATAGCCGGGCCGGCTGGCCAGGCACTGTTTGCACTCAGCGAGGAATTTGGAGTTGCATTTCAGATTCACTACGAAATCGAGGATCGGCTGTTCGCGCCGCTCGAATCCATACTCGAGCGTTACCCGAAAGCCAAGGTGATCTGGTGTCATCTCGGCATGATTCGATACCCGGATCGTACCAAGCGCTACAATCCGGAATACGTTCGTGGATTAATCGAGCGCTTCCCGGGTTTGCACTTCGATCTTGCCGTGCCACAATCAAATTCCATTTACAAACCATCAGGTGCGCGCCACTCGACTCTCTACAGTAATGGAAAGCTGGGAGCTGAATGGAAGCAGCTGATCGAGAAGCACCCCGAGCGCTTCCTGTCATCGAGCGACTACCGTCCTGCGGTAGCAAATCAATACCGGGCCATGATCGCGCGCCAACGCGAGTTGATTCTTGACGTCTTGAGCGAACCTGTCCGGCATCTGGTTGCTTATGGTAATGCCTGGCGCCTGATTACGGGCGCACCCTGGAGCAGTTGAGCAGAGCACCCATACAGCAATCGCGTCCCTTGATCACTTATACACACGAATTGACATGGCCAGCAGAAATCATGACAGGCAGTATTCGGTTTCTCTGAACGCGTGAAGTGGCAGCAGGATGAATCGTTATCAGATTATTTATAACCTGTTGTTCGGTGTAACGAGTGTGAGGTGCTATGCGTAATGATGCCCTAGCTGGTGTCATCGCTGCTTGCGATATCGTATTCAGTAGCTTCAGTTGCGGGTAAACCGTATGAAGGCACGATATAAACAGATAAGCAAAGGAAGGCAGCAACTAAAGCGAAGGCGGGGCAAAGGTTTTACATTCAGGCTCTTGCCTTAAACTGGCATCTATTTCCGGGCACGGTATCATGGCTTGACCTCACAGCGGCTACGCATCACGGGACAATGAATCTGCTCACTCAAATTATCAAGCGTTCCCACGACTTTCTCTGGGGTGAGGACCTCAGCGCAGTCTCTGCGCTGCGCCGGCGATTCGTCCTCACGTTGCGCACGGTGTATGCGATTGGGCGCGACCTCGGCGAAGGCCAGCTCACGTTGCGTGCCATGAGCCTGGTCTACACCACACTGCTGTCGGTGGTGCCGCTGCTGGCGTTGTCGTTCTCGGTGCTAAAGGGATTTGGCGTGCATAACCAGGTGCGCCCGACGCTGTTGGCAATGCTTGAACCGCTGGGTGAGAAGGGGGTGCAGATCGCCGATCAGGTAATCGGCTTCGTCAATAACATTCAGGTCGGCGTGCTCGGCGCGCTCGGTCTCGGGTTCCTGATTTATACGGTCATCACACTACTGCAAAAGATTGAGCACGCCTTTAACTTTGTCTGGCGAGTAAAGAGCGCTCGTCCACTGGCGCAACGGTTCAGCCAGTACCTGAGCGTGCTCCTGATCGGACCGTTGCTGATCTTTTCGGCGGTGGGCATTACCGCGGCCTTTTTCGGCAGCAGCACCGTGCAGGAATTGGTTGCGATTGAGCCCCTGGGCACGCTCTTTGGTCTCGTTGCAAAGCTGCTGCCGTTCCTGTTTGTGATTGCAGCCTTCGCCTTCGTTTATGTGCTCATGCCCAACACCCGCGTACGCGTAGTGTCGGCGTTGGTGGGCGCTACCGTCGCCGGGGTCCTGTGGCAGACGCTCGGTTGGGGCTTCGCCGCCTTTATCGCGAGCTCGACCAAGTACACGGCCATTTATGCCGGTTTCGCAATCGTGATCTTTTCGATGATCTGGCTGTATCTTAACTGGCTCATTGTGCTCGTCGGTGCCAGCATCGCCTGTTATCACCAGTATCCGGCACTGCTCGTCACGCCGCGGCGTGAGTTCCGACTCAGCAATCGGGTCAAGGAAAAGCTTGCGTTGCTAGTCGTCACGTTCATCGGCCGGAATTTCTACACGAATGCCCCGGCCTGGTCGCTTGAGAGCCTCGCTGGCCGAATCGGTGTACCGGCGCTGTCGGTCGAAACTGTGCTCACAGCCATTCAGCGTGCCGGATACATTACCGAAACCGCCGATGATCCGCCACGATATGTTCCGGCGCGATCGTTCGAGACGATTCCCGTAAAGGATCTACTTGATACCCTGCGCACCGCCGAGGAGGAACCCAGTACGAGCGACGCGATGCTGCCGCACGAAACAGAAGTAGATATGTTGCTCGCGCGCGTGGATAAGGCAGTGGATGCATCGCTGCGCGGCAGCAGCCTGCGGGAACTGGCCATTACCGGGGTGTCACCAGTTGAAGATCGGACGGCGGATTAGTTATTAGGACTCGGTACTCAAAATCTGCCTGACAGGTCCAGATCTATCTGCCCTAAGCTAGTCATTATGGCTGCATAGTGCTCTTGCCTGCCACAAGACAGGGAGACAATCGTGCCATGCAGCCAAACTTATCTGGCGGAGGTGCGTGCTTTTCGGTTGCGTGTTCTACGTCCTTTCTTGCTATTGCCCTTACTATCGTGATAACCACGCCACAGCGTGTGCGACAGTGCGCCGAGCCCGAACAGCAGCAGCGCGAACACCGTGAGCCCACCGATCACCGGAATCAGGCGCAGCAACGTCAGCACCACGAGCGTCACAGCAATAGCCGCTATAGTCCAACCGCGTGTCGGTGGCTTCTGCTTCCGCAGCTGTTGCAGGCCGGCATCCGCCACGAACAGAATTCCCGTGAGGTAACCGAGCAGCAGAAGTGCCATATACAGGATCAGCGTTAGCAGGCCGAGCCACAGCCCGACCACGCTTGCCAGTAGCAACACGATCAATAACGGGCCGCCTGCAAGTACCGCCAGCCCGAGCCCGAGTGAACGCCACGGAGCCTCACGCACACCCTGTGCTGTTGCGAGTGCAAAACGCGGTAACAGCAGCCACAGCACGACCGCCGCGGTGAACAGGCTCAAGAGTATGAACACGCGTGCACCGCCGTGTCGGTCCTCGTGGCGTTGCATCTCGAAAGGCAGGCGGGTTAACGATCCCCTGACTTCGGCATCTGGAGAAACCTTCAGCGGATTCGGGCTGCGGTAATTGAGTTGGCCATGAATCCTGGTGCCCGGCCGCAGTTCGATGGTTTCGCCGAGGAGTTCCGCGTCACCGAGAATCTCACCGGCGATAATGATCTCGCCGCCCGCGGCTTTTAATCCTTTGCCGATGCGCCCGTTAATTTCAAGAGTGCCGCCGGCGAGCCAGGCACGGCCACCTATTACGGTTTCGGGCGCGATGGAAACCGAACCACCGGCCACCAGCAAGTCATCGCCCACATTACCGCGGATGTTTATCTCTCCGCCGCCGATGCGCGCGTCATCCCGTATTCGGGCACGAATGTCCACGCTGCCGCCAAAGATCAGAATGTCGCCATCCACGCTGTCCTCGATGGTGACCCGCGCGCCAGCCGCGGTGACGTCGCCCGCCACGTTGGCCGCCACGGAAACTCGACCGCCGGCGAGGTACAGGTCTTCTGTTACCGTACCACGCTGGATTACCGATTCACCAAACTGTTGAGCGGAACTGGGCAGGGCGCTGCTGGCGGCGATGACGGCCAGCAATGCTGCAAGGAAATTCCGTGTAATACGCATGTGGGCCTCCGTGGCGGATGGACGTTTGAATTATTCTACGCAGAGGATGTGTCGGCAAGTATTCATTTGTATTCGACAAGCGAATAGTTCGTTTGAGCACAAATTAGGATGCCGAGTCGAGAGTACTTTACTTGCCCGGATGGAAGCGATATATGGTTATCGCAGGTATCCGGAATACTTGCCGCCGTCTGAAACAACTGATTCCAAATTTCGCTCCGAGGGTTTGTGCATGGCCGTCTGGTTTATCCCCGCGCTTAAGGTCATTCTTCCGCATATCGGGACTATCGTTTCCGCTGCCGTCCCGGTGTTCACCAAGAAAAATACCGATACTGCTGCCAATCAGGCAGTTCTACAGCAACAAATCACCGAGCTGCAGTCGGCAGCCTCGCAAAACGCATTGCACATCAAGGAGCTTGCGGCACAACTGCAACGCACCGTAACAGCAATTGAACAAGCTGCAGAGATCGCCGAAGCAAAGTATCGGCGTGTATTCTTTGTCTGTATTGTGGCGATTATCTTGTCTGTTATCGCACTGACTGCTGCAGTATTTTTAATACTATAATTTCTAAAACCATCCGCAAATCCCGTAACCCGTTTCGGGTTGTATCGCCCAAACTCAATGCCGTCTCCGTGCATAGATTGGGCATGGATGTGGTGGCCTTCATTGTCACGGAACGTCTGAAACTGCCCATTCCGGGTGCCATTGTCATCTGTCGGGGTGGTGTCATGCGTACTGCCTTCGCCGTTACGGTATGCCAAAAATGCCTGAAATCGGCTGATATTCATGCTGCTCATCTGGATTGCCGTGGAGGAAATAGATTGGAGTAAATGGGCAGGGTAGGATTAGAATCCAGTCATCCGGAATTGGCGCGATTGCGCTCAACACTCGACCTAAGACTACCTCGACAACTGTATCTGATAGTGCACAGCCATTCATGAGCCAGGTTTACCAACATACGCTGCCATCCGGTGCGCGCATCTCGAACTTCGAGATCTCGGGCGTGCTCGGAGTAGGTGGCTTTGGCATCACCTATCGAGCGCACGATGGTGACCTCGATTGCGATGTTGCCATCAAGGAGTACCTGCCTGCCGACATCGCCGTGCGGAATGCCGATGGCCACAGTGTCACTGTCAAGTCGGCGAACGACTCCGTACATTATGACCATGGATTGAAGCGGTTTCTGGATGAAGCGCGCACGTTGGCGATGTTCCGCGAACCGAATATTGTACGCGTGACCCGATACCTTGAGGCCAACGGCACCGCCTATCTTGTGATGGATTACGAGGAGGGCGAGCCGCTCAGCCAACATTTGCAGCGCCTGGTCTCACTGGATGAACACAGTTGCATCCAGATTGCGCTGCCGGTGCTGCGCGGCCTGCGTGCCGTGCATGCCCGCAATATCCTGCATCGTGACATCAAGCCGGCGAACATCTACCTGCGGCGTGATGACACGCCGGTGCTGATCGACTTCGGCGCAGCACGTGAAGCCTTAGGCGAACACAGCCGGCACATCACCAGCATGGTGACGCACGGCTACGCACCATTCGAGCAGTATTCGCCGAATGGCAAGCTGGGACCCTGGACCGATATCTACGCGCTTGGTGCAACGCTCTACCATTGTGCAACCGGCGTGTCGCCGCCCGCCGCGACGGAGCGTGTAACCGCGATACAAGACGGCGCAGAAGACGTTGTGCACAAGGTCTGCTCTCAACTGGCTGGTCGCTTCAGCCCGGTTTTTCTCGACATGATCTGTAAGATGTTGGCACCACAGGCTGGTCAGCGTCCCCAGGATGCAGGCGAGGTGCTGGAGGCATTTGAGAAACTGCTGGCATCTTCTGACACGGTGATGGTCCAAGCCGCCCCGGACACAGTTCCGACCACAGTGGTGCTCAGAACCGGGGACTCGGCACATGGTGACTGGAAACCTGAAGTGCTGCATGCCATCGAGGCGACATTGGAAATGTATATTGGCCCGCTGGCGCACATTCTGGTGCGCAAGATGTCAGGTTCGGCCAACAGCATCGAACAGCTCAGCGAGCAGCTCAGCCGATTCATTCCTTCAGTAACGAAGCAACGGGAATTCCTGAACAGCACTCGTCATGTCATTACCACGGGATCGGCGCTGCGGCCAGTGTCGGCGCCGCCCATGGCGCCTGCGATGTCGGAGGCAGTATCCGCCGCCGCGCCCTTGACGAACACAACAGGCGTTGCATCATCGTTCGATCCGGAATTGTTAGTGAGGATAGAACAGGCACTGGCCAACCAGCTGGGTCCGATGGCCAGGGTGCTGGTAAAGAAAGCAGCCCGCCAGGCGACCAGCCTCGATGACCTGTGTCAGAGTCTGGCCAGTGAACTTCCGGACGACCGGCATCGCCGGGATTTTCTGGCGTCGGTGCGCAGTCACTGAACATCAGATATTGCTAATTTAGTAGCACCTTCCATTTGTTCCCGCAGGTCTCTACCATGCCACGACGGGGCTGGATGGGTGTGTAGTGGCCGTAAGTTAGGACGCCTGTTCGGTAAAAAAAGAAGGGACGGAACGTCATGGTAAGCAGAAAAACTGCGCAATGCGGTTTGTTCTGGGCGTATCCGATTCATGCACACATTAGGAGATGCGCATGTCGCTGACTGCAAAATTTAATCTGGTTCTGATCGCCGTCTTTTCGCTCGGACTGGCTGTAAGCGGATATATCAGTTATTCAATCCTGCAAGACAATGCCCGCAATGAGGTCGTCGAACGCGCAGGTCTCATGATGGAATCGGCGCTGGCAGTGCGCGGATACACCGTCGACGAGATACGCCCATTGTTGGCGGAACAAATGAATAAAGAATTTCTGCCGCAGACCGTGCCGGCCTATGCTGCCACGCGGAGCTTCAACAAGATGCGGGAAAAACACCCGGAGTACTCCTACAAGGAAGCGACTCTTAACCCGACAAACCCGCAGAACCGGCCGGTGGCCTGGGAAGAGGACATAATCAAGGAATTCCGTAATCATGCAGACCACGGTGAAATCATCGGAGTCCGGTCCACGCCGACCGGTGAGTCGCTGTATCTGGCACGCCCGATCCAGATCAAGAATCAAGGCTGTCTGGTTTGCCACAGCACTGTCGAGGCAGCGCCAAAAACGATGTTGGCCCGATACGGTAACGCCAATGGATTTGGCTGGCAGCTCAACGAGGTGATCGGCGCGCAAATCGTGTCGGTCCCGATGTCGGTGCCGTTCGAGGTGGCCCGCGAGACGTTCAAGACCTTCATGGTTTTACTGTTCGTGATCTTCGCCGCCCTGATCGTGATTCTGAACCTCATGCTGCAGACTATTGTCATTAATCCTGTAACCCGCATGTCGCAAGTCGCAGACCAGGTCAGCAAGGGTGATTTGGAGGCTGCGGAACTGTCTGAGGCCGGCCGCGACGAAATCAGTGTACTCGCTGCCTCCTTCAATCGTATGCGCCGCAGCCTTGTCAAAGCCATGAAGATGCTGGAGTAAGCAGAGGTCGGCGGGAGAGCAATATGACTGATCACGACAGTCAAGGCCGTACCTGGTTGTGTAGCGTCGTGTTTCTGGACATCATCGGGTACACCGGGCGTCCAGTGCAAAAGCAGATTGAGATCAAGCAGCACTTCCAGGACATTACTGCCGAGGCGATGCGTGACATTCCCGAGGCGGATCGAATACTGATCGACACCGGAGATGGCGCTGCCCTGTGTTTTTTCGGTGATCCCGAGGAGGCGCTATTCGTTGCGCTCGGTATTCGTGCCGAGGTCGTGAGCGGGTCCGAAACGCTGGCGAATCCCTACCAGTTGAGGACCGGAATAAATCTTGGGCCGGTCAAAGTCGTGCAGAGCATCAGCGGCCAACGCAATCCACTCGGCGATGGCATTAACAATGCACAACGGGTGATGGATTTTGCGCTGCCAAACCAGATACTTGTTGGTCGGTCGTTTTATGAAGTGGTGGCTTGCCTGTCACGTGAACATGCGCAGATCTTTCACTATCTCGGCGAACGCCGCGACAAACACGTCAAGGTACACGAGGTATATGAGGTGCGTCTGCAGGACAGTGTACCGGCCGGCTCGCCGGAGCCCACGGCGTCGAAATGGAGTGCCACGCAGCTTGACGGCCTTGCCACGCAACTGGCCGCCCATATTGGGCCGATGGCCAGGGTGCTGGTGCAGCGCGCCGCTCCCGGCGCTGCCAGCCTGGATGATCTCTATCTCAGTCTGGCGGCAAACATTCAGGGTGAGTCCGACCGACAGGCGTTTCTCGGCCAGCGCGCAACCCTGTCATCTACTACGAAACCGGAGCCAGCCACACCGGCGCCACCCGCATGCTCATCCTGCCGCGATCCGGAGCGGCTCGCACAACTTACTTCCTGCCTCGCCGAATACCTGGGACCGCTTGCGAAGATTCTGGTGAACAAGGCGGCGCAGTCGGTTGACAGTGAAACGGCACTGATCGCGCGGCTCGTGGATGAGCTGGAAAGAGAATCCGACCGGCAGCACTTTAGCGAGACGGCACGGCACATCCTGCACCAGCGGGACTGAAGCATGCACTTGCGCAAGCCGATGGACATGCCTTAATCAGACTCCATATTGCTACCGGTACTCGGAGAACTCATGGCATATGATGAAGGCGTTGCCGAGAGACTCAGGGATCAGCTCGTGGGCCGTCCCGGTATTCGCGAGAAGAAGATGTTCGGCGGTTTGGCGTTCCTGTACCGTGGGCACATGCTCGTGGGAATTATCGGTGATTCGCTTATGGCCCGTGTCGGTCCTGCAGGCTACGCAGGCGCCTTAATGCAACCACATGTTCGCGAAATGGATTTCACCGGTAAGCCCATGAAAGGCTATGTCTATGTTGATTCGGCTGGAATCGAATCCGATATGGACTTGAACAAATGGCTTGAATTGTGCCTCCAGTTCAATGAGTCCCTGGCATCCAAATGATCTGCCCGGCCGGGCCACCTGCATTTAACGGGAATTGGTAATCTGTAATGGACAGCACAATCCACACGCAAGCGTCTATTGGTGTCCACAATCACATTCTCTCCTTGCATCCACACTGCTGTGAGACCACGCACGATATTTTGTCTGTGTTATAGTCAATTACCCCATACGACATGAGGAGTCCTCACGATGGCATTCAAAAAGAAATTTTCCCCTGCGGCACGCGCTGCCACTGTAATGAAGGCGATTTCGTCGGCAGAAAAATCCGCCATGCAGGCGGTTGCCGGTTGGGGCAAGACTACTCAGAAAGCGGTCGCCGCTTCCGAAAAGAATCTCGCGGCTGCATCCAGGAAAGCCGGCCGCATGCAGGCGCGCGCCGCCACGGCACTTAAGCGCGTACAGCGAGCCAAGGCAAAGCAAGTGAAAGCAGTCGCCGGTAGTGCCAGAAAACGGGTGCAGATTGAGCTGGCTTCGGCACGTAACGCACTCAAGGCGGCGCGTGCCTCGCATGCCGCCACGAAGGCCGCACACAAGCTTTATCAATTGGTCGAAAAGGGTGTGGCGAGCGGAATACAAGCGGCGGAGAAGGCCACAAAGCCAAAGAAGCTGCGTCGTCGTCTCAGGAAGATGATTTCCTGAACTCATTCGCCATCTGCCGGGACATTGGTGGCTGGTTTGCCAGTTAGGCGCTTTCCGTCTGTGTTGTCTGGCCAACACAGTGATATTTTTTCGCAATAATAATCATCTGGCAACGCGTTGAGGGAACGCATACTGTCTTATGGATTATTTCTGTGCACAAGGCAATTTCTGCGCATCTCGGATAAATCCTGTCCGCTGTTACTCTCCGGCCCGGGTTTCTCTCCTTTTTGCATCCGCCATGCATATCCTTGGCGTTCTCATGTTCCTCTTGATAACGGGTTGCGTCGAGGCAGAACGCACGCCACCGCAGGTCGGCACACGCCAGGACGAGGCGGAAGTGGTTAAGCCGGCAACGCCCCAGCCCACTGGCGAAGATGTCGTCAGGACTGACACGCCGGACACCAAGGCTCCAACAAAGGCTCGCATAGAACAAACCAAGAAAAAAGAAAGCGCCACTTCAGGTCCTGGAAAGCAGCAAGCAATGCCACCGCTGGATCTGGAAACTCTGGAAAAGCGACTCCGTGAGACAAACGCTATCGGCGTGTTTACCAAGATCACACTGAAAAACCAGGTCGATGACCTGCTGGATCAATTTCGGGCTTACTACAAGGGTCAGACAAAAACCAGCCTCGCCGAGCTGCGGCAAGCGTACGACATGTTGCTCCTCAAGGTGCTCTCACTCTTGCAGGACGGCGACCCACCGCTGGCCCGTGTTATCGTGACATCGCGTGAAGCAATCTGGGGCATCTTGGCGGATCCGGCCAAGTTTGCAACACTCTAAACATGAAAGCAGGAGAATCATTATGAGTAACTATACGAAGAGTTTTTCCCTGATCGGTGTGCTGTTGTCTCTTTTCGCCTTGCCTACTGTGGCGGATGATGTATCGCTCGCCAAAGATATGACGGCCGTGATTGCGCTCCATGGTTTGCCCTGTGGCAAGGTCATCAGCGTCAAACGGCAAGGCGAGAATGATCACATCGCCTCATGCCAGGACGGAAATCGCTATCGGGTTTATGTAAATACAGAAGGCCGTGTCGTCGCGCAGAAGCTTTAATTCACTGTTGTACACTGCGTCATTCAGATTCCGTGTCCGCTTTTCTCTTATTCCATCTATTTGAAATAGCACTGTTTGCTTCAGAATCTGCTTAGAATTTGTAGTTTATGCCGGTGCGGTAGGTAACGTCGGATTCTTCGATGGTTTGTGGAGGACGGCTGTCGTACCGGACCTCGACGCTCACGCGCAGGCCCAACTTGTCCGTCATGGAGACTTCCAGAGCAGCATTCTCGAAAGCGCGATAATCGCTGGAATCGTCGAACGAAGGTTGGTAATAGGTGCTGCTGACGAGGCGCACAATTTTGTTGAAATTGTATTTGAGAACGAGATAGAGGTTGCCGCGCCAAGTGCTCGCTGTGCCGGTATCGGTCGTGCCAATCGTGTCGGTCACCGTTTCCCACTCGTAGAAGGCTCCGGCACCGAGAAAACCAGCACTGCGCTCCTGCCGTTCGAGCAGGGTGAAGCGCGCCCCACCACCGGCCAGTCGCCGGTACGCGATGCGGCCGAATTCGTTCCGCTCGCCCTGCAGGAACAGTTCCCACGCCAGCGGGTCGCTGATCTGGAGGATATGACGGGCGTGCAGGAAAATCCTGTTTGTATCGCGCACGTCATTGCTTTGGCCGTAGGCATAACTCAAGACCAGGAAACTGGTGTGGTTGCCGGTATGCCATTGCAGGCGCGAGCCGGCGCTGAGATCTGCCTTGTCGGTGTTGCCGGAGGCCCCACCGGCACTGAGATCAAATTCCCCCTCGAAGCCTTCGGCCGGCTTCTGAAGGTGCAGATTCTCCAAACTTACTACGGCCTGAGCGGGCAGGGTGCCGAGCATGAACAGAAAAAAGGCCGGGAGAATCCGGGAACGAATAATTGCGGAGAATACTGACATGGATGCCAATGTTATCAGATTACTGCTCCGGGTTCAGGTCTTAGATATTCACATCGACGGATACGTGTGACCAGGTCAATCACGTCGATGCCTCTTTTGTTATATGTTGCGTAATGTTGCTACAGCCCCCACGCAAGGTTGCGACGAAAATCACATCGTACCAAGCACCAGTTTGTGCAAGTGGGGAACGTTGTGTTTCTCACGGTAGATCAATGTGTGTATTATTTACGTTACATTCTGAAGCGCGCGAATCGCAAGGACGTAGGCATGGGTGCACAGTGGAAAGTCAGGAATAAAGAAGTAGCAGCCAGTGTAAAGGGAAAAGTATTTACCAAGCTCTCCAAGGAAATAATGGTGGCCGCGCGTGCTGGCGCTGATCCGGACATGAACCCGCGTTTGCGCATGGCCATTGAACAGGCAAAGAAAGCATCCGTGCCAAAGGACACCGTCGAGCGTGCCATCAAAAAGGGCGCCGGTCTGGTGGACGAAGGGGTGAGCTACGAAAAGGTCACGTATGAAGGATTTGCGCCGCACCGGGTTCCCGTGATTGTCGAGTGCCTGACGGACAACGCGAACCGTACCGTTACCAGCATACGCATGCTGTTTCGCAAGGGACAGTTGGGTAATTCAGGTTCGGTTTCCTGGGATTTTGACTATCTCGGGATGATTGAAGCAACTCCGGAAACCGCAGGTGCAGACCCGGAGCTGGCTGCAATCGAAGCCGGTGCCAGCGATGTCGAGCCTGGTGAAAACGGCGCAACGCTGTTTCTCACCGAGCCCTCAGACCTGGATGCGGTCAGTCGTGCCTTGCCGGCGTATGGATTCGTCGTGCAATCCGCCCAGCTGGGCTACCGCGCAAAGAATCCAGTAACGCTGGATGGACCGGAACGTACGGAAGTCGAGGCATTCCTGGAAGCCATCGATGCCGATGATGATGTGCAGAATGTCTATGCGGGATTAGCTGGTTAGGCCGGTAATAAGCAATCAACACAAAAACCGGGTCACAATTGTTCAAATCGAAAATTCTCACACTGTAACAACTGTGATTATTGAAGAACGGATTCGTTGATGCAAAATTCCGCCAGTTGAACCAGTACCCGTGGCACCAGTCGATTCGCCGCGGTGACGCCACCATAGGCATCGTCACTGGAAGCATTCTCGGATTCATCAAATTGTTTTACCGCAAGCACGCGTTTACCACGCACGTCAATCAGTTGTGCTTGCAGCGTTAGCTGGACGCGACTGGGGCGCACTTCGAAATTCTGTTGCAAACGTATCAGTTCTATTTCCAGGATGACATCAGCGGGAACGGCGCCGGCAATCTGAACGATGGACCGAAAACTCTCCGTTTGTCGCAGTGCCTGCAACAACAACGGTTCCAGCATGCGTTTCGGTGTGGCCGTCCATCGACTGGTCACAAAGTAATTCAATTCGTGCGGTTGCTTTGTGTAGGCGATCTGAACTGTGTCAAAACCAGGCCGTGCCCGTGGCGTGCTAACGGCCAACACCAGGTTTCGCTTGACCTGCGCCGGGCTGATCGCGGGTTGCGCATCCAAAACATAAACGTTCTGATTGATCGCCTGAGGCGCCGACATGCTGGTGCAGCCGGCGAGCAGCAGGGCAGAAGCCGGGAAGAGAAGTGCCAAACCGGAAACTAGTCGTGGTGTCTTCCTCGTGTTGATCGTTTTCATGCTTGCAATCATTCTCCTGGGCCTGGTTTTCCTGGAGATTTACCGTACAACAGAATGCTGGGATTCTGTTCCAGCTGGTTACCGACCCGCCGCAACGACGCGGTCACGTCTCGCAGTTCCATTACCAGCTGGTGCACCTCCGGCAGTGTTTCGCCGGTGAATTTTACGCTGGCGTTCGTGCCAGCGCGGGCTAGTTCGTTTGACATGTTGTCAAAGATATCGGCACTGTGTTGTATGCGCTGAAAAAGTTGTGGCAGATCGTCGCTGATGCGTGCGACGTTTTTCAAGGTGAGCGCCGCATCGACGAGACTGGCGTCGAGCCGCACCATCAGAGACGGCCCGGTGCGGATTACCGGGTAAGGTTCACCGGCCTGCGATTTCAGCGCAACCGCATCACGGCTGCCACCCGTCAGGTCGACAAAGGCGATGCCGGTCAGGCCCTGTGTCGAGAGTACGGCCACGGTATCCACCTTGACGGGTGTGCCGCTCTCGATGGCAAGCGTTAGTTCTACCAGTTCGACGTTGCCCGGCGCCAGTGCGATTTTCTTTACACGGCCTACCTCAACACCCCGGTAACGCACTGTCGCATTCAGGTTCAGACCCGCGACCGATTCATTCATGTAGGTCTGGTAGATGTCATACGAGTGCACGATACGTGACGCCGCTGCTAAACCACAGCACGCCGCCGATGAGCGCGGCGCTCAACACCAGCACAAACACCCCGACCACGGTAAAATTTACTTTTTCTTCCATGCCTGTTCGCGCGCGGCGCGACCGCGCGGTCCATAGAAATATTCCCGGACCAGTGGATGATCCAGGTGGGAGAGTTCCGTCATGCTGCCGATGCCCAAGATATGCCCCTTGTCCAGCACAGCGACCCGGTCTGCCGTGCGCCAGAGCAGATCGAGGTCGTGCGTCACCATCATTATGGTCAGACCGAGCACATCGCGCAAACTCTTCACCAGCTCGTCGATACCGCTGGCGCTGAGCGGATCGAGCCCTGCGGTCGGTTCGTCGAGAAACAGCAGTTCCGGGTCAAGCGCGATGGCGCGCGCCAGCGCTGCGCGCTTGCGCATTCCGCCGCTCAGCTCGTTCGGGTACTTGGCCCCGGCGTCGGCGGGCAATCCGGTGAGCGCAATTTTCAGCGCGACGACCTCGTCGATCAGCTGTGTGCTGAGGTGCGTATGCTCGCGCAACACCATGGCGACATTCTCCGCCACCGTCAGCGAACTGAACAGCGCGCCGCGCTCGAACATCACGCCCCAGCGACGCCGTAGCGGCAGTGCGTGGTCGTCGCTCAATGCCGATGACTTCCTGGCCAAATACCCGGATTGAACCCGATACCGGTTGCAGCAGCATGATGATGGCGCGCAGCAGCGTGGATTTTCCGCAGCCGCTGCCGCCAACCAGTGAAAAAATCTCGCCCGGCCGCACCGTCAGGCTGACATTCTCGTGCACCACGGCTTTGCCGAAACGCGTGTGCAGGTCGCGGATATCGACAACGGCGCTGGACTCCTGTGGCTGCTGCCATCGCGGTGCTCATAGGTCGAGCCAGTTGAAAATGACGGAAAACAGCGCGTCGGCCACGATGACCAGAAAGATCGACTGCACCACGCTCACCGTCGTCTGTCGGCCAACGCTGTCCGCGCTGCCGCTGACCTGGAAATCCCTGGATAACATCCGACCAGCGCAATGATCACGGCAAACACCGGTGCTTTGCTGACACCGGTCAGGAAGGAAGACAGGCTGAGCGCCTCTTCGAGGCGGTCGAGAAACACGCCGTAGCTGATATCCAGCATGGAACTTGCCATGACCATGCCGCCCAGCACGCCGGCCACATCGGCATACACGGTCAGCAGTGGCAAGTGCGATGACCAAGGCCACGATCTTTGGCTGTACCAGGAGTTCCTGCGGACCGACGCCGATGGTGCGCAGCGCATCGATTTCCTCGCTGATCTTCATGGTGCCGATTTGCGCCGCGTAGGCAGAGCCGGATCGACCCGCGACAATAATGGCAGTCAACAGCGGGGACAGCTCGCGCAGCATCGACAGGCCTACCAGATCGGCTATGAAAATATTGGCGCCGAAACGCTGCAAGCTGATCTGCGCCCTGATAGGCGATTACCACCCCCATCAGGAACGACAGCAGGCCGGTGATCGGCAGTGCCTCGAATCCGGCGGTTTGCAGATTGTGGAGAATGGGTCGCCAGCGGATACGACGTGGCTGGACGAGCGAACGCAGAAAAGCAATCGGCACTTTCTCCGATAAACGCGAGCATGCCAGACAGGCTGTGCAGGCTGTCGCCAGGTCTGCTGTCCGATGCTTGCCAGCAGGCCGACTTTGACCGGCGCGATCGGTTCCGCCATCTCGGCGCGCGCAGCAATCAATTCCAGCAAGGTATTGAACTCGGTCCGCAATCCGCTGGTCCGGACTGTTGCCTCGCGCTGCTCCAGTGCGCGGATAGTCCGGTGCAGCAACCACGCTCCCGCGGTATCCAGCGCGGATATCGCCGAAATGTCGATCACGCATTTTCCCATTTCGGAGGACGCGAGGGCCATCAGGCGTCTTTCGACCGGGGCAATTCCCCGCACAGTCCATGTTCCTGCGCAGCGCACAGTGACGGATGTCGGCTTGGCATGCCGTATCCATCTCGATCTCCAGTTTAGCAATTTGAATGGCTGTCATTGTCTTGTCTGCACGATAGCAGATGCCTGGTGACCAGGGCCATTATCGCCCTCTCAATGCAAAATTCTATCAGGTTGGAATTGAGTCTTTGAATTCCGGTAATTGAGCAAGATGGCGCACAGTGCTTCCATTCGTAAAGAACACATCGGCAGCCGTGCCGGTATGAAGAAAATGGGTAGGCAGGATTCCCTGCAGAAGCAAGATCGTGCTTGTGACAGGTTTCGTTGCGCCAGAATACCCTGTAGATCTTGCTTTAGCCCGATATGCCGGATTGCTGGCCTGCCTGCAATATTGATTATTGGTGAACCGTCGCGTGATACTCGTGGTGGCCGGATCGGCTTACTCACAGGGGGGGACCCGCTCGAGTGCATTACTTGATTTTTATCAAACATTTTTTATACCGTGGCAAGTATGGTTATTGCCCAGCGCCGGAACAAAGCCTTCCGGTAGAAAGGCAGATGCCATGCCAAGGCCGCGTTTAAGCCACAGGCTGTCTGTCTGTTGCTGACACCGGACGGGCATGGCAGGATGATGTGTAGTCCAGTCGGAGCTCTATCCCGGCAAGCAGCATTCCGGGCATGACGGCTCCAGCGCGCTAATCAGAAAAATAGGGCGACCCACTGCGGGGCCATTACGCCGAAATGGAGGAGTCATGAGCCGTAATCGTACCGGACTCAGTGATATTCGACGCATCACCGCCCCTGTTTTAGCCCACCAAGAAGCAGAGTCGGGACCGCAGCGCGCCGCCTATGCGCTGGAGCGCGGCTTGTTGCGCTGGCTGCTTCGTGCCACGGGAAACCCACCGGTGCGATTTATACTCTGGAACGGAGAAGAAATCGGCATTTCGCAGGAACCTACCGTCGCACATGTGCATATCCGCGACCCGGGCGCGTTACGTCGTCTCGCCTTGCATCCGGAACTGTATTTCGGCGAGGAATACACCGCCGGTCGTGTCGAGGTCGAAGGTTACTTTGTCGAATTCCTCGAGGTCATGTATCGCGCCATCGGGCGCGCACCGCGACCCGGCTTGTTCCGACGCGTTCTGCACGCCTGGCTCAATCGCCCGCGCCACAACACGCTCGACGGTTCACGCGAGAACATCCATCACCATTACGATCTCGGCAACGACTTCTACAAGCTGTGGCTGGACAACGAGATGGTGTACACCTGCGCCTATTTTTCTTCGTCCACGCTGAGCCTGGAAGAAGCACAGGTGGCGAAAATGGACCACGTGTGCCGCAAGCTCGAACTCAAACCAGGGCAGACCGTGGTTGAGGCCGGTTGCGGTTGGGGGGCGCTGGCACGCCACATGGCGAAACACTATGGCGTCACCGTCAAGGCCTACAATATCTCGCGCCAGCAGCTTGCGCTATGCGCGTGATCGCGCCCGGCAGGAAGGGCTGGTCGGTCGCGTCGAGTATATCGAGGATGATTACCGCAACATCCGCGGCCAGTACGACGCATTTGTGTCGGTCGGCATGCTTGAACATGTGGGTGTGGACAATTATCCGATGCTCGGCGCCGTGGCAAAAAAAGCACTGCGCGAACACGGTCGCGGGATTGATTCATTCCATCGGCCGCAACCGCCCAGGCACCATGAGTGCCTGGATCGAGCGGCGCATTTTTCCCGGCGCCCATCCGCCGTGTCTCAGCGAGATGATGCAGATCTTCGAGCCGAACAATTTCTCGGTGCTGGATGTCGAAAACCTGCGCCTGCACTATGCACGGACCCTGGCCCACTGGCTGGAACGCTTTGAGGCCAATGCCGACAAAATCGAGGCCATGACCGACCCCGCTTTCGTGCGTGCCTGGCGTCTTTATCTCGCCGGCTCCATGGCGTCGTTCACCGCCGGTGACCTGCAACTTTTCCAGGTGGTGTTTTCGAATGGGACCTGCAACGACGTGCCGTGGACACGCTGGCGCCTGTACAACGACACGCGCAGCAACAAGGAAAAAATATGGAATCCTGTGACATCCTGATTGTCGGTGGTGGCCCGGCTGGCTCGACCTTGGCGTGGAAGCTCAAGGCAGCCGGCCTTGATGTGTTGATCCTCGACAAGAAAACCTTCCCACGCGACAAGACCTGCGCCGGCTGGATCACGCCGGCCGTGGTTGAAACACTAAAGCTCGACACTGTTGACTACACACAGGGTCGGGTTTTTCAACCAATCCGGCGCTTCGTGACCGGCACAATCGGCGACGATGAGGTATATACCGATTACGACACACCGGTGAGTTATGGAATCCGCCGTTTTGAGTTCGATGACTATTTATTGCAGCGCAGCGGCGCGCGCGTGATGCTGGGCGAGCCGCTCAAAAGCCTCAAGCACGAAGGCAACGGCTGGGTTGTAAATGGCAAGATTCGTGCACCGCTGGTTGTCGGCGCGGGCGGACACTTCTGCCCAGTGGCTCGCTATCTCGGCGCCAATCTGGGGGCCGACGAGAAAATTATTGCCGCCCAGGAAATCGAGTTTGAAATGAGCGCGGTACAGCAGCGCGCCTGCAACGTTGCCGAGGATCGGCCCGAACTTTATTTCTGCGATGACCTCAAGGGCTATGGCTGGATATTCCGCAAGGGCAATTTCCTGAATATCGGTCTCGGGCGAGAAGATAATCACAAACTTTCCGAACATGTCACCGCATTCTGTGATGGCCTCAAGCAGCAGGGCCGTATTCCCTCCGATATTCCAAGCAAGTTTCACGGACACGCCTACCTGCTCTACCCGCTTGCGCCGCGCCAGCTCGTGGATGACGGCCTGCTGCTCATTGGTGATGCTGCTGGTCTCGCCTATCCGCAGAGCGGCGAGGGCATTCGACCAGCAATCGAGTCCGCTATTCTCGCCGCAGGTACCATCCTGTCCGCACACGGTAACTACCAGCGCGCACAACTCGAACCCTATGTTGCGCAGCTCACCGCGCGCTTCGGGGAACGCCTGCATGGCGAAACCCCGGCCGCACCCGGGCGCCTGGTGCAGCGTTTCAAGGAATCACTCGCACACTGGCTGCTGCGCCGTGGCTGGTTCGCACGGCATGTGGTCATCGACCGCTGGTTTCTGCACCGCCAGCAGCCGCCATTACCATCCTGAAGCACAGGATCGGCTGTTGCGACCGAGGCCCGGCACACGCGCGGGCACGCGCCGTCTGCGTTATACTTCCTTCACGGCATTCCCGATTTCCCACATATTTTTTGGGTTCTCGGTTTTCTGCCCCCATATTCCACTGCCAATCTGGCAGCTCTTCACATGCAGAAAGCACGCGACATCTTTTCCCACCGTCCCTATTGGGCGAAGCGCTTTGGCTCCGCTCCGTTCCTGCCCATGTCGCGCGCCGAAATGGACGAGCTCGGCTGGGATTCATGTGACATCATTCTGGTGACCGGGGATGCCTACGTGGATCATCCGAGTTTCGGCATGGCGCTGGTCGGACGGGTGCTGGAGGCGCAGGGCTTTCGTGTCGGCATAATCAGCCAGCCGGACTGGCGCAGCGCCGCGGCCTTTCAGGTGCTCGGCAAACCGAACCTGTTTTTCGGTGTCACCGCCGGCAACATGGATTCAATGGTGAACCGCTACACCGCTGATCGGCGCATCCGCTCGGACGATGCCTACACCCCAGGTGGCGAGGGCGGCAGGCGTCCGGATCGTTCCGTGATTGTGTACGCGCAGCGCACGCGCGAGGCGTATCCGGAAGTGCCGATAATTCTCGGCAGCATCGAGGCCTCGTTGCGACGCATCGCGCATTTCGATTACTGGTCGGAGAAGGTGCGCCGCTCAGTGTTGCTCGACGCCAAGGCCGACATGCTGGTGTACGGCAATGCCGAACGCCAGATTTGCGAGATTGCCCATCGCCTGGCTGCAGGTGAACTGATCGGGAATATCACCGACGTGCGCGGCACGGTGTTCGTGCGCACCGCCATTCCGGACGGCTGGAGCGAGATTGATTCCACGCACCTCGACATGCCCGGCCCGCTGCACCCGCCGGTCAATCCGTATGCGAGCGAAGCGGAAATGAAGACGGCACCGGCGGCAGCCGGCAGTGTGGTGCGGGTACAGAGGCACGTGCCACATGTGGATCGCGAGCATTGCGGTGATTCGCCTGCCATCCTATGAAGCCGTGGCTGCCGATCCGGTGTTGTACGCACATGCCTCACGCATTCTGCATCTGGAAGCCAACCCCGGCAACGCGCGTGCTCTGGTGCAGCGTCACGGTGAACGCGATGTGTGGCTGAATCCGCCGCCGATTCCGCTGACCACGAAAGAAATGGATGCCGTCTACGAGCTGCCGTACCAGCGTGTGCCGCACCCGGCCTATGGCAAGGCCAAGATTCCGGCGTACGAGATGATTCGTTTCTCGATCTCGATTCAGCGTGGTTGCTTCGGCGGTTGCACCTTTTGTTCCATCACCGAGCACGAGGGCCGCATTATCCAGAGCCGCTCGGAGGATTCAGTGATTCGCGAGATTGAGGAGGTGCGCGACCGTGTGCCCGGATTCACCGGCGTGATTTCGGATCTCGGCGGTCCGACCGCCAATATGTATCGCCTCGCCTGCAAGAGCCGCGAAATCGAGTCAGCCTGCCGTTTGCCGTCGTGTGTCTTTCCGGATATCTGCTCAAACCTGAACACGGATCATTCGCCACTCATCAAGCTGTACCGGCGCGCACGCGAATTGCCGGGCATCAAGAAAATTCTGATTGGCTCCGGCGTGCGTTACGACCTTGCAATCAAGTCGCCGGCCTACGTGAAGGAACTGGTGCAGCACCATGTCGGCGGTTATCTCAAGATCGCGCCCGAACATTTGCGCGCAGGGCCGCTGGCAAAGATGATGAAGCCCGGTATGGGCGCGTATTACAAGTTCAAGGAGTTGTTCGACAAGTACTCGAAGGAAGCCGGCAAGGAGCAGTATCTCATTCCTTATTTTATCGCCGCGCATCCCGGCACCACCGACGAAGACATGCTGGAGCTTGCACTCTGGCTCAAGCAGAACGGATTTCGCGCCGACCAGGTGCAGGCGTTTCTGCCGTCACCGATGGCGACCGCGACCGCCATGTACCACTCTGGCAAGAATCCGTTGCGCAAGGTCACCGCCACCAGTGAGAAGGTGTATATTCCGAAGGGCCTCAAACAACGTCGCCTGCACAAGGCATTTTTGCGCTATCACGATGCCAACAACTGGCCGATGCTGCGAATCGCACTACGGCGCATGGGCCGCGGAGACCTTATTGGTAGTGGACGACACCAGCTGATTCCGTCCTATCAGCCGGCTGGAACCGGGCTTGCGCCGGAGGGCGCGCGCGCGGGCAAGGCATTCAAGACTCAACACACTGGGTTGCCGCAGGCCGCACCAAAGAAGGCAAGCAAGCCAAAACCGAGCCCCAAAGATCGGCCGCCGCGCCACATCAACCCTGGTAGCCCGACCGGCGCCGGCAAGCGGCGCGGAACGCGCTAGCCGGATTCGGCTCTACATATTTGGAGGTACATCAGATGTACATCTCGTATAACAACAGCAAGAAGCAAGGCTGGCTGGCCTCCCTGCTGCTGATTCCGGTGCTTATCGCCGCGGCGGTGGTCGGGTTTTTCGTGTTTGTGGTGATTCTTGGGTTGATCTTGTTCGCCGCCACCGTTTTTTTGTTGCGCCTGTGGTGGTTGCGCCGAACTCTACGGAAGACGGCGGAAGGCAGCCAAACGCTGAAAGGCGAATATGTGGTAATACGCGAAACCACCCGGAACGACGAAGAATCACCGCGCTGAACGGCGCGGCACGAGTTACCCGCGCGCCTGCAGGGCCAAGCATATTGCTTATTGCAAGGTCCTGTTGTGCGACATCTTTTCCAGAGCCATGTGCGTTAACTGCTCAAGCGTAGAGCTGTCAGGCATTTCATGGATATCGGTAAACCAGACATTCTCGACTTGGCATTCGTCTTTAACAGAATCATCGGTGATCAACGGCCTGCCGATGAACACTCCGCGCTGACCGTTCTCCAGATCGATGATCACCAGCTGTAGCGGCAACATTTTCATGACCACCCCCGTTATAGTGTAGTAATCTGCGGTGGGCCGGTTGCCGCTTCGACAGCAAACAGTCCAGCCGGAATGACTTCCCCTGCATTAGCATTCAAAGCATAAACCATGCCATGAGCGATACGGTGCCGATGGTGTTGAGCGGTCGGCCGCTCATCGGGTTTTTACAGAAGCAAGGGGGCAGGAGACAGCGACTCTAATTTACAAAATGGGCGGGTTCGGCCGCCTCGCCGGGGATAATTATCAGCGTGCGGGCTTTCTGAAAGGGATGATGCGAGCGGAAGTGGCCTGGACGTTATGCCGGAGCGCGGTGTTCACTGACTGATTGGGGGACGCCACGAGTGTGTCGAGCGCGGCTTTGAGACCCTGTGTGCCCAGCAGGGAATCCCACATCATTGACGAAATCTTGAGGCATGCGCCCATTGGCGTGCGAGCACGGCGACGCACCATGTCGATGCGGAACTGGAGCCCCCGTAACCGCCGCTGACCGGACTGCGGGAACTGACGGAGATATTCCTCGATCAGGGCAACGCGACGCGCTTCGAATGCGAATGGGTCGTCCTTGGCCAATTGCGACCATTCATCAAAATCAAAACTGAAGCAGAAATTTGTAGCTGCCTGCACTTGTGCGGCCCGGTTACATTTCTGCCCCGATAATATGTTAATTATGGCGGACCTGGGAAGCCTGTTCAGGCCGGACGGTTGGTTATGACCGACCGGTTATGCGCTAAAAAAGTTTAGAAAAAAGTTTCAAGTCGCTGATAAGAAAAAGAATTAGGACATGTGATGGCGTTCCCGCTTTTCGCTATTCCCCCTCTGTGGCTTGAGAACTGCGTTAAATCGATGACACACGATGCACCAAGGCCCAGGCAGGTATTAAACAAACGAGCCAGACGACATACGATGGTCTCAATTAACCTGCGCACTCGGTAACCCTCTGTATTCTGATGGGACAGGTCCGCTACTCGTCACGGCGCAAACCAGCGCGTCATCGGTGCCATGGCAGCCGAGTCAGTGCTCCGTGACTTCGCCGGTTATTAACGATAGTCGTCTTGAACGATGTTTTTCACATGATGCACGCCTGATGCGGATTGCGAAGATGCCAGAAAATTTCGAAATGCACGAGTCTGCGCGAGTGTGCAAATCGCGCGGCCAGGGTGTCCAGGTCGCCGATCGGCAGGCAGACGGAGAGCGGGGCGATGACGCTGAATAAAGCCGGGCAAGAAAATTCACTTGCAGGCTGCGAATATGCAGTGCGAATGAAAATACCGGACAGCACGGGAATATACCCAGCTTGCATGTGTTTACTACACCAGATGGCTTGCTCCCAGTGCGACTATTGACCCAAAATGGCCGTACTGCGGTACGCGCTGCGCTGGTATACCAACAACAAGGAGATGAACCATGAAACACGCTCGAATTTCAGACTTTATATTTTGCGCCTCGGTCTGCCTGATGACCGGTACGGTGTTCGCCGCCGAGTCCGAGGACATCATCAAATATCGCCAGAATGTCATGAAGGCGAATGGCGCGCACATGGCAGCGACTGCAGCGATTATCAATGGCAAGGTGGATTACAAGAATCAGCTCGGCGATCACGCCAGAGCATTGCAGGTGATCAACAAGGACATCACTTCACTGTTCCCGAAAGATTCTGATTTCGGCGATACCAAGGCGCTCGATGCTGTGTGGCAGAAAAATGCCGATTTCCAGAAGAGTGCCAAGATTGCCGCGCAAAAGGCCGATGCGCTTGCCAAGACAGTAGCGGCAGGTGACAGCAAGAGTTATGTGGCGCGATTCAAGGAACTGTCGGACAGTTGCAAGGCCTGCCACAAGGATTTCCGCAAGGAAGAGAAATAACGGCGGGGAATGATGTTTGCGAGCATGAGTTCGATACTGCCGGCGGGGTTGCTGCTCGTGATGCCGCTCGCTGCGGCAGCAGCAGGTGTTTCACCGGCGGATTCGGCCTTTAAGCAGGGGGAGTACATTTACCACGCGGCGGGTTGCTATGGCTGCCACACCGATGCGAAACATGGCGGCAAGCCGCTAGCCGGTGGGCATGCGTTGGTGACGCCATTTGGTACTTTCTATTCGCCCAATATCACACCCGACGAGGAGACCGGCATTGGACGCTGGAGCGAGCAGGACTTCCTGCGAGCCATGCGTGAAGGCTTGAGCCCTTCTGGTGAACATTACTATCCATCGTTTCCCTATCCGTCGTATACAAAACTCAGTACTGAAGACATGCGCGCGCTCTGGTCCTATCTGAGGACACAGCCGCCAGTGAAGCAGGCCAATCGCCAACATGATCTCAAGTGGTTCGCGCGCGCGCGCAGCTTCGTGGGTACGTGGAAAAGCCTGTATTTCACACCCGGGGTGTACCAGCCGGATGCAGCCAAATCCACCGTTTGGAATCGTGGCGCTTACCTGGCCGAGGCCGCCGCGCATTGCGGCGAATGCCATACACCGCGCAGCGCCCTTGGCGGCATCAAGGTCGGCATGCACTATGCCGGCACGCGCGATGGCCCTGATGACAGCGTGGTGCCGAACATCACTCCCGACAGGAAGACCGGCATCGGCCGCTGGCGCGCAAGCGAAGTCGCCGAATATCTGGAAACCGGCTTGACCCCGGATGGTGACTTTGCCGGCGATTTGATGGCTGAAGTGATTGACAACAGCCTGAAGTATTTACGCAAGGAGGACCTGGCGGCGATAGCCGAATACGTGCTCTCGTTGCCACCGGTAGAGCACGCAGTGCGCAAGGTAAAAAAGAAACCGGCGAAAAAAGAGGAATATGAATAAATGCAGGCTTTCTCGTGAAACTTCAGCCAGGGAATTTGCCTCTGAGCCTGTGGTAAACTTTCGCTTACACAAACCGTGTAAAAGGCCATATTTCTGGCGGCTGGAATAGTACATGCTGGATATTAATTTACGTGAACTGGACGAAGCAGAACGCGCAGTGCTCTCTCGATCCATCGTTGAACTGCTCAACCAGTGGGGCGTCGACGGCGCAGATCAGGTCACGTTGCTCGGCCTGCCGTCCGACACCAAGCCGCGAGTTCTGCGCCGTTACTACGAGAACACGGCGTTGCCGAATACTCCTGATATCAACGAACGCCTTGATCACCTGCTTGGCATCGCCGATGCCTTGCGCACTTCGAATCCGCGTAATGCCGCGGCGGGTTCGATCTGGCTGCATTCGGTAAACTACCGCTTCGACAACCGCACTCCGCTCGATGCCATGATCCAGGATGGCATCAGCGGGCTATTGGCGGTACGCACACACCTTGATTGCGCCTATGACTGGAACCAGAGTGGCTCGCGTTACTGAATCGCGAATGGTTGTACGCCAGGATGGTGTTACTGCCATGAAGTATTCTGGCCTGTTGTTTTGAGTGGGCGGCATGCCCCTGCTATTAAAGCAATACCTGTTCGATGCCGCCGTGGGTGACGTCCAGAATAAACTGCTTCTGCCAGTTTTCGCCAATCAGGCGATTGGCGAGTTCCACGACAATGTAGTCGGTCTCAAGACCGGTGTCGTTGCGGTAGCGCGATAGACCCTGCTGGCAGGCTGGGCAGGAGGTGAGCATCTTCACGTTGCCGGCGCGTGCAGTGCCGATGCCAGTGAGCTGTTTGATGCCGGCGTGCAGCTCTTCCTGTTTGCGCGAACGCACCTGGGTAGCGATATCCGGGCGTGCGACAGCGAAGGTGCCGGCCTCGCCGCAACAGCGGTCGGACAGCAATACATCTTGCCCAAGCAGTTTACCGGCCACGCCAGTAGAACTGTAGGTCTTCATCGGTGTGTGGCAGGGTTCGTGATAAAGGTATTGCACCCCAGCCACGCCGTCGAGATGCACACCTTTCTCCATCAGATACTCATGGATGTCGAGCAAGCGGCACCCAGGGAAGATCAGCTCGAACTGGTATTTCAGCAATTGATCCATGCAGGTACCACAGGACACTATCACGGTCTTGATATCGAGGTAGTTGAGGGTATTCGCCACGCGATGAAACAGCACGCGGTTATCCGTGGTGATCTTGAGACCCTGGTCGGTTTCGCCGGAGGATGTTTGTGGGTAGCCACAGCACAGATAACCCGGCGGCAGCACGGTCTGCGCGCCGACCTTGTAGAGCATGGCGAGGGTGGCGAGCCCGATCTGGCTGAACAGGCGCTCCGAGCCGCAGCCCGGGAAGTAGAATACGGCCTCCGACTCATCGCTGGCACGCGCCGGATCGCGCAGTATCGGGACTGTCTTGTTGTCCTCAAGCCGCAGCAACTGGCGCATGGTGCCGGATGGAACGTTGCGCCGGTAACGGCTTCTTTACGAATTCGATGACTTGCGCGGTAATCGGTGGGTGCGCCGGTCGGTGGCCGCCGGCCGTCGCCGTAGCGCGAGCAGCCCGAGGCGTTTAGCGAGCGATGTGTCCGATGCGTTGTGCGGCATAGCCCCAGTCAATCACGACTTTCTTGAGGAAGCGAACCGTCGCCGGATCGGTGGCGTTGAGGTAGGCCATGGACAGCCAGGTGGCAGGGCTCAGGCGTTTCTGGCCGCGTTCCTTCAGGATCTGGCGCATGCGCACCGTGACATCGCCGAAGTCGATGTCCACCGGGCACGGGCTGAGACACTTGTGGCAGACGGTGCAGTGGTCGGCGACGTCGTTCAGTTCCTCGAAGTGGCGCAGCGAGATGCCGCGGCGCGTCTGCTCTTCGTACAGAAACGCCTCGATGATCAGGCCGGTGGCAAGTATCTTGTTGCGCGGCGAGTACAGCAGATTGGCACGCGGCACATGTGTGGTACACACCGGTTTGCACTTCCCGCAGCGCAGGCAATGGCGAATGGCATCGTTCAGTTCGCCAAGCGCACTCGCTTCGAGAATGATCGCTTCTTGCTGAACCAGCCGCAGTGATGGCGTCCAGGCGCGTGTCAGATCTGCGCCCGGCAGCAGCTTGCCGCGGTTGAAGTGCCCGTCCGGGTCGACTCTTCTGCTTGTAGGCCGAAAATGCCGTGACGGTTTCCGGCGACAGGTACTGGTAGTTTGGTGATGCCGATGCCGTGCTCGCCGGAGATCACGCCATCGAGCCGCGCCGCGAGTTCCATTACCCGCGACACGATGCGGTCGGCAGCGTGCATCATGGCATAGTCGTTCGAGTTTACCGGGATGTTGGTGTGCACATTGCCGTCGCCGGCATGCATGTGCGTGGCCACGAACAGGCGACTGGAACGTGCATTACTGTGTATGCGGTCGAGCTCGACATGCACCGGCTCCAGTTCGCGTCCGGTAAAAATGCTTTTCAGTGGGCGTTCAATTTCAGAACGATAGGAGATTCGCAGATCCTGACGCAGCAACAGGTTGAGCACGCTATCACCAGACTGGATGCGAGCGCGCTGCATTGCCGAGAAGCACGCGATGTTGCTCGGCCGGTTCGTCGAGCAGCGGTAAGCAGCTTCTGCCAGCGTGCCTGCGCATGGTCGAGTAGATCAAGTGCGGCGCGTTCCTTGCCGGAAAGAATGGCGTCCGCCTCCTCGATATTTTCGGTGTCGGGGCGATAGGCCGGGCAGCTCGCCAGTGTGGCAACATAATCGCGAACCGCGTCTATGATGCCCAGCTTGTTCTGGATGCTGTGCTCGATATTGATGCGTTCGATGCCTTCGGCATATTCGGCCAGGCGTTCGAGCGGAATCACCACGTCTTCGTTGATCTTGAAGGCATTGGTGTGTGCGGCAATCGCCGCGGTGCGCGCCCGGTCCGCCCAGAAGCGCTTGCGCGCCTCGGGACTGACGGCGATGAAACCTTCGGCGTCGCGCGCATTCGCGAGCCGCACGACCTGCGAGGCGGCTTCGGCCACGGCGTTCTCATCGTCACCGGCAATGTCCACGAGCAACACCATCTTCGGACGTTCACGTCGTGCCGCCTTGGTGCTGTAATTCACGGCACGCACATAACGATCGTCCAGATGTTCGAGGCCGGCAAGCAGCACATCGCGGCGACCGTCCAGATAATTCTTGGTCTCGACGATCGCCGGTACCGCCTTGCTGAGATCGTGACCGAAGAATTCCAGACACACGGTGCGTGTGTGCTGTCGGCATGCGATGCAGTATGAACACCGCCGATGTGATGAGTCCGTCGCAACCTTCCTTCTGGACGCCCGGCAGACCGGCAAGAAATTTGTCGGTCACGTCTTTGCCGAGTCCAAGTTTGCGGAATACCTGGCCGGGTATGCGCAGTAGTTCCGGTTCGCCGCGGCGCGTTTTTCCGTCGGCGGCGTAATGCGTGATGCGGAACGTGACCTCAGGCTGCTCGTGGATTTTTCCGAGGTTGTGATTCAGGCGTTCGACTTCCAGCCAACGCGGCGTCCGGTGTGACCATGCGCCACGACACCAGGTTGTCGAGCGTCGTGCCCCACAGCACTGCTTTTTTGCCGCCGGCATTCATGGCGATGTTACCGCCAATGGTGCAGGCATCCTGCGAGGTGGGATCGACGGCAAAACTCAGGCCCTGCGATTCGGCGCGTTTCGTGACCTGCAAGGTAATGACGCCGGCTTCGGCACGTACCGTCGGCACAGCTGTCGACGACACCTTCGAGTTGACGTGGTTCAACGGCACCGAGTGCATCGAGTTTTTCGGTGTTGATGACGGCGCTGTCCTGATAGAGCGGTACAGCGCCGCCGGTGTAGCCGGTGCCGCCGCCGCGCGCGACGATGGTGAGCCCAAGATCGATGCAAGCGGCAACCACGTCGCGCACCTCGGCTTCACTATCCGGAGTGAAGCACGACCAGAGGAAATTCCACGCGCCAGTCGGTGGCGTCTGTGACATGCGAGACTCGCGCCAGCCCGCTGAAATCGATATTGTCGCGGTGCGTGACACGTGCCAGGCGGCGGCGCGTCGCACGGCGCAACTGCTCCTGGCGCGGAAACCAGGCCTCGAATTCGGCCACTGCGGTGCGTGTACGCGCTACCAGTTGCAGGGTCAATGGGTTGTTGTCAGCGCGCGCTTCAATCTGGGCGAGGCGATGGTGTAGTGCACCGACCAGCAATTCGCGACGGGAGCGGTTTTCGAGCAGGTCGTCCTGGATGTAGGGATTGCGGACGATGACCCACATGTCGCCCAGCACCTCGAACAGCATGCGCGCACTGCGCCCGGTGCGGCGCGTGCCGCGCAGGCGGTTGAGTATGTCCCACATCGCTTCCCCGAGGAACCGAATGACAATCTCGCGGTCCGAGAAGGAGGTATAATTGTAGGGGATTTCTCTGATACGCATGGGAAAACAGACACACTACCGTGTTGGATCGGATTCCGAATTGTAGCATGCCGTGCTTCTGGTAATCGTTGAAGGAATGATTCCGGAGCAAGGCATCGTCTTTAGTAGAATAGATACCTGGCCGGAAAACCAGTCGCCGTGCCGTTTGCGGCGCTTACCTTCACCAGCGATGTTAAGGGCAGATCATGACAAGACAACAGAATTCTGGCAGCATTTTTCGGTATGCTGCTCGCGGTGCCAACGTGGGCAGGCGCACCGAGCATTCCGCTGCACGATCTGGATGGGCGCGATCGCAACGTCAATGAATTTATCGGTCACGCCAAATGGACTGATCGTGGTCGCCTGGTCACATGATTGCCAGAATCTGTGATCGCGAGATCGATGAAATGGCCGCGTTCCATGCCGCGCACAAGGACAAGGACGCCATGGTGCTGGGCATCACACTCGATGGCGCCGATCATCTGAAGGAGGCTCGCGCCTTCGTAAAGCGCCACAATCTGCCGTTTGCGAATCTCATCACCGAACCGTCCCAGGAAGTGATGATGAAATTCGGTGCCGGCAAGATTCGTCGGCACACCGACCTACTACATCTATGACCCACAGGGCGAGATCGTCGGCCAGAACATCGGACCGCTGACGCGCGCGGAAGTAGAGGAGTTCATTGACTCGTTTAACAAGGAAACACAGAATGACAAGCAATGAGCCGGTGACCGATCCGATGCTCACTGTGGTGATCAATGGTGAGGCAGTGATCGAATACGACCGGCGCAAACCGCTGGATCCGCGCCAGCAATTGTTTCTCGACCGCATGGACCGGGACATGGATAGCGGCGTTCACCTGGATGGCCATCAGGAGTCATCGCCGGACTTTCTGGCACGCGCCCGGTTATATCGCGAACAGCCTGATTGAGGCATTGGACGTACAGAACGACGGCACGGCGGCGGCAACCTGCGCCTACTTGGCGCTACGGTTACCGGGTCTCAAGCAGGTGCGCGCGGACAAGAAAGACGGGCAAATGCATATCGACCTGGTTTTCGACAGACCACACGTGCCAGCTCAGACTGTGCAATTTGTGCGGCCTCGCGGCAAGGACGAACTGCACTGATTAGGTCTGTTGTTCCTCCATTACTTTTATCCATATCCCGCGTTCCGTGCAGTGCAGCAACTCATCGCCACTGTGTACATAGTCACCGATGACGAAACGCTGATTGTTGAAATAACAGGCGTCACTTTCCAGTTCGGCATCCAGTGACAGTTCGCCTCTCTCCCATGCATCGATAATTGGTGAATTCCGCAACTCCGGGTCAGGTGCGCCAACCTGTGTGGCATGCGGGTTGGTTTTCATGGCGACCTCCAGGTAGAAAGTAAGACTTCTAACGTCTCCTTATATTACAAATTACTCAAGCATCCTGCTTTGACATGGCTCAAGACGTGAGTAAATGCTTAATCAATGGGATCCCGAGTGATCACGTTACCCGGACAACAACGCTTTACAGATAGCCCTGAGGTTTCAGTGGTACGAGTTTTGTCGACAGGAAAGATTTAATTTCATTTTGACGTATATCAATGCCGAGTTGGCAGAAGTGCGTTTACATGACGATCGAAAGAGGATGGAGTAGCCAGGAGGGCGGAAAAATGGAACACCGCTGGAGTAATCGTAAATCAATTCAGGGGTGCGTCGCGATCACATCGTCACCGTGGGATAAGCTACAGGCGAACATCAGTGACATCAGTCTTGGCGGCCTCGCCATCACGGGCCTGCGTCGACTTATCCCTATCAATAGCGTGGTGACGTTGTCATTTGCACTGGAGCGTGACGGGTGTGTGAGTTATTCACCGACTGCATGCGCAAGTCGCGCACTGTGAGAATGCGCGTATCGGTTTCCTGTTTATGGAACCAGAGAGCGATACGCTTGCATGAGTTGCGCGATATGCTGTATTCACCAACGCGAAAATTGTCGGCCTCAATTACCGGGCAGCCTTGCGCGGTCTGAATCGAATCGCTCTTGCGCAAAAGTGTTGGCCACAAGGCTGTAGTACTTGCAGCAAGGAGAATCGCATGACTATGGCACAAACCGTATCCAGGCTATCTGCAATCGCATCATGTTCCGTATGACGTCATTACACACCCCTACAGCGATTCAAGCCGTAAGGCGGCCGAGGTGGCGCATGTTCCGCCTGAACAACTGGCCAAGGCGGTTATTCTGAGTGACCGACGGGGTTTTCTCATGGCGGTCGTTCCGGGTGATCGGCATGTCAGTCTCGATGAATTATCGAAGAAGCTCGGTCGCCGACTGAGCCTGACGGCCGAAAGCCGCCTCGCGCCGGTGTTCCGCGACTGCGAATCCGGTGCGATCCCGCCGCTCGGGCCGGCGTATGGCTGGAGACGATCGTGGACGACAGTCTGGTCGGTCAACCGGATGTCTATTTTGAATCCGGCGATCACCGCGAACTGATCCGTGTGGGTGGCGAGGAATTTCTGGCGCTGCTGGGGGAGGCGATGCACGGCCAGTTCGCTCACAGAGCATTCACGCCCGCAAACGCCGCCTCGGCTTCACGCCGGAGCGCTTCCGGGTCTTCGCTGTAGCGCGGCGAAAAGTGCAGTGGCACCAAGATGTTTTACCCCGGCGGCCCGCGCCAGTGCGCCTGCCTGCCGGGCGGTCAGGTGAAAGCGCGAGGCTGCGCGTGCCGAAGTCCTTGTGCAGAAATACGCATTCGATGAACAGGATGTCTGCTTGTGCGCAAGACGGAGAATGCGTTGCGCGTTATTCTCGTGATAGACCACATCCACCACATAAGCGATCTTCTGGCCCGGCACGATTTGCAGCACCTCGCCGCGTAATCGTCCGACGGATTCCATGCGTTCGTGTTCGCCGCGTGATCTCGCCAGTGAATCCGGACTGGTGTGTCGTCCGGTGCATGCTGGCGCACCAGGCGCTTGAGCTCCTTGAGCCACGGCCCGGTGGGCAGACCCAGTTCCTGCAGACGGTTCTTCCAGACATTCATGTGCAATTTTTCCTCGAGCGCAAAGCCGAGGCACGGGATGTCGTGATCGAGCAGCGTGGCGCGCACGATAAAGCCTTCCTCGTCGAGCAGAATCCCGTCCGGCGCCGCAACGAAGCCGAGTGGTTCACGTTGGAATCGCGTGCGACAGTGGAAGCGGCTGCGGTGCAGGGTCTGGTCTGCGTGCAGCTCAGCGGCAATGAGCGTGAATTCGACCGGATAGTTGTGCACCAGGTTCCAGGTGTAGGCAGCAAGCTTGTGTTCGACCTGGTCAATGAAGCCGGGTGGCCCAAAGAGCACCAGTTCGCGCTCGCGCCCGAGGCAGAGTCGCAATAGACGGTCGAAGCCGGCGAAGTGGTCCATATGGGTATGGGATACAAACACGTGCGAGAGACGCAGGATCTTGCGTGCCGGCAATCGACCGTGAGATCACCAAGATCGAACAGCAGCGCGCGTCGTTCGAACAGGAAATCAACGTACACTGCCGGATCGCCAAATGGATCGTTGACTGGCTGTGGATGAAAGAGCGGTGTCATGTGAGCCCCACGCGTTTCCGCGGCCACCAATCCTAACACGCAGCCGTCAGCGTGGCGGCAAGCTGCGTGACTCGCCGAATTCATGGCGTCCGGGGTGCAGGCGTTTGTAGTTGCGGATCATGATGATGGTGCGCAGAATCACGGGCTCGTCGATGCGTGGGATATCGAGCGCCACGCGGATGGCGTGACCGCGCGTCGTTTCGCCGCCAATTTCCAGGAACGCGGTGCGCCACATTGGTTGTGCCGATGCCGGCTGCTCAGCGTGATAGTGCGCCAGAGTGAGGAGGGTCGCATCCCAGACGATTTCCTGATTCTGGAAGCGGAAGAACTGATCCTGCGTTTGTCCCCGCAGGGATGGCTTCGCGCTCCGCACTTCCGCCATCCATGGCGGTCGCCTGCCCGTAAATACAAAGCGTGCCTGACTGGACTCGGGCGGCGCAAGCAGGCAGAAACGAATGCCGTGGAGCTCGCGCGCAAGCGGATAAAGCTGGGTCACGGGCGTTTGGTGAATCAGCCTTCCAGGAAGTTCCCGGGCAGGCCGGTCCAGTCAGGGATTACACGCAGCCAGTGGGCTTCGGCAGGCCGCCCCACTTGCAGATGAGTTTCATCGGGCCTTTCTTGAAGACTGCATACAGGTCGTTGGTGGTCACACCCATCGCCTTGGCGAACTTGCGCAACGGCGGAACCACGCCGTCTTCTTCGTACATGCGGCGCGCCTCGTTGATGTAGTGCATGATCTGATCGTTGATCTCGACACCGTCATTCGCGGCGAGTTGTGGCACGAGCTCCTCGCTCCATACATCGCGGTCCAGGAGAAAACCATCGCCATCTACTTCCAGTTTTTCGGCCTGCAGTCCCATCGTATTTTCCTCGTTCGGAAATTGGCAATAACTTGAATATGCCTGCCGTCGACAGGCGAAACGTTGATTAGTTTATCAAAAATGTCAGGTATGTAACATGTATACACTCAAATAGTGATGGGTATTAAGTCGGAGCCTGTCTCCACGATTCACTACACTTGAGATGAGCGTACCCGACAGTGATGAGCCATGCGCAGCTTTATCCGGCATCCGACCGGTATTCCGATCGAGATCAGTCTCGAGAACCAGACGAACATGCACGAGCCACTGCGAAATGTCAGTCGTGGCGGGTTGTGCTTTAAATACCCGGAAGCAGCACCAGTGGGAAGCAATATTATCGTGCGGATTGCGCTCACTTCGCCGCCATTTGAAGCGCGCTGCCAGGTGACTTGGTGCCAAAAGGACGGCAATGCCTGGCAGGTGGGTGTCGAGTTTATCGATCAGGACGATCTGTTCCGCGCACGCATGGTGGAGCAGATTTGTCACATTGAACAATACCGGCGCACCGTGCGCGAGAGCGAAGGGCGCGCCATGAGTAGCCAGGAGGCGGCGCTCGAGTGGATCGCACGGTATGCCGATGCTTTCCCCTTTCCGAATATCAGCACCGGATCTGTCCCGAGACAAGCAATAACATCCATCGATACACCCCGCCAGGCCGCGTGCTGGACAAGCCGACGGTCCAGCGGAAACAATAGCCATCACGCCATGCCCCGGTGGCTTCCGGATTTTTCTCATCCTCCACGTTCAGTTCTGTTAAATCGCATGTCGTCATCCCTGCGCCTGTTTGCCTCCGCTCCACGCGGTATCGAGCCCTTGCTGGCCGATGAGCTGCGTGCGCTCGGTGCCGGGAATGTAAAAGAGACACGCGCCGGTGTGACATTCGATGGTGACTTGACGCTCGCGTACCGGGTTTGTCTCTGGTCGCGCGTTGCCAATCGCGTGCTGCTACCGCTTGTGCAATTTCCGGCGCCGACACCTGAGGCGTTGTATGACGGTGTGCGCGCTATCGATTGGGACGAGCTCATCTCGACCAGTACGGCACGCTGGCCGTGGAATTCAACGCGTACCGTTCGGCAATCACGCATACCCATTACGGCGCGCTCAAGGTCAAGGACGCGATTGTCGATCAGTTCCGCGAACGCACCGGCGAGCGACCGTCGGTGGCGACCAATGAGCCGGATGTGCGCATTAATGTATATGTGCACGCGGATGTTGCCTCGCTGAGCATTGATCTGTCCGGCGAGAGCCTGCATCGGCGCGGTTATCGCGTCGGACACGGTGACCGCGCCGCTCAAGGAAAATCTCGCTGCCGCCATATTGTTGCGCGCCGGCTGGCCAGCGATTGCCCGCGAGGGTGGCGCATTCGTGGATTTGATGTGCGGTTCCGGTACGTTGCCGATTGAAGCCGCGCTCATTGCCAGCGACAGTGCACCCGGCCTTGAGCGCACCTATTATGGATTCCTGCGCTGGCGTGGGCACGAAGCTGCCACCTGGGAGGCACTGCTGGCTGAGGCGCGTGCGCGGCGTGCAGCGGGAATACAAAATCTGCCGTCGATTCGCGGTTACGACCACGACCCGACTGCCGTACGTGTGGCGTTGGCAAATGTCGAGCACGCCGGACTTACTGGGCTGGTACATATCGAGCGGCGCTATCTGGCGGATTGCCGCAGCGAACATGTCGAGCATGCCGGGCTGGTGGTGGTGAACCCGCCCTATGGCGAACGTCTCGGCGAGGAATCGGAGTTGCCGGGGTTGTATCGCGAGCTCGGCAATGTGCTCAAGCGTTGCTACGAAGGTTGGCGCGCGGCGGTGTTTACCGGCAATCCGGAATTCGGCAAGGTGATGGGCCTGCGCGCCCACAAGATGCACGTGCTCTACAACGGCGCCATCGAATGCAAGTTGTTGCACTTCGAGGTGTAGCCGAAGCAGTTTGTGACCGAACGCAGCCCGACGTCCAGGATGCGCCAGCGCCGGGCAGGAAACAGGAGGCCGGCGGAGATGTCAGCGCAGGTTCCGACTGCGCTCACGCCCGGCGCCGAAATGTTTGCCAACCGCCTGCGCAAGAATCTGAAGCAGCTCGGCAAGTGGGCGGAACGCGAGAACATCTGCTGCTATCGATTGTACGATGCCGACATGCCGGAGTATGCACTCGCCATCGATCTGTACCAGGGCGCGGCGCGCTGGGCGCATGTGCAGGAGTACGCGGCGCCGAAGAGCATCGATCCGGACAAGGCGAGCGAGCGTCTGAAAGAGGCGTTGAGCGCCATACCGGGAGTGCTCGACATTCCCGCGGAGCAGATTTTCCTTAAAGTCCGGCAGCGCCAAAAGGGCAGCGCGCAGTATGAACGTCTGGCGGAGCGCGGCGAGTTTCACGAGGTGCAGGAAGACGGCCTCAAGCTGCTGGTGAACTTTACCGACTATCTCGACACCGGCCTGTTCCTCGACCACCGCCTCACGCGCCGCATGCTGCGCGAGCTGGCGAAGGACAAGCGCTTTCTCAATCTGTTCGGCTATACCGGCACCGCCACCGTGCATGCCGCGGTCGGCGCGCGCGCTACCACCACGGTGGACATGTCGCGCACCTATCTCGACTGGGCACGGCGCAACCTGGCGTTGAACGGATTCGAGGGCCAGCAACATGAGCTCATCCAGGCCGATGTGCTGGTCTGGCTCGAGGAGGAAGCGGAACGTCGCTACGACCTGATCTTCCTCGACCCGCCGACCTTTTCCACCTCCAAGCGCATGCAGGACACGCTCGACGTCCAGCGCGACCATGTGGCCCTGATCCGGGCCGCCGCACGCCTGCTCAGTCCCGACGGCACACTGATTTTCTCCACCAATTTCCGGCGTTTTCGCCTGGATCGGGACGGGACTGGCGGAGTTTGCGGTCGAGGACCTCAGTCGCGCCACGCTGCCCAAGGACTTTGAGCGTAACCCGCGTATTCACCAGTGCTTCAAGCTTACCCGACGCCGCTGAATGAAATGGGCGGCCACCCGGGTTTTGTGGAAAAATAGTGCTTTAACAAGCATATTCATTACCTATGGCAGGACGAACGAAGTAGGGCTTCACGTATAATGACAAGACGAGCGCAGTAGAGCTTCACTTATGGCAGGACGAACGAAGTAGGGCTTCACCTATAATGGCAGGACGAACGAAGTAGGGCTTCATTTGTGTCGGAAAAACAGGTCAGCAACGTCAACGTGCTCTCGCAAGAGCTTCTTCCGACTCCGGAGGAAGTGAAGCGCGCGCTGCCGCTTACCGAGCGTGCCGAGAAGACGGTGCTTGCCGGACGCGAGGCGGTGCGACGCATTCTGGACCATGAGGACCACCGCTTGTTCGTGGTGGTGGGTCCGTGCTCGATTCACGACCTCAAGGCGGCACACGAATACGCCGCACGCCTGAAAAAACTGGCTGACGAGGTGAGCGACACGTTGCTGATCATCATGCGCGTGTATTTCGAGAAGCCGCGCACCACGGTCGGCTGGAAGGGTCTGATCAACGACCCGGACATGGACGATTCCTTCCACATCGAGAAGGGTCTGTACATGGCGCGTGAGCTGTTGCACGATCTGGCCGAATTGGGTCTGCCGACTGCGACCGAGGCACTCGATCCGATCACGCCACAGTATCTCTCCGATCTCATTACCTGGACCGCAATCGGTGCACGTACAACCGAATCGCAGACGCATCGCGAGATGGCGAGCGGCCTGTCGACGCCGGTTGGCTTCAAGAACGCTACCGATGGCAGTCTGTCTGTCGCGATCAATGCGCTGCATTCGGCTTCGCGCCCGCACCATTTTCTCGGCATCAACCAGAGCGGTCAGAGCGCCGTGTTCCGCACGCGCGGCAACCGCTATGGGCATGTGGTGCTCAGGGGCGGCGGCGGTCGCGCGAATTACGATTCGGTGTCAATCGCCATGGCCGAGAAAGAACTGACGGCCGCCAAGCTGCCGCTCAACATTGCCGTGGATTGCAGTCACGGCAACTCCAACAAGGACTATGCCCTGCAGCCGCTGGTGGCCGAGAACTGCACAACCCAGATCGTCGACGGCAATGCATCAATCGTGGCGCTGATGCTGGAGAGTCACCTCAACGCCGGCAACCAGCCGATCCCGCAGGATCCTCGCCGAGTTGAAATACGGCGTGTCGGTGACGGATGGCTGCATTGATTGGGCGACCACAGAGAAACTGCTGCGCGACGTGCGCGGCCGCCTCAAGGATGTGCTGCCGTCGCGTCTGGCCAAGCGCCGCCAAGGTGCTGCCTGAACGCATTCGCAGTCCCCGATACGCTGAATTCCAGTCGCGCTTCTATGCCGTAATCCACGCCCTATGCTGACCGATTGATTTCCTGAAGAATTTCACGCCCCTGCACACATTGACGGACGAGCATCTCGCGCGCTTGGCGAAACGGGTCGTGGTGGAGGACATTCTCAAGGATGCTGCGATTTGCCGTGAAGGCGACACCGATAACGATGCAATTTATCTCCTGGCTGGTGGTGTAGAAATGCGCTCGCGTACGAGCAGCATGTCACGCATTCTGCAGGCCGGCACGCCGGATGCCGGTTTCCCGTTGTCTCCCGGCCGCCCTCGGCCGTACACCGTCACGGCTACAACCGCCGCGCGTATTTTCCGCATCGACAATGCGATGCTTGAACGCGCTGTCCTGTTGGATGAAGTTTCCACCACTATTACGCACATACACGACGCTGGCAGTGCGTTTGCCGGCGACAGCGTGTGGCTGGAGGAGATGCTGGCAAGCTCGGCGTTCAGTAATCTGGCACGCGAGCGCGTTGCCATGCTGCTGCTCAAGCTGGAACCCATACTCGTCAAGACCGGTGAGGCTGTGATCCGGCAAGGCGAGACGGGCGATTACTATTACATCCTCAAAGAGGGTGAACTCACGGTGGCGCGCAAGGATACGCAGGGCAAGGTCAAACTGGTCAGCAAACTTAAACGCGGCGATGTGTTTGGCGAAGAGGCGCTGCTCACCGGTGATCCACGCAATGCCAGCATTGTGGCCATGCGCGACAGCATTGTCATGCGTTTGGCGAAGTGCGGATTTTGAAGAGTTATTGAAGAAGCCATTGATTACCCACGTCACTGTCGAAGAAGCCCAGGAACGTATGCGTCGGGGTGCGGGCCTGCTGGATGTTCGCAGCGCGGCAGAGTTTCAGCAGGGCTCGATCAAGGGCAGCGTGAACATCCCTATTGACGAGTTGCGCACGCGGCTGACGCAGCTCGATCCGGGTTATCCTTATGTGATTTATTGCCGCAACGGTGTGCAAAGCGAGGTGGCCGCCTTTCTGTATGCGGCAACGCGGTTTGAGGTGGTAGTGTTGCGCAACGGGCTGGAGTCGTTGCGTCGGAGTTAAGAACTCTACTGCATGCATCGTAAATTCGGTCGTTAGTGCGGCTTGTCGCTTTCAGGTTTTTTCCTGTGCAAGGTCACGACCTGCGTCTTCTTCGGCTCGTCGACGAAACCCGGACGCGATTGGCTTGGCCGGCCGGATTCGTCAGCCAGTTCCTTCTCGCGTGCAGAGATGAGGCCGAGACAATCACGGATGTTCTGTATGGTGTTCTCAGACAGCGGGTGTTTCATGCCCGGCGGTGTGGAGGTGTCTTTGGCAATATCAGTCAATACGCGCTTAAGCATGCGCAGAATCTTTTCTTCTTTACTCGGCTCTTCATGCATGCCAATTGCTCCGTTGCCCCAGCCTGGCCGGCATTCTGGCACATCCGGGCTACTGCATCACCCGTTGGACCAGCAGTCGAAGCGCCGGCCCCTGCGCAGCCAGGTGTGTGCAGACCCCATGTGCACTATTTTCTAGAGGAGCAGAATCCATGTCCTATAATGATCGTATAGAAATCAATAAATTGGCTTGTTTACGCCATGTCAGCTCCAGATTGTCCCGCTCTTATTAGATGGTATGTCTTTTGCAGTAATTTTAAGCATGGACTTGAAAGTATGGCTTCATTCCAGTCTGGAGTGGTCAGGAATGAGCGAATCATGCCAGTGTCATTCAGTTTTGTTACCGGACCGGAAAGGTCCGCTACGTTAAATCGCCAATGCTACCAACCAAATTGCGTCGTATTTCAGCCGGGAAAGCCCCTGATTTTGCCTTGGGACTGGGTTTTGCTGCGGTGTTGGCATTGATGGTGTTCTTGACGGCAGTCGGGCTGGTGCAGCTCGAAGCGAGCCAGAAGCGTCTGGAGGGAATAGTCGGCGACCACCTTGCCAAGGTATCGCTTGCTACCCGCATGCACACCTCCGCGCGCGAGCGCACGGTCAGTCTGCAGCAACTCACAATTCTGCGCGATCCGTTCGAACGTGACGAACAATGGATTCGCTACCTGTCGAAGGCTGGCGAGTTTGTGCAGGCGCGACAAGCATTGCTGGCCTTGCCGCTTACCACGGAAGAAGTTGCCCTGCTTGATAACCAGTCTCGCTTGACCGGAATCGCGGTGCCGATACAAGAACGCGTGGTAAATCTGGTCTCGGCAGGGCGTATTACGGAAGCGCAGCAGCTTCTCGTCGCCGAGGCAATTCCGGCCCAGGATCATGTGCTGCAACAGCTCAGCGCGCTTTATCAATTGCAGGAACAGAAAACAAAACAAATCGTCACTCAGGCTTCGCACGATTTCCATGCGGCGCGTTTGCAAGTGGTGCTGCTGGCCGCCGTCACCGTGGTTCTGGCGCTGATGGTTGCGGTAACAGTCGTGCGCTACTCACGCCGGGCAGACAAGGCCTTGCGCCAGGAGAAGGAACGCGCCCAGGTGACGCTGCACTCGTTGAGTGATGCTGTGATTCGAGCCGATGCGGATGGACGTATCGAATATATGAATCCAGTTGCGGTACGGCTGACCGGCTGGACCAATGACGCTGCGCACGGAAAATTTCCGGAAGACATCTTTAATATCGTGCACGATAGCGTGTGCGATACGCAAATCGAAGCCGTGGAGAAAATTCTCTCCGGCAAGGAGTCGACTTCCGGGCCGGTCGACTTTGTCATTTCTGTGCAAGATGCCACGCAGTACTGCATTGAGCTGATTGCAACCAACATCAATGACGATCAGGGTAATGTGGCCGGAATGGTTATGGTATTCCGCGATGTGACCGAAATCCGTGCCCTGTCCCGCGAGCTGATGTACCACGCTACGCACGATCCGCTGACTGGCCTGTACAACCGCCGTGAATTCGAGCGTCATCTGCAGGAAGCGCTGCTCGATGCCCGTGCCAGTGGCGTCGAATATGCACTTTGTTATCTCGACCTCGATATGTTCAAGGTGGTGAATGACACCTGCGGCCATGTCGCGGGTGACGAACTGCTAAAGCAAATCAGTTTGATGATGCGCCAGCGCCTCCGCAAGGAAGATATTCTGGCACGTATCGGTGGGGATGAATTTGCCATTCTGTTGCGCCGCTGCACGCTTGAGCGTGCTGAAGAAATCAGTGGACTGATCCGTGGCGCCATGAAGGATTACCGCTTCGTTTGGGAGGAGAAGACCGTAGACGTTGGTGTCAGTATCGGGGTGATGCGCGTTGCGGCTGATAGCGGCGACATCAAGGACGTTTTTCGTATTGCCGATGTGGCTTGCCGGGTAGCGAAGGAAGAAGGACGCAATCGAATACATCTGTTCAGGCCGAACGATCTTACCGTGACTCGCCGCGAGCGCGAAATCGACTGGGTGCAACGCATAGGACGCGCTGTCAATGAAAACCAGTTTGTTTTGTATGGCCAGTGGATCCGGCCGCTGGGTCGTGCCCAGCATATGCCGTCGCACTGTGAAGTGTTGTTACACCTCAGGGACGAGTCAGGCGAAGTCGTCATGCCCGCGGCTTTCCTGCCGGCTGCCGAGCGTTATCAGCTGATGCCGGTCATCGATCGCTGGGTTGTGCGTACAACACTCTCGACCCTGCGTGACCTGCCCCCTGATACTCTCCAGCGCCTGGGCTGCTTCAATATCAATCTCTCGGGACAATCACTCTGCGATGCGGATTTTCTGGCATTTGTGCTATTGCAGCTCAAGACAAGTGGTGTGCCTCCAGAACAGATTTGTTTCGAGGTTACCGAAACAGAAGCCGTGTCCAACCTGAGCAATGCCTTACACCTGATCAAATGCGTCAAGGAGGTGGGTTGCCGTTTCGCGCTGGATGATTTTGGAAGTGGTATGAGTTCGTTCTCCTATCTTAAGAACATGCCAGTCGACTACCTCAAGATCGACGGTTCATTTGTGCGCAATATTGCAGACGATAAAATCGATCTCGCCATGGTCAGTTCGATCAACCAGGTTGCGCACATCATGGGAATCGAAACAATCGCCGAGTATGTGGAGAGCGATGCGATTCGCGGGGCGCTCGAGGTGCTCGGTGTTGACTATGGTCAGGGATATGCGCTGGCTCGACCGATGCCACTAAATGATCTGCTGCAGGATCTGCAAGTTACGCGCTTCCGGAAAACAAGCTGAGGCACAACCTGCATCGGCTGGCCTAGTCCGGCAGTGCCGCGACCTTGACATGTTGTGCGCGCAGACTGGTTAGCGCGGATTCGAACTGCCGCACCCGCTCGTTCATTTGCTCGACCACCTGTTTAGGTGCGTGCGCGATAAACTCGCTGTTCTCCAGTTTTGTTGCTGCTTTCTGAAGTTCCTTTTCGGTTTTTTCTATTTCCTTCATCAGTCGCTCAAGCTCGACATTCTTATTGATGACCGATCCCAGTGGCACGAGTACTTGCATGTTGCCGACCAGCGCAGTCGCCGATTCAGGCGCTGCATCGCCAGCATTGAGCCAGGTCAGTGATTCAGTGCGGGCAAGCGTTGCGATGAATGGCTCGTAGCGGTTCAGCAGCGCCTGTTCAGAGGTTGAGCCGTTTTGGATTAGTACCGGCAGGAGCTTTCGCCGGGGAAATATTCATTTCGCCACGAATATTGCGAACGCCGGCGATTACGCTCATGACCCAGCGCATTTCCTCGATCGCCTGGCGGTCAATGACCGCCGGTTCGGTCTGCGGGAACGGCTCGCGCATGATGGTCGAGCCGGTCTTTCCCGCCAGGGCGCCGACGCGCTGCCAGATCTCTTCGGTGATGAACGGTGTGATCGGATGCAGCAGGCGCAACAGGGTTTCCAGCACCTGAATCAGGGTGCGGCGCGTGCCGCGCTGTGCGGCAGCGCTCGCCTTGGGATTGTTGAGCACCACCTTGGAGAGTTCCAGATACCAGTCGCAGTATTCGTTCCAGGTGAAGCTGTAGATCGCCTGCGCCGCGAGATCGAAGCGGTAATCCCTGAACGCCGTGTCTACCTCGGCGGCGACTTCGTTCAGGCGCGAGACGATCCAGCGATCGGCGGCGTTCAGTTCGATTTCACCCGTCAGGCCGCAGTCCTGGCCTTCGGTGTTCATCAGCACGTAGCGGGCTGCGTTCCACAGCTTGTTGCAGAAGTTGCGGTAGCCCTCGACTGCGGTTGAGGTCGAACTTGATGTCGCGTCCCTGGGTGGCGCGAGGCTGCAATCGTGAAGCGCAGTGCATCGGTGCCGAACGCCGGAATGCCGTTCGGGAATTCCTTGCGTGTCGCCTGCTCGATCTTCTTCGCCATCTGCGGCTGCATCAGGCCGCTGGTGCGTTTTTTCACCAGCGCTTCGAGATCAATGCCATCGATGAGATCAATCGGGTCGAGCACGTTACCCTTGGACTTGGACATTTTCTGGCCATGGGCGTCGCGCACGAGACCGTGGATGTAGACCTCGCTGAACGGCACCTCGTCCATGAACTTCATGCCCATCATCACCATGCGCGCGACCCAGAAGAAGATGATGTCGAAGCCGGTGACTAGCACGCTGGTCGGATAGAAGGCCTTGAGTTCCGCCGTCTGCTTCGGCCAGCCGAGCGTCGAGAACGGCCATAGCGCCGACGAGAACCAGGTGTCGAGCACGTCTTCGTCCTGCTTCAGTGTCACGTCCGCTGCGAGTTTGTGCTTGGCGCGCACTTCGGATTCGTTGCGGCCTACGTAGAATTGACCTTGCTCGTCGTACCAGGCCGGGATGCGATGACCCCACCAGATCTGGCGCGAAATGCACCAGTCCTGGATGTTGCGCATCCATTCGTAGTAGGTCTTGCTCCAGTTTTCGGGAATAAATTTGATGCGGCCGCTCTTCGACCACCTTGGTTGCGACTTCCGCCAGCGGGCCGGCCTTCACGTACCACTGATCGGTGAGGAACGGTTCGACCACGGAGCCGGAGCGGTCACCGCGCGGTACCATCAGCTTGTGCGGCTTCACTTCTGCCAGCAGTCCGGCGGCTTCGAGGTCGGCGACGATCTGCTTGCGTGCTGCATAGCGATCCAGCCCATGGTACGGAGAGCCAGGCGAGATCGATCTTGGCGTCAATGGTAAGAATGTTGATCTGCGGCAGGTTGTGACGCTTGCCGACTTCGTAGTCGTTGAAGTCGTGCGCCGGGGTAATCTTGACGCAGCCCGAACCGAATTCCTTGTCCACGTAGTCGTCGGCAATCACCGGAATGCTGCGGCCGGTGAGCGGCAGTTCCACCTGTTTGCCGAGGAGATGTTTGTATCGTTCATCTTCCGGGTGCACGGCCACGGCACTGTCGCCAAGCATGGTTTCCGGGCGAGTGGTGGCGACCACCAGGAATTCCTTCGTGCCCTGTATCGGATAGCGGATGTGCCACATCGATCCCTGTTCTTCTTCGGAAACCACTTCGAGATCGGAGACGGCGGTGTGCAGCACCGGGTCCCAGTTGACGAGGCGCTTGCCGCGATAGATCAGGCCCTCGTCAAAGAGCCTGACGAACACTTCGGTCACGGCCTCGGACATCTCCGAGTCCATGGTGAAACGCTCGCGCGACCAGTCGAGCGAGGCGCCCATGCGTCGCAACTGGCGGGTGATGTTGCCGCCAGACTCGTGCCTTCCAGTCCCACACACGTTCCACGAACGCCTCGCGTCCGAGATCGTGACGCGTCTGGCCTTCGGCGTCGAGCTGGCGCTCGACCACCATTTGGGTGGCGATGCCGGCGTGATCGGTGCCGGCTTGCCAGAGGGTGTTGTGCGCCGCGCATGCGCTGCCAGCGGATGAGCGCGTCCATGATCGTGTCTTGAACGCGTGGCCCATGTGCAGGCTGCCGGTGACGTTCGGCGGCGGGATCATGATGCAGTAGCTCGGGCCCTGTCCTGACGGGCGGAAGGCGCCGGCCTGTTCCCAGGTTTGGTACAGGCGGATTTCGATCGCGTGCGGTTCGTAGGCCTTGTCCAGTGGCGCGGGGCGTTCGGTCGGTGATGCCATCGGATTATCGTGTGGTCGGGTGAATGGCGAATGATGGCATGGTACGGCGTACAGTTCAGCCGGAATGGTCACTCGGCAACCGAGGCGACTTCAGTGGCGCCGTGGCCTTAAAGGTCGGTTGAATCAGTGTTGGTCCGGTGGTGTATTTTCCATGTTTGGCGCGCTCTTCGCCAGCGCTTCCTGCAGCAGCCGGGCGAGCCGAGTAATAATTTCGCTGCTGAGGCCCGCCTGACCGGATTTGCGTAGCTCAACATTGAGTCGTGCCGCAACCTGGATTGCGAGACGACGCGCCACATCGGCGGGCAGCAGCGCCGCGGTCGCAACCACACCCGCCGCCTGGTTTGTCTCGTTGGCCACGGACACTTCATGCAATTCCACGGCCTCATCCAGAACTGGGATATCGTCCCAGTTAATTTCATCTGGTGGCGTCTGAGCATCCATGGCCAAGCCCTGTACGGAAGTCTCGGGCTTGTCTTCGATGTCAGTGTCAGTGTCAGGTTCTGTTTCTATTTCAGATTCTGTGTCTGCGACGTCACCGGCCGTTGGCATTACGGGCGAGACCCCGCTGGTTTGAGGATCGCTCGGCTCTGAAAGCTGAGGATCCAGGTACGGCAGTTCCTGCTGTAGACCGCCGGCCGGGATCGCATGACTCGACGTAGCCCGCTGCACCAGTGTCGACGGGGTTGCGGACGCGAGATCCGGCAGGCTTTCCAGAGTAATGGACTCAGTTTCCGGCGCTACTTCTTCTGAGGCTGTTTCGGTTTCCTGTGGTGATGCCAGCCGGCGCGGCCGGTTGTGCGTCGGCTACACGCGATTTGTGAGACGCATCCGCTGTGGCCTCGCCAGGCAATTTCGCTGGCTCGGTCGCCAGCTCATTGCTGACTAGATCCTGCAGTGAGCGCAGAACCTCTTCAAGGGCAACCTTGCGCGATGGCTTGTGCTCGGGCGGCGCACCCTTGTCCGGCGGTTTGGGTTTGCGGGTCGGGCTCATGCCTCTACCAAATAGTTTTTTGTGTGCAGGCGTGTATTCATACTAGTTTAGGCCTCACTGCTGCCTCTGGCTATTTTCGTGGCAGAAACAGTGTGGCATGAACTCCGTCCGGTCAGAGGTTATGGGTTTCAAGCGGGTAACCGCGCTCGCGGTAAAAGCGGAAGCGCTCGCGTCCCCGTACTCTTGTCGTCTTCGGTGGCGCCGACCAGCTCGGCAATGCGCATGAAGCGGCTGAACCACGCGGGCACTTCAGGCGCGAGACTGATCAGTACGTCGTGCAGCGCAGCCGGTGGCTCGTTATGGCCGATCAGCACCGGATGGACTGCAGCGTCGCTGTCATTCGCGCAAACGGCATGCGGCACGAAGCTACCCTGGCTGAAGGTCCAGAGCAGTTCGTCCAGTTCGTGTGCCACTGGCTTGTCTGGTGCAAGCAGGTAGACCCGGTTGCCGAGGCGCCAGGCCTTCTCCGCGAGCCGGCAGGCAATCCGCTCTGTGCTGTCGCCGTCCGCATTCAGCAGATAGAAATCCACTTTGGTCATTTCGCCGTGCGTGTCTCGCTGCGCTGGATCAGCCAGGTGGTCAGGAGCGGCACCGGACGCCCGGTGCCGCCCTTGGCCTTGCCGCCGAGCCAGGCGGTGCCGGCGATGTCGAGGTGCGCCCATTTGAATTTCTTGGTGTAGCGTGCGAGGAAGCAGGCGGCGGTGATGGTGCCGCCTTCGCGCCCGCCGATGTTGGCCATGTCGGCGAAGTTGCTGTCGAGCTGTTTCTGGTAATCCTCCCAGAGCGGCAACTGCCAGGCGCGGTCATGCGCGTATTTGCCGGCATTCAGCAGGTCGCGCGCCAGCTGGTCGTTGTTGGCCAGCAGGCCGCTGGCGTGCGCGCCGAGCGCGATCACGCAGGCGCCGGTGAGCGTGGCGATGTCCACCACCGCGGCCGGGTGGAAGCGCTCGGTGTAGGTGAGCGCGTCGCACAGGATCAGGCGGCCTTCGGCATCGGTGTTGAGGATCTCGATGGTCTGGCCGGACATGCTGGTCACGATGTCACCCGGCTTGTTGGCATCGCCGTCCGGCAGGTTCTCGCTCGAGGGAATCACGCCGACGACATTGATCGGCAGCTTCAGTTCGGCGCACGCCTTGATGACGCCGAGCACCGTGGCGCCGCCGCACATGTCGTATTTCATTTCGTCCATGGCGGCTGCCGGTTTAATGGAGATGCCGCCGGCGTCGAAGGTCAGGCCCTTGCCGACCAGCGCCACCGGCGGCTCGTCATCCTTGCCGCCCTTGTATTCGATCGTAATGAGTTTGGGCGGCTGACGGCTGCCACGCGAAACCGAAAGCAGTGCGCCCATGCCAAGTTTTTCCATGTCCTCGCGTTCCAGCACTGTGGTCTTCACGCCGTACTGGTGTTCAAGTTCGCGTGCCTGATCGGCGAGGTAGCTCGGTGTGCAGATATTGCCCGGCAGGTTGCCGAGGTCGCGCGCGAGGTGCATGCCGGCGCTGATGGCGAGGCCTTGCTGCACGGCAATCTCACCGGCGGCGAGTTCACTGCGCTTGCCGACGGTGAGAATCAGCTTGCGCAGTGGACGTTTCTTTTCGGGTTTGTGGCTTTTCAGACGATCGAACTTGTAGAGCGCCATCTCCACCGACTCGACGGCGTGGCGCAGTTTCCAGGCGATGTCGCGGCCCTTCACCTCGAGTTCGGTGAGATAGACCACGGCTTCGGTCGCGCCGGTGTCGGCGAGCGTCTTGGCCATTTTCGCGACAGGTTTCGCGATAGCGCCCCTCGTGGAAATCCTTCTCCTTGCCGCAGCCGACAAGCAGCAGGCGTTCGCACAGCAGGCCGGCCGGGCTGTGCAGCAGCAGGGTCTGACCGGTCTTGCCCTCGAGGTCGCCGCGTCGCAGGATCGCTGTGAGGCCACCCTGTGCGGCTTCGTCAAGGCGGCGCGCGCTGGGCGAGAGTTTGCGGCCTTCGTAGTACGCCGACCACCACGCAGGCGCTGCGCTGTTTCTCGGGGTCGCCGCTTTTGACCGTGTATTCCATGCTCGCTCCTGTTGTTCCGGCCGGATTTACCCGGGGATGATTGTGTTATAGTGCACCCGGAAATCGACACACGACCGGCGAATTTCCTTGAAAATACCGGCAGTCAGAATGCAGCGTCGGACAGGATTCTTGTTGATCCGGCAGCTATTCGCAATGATCGCCTGTTCAGGCTGTTTTTGGCAATGTTTCTCTCCCCGCGCAGGCACGACTTCAGGGTGGAGGAGGTAGCGCAACGCCGGGAGCAGTTGCCGAGGAAGCGCGAGCACATGCAGATCATTAACCGGGCGCTGTTACGCGAGCTCACCACCACCACCCTGGCGGTGGCGTTCATTTTTGTCGCGCTGTTCATGGTCGTGAGCTTGGTCAAGATCCTGGCCAAGGCCGCCGCCGGCAGTTTCCCCGCCAAATTCATCTTTACCATGCTCGGTCTGCAGACCGTCGAGATTCTGAGCCTCATGCTGCCGCTCGCCTTCTACATCGGGCTGCTAATCACGCTCGGGCGCTGGTATCAGGACAACGAAATGACCGTGCTTGCTGCCTGCGGGGTGGGTCTGACGCAGCTGTTGCGTCCGGTGATGCTGATTGCGGCCGGATTCGCCGTGGTCGTAACGCTGCTCGCGTTTTACCTGGCGCCCGATCGCCACGCGGCTGGTGGCGCAGATCAAGCAGGACGACAGCAGTCGCTACGAGGCGGCAGCGATCATCCCCGGCGTGTTCAATGAAATCCTGAGCAGCGACAAGGCGCGGGAGGGTGGGGTGTACTACGTCGAGAACGTAGGTCCGAGCGGCGAGATGCAGAAGGTATTTGTGGCGACTCGACGCCTCGGTCGTCAGGGCGTGGTGGTGGCGAAGACCGGCCGGGAGATAACTGATGCGACGAGTGGCGACCGGTTTCTGGTTCTCGATGACGGCGCGCGTTACGACGGTACCCCAGGTCAAGGCGATTACCGGATGATTGTATTTGAGCGCTATGCCATTGCGTGTCGAGTTACCGGCGCCAGTACTGCGTCATACGTCATTATCACGCCATGACGACTCGGCAGCTGCTTGCCGACCGGGATCCCGGTGCCAACGCTGAACTGCACTGGCGGTTATCCAAGCCGATTGCATTGTTGTTGCTCACGGTGTTCGCGCTGGTGTTTTCCTATACACAGCCGCGCCGTGGCCGCTACGTCAGCCTGTTTGTGGCGATCGTCGCCTATTTTCTGTACAGCAATCTGCTCGGTGTGGCGGACGCCATGTTGAAGCGTGGGCGCGTGCCTGCGGATTTCGGCCTGTGGTGGGTACACGCCATGTTTCTGGTGCTCGGCGTCTACCTGTTCTGGCGTCGTGCCAACAATCTGCCGTTGCTGCCTGTGCCCACGCTGTTTTGGAGGCGCCGGGTATGAAAATTCTTGATCGCTACCTCGCAGCCGCGATCCTCACAAATACGTTGCTGGTCCTGGGCGTTCTGCTGGCGCTATTCTCGTTCATTCAATTTGTGGATGCACTGGGAGACGTGGGCAAACACAACTATCAGCTAACCGATGCCATACGCTATGTGCTGCTGTCCTTGCCGCGCCAGGCATTCGAGGTATTCCCCATGGCGGCATTGCTGGGCACCACCCTCGGGCTGTCGGCGCTGGCAGTGGATGCGGAGTTGGTGGCGATACGTGCCGCGGGGGTGTCAATCTTGCGTATCGTGGGCGCGGCGATGAAAGTCGGGCTGGTGCTCGCGCTGATCGCTGTAGTCATAGGTGAATTTCTGGTTCCGGAAACCGAACGCATCGCCGAGCAGGGTCGTGCAACGGCGCTCAAGATTCGTATCAAGCAGCAGAATGATTTTGGATTGTGGCTGCGCGATGGTCCGACCTATGTGCACATCGGGGAGGTTCTGCCGGATTTGAGTCTGCTGCAGGTGGACATTTATCACTTTGATGAAAACGATCGCCTGCGCTTGCAGACCAGCGCGAAAACCGGCCGTTTCGAGGACAAACGCTGGCAAGCTCATCGACGTGAGCGAGAGCTGGTTGGCCGAGAATCGGGTGCAGAGTCGCCATCTGCATGAGCAGGAGTGGGTTTCAACGGTAACGCCGGACCTGATGTCGGTATTTACGGTGCGTCCCGAGGCACTCTCATTGCTGCACCTGTACCGCTACATCAGCCATCTTGCGCAGAACAAGCAGAACACCGGCCCGTATTCGCTGGCCTTCTGGCAGAAACTGGTTGCACCCTTTGCCACGGTGGTGATGATGGTGCTTGCCATTCCATTCGTATTCGGACAGCAGCGCAGCGGCGGTATTGGAGCGCGCCTGTTTATGGGTATTGTGCTGGGATTGGCTTTTTTTGTCGTGAGTCGCGGCTTCGGTTTCTTCGGACTGCTTTATGGCATTCCGGCGGTCATTGGTGCGCTGTTGCCGGTGCTGCTGTTTTTCGGGTTGGCACTTTTGATGTTACGCCGTGTGCACTAACAGGATATCCTCAGTGATTTTTCGCCAGCACGACGAGGCGTGTGCCGGACAGGCGGTCGTGCAAGGCGCAGTGCTCGCGATCGATCAACACCCAGAGGAGTCCGAATGCCTAGCAGACCAATGCAAGGAATAGCGGCGGCAAAGCGCCAAACAGCCTGATTCCAGCTTACCGGTCCCCCACTGGCATTGACGAGCCTCAGACGCCAGGCCCGCATGCCGAGTGTTTGGCCGCCATGTACCCAGAATCCAGCGAAGAATATGAACGTGATCAGCAAGAGACTGACACGCAGGGTATACAGCTGCCACGTCGAACGTCCCGGATCGGCCAAGTGTCCGCCACTCACGGCCAGTAGCAGTGCCGTTACGACAAACCACAGGGCGGCCAGCAGCAGACCGTCATAAAGCATGGCGACAAGGCGGCGGGCAAGGCCAGGGGTATACAGGATTGGGATATCTGCGGTCATCTGAGTGGCCGGGGGTTCATCCAGGGGTGATATCTGCTGTTCAATGGATGTGGATTGCGCGTCAACGCGTTTGAATACAGGGAAATTTCATTCATTCGGCGAGAGTGCCTTGTGCACAATCAGAAAAAATCACGACTTTGCCTGTGATTCCGCAGTTCGGTGCACCTCAATGATTCGGCAAAACAAGTGCAGGCTATTGTTTTTAAAAGATATATTGATCTGTATAAAAAATATTCAATCCGTCGCTGTTACTTTCATTGAAGCTTTTCGAAATTTGCAGGTCAAGCTTGCACACAAGGTTATCCACAGAAAATGTGCACAACTTTCCTGGATAATCGGGTGCCGGAAACCGCTAAAACGGGTGGTGCGTTATGCATCGTTGCGCTAGGATGCAGCGGCTTCAATTCTGCTGCGCGCAGGGCACATTCGCGTGCGCATTCCCTGTCATATTCGGCCAGCGGGCGAACTCGTTGGCCAGGCAGGCACGTCATGTCTGCGGCGGGCCTCAAGGAGAGTCATGGTTTTGAGTGGTTTTGGTTTTCATTTTGTTGAACTCGGTCATTTTGCCGCGTATCTGGCGCTTGCTGCGGCACTGGTTCAGGCGCTAGCCCCAGCGGCAGCGCGATTCTTCCAGCGACCGGAACTGGCACGCATCGGCATCAATGCTTCGATCATGGTGTTCGTGCTCACCACGATTGGCGGATTGGCAATGATCCATGCCTTTGTCAGTGACAACTTCTCGGTTCAATACGTTGCCTCCAATTCAAACAGCAAGCTGCCACTGTTTTACAAGGTTTCGGCATTATGGGGCGGGCATGAAGGCTCCTTATACCTGTGGGCATGGGTGCTCACGCTTTACACCGTGCTGGTAGCGCTCCACGGGCGCAAACACTATCCCGACCGGCTGCCGATGATCCTGGCTGTGCAGGGCGCACTGGTAGTCGGATTCTTCGGATTGATTCTGTTTCTGTCCAACCCGTTCCTGCGTCTTTTTCCCATGCCCGCCGATGGGCGTGATCTCAATCCCTTGTTGCAGGATCCGGGCATGGTGTTCCACCCGCCCATGCTGTATCTCGGCTATGTCGGCTTCTCGGTGCCCTTTGCCTTTGCCATAGCGGCACTCATTACGCGCTGGAAGAGTGAATACTGGATCGCGCATATCCGGCGCTGGTCACTGATCGCCTGGGGATTTCTCACCACCGGAATCATCCTCGGCGGCTGGTGGGCCTATTACGAGCTCGGCTGGGGCGGTTACTGGGCCTGGGATCCGGTGGAGAATGCCTCGTTCATGCCGTGGCTGGTGGGCACAGCGCTGGTGCACTCGATTACCGTGCAGGAGCGGCGTCGCATGCTGCATGCCTGGAACATTTTTTTGGTCATTACCGCGTTTTCGTTGTCGCTGCTCGGTACCTTTCTGGTGCGCTCCGGCGTGCTGTCGTCGGTGCATGCCTTCGCCGTGGATCCCGGGCGCGGTGCTTACATTCTTGCGTTCATGACGGTCGTGCTGGCAGTTTCATTCGGCATTTTCCTGGCGCGTGGCCGCTACCAGGAGGCGGAAGAGGGCATGTCTTCGATGTTGTCGCGCGAATCAATGTTCGTGTGGAATAACGTGGTGTTTACCACGGCAGCGGCCTGCGTACTGCTCGGCACGCTCTATCCTCTGGCGCTGGAGACTTTGAGTGGCGATAAAATCACAGTTGGCGCACCGTACTTCAATGCCGTGATGGTGCCGATTTTCCTTGCCGCCCTGTTGCTGATGGCCGTAGCGCCGCTGGTGCCATGGCGTAAAGCCAATCCTGAGCGCCTGAGAAGCCGCCTGTTGATACCCGTAGTGCTTGGTCTGGTCGCCGGTGTCGTGATGCTGGTCGCCGCCTGGCCACTGCACTGGACCGGGCCAGTGGCCGCCGCACTCATTGCCTTCGTGACTGGTACAATCATCACTGACTACATTCGCGCTGTACGCCAACGGCGTGTGCAACATCCGGGCGAGCACTTACTGCGTGCACTCGCGCGTACAGTACTTGGCAATCGCCGGCATTATGGTGGCATGATCGTACATCTTGGTATTATCGCGATTGCGATTGGCTTGACCGGTTCCGGCCTGTTCCGCCTGGAGAAGTCGGTAGTCATGTCGCCCGGTGAGGTGGTGGAGGTTGGCAGCGAGCGTCTGCGTTTCGATGGTGTGCGTTCTTTCCAGCGCGAGAATTATTTCTCCCTCCAGGGACAGTTTACGCTGCTCGATCGAAACGTTTTGATACTCCCGGAGCGGCGTCGCTACCCGGTGCAGGAAATGCCTACGACCGAATCCGGCATCCACTCCACGTTGTGGCGCGATGTCTATGTTGTGATCGCCGAGCCGGTGGGTGAGGGTAATCAGACAAAATGGGGCGTGCATGTATACGTGAACCCGCTGATTCAATGGATATGGGGAGGTGGCCTGATTGCGCTCGTCGGACTTGGCGTAACGCTTACCAGCCGGCGGCGAACCGCGCGCGACACAGCGTCTGTGAGCGCGACAGCAGGCTGAATCAGTCAGGCGTCCCAATCGATCAACACATATGAGAACCATGAATAGAACTTGGCTGGATTTATCGTGTGCCTGTGGCTTGCTCTTAAGTATTATCGTTGCCGGTGTGGGCCGAGCCGGTGCAGGAAGATCCACTTGACCGGGCGGTGCTCGAGATTGCGAAAGATTTGCGTTGCGCAGTCTGCCAGAATCAGCCAGTGGCAGAGTCGAATTCCGATCTGGCCAAAGACATGCGCCAGATTATTCGTGAACAGATTGCGGCCGGCAAATCGCGCGCGGAGATCGTGGATTATTTCGTGGCTCGGTATGGTGACTACGTGCTGATGAAACCGCCCGCCGAACGCGCTGGCTTGTTGCTCTGGATTGTCCCACCGTTACTGCTCATTTCGCTGGCGCTGCTGAGCTGGTTCTTCCTGAAGCAGCGTAGTCGTGCTGCATCACAACCCGCAACGGAATTGAGCACGCAGGATCAGGCGCGCGTGCGCGCCGCACGCCAGCAAAAGGACTAACTGCCCATGATTGCCTTGTTCTCTCTCGCCGCCTTACTGCTTGCCACCACCATCTGGTGGTTGTCCCGGCCGTTACGCAGCGCCGCCGATATTTCCAGGATCAGTGAACGAGCCGATCTCGAACAATTGCGTGATCGTCTGGTTGCCCAGCTCAACGAACTGGATGCCGAGCGTGCCGATCGTGGTATCGACAGCGCCGTAGCGCAGGACGAAGAGTTACGCCTGTCCGCAGAACTGGCCTCTGCCCTGAAGGAGCTGGAGCGCCTGGCGCCATCCGTGGCCGGCGTCACACAGGCCCTGCCTCGACGCGCCGCGCTCGCAGGGACCGCGCTGCTGACGGCAATGCTGCTGGTGATCGGCGGTGGTCTGTATGCCTGGCAGAACGCCAGCAAGCTACAAGGATTCATGTTGGCGGCAGGAAGCGGTGTGGACAGCGCACGCGTTCCGCCCATGGTGTTCGAAATGGTCGCCAAGCTCGAGAAGCGTCTCGCGGCGCAACCGAACGATCCGGAAGGCTGGGCACGGCTTGGACGTTCGTATGTGGTGATGGAACGCAAGGACAAGGCGCTCTCCGCTTATGCCAAGGCTTATGCGCTGGCGCCGGACAACGTCGCGGTTCTGTCCGATTATGCCTGGCTGGTGTTTAACGAGAGGCCCGACGCCACCACGGGCCTGGTGATGACTCTGTACAGCCGCCTCAACAAGCTCGAACCGAGGCATCCCGATGCACTTTGGTTCCTGGGTTTTGCAGCGTACCAGCAGGGCGAATTCCGCAAGGCGCAGGGGCTATGGGAGCAGCTGCTGAAACTGCTGCCGGCGGAAGATCCGGGTCGCGAACAAGTCAAACAGGCAATCGCCAGCGCGCGCGAGAAGCAACGTCGCTGACAGCCGCGCGGACTGTTCATGCACTCAATCACCCACCAAATGAGAAACGCCATGCGCCAATGGTTGCTCCCGCTCGGTGTCGTTGTGCTGACAAGCTGCGCTTCGCTGGAGTCGAAATCCCGCATGGAGCAGTTCGATCAGCTCACACGCGGCTATGCGAAGGCGTTGGCGTGGTCGGAATTCGAGGTGGCGTACACGGCTACCAGGGCTGCGCTGGAAACGCCGCTAGCCGATGCTGCTGCGCTCAAGCATATCAAGATCACAGCCTACGAGCCGGCCGTTCCGTTGGTGGAAAAGGAAGGCAAGATCATCAAACGTGTTGCGCACATCCGCTACGTGCACACGTCGCGCATGGCTGAACATAGCCTGACGACGGAAGAGGAATGGATTTTTTCTGACGAAGCTGGGCGGTGGTTTTTGCTGAGCGGATTCCCGCAATTCAGATAACGCAACGATTCTGAGATCTTCCAGTTTGCATAAGGATCAGAAATCCCAGCGATACCCGATCATGTAGAAGTTGCGGGACAAGTCTTCCGTTTGTGTGCTGCTCGTGGTCTGTCCTTTCTCCGTACCCGCCTCGAACTCAAAAGTAACCTTATCCCGCCAGCGGTAGCCGAGACGTACAATTGGCGTTAGGCGGGTAAGTTCAGTCCCCAGGTTGTCCTTCTGCAGGTAATAGACCAGCGATAGATCGAAATTCCATCTCTCCTGAAAGAGGGTGCGGTTATTGAAAGCGATGGACTTGCCGTCGTATGCCTCACCAGTGAGGAAGCTCAGGCTCAGCACCGAGACATCGCGTTTGGTCAGCAGGCCGGTACCAATGCCCTGCAAAGTGTAGACATAGACATTGCCGGTGCCCGGGGAAGCCGGCAGGGCGCCGCTCGCCGGTGTGCCGGAGATGTTGTAGCGTTTGATGTCGCCGCCTAGCTGCCAAGTCGGACTGAAATTGTGTGTGGCGCCAATCAAGATTAGATCTGCGGTCGGTGTGCGTGCTTCAGCCTGTGCGCGCAGCTGGTCTTCGGTCAGTGTCAGGAGTTGTGATTTAATGGAGGTATCGGCTTCGCCTATCACCGCGTTCGAGGTCTGCAACACCGGGGCGTTGCGGTGATCAATGAGCAAATTCAAGTTGGTCTTTTTTCCGACCTGCAGGGAGCCCTGAAGCAGGGCGATATTCAGCGCCCCGTAGGACAGGTCGTAATCCAAGAGCGATAACATGGAACTGCCCGTATCGAAGTAGCGCAACTCCGCGCCTACCGCCTGACGGTCGACGATTCCGTCTATGGTCTGGCTAACGTAATAGGCACTGCCGTTCCAGTGTTCTGCGAAGGTACCGGCATCCAGGCTGGTTCCCCAGAACTGCTTTTCGGAATTAATCGGGTTGAATTCCGCTGGCTCGCCGGCAACAACGTTGATGCGCCATTTGGGCAGAACGCCGTATCCCAGCGAAATGCCGTCAAAGCGCCCGAGCACGCCACCGCTGTTGCCGGGTTGCCGGCCGAGGCGACCGGAATAATCATGCAGCTTATTGCGTACTTCCGCATAGCCGGCATACAGGCGGTTAACATTTTCGGTGTTTTCGAGAAAGTTCAAGGTGTAGCTGTCGCGCACTACTACGCGGCTGTCATAATCGCCGCTGCGGAATCGCCCGGTGATGTCGAGGTTGGAAATGAGTGCCGACTGATCGAGCGCAGTGAGCGTCGGCAAAATTATTGGCGGACCAACAATCGGTGTTTCGGTAGCGTCTACGCGCGAGTTGCCGCGGTAGTAGTATTGCGAAAGGCTGCCGTAGGCGGTGCTGACGCTGACCTCCTTTTTCTTGACGGGTATGAGCGTGTTGGTTGCCGGTGTCACTTCAAGATCGGCGAGGCGTTGGCGAACACGTTCGGCGCCTGGCCAGTCTGGATACAGCTTGAGACATAGCCGATACTCACTTTTTGCCTCAGCGATCTCACCGTTGCGTTCATGCGCCAGACCAATGAGTTCCTGTGCAACTTGTGAATGCTGGTTGGGTGGCAGCTGTAGTAATTTGTTAAGAAGCTGAATGGCGGCGGGATTATCGCCGCGCGTCAATGCGGCGCGACTTCGCTCCAGGAGATCGCTTGCCTGACTGTCCACATCGGTATGCACGCCGGCAAGCGGAAGCGCCGTCTTGTCCGGCCTGGATGCCGGGATCGCCGCGGCACTTGGCATGGCCACCAAAGTACGGGCTGATTCAGTGCGTTCCTGCAGCGAAGCCTGGCGGATCATGGCCGTCGGGTAGGTAGCCAGCAACAGTTTTTTGGCTGATTCCGCCTCGGCGGCGCTGGCAAAGAAGCCGAGCTGCAGGCTGTGCCGCGAAACACCGTTCTCTGTGGTGTCACGCAGGTAAATCCTTTTGCTCTTGAGTTCAGCGGGCAAGGGTCCGGCCGGCGCCGGTGTGTCTTTCTCCGACACTGTCAATGTGACGACATAGTATTCGGCACGTGGGGCAGGCGGTGTCGATGGCCGAACGGCCGGTTTCGCGCCCCGGGTTTGTGCGGGTCCTGATTTACTGAATTCTTCCGCAGTGACTTCGGTCATGAAAGCGCCCGGGTAGCGTGCGCTCAGCCGATCGCGCATTGCAGTTGCTTCCGCTGCCGTGGCAAAGAAACCGAGCCGTACGAAATAGATGGTTTTGCCGAAGATCTCGGACTGGGCGTGGTAAATGCGGTGCGTTTTCAGGTCGGTGGGCAACAGGGCGTCAGGGATAGGCTCGAAAGAGCTGAGCAGGGTGACCGCGAAGTGGCGCGAGCCTGCCGTGGCCGATGGTGCACCGGTGCCTGTCTGGGCCATTGCCGCCGATGGTGACAGGAGCGTACACAGAAAAACCAGAAACGGGAAGAATTTCAGAAGGCGCATCAATTTCTGTCAGTCAAGCGAAGTCAGCGTTTGTTGGGCAGAGACGATGGTGTGTGGCGCGAGTCCGTGTCCGCCAGCACATGCAGCAGAATGCTGCGTCCATCTGCACCCTGACGGATATTGAAACGGACCGGTTTGCTGAACTGGATGTCGAGACACAGCGGGTCGCGTACAGAAAGGCAGCTGCGAACCGTCGAATACATTACGGTGAACGGTGGCACGAGCGGAATTGAGGGCGTGCGCTTGTACTCCTGCAGAGGCATTTCTTCCGTCCCATCCAGACTCAGTACTTGAAGATAAAGCTTGATGAGTTCACCGCGCTCTGCCGGAAAGTGCTTGATATAACGTACTGGCGCGGTGAACTGCAGGCGGATCTCCACCACGCCCTGGTCGCTGCGAACCTCGATGTCATCCAGCAACTGCGCTTGGCAAACCGACGCCAGCAACGTGCCAAACAGCAGAAATACACCACGCAGTAATCCGCCGAGCACCTAGAAACCTCCATCCGTGGATCGGTGCTTGCTGCCGCGCGTAGTCTTGATGGTGGTGAAAGTGTTGTTGGTGTACTCGTGGCAACTGCCGGCGCAGTTCTTGAGTTCGTCCACGGTATAACGAATCGTGGTCGGAGACTCAGTTTTCTTGTGTGAATCGGCCTTGAAGTCACCCGCATGGCAACCCGCGCAGTTTCCGGCGTAGGCGCCAAATCTCCAGGAGATCACTTCGTTATTGCCCACATGACAACCACGGCAGGTGACACCACTGTTGTGTGTGCTGTAGCTCGGGCTGGTGTGAGAGTAGCGAATCGTTGTCCAACCTGAAGTGGTATGACAGGCATCGCAGGAGCGCGAGGTGATGAAGTGTGTGCCGGACTTGCCGGTTGCCGTGCTGCCGTTGTGACAGGTGGCACACGAGCCAGGTGCAACACTGGTGTGGCTGAATGACGCCGGTATCCAGGCGGTGGTGCGGTGGCAGGTGTCGCAGGAGGCGGTGGTCTGCACATGGCCACCGGGCTTGCCGGTCGCGGTGCTGCCGTTGTGACAGGTGGCACAGCTGCCGGGAGTTACCGTGGCGTGGCTGAATGTCGCCGGTATCCACGCGGTGGTGCGGTGGCAGGTGTCGCAGGAAGCAGTGGTTTGCACGTGACGTGCCGGCTTGCCGGTCGCGGTGCTGCCGTTGTGGCAGGTGGCACAGCTGCCGGGGGTGATATTGGCATGGTTGAATGACGCCGGGATCCAGGCCGTGGTGCGGTGGCAGGTGTCGCAGGCGGCAGTGGTTTGCACGTGGCCACCGGGCTTGCCGGTCGCGGTGCTGCCGTTGTGGCAGGTGGCGCAGCTGCCGGGGGTAACCGTGGCATGGTTGAATGACGCCGGGATCCAGGCCGTGGTGCGGTGGCAGGTGTCGCAGGCGGCAGTGGTTTGCACATGATTGGCCGGTTTACCGGTGGCGGTGCTGCCGTTGTGACAGCTCGCGCAACTGCCGGGGACAACGCCGGAGTGGCTGAAACGTGCACCCGTCCAGGTCACAGTCGAAGTATGACACTGCTGGCAAGGTTGCGTTGTCTGCACATGATTTGGTGATTTGAATGAGGAGGACAGACGGCTTCCCTGTGAGTGGCAGATCGCACATTCCCTGGGTGTACCTCTAAATATTCCGCGGGCGTGACAGGTTTCGCACGGCTGCTGCGCGTGAGTCCCGGTAAGCGGGAAGCCGGTACTCAGATGGTCGAAGCCGGCATCCGCTTTGGTCGCGGCCGTTGCAGGTGAGATAAACACGAACAGGGCCACGATCAGTCCAGTGAAAGCGAAAAACAGGCGCGCACTGAATCCAGACACGTGGCCTTTCTGCTCCGTTGCTTGTCTCATGGCGAATCTTCCTATTCAGTGAATACTCTTTGATTGTTGTTGATTCTTAAGTAATGGTGTCTTGTCATCAGCGGGACATACCGCTGATGCCGGGACGAATTTTCTTGAATGAACTGGTCACATGACAACGCTGGCAATCGCGTCCGAAACCACCGTTGTGTATATCGACGTCTTCATGGCAGCTGACGCAGGTTCCCGACAGGCTCACCTTCCGTTCCATTGGTTTGCGGTGACAGGCGTGACAATCGATCCCCTTGTGCCCGCCGTCCAGTTTGTAGCTGGTGCGTTTATCGTGATCGAAATTCCAGGCCTTCCAGTCGCGCGCGTTGTGGCACTGGCCACAGTCCGGACCGAGACGTAACTTGTGTTTGTCTTCCTTTTTGTGGCAGGCGATGCACTCGGTCTTGGCGTCCTTGTAGGCCAGGGTCAGATGGCATTTCTTGCACTCGACCTTCGCGTGCTTGCCGAGCAGCGGGAAGCGTGACAACCCGTGGTCGAAGAGCGCTTTCTTCCAGTCGCGTTCGTTGTGGCAGGATGTCACAGCTGCTTGCCTTCCTGACCTTTGTGCTTGTCGTCCTTCTGGTGGCAGCTGAAGCAGTCAGTCTTTGTCTTTGTCCTTGTACAAGAATACCGGTGTGGCAAGCTGAGCACTTGGTCTGCACGTGTTTGCCACGCAGCGGGTACTTGGTCTGCTTGTCGTGATCGAAAATCGAAATGCCCCAGTCCTTCTCGACATGACAGCTCTCGCACTTGTCGCCGAATTTACCCTTGTGGCCATCGCGCTCGTCGTCTTTCCTGTGGCAGGCCACACACGCGGTCTGGAACTTCTCTTTGTACAGAATACCGGTATGGCAGGCCGTGCACTTGGCGAGGCGGTGCTTGCCCTTGAGTACATATTTCGTTGAGCGGTCGTGGTCGAAGCGTATCGACTTTCCAGTCACGGTCGACGTGGCAGGTTTCACACTTGTCGCCGAAACGGCCCTTGTGGCCTTTGCGTTCATCGTCTTTCTTGTGGCAGGAGACGCACTGTCACTGAAGCACCCTTGAAAGAAGGGTCGCTGTGGCAGTCCTTGCATGGAACGTCCACGTGCTTGCCGGTGAGCGGAAAGTGCGTTTTGCTGTGATCGAAACGCGTGTCCTTCCAGTTCTTGTCGGTATGGCAATCGGCGCAGGTGTCGCCCAGTTTGCCCTTGTGTTTGTCGTCCTTGCGATGGCAGGCGACGCAGCTGGATGGCGCGTCACGAAATTTCTTCCCCTTTGGCGTGACAGTCGCGGCATTGCACCTTGGCCACGGCATGACCACCATTGAGCGGGAAGTCGGTGAGCTTGTGGTCAAAGGCCTTCTCATCGAGCGGCGCGATGTTCATTTCACGTCCCTTGTGCTCGGTGTGGCAGATGCGGCATTCCTTCTCCGTGATGCGCCCGTGATAACCCCGTTTCTCGATCGCATCTTTGGCCACCTCCTTGTGACAGTCGAGACACAATCCGCTCTGCGCGCTCTTCCTGAAGCGCACGTGACACTGCTGGCAATCGCTCTCGAGTTTGGCGTGGCCTTCAATCACCTTGCCCGGCATGATCACGCTCTCGATCGTGTCGGCAGAGACGCTCGAATGCCATACAACGGCCAGAAGTGCCAGCCAAATGCATATGCTGCGTCTTGACCGCACCGGCAGTTTGCTCAATACATGTGCACGGCGATGACATGCACCACACCGCTGATGACCAGCATGAACACGAATGGCACATGCAGAATATGCCAGAGTGAAAACAGGCGCTCATAAATGCTGAACTGGGCAGTGTGTCGTGCGGCTTCCAGATAGCCACGAATTAATTCGCTCGCTACCGTGAGACGGCGCTGCAGCTTGGCACGGTCCCAGCCTCGTTGCTGGGCATAGCCACCGAGAACCTTGCGGAGATCGTGCATGCACTGGGCGTGTACCCGGCGCGCGCGCAGGCTGATGGTGAGAAACTGCCAGGTGGAACGCAGGAAGCCTGCCCGGGCGCGCATGGGCCAGATCACCGAATGCGATCAGGCGTGTTTCCACGCGCGGTGCAAAATGAAATTTAGAACGAACTTCACCTTCCTGGGTGCCAAGCTGCGCCTGCATTTCTTGCAATGACGCGCGCCGTCCATACAGACCGTGGTGGATGCGCCGGTACATGAAACGTCCGACGACGCCGCTTCCGGCCACCAGCAGCATGCAACCCATGGCCACGCCGGCATTAAGTGAACCGATGGTAAATGTGGAGTGGAACAGGATGAGCAGGGGCCCGGCGATACCAAAGAACATGTGCAATCGGAACCAGTGACTGATTGCCCCGAGGTTTCTCAGGAATCCTACATGTTTGCGCAGTGGATAGAGCAGCAGGATGAGCATCATGACTGCGCCCACGAGTCCGATGTAATAACCGAAATCATCACCCGGCGTGTAATAATTGCCGCGTGCAGACAACCAGATGAGCGCGCCGATCAGGATGATCGCTGGAATATACAAAATACTGCTACGTTTTGCGGGCGGGCGCACAGCGGCATCTTGTGCCGGCTGTGGATTCGAGTAGGTTTGCGTATATTCCATGTAAATATCACCGGACACGACAACACTGCGAATTGCGTCGTGCTATTTTTTGTTTCGTTCTTGTTTATCTATATTAGGCCATAATTCCATGCTGATTCTTGATGATTCAGGCGGGGCGCATAATTCGCCAGATCAACGGCTGTGCCAGAAGAGAGGCATGGCTCAGAATCAGATAGAGTTGATTGGATTCAGGCAAATGCCAGAGCAGTATGTTGACTCATCTAGTCAACCATCACCTTGCGCCCTATTACTTGAAGATCCCACAACTGCCTTTATGCCATGACACTCACGGACCTGTTTTTTGCCGCGCTTTATCTCTTGCCGCTGATTCTGGTAATGGTCTGGTATGTACGCCGCCATCGCCGGCATGAAGCAGTGCACGCGGCAACCTGGCAAAATGCGCTCGAGTCTGGACTTACCGAGCCGGCCTCGCTGCATCCAGTCATCGACCCCCGGCGTTGCTTGGGCTCAAAGTCCTGTGTGACAGCGTGCCCGGAGCATGCCATCGGCATCATCGGCGGCAAGGGACAGCTTGTGAACCCGGCATCCTGCATCGGCCACGGCGCCTGCAAGACCGCCTGCCCGCACGACGCCATTCAGCTTGTCTTCGGTACTGCAAAGCGTGGCATGGACATACCGCAGATCAAACCGAATTTCGAAACCAATGTTCCGGGAATATTTATCGCGGGTGAGCTCGGTGGCATGGGACTGATTCGAAAGGCCGTGGAGCAGGGTCGGCAGGCAATCGATTCCATTGCAAAACTGAAGGGCAGCAAGCAGCCTTATGACGTCGTCATTGTCGGGGCCGGACCGGCCGGTCTTTCTGCTTCGCTTGCGGCCATGGAAAAGAAACTGCGTTTTGTGACCGTCGAACAGGAAGACTCATTCGGTGGCACTGTTTACCACTACCCGCGCAACAAAGTCGTCATGACCGCGCCGGTGCTGTTGCCGATCGTTGGTAAAATGAAGTTTGGCGAGGTAAGCAAGGAGAAGCTTCTCGAATTCTGGCAGGGGGTTCTGAAGCAGACCGGGCTCAAGATTAATTTCTTCGAGCGCATGGAGACCATCAAGCCTGATGGCAAAGGATTCGTGGTCAAGACTTCCAAGCAGGAGTATCGCACCCGCGCCGTTTTGCTCACCATCGGGCGGCGTGGAACGCCGCGTAAGCTCGGCGTACCCGGTGAGGAACAGGCGAAGGTGGTGTACCGCCTGATCGATTCGGAGCAATACCGCAAGCAGCACGTGCTGGTGGTGGGCGGTGGCGACAGCGCGCTTGAGGCCGCGCTCGCCTGCGCCGACGAGCCAGGTACGAGCGTCGCGCTCTCTTACCGCAGCGAAGCGTTTGCACGTGTAAAAGAAAAGAACCGCCAGCGTCTGGCGGAGGCACAGAAGCGCGGGCGTGTGCAGGTGCTTCTGAAGTCGAATGTAAAACAGATCGAGGCCGGCAAGGTGATCCTCGATCAGGATGGCAAGCGCATCGAACTGCGGAACGATGCGGTGATCGTCAGTGCCGGTGGCGTGTTGCCCACGCCGTTTCTGAAAGAAATCGGAATCCTGGTTGAAACAAAATACGGATCTGCCTGAGAAAGCGCATATTGCGTGTGCTTCAGCTGGCGGACAGTTTCTGGATGAGCGGCAGGAGTGTTTTCTCCCAAGCCTCAGGCGAGATCGGACCGATGTGCTTGTAGCGGATCACGCCTTGCTTGTCGATTACGAAAGTCTCTGGAACGCCATACACACCCCAGTCGATACCAACGCGTCCATCGGCGTCCACGACACTCACGTCATACGGGTTGCCTTCGGTCCTGAGCATGTGTGTGGCATCTTCGCGCTTGTCCTTATAGTTCAGTCCGATCAGTGGTGCCTGCCGTTCGCGCGCCAACGCCATCAGTACCGGGTGCTCCTGTTTGCAGGCCACGCACCAGGATGCCCACACATTGATCAGTGCCACCTTGCCTTTCAGGTCGGTGTTGGCGAGCGACTTTTTCGGGTCTTCCAGCGTCGGAAGGGAAAAGGCCGGCAACGGTTTGTCTACCAGCGGCGATGGAATCTTGCGCGGATCGAGTTTCAGCCCATAGGCCAGCAGCAGGCCGAGCAGGGCAAACAGGCCGATCGGGATGAGAAATTTCTTCATGCGTTATAATTTCTTTTGGTTCGCTGCGGGCATCGGCTTGAGTGTTTTCGCCACCTCGGGCGGCATGTAGTTTTCGTCGTGTTTGGTGAGCACCTGGTCGGCGACGAACACCTTGTCTGCCTGCAGCCGTCCCTGTGCGATCACACCCTGGCCCTCGCGGAACAGGTCCGGCAGGATGCCCTCATAACGCACGGTGAGACGTTGAGCATTGTCGGTCAGTGTGAACTCGACCTTGAGAGTCTCCGGCGTTTTCTTGATGCTTCCCGTTTCGACCAGTCCGCCGATGCGCAGCAGACCCTGGGCCGGCGCCTTGCCCTCCAGCACCTCGCTGGGGCTGAAGAAATACACCAGATTGCTGCGGAAGGCATTGAGCACCAATAGCCCGGCGACCGTGAGAATGGCCACGCCGGCGACAATGGCGATGAGTTTTTTGTGTCTCGGTTTCATTCAGTTTCTGCCTGATTCAAATGCGTTGTTGCCTGCAGCTCCCGGCGTACATTTTTTGCGCGCCGGCGCGCAGCAAGTATGTTGAAGACCAGCACCAGTACAGCCATGCCATAGGAGCCCCACACATACAGGCCGTAACCGCCCATGGCAAAGAATTCAGACCAGTTCATGGCTTCACCAGTTCCGCGACCCAGCCGGTATGGCGTTCGCGGTGCAGGATTTCGGCGCGCATCCGCATCAGCAGCACCACTGCGAAAAACAGAGTGAATGCCACGGCCATGATCAGCAGCGGCGTCAGCATGCTCGGGTGGATGGCCGGGGCACCGATCTTGTTGATAGCGCTGACCGAGGCCGGCTGGTGCAGGGTATTCCACCACTGCACCGAGAAATGGATGACGGGGATGTTGACCACTCCGACCAGCGCGAGCAGCGCACCGGCACGCGATGCGCGCCGCGGATCGTCGATTGCCGCCTGCAGGGCCATGAAGCCGAGATACAGGAAGAACAGCAGCAGTTCGGAGGTCAGGCGCGCGTCCCACGCCCACCAGGTGCCCCACATTGGCTTGCCCCAGAGCGAGCCTGTGACCAGCGCCAGCAATGTGAACGAGGCGCCAATCGGTGCCGAGGCCGTGGCAGCCATATCGGCCAGCCGTATGTTCCAGATCAGGCCAATGGCGCCGGCCGTAGCCATGACCATATATACGAACATGGACATCCAGGCCGCCGGCACGTGGACGAACATGATGCGCACACTTTCGCCCTGCTGGTAATCAGGCGGGGCGACGAACAGACCCTGATACAGGCCATAGCCGAGCAGAACCAGAGTCGCGATTGCGAACCACGGGATCAATTGTCCGGCGAAGACGTAGAAGACTTTAGGCGAAGCGTATTTGTGAAACTGCATGGTCGTTCAATCCAACGAAATTCGCAAGGCTGCGGCCGTGGCCCAGGGGGCAAATCCCAGCGCCACCGCGAGGAAGGCGCCCAACAAGGATAGGTAAGCTTCCGGGTCAAGACCCGTCGCACGTGGCCGTAACGGCTCCTGCGCCGAAAATCAGAATTGGAGTATACAGTGGCAGCACCAGTAACGACAGAAGCACGCCGCCACCACGCAGGCCCAGGGTGAGGCCGGCGCCGATACTGCCGATCAGGCTTAGAACCGGTGTGCCGAGCAACAGTGCGAGCAGCAGGGTTCCGAACGCATCGGTCGGCAGATACAGCTGGATGGCGAGCAGAGGGCTTAATAGCAGGAGCGGCAACCCGGTCGTCACCCAATGCGCCATCACTTTTGCTAGCACCAGTGCGGTGAGAGGCTGGGGGCTCAGGGCCAGTTGTTCGAGCGTTCCGTCTGTATAGTCGGCCGCGAACAGGCGGTTCAGTGACAGCATGGTGGCGAGCAACGCCGCCACCCACAAAACGCCCGGCGCCAGGGTGCGCAGCACGGCCGGCTCCGGCCCCACACCCAGCGGAAACAGGCTCACGACGATGGCGAAGAATACCAGGGGTGTCGCGACGTCTGCCGGCTTGCGTGCCGCCAGCAGCAGGTCGCGCCGGAACACACACCACACGCTTTCAATAAGGCTGGTCGCCATTTTTATCCCAGAGTCAGTGTCCGGACCTGCCAGTCCGCCACTGTCACTTCCTGGTGCGAGGTCAGGATACACAGGCCGCCACGGTCAAGGTGCAGGGCGAGGCTGACCAGCAGCCGGTCCACCGCGCGGACATCGAGGGCGGTGAACGGCTCATCCAGCACCCAGAGCAGGCGACTGAGTACAGAAAGGCGCGCCAGTGCCACCCGGCGTTTTTGCCCCTGCGAGAGGAGTTTGGCGGGCAGACTGGCAACGCGTCCCAGCCCCTGGGATACCAGGGGCTGTTTCGCGTCGATCCTGTTTTCGGCCCCCAGACAGGCCTCGAACTGCAGATTCTCGACCGGGGTCAGATCGCCATGGATGGCATTGCCGTGACCGATATAGCAGAGCTGCTCGCGGAAGGGTTCCGGCTGTTTCTGGATGGCTTGCCCGTTCCAGCGAATGTCGCCGGCAGCCGGTTGCGACAGGCCGCACAGCGCACGCAGCAGCGTGGTCTTGCCGCTGCCGTTTTCACCGCGCACATGCAGGAGCTCGCCGGGTTTCAGGCTGAAAGACAGATCGCGAAACAGCGGCCGGTCGCCGCGCGTGCAGGCAAGATTGACGACTTCCAGCAAACCGGCTCTCCCGTTGAGCCCGACAGGGCCTGTTGTAGTGGGTGGTGCCCCGAACACGAATCGAACGTGCGACCTGCCGCTTAGGAGGCGGCTGCTCTATCCACTGAGCTACCGGGGCGATAATGCCAGGTATTCTAGCGGAAATTCGGATTTCCAGGCTCAAGAAACGAAAATGGCCGGTTCAGCCGGCCATTCTGGAAGTTGGTGGAGCGGAGGAGGATCGAACTCCCGACCTCTGCATTGCGAACGCAGCGCTCTCCCAGCTGAGCTACCGCCCCATATTACGGGCGCAATTCTAATGAATATTGACGGGTGTAAGAAAGCAACGTTTGTAATTCGACGCAGGCAGATTTTTCCTGCGTACCTGACGGGTCAAGATAGTTTAGTTGAACTGCATTTGCTCAGACAAAAAAGCCCCGGCGCAAGGCCGGGGCTGTGATTCTGAAGTACTGCAGTAATGCTTGCTAAGTAAATTTAGACATTACTTGCACTCGGACGGCGCGTAACGGCCCATCAAGGAACCTATCGGTGCTGCCATACCGCGAGCGACTGCAGTGGCGTTCGTTAAGCTGGCAGGCCCAGTCGATGCTGCCGGATGTGCCAGCGGCCATCGGAGCACCGCGCGTACGAACGTGGGACAACAGTAAGAGTTCTGACCGGTGATCTGGTGCCGGTGCCGTGGTTACGCATAGGTGATCGTAATCACGCCATTGGCGACTCGCCAACGCTGCTGTCAATCACGCAATTGACCGGATGTATTTCGACGGGTTCGAGCCGCATAGTCAGGATTCCAAGCGTCGGCATTCACAACGACTGCCAGCCGATACCGCCGCTCTGGAAAGCCTTCGGCACACCGCGATTTTGGCCGAACCAGCCAGACTCAGGCCTTCAGTCACCTTGGCGCGGATGGTGTAGTCCTGATAGGCCGGAATCGCGATGGCGGCAAGAATGCCGATAATCGCGACCACGATCATCAGTTCGATCAGGGTAAAGCCCTGCTGAATCTTTTTCATAGTCAATCTCCGGTTAACATGGATGAAACGTTGAAGCAGTAGGCCCTGGAAATAACCGGCCCTTGCGGGACCGTCCTTGCATGGCGCCCTATCCTTACATTAGCGGGCCGATGCTTTCCGGGGCTTGCTGCTGCTGTTTAGTTAATTAGCAGAAGATAGTTAATCGGTCAAAAACCCCGATCCGCTGCTTAACTGAACTCACTGACCTGTAAAGCATAAACTGTACCATAAGAAATTACTGAGCTGATTCTCCCGAATTGTCAGCAAAGTGCCTGTGAATTTAAGCAGTTATGGCCTGTCACGGCTGGCAAAAGCCCAGCATTGAGGCACGGTCGACGCTCAATGGGTGCCGAATATTGTCAGGATCATGCCGAATATGGGTAGTTATGCATGAAAAACAATCAGATAGACGGCAGGTTGGGATGGGTGAGAGGGGACTGGTGAAGTGCTGTATTGTTATTGGCTCGAGCCCTGAATCTGAATTCGCACGGCCTTCAGGCTGATGGCTGATGTGTCGGGAAAAAGTCTGACTTGCCAGGACGTAAAGTGTTACCAGCAGAGCAATGGATCACGGCACTAGTCAATGCCAAGTTTCTCCAGTTTGTATCGCAGGGCACGGAAGGTGATGCCCAATAGCTTGGCGGCAGCGGTCTTGTTCTGGTTGGCGCGTTCCAGGGCGTCGCGAATCGCCACTTCTTCGATGCGCGCAATGTAATCATCCAGGCTTTCGTCGGTATCCGGGCCGGCCGTTGCGGTCGCCGCGAAGTCGTCGGTGCGGTCCACCAGTCGGCAGCTGCAGATCAAGCGGCATTGATTTCGCCGCCATCACACAGGGTGATGGCGCGTTCCAGGATGTTTTCCAGTTCCCGCACATTGCCGGGAAAGTCATAGCGGGACAGGGCGCTGAGCGCATCGGCGGATAGCTTTGGGAACCGGTATTCCCAGGCTTGCAGCCAGTCGTTTGCACAGATGCTCAGCCAGCACCGGAATATCTTCCGGCCGTTCGCGCAGGCTCGGCACGGCCAGTTCAATCACATTCAGGCGGTAATACAGATCCTGACGGAATTTACCTTCCCGCACCAGGTTTTGCAGGTCTTTGTGCGTGGCGGACAGGATGCGCACATCCACCTTGATTTCGCTCTGGCTACCCACCGGGCGCACGGATTTTTCCTGAATGGAACGCAGCAGCTTCACCTGCATGTGCAACGGCAAGTCACCGACTTCGTCGAGAAACAGGGTGCCGCCGTCGGCCGCCTTGAACAATCCGTCCTTGTCCGCGATCGCGCCGGTAAAGCTGCCTTTGCGGTGGCCGAAGAATTCGCTTTCCATCAGGGCTTCCGGGATCGCGCCGCAGTTTACGGGCACGAACAGTCCGGCGGCACGCGGACCCAGGTCGTGGATCAGGCGCGCGACCAGTTCCTTGCCGGTGCCCGATTCGCCGTGGATGTAGACCGGTGCCTGGCCGCGTGCGAGCTTTTCAATAAGTGTGCGAACCTTCTCGATGGCCGCCGAGACGCCCAGCAGTTTCTGATGAGCGCTACTCTGATTTGGCCTCGGCTTTTGCCACCGGGCTCTGGCCGACACGTAGCGCCGAGCGCACGATATTACGCAGGTCATTCACATCGAGTGGTTTGGAAACAAAGTCGAACGCACCGGCCTTGAGTGCGGTGATCGCGGCTTCCATGCTGCCATGCGCGGTTATCACGGCGCATGGCAGATGCGGGTGGTTTTCCTGAATATAACGAACCAGATCGATGCCGTTGCCATCCGGCAGGCGCATGTCGGTGAGGCACAGGTCAAACTTGAATTGTTCGAGCAGATGGTGCGCTTCATCAATATTCTGTGCCGAGCGCGTCTCGAGATTCATGCGCCCGAGTGTGAGTTCCAGAAGCTCGCGGATGTCGGGTTCATCATCCACGATCAAGACCTGATTTTTACTCATAATGTCCCTACAGCAAGTTCACCGCATTCTTCGGCACGAACGAAGGTAACACGAAAGCGACAGCCCACCCCCTTGTCTCCGGGAAAGTATTCTAGTCGCGCGCCATTGCTTTCGCACAGTTCCCTCGCTATGTATAGGCCAAGACCGGTCCCTTTGGGAGTGGTGGTGAAGAACGGGTCAAAAATATTGTCCACGATATTCGCCGGCACGCCGCTACCCCAGTCGATCGTGTCCAGATAACGGCCGGTTGGTTGTGTCGAGACCGGTTTTGAATGCGATGAGCGCCTGTCCGGAAAAAGCCGGACTGTGACGCAAGGCGTTCTGACAGAGGTTGCCAACCACCTGTTGCAGTTGCTCCGGATCGACGCAGACGGTGTGATTCGTCACCCCAAGCGTCTGGAACATCTTCGGCGAGTGTTTGCCGGTCAAGGCGAACTGTCGGATAAACTCGTCGATCCAGGGCGCAAGCTGTAGCTGTACCGGATTAACTTTGTCGCGCCGCGCAAGTTGCGTGACGTTTTCGATAATGACGTTCATTCGCCGGCTCTGATCCTGAATGATGCGCAGCAGGCGTGTCTCTTCCTCATCCTTGTCTGCAGCCTCGTCGAGCAGTTGAGCGGCGTGCGAGATAGCGCCTAAAGGATTGCGTATTTCATGGGCAATGCTCGCGGTCAGGCGCGCGAGCGCCGACATCTTGAGCTGCTGGGCTTGTTGCTTGAGTACTGCAGTATCTTCCAGAAAAACCAGCATGCCCGTGTCGTCACGCCGCTCACCCACCGGCACGAAGCGCGGCAGCAGCGCATAATCCGGCCCGGCTGTGGATGATATTGCGGCCGGCTACTGGTGGATTTGTCCCGCTGTTGCCGGAGTTGCACGGACAGCTCGGGAGACAGGTCGGAGAGCAGTCAGATTGTCGCTGGTTGCCGCCGGGATTCCCAGAAAACCGCGCGCAGTCTTGTTCAGCATGTGCACCCTGCCATCCTGGTCGCAGGCCAGGACACCCGAATGCATGCGCGCGATGATAAGTTCATTAACCTGCGACAGATTGGCCAGGTCCACGCCGCGTTGCTGGGCCAGAGCCTCGGTGGCGCGCAGTCGTTGGGCGAGCAACTGGGTGAGGGCGGCGGTGGCAAACAGACCGATTCCAAGCATGCCCATTTGCGTGTAACCATCCGTTGTCCACCGTTCGCGACCAATTCTCCTTCGGTGAGGAAAGCCCAGTTCACTTCGATGCCAATGGCGATCGTGGCGAGGGCTGCGAACAGGATGGTAAGGCGTGTCCCGAGCGTCAGGCTCGCACCGGCAACCGCCACCAGCAGTAACAGGCCTACGCCACTCTCCAGTCCCTGGCTGGCGTGCATCAGTAGGGTGAGCAGGACGATATCGACAAATGCCAGGAAGGTGGCTTGAGTCTCGAAATCAGGCCAGCGTCGATAGATGGCGATGACGGAAAGCAATGCAATTCCTGTGTAGACCAGGCTTGCTATGCTGAAAAGTGCGGGGGAAGTAGTGCCGAATGGAGGTATGGTTTCTCCAGAGTATGCCAGTGCCACTGCCGCAATCGCGATGCCGAGGCGATAAAAATTGAATGAACGCAGTATCCTCCAGTTCTCCGCCGTGAAGGCTGACTGGCTATCTGCTGTGGACATGACCAGACCGAAGAGCCCCGTGCCCATTGATCGCTCGATTCTCTCTCTGTGTCAGATGCCCTAAAGTCTTTGTGTCGGGCTCAACTGAATTAGCTCTTGGCGCGATCGGCGTCAGCGTGTTTTTCGCTGCAGTAGACCTTGCCTCCTGTTGTCACGGTGTCGCTGCGCGGAACAAACATTCCGCAATAATTACAGCGTAGCATGTCCGCAGGAGGAAGCGCGGTGGGGGGACCGGAACGGCGCCGGGTAAGCGCGCGCTTGATATACCGCAAGACAAGCCACAGTCCAAACAGGACTATTGCGATGCGTAAGAACTGGCCCATAGGCCTTACCCTGTCTCCGGCCGGTGAAGGCGGATGGTCGGGATGAGAGGATTCGAACCTCTGGCCCCTTGCTCCCGAAGCAAGTGCTCTACCAGGCTGAGCTACACCCCGAATGAATCATTAGAGAACGCAAGTCTGCACAGAAATCAGTCTTATAGCTAAACTAATGCGTGCGATGGACGGAAAAACGGGCGAGGTCAAGCAGCGCTTGTTTGTACGGCGATCCGGGAATCGCGGTCAAGGCCTCGGCGGCACACCGCGCCTCGTCCTCGGCCTTGCGCGCAGTGTACGCATTTGCCCCAGTTGATTCAATGGCGGCCACTACTTCCTCGGTGCGCTCGAGGCCACCTTGCTCGATGGCGGTACGCAGGAGTTCCTGTTGCGCCGTACTGCCGGTTCGCAGCGCATACAGCAGCGGTAGCGTGGGTTTGCCCTCGGCAAGGTCGTCGCCGACATTCTTGCCCAGGACCTGGCTGTCGGCGGTGTAGTCGAGCACGTCGTCTATGAGCTGAAAAGCAGTACCCAGGTGCATACCGTATTTCGCCATGGCCTCCTCGATTGCCGGCGGCTGGTCGCCGATGACGGCACCAAGGCGTGCCGCCGCCTCAAACAACTTGGCGGTTTTGCTGTAGATCACCCGCAGGTAGTTCGCCTCGGTGACTTCCGGATCATGGCAGTGCAGGAGTTGCAGCACTTCGCCTTCGGCGATGGTATTGGTTGTTTTTGCCAGGATCTCCATGACCCGCATGCTGCCCACTTCAACCATCATCTCGAAGGCGCGCGAGTAGAGGAAATCGCCGGTCAGCACGCTGGCCTCGTTGCCCCAGACCATGTTGGCGGTCGATTGCCCACGGCGCATGGCGGAGGCATCCACGACGTCATCGTGCAACAGGGTGGCGGTGTGGATGAATTCGATGATGGCGGCGAGCGCAATATGCTGGTCTGCCGGTGTAGCCCAGGGCGCGCGCTGAAAGCGTGACCAGCAGGGGACGGAGGCGTTTCCCGCCGCTGTGGATGATGTAAGCCCCGAGCTGGTTGATGAGGGCGACATCGGAATTGAGCCGCCGGTTGATCTCGCGATCCACCGCTTCCCGGTCGGTCTGGGTCAGTGCCAGGATGGGGGCGAGATCCATGGTTTCATTGTAATAGATGGGACGAAGTCAGCGGGGCGGGATGCTAGAGGAACCCGTGAGCTTCGGCAAGCATGTCTGGGCCTCCCGCCCAAGAATTACCGGGAGCTCTGAATAATAGCTAGCAATGGGCAGGCCTGAGTCCCTTCAGATTAAGGCAAATCTGGGCTTGTCAGTGCCCGGCCCGGCCAGTACAATGCGCCGCTTCCGTAGCACCGGGCTTTAGAAAGCAAGCCTGCGCAAAATAGCATTATTTGCTGGAGAATCAGTCATGTACGCGGTGGTCGAGACAGGTGGCAAGCAGTATCGGGTAGCGGTCGGCGACGTGCTCCGCGTGGAGAAGCTCGAGATCCCCGAAGGTGGCGCCGTGAATCTCGATAAGGTTCTTATGGTCGCGGACGGCGACAGCGGTGCGTGTCGGTACTCCGAACCTCGCGGGTTCTGCGGTCACGGCGACAGTCAAGGCACACGGGCGTGCCGACAAGATCCGTATCTTCAAATTTCGCCGTCGCAAGCATTATCGCAAGAGCCAGGGACATCGTCAGCATTACACCGAGATCGAGATCACCGCGATCACGTAAAAAATTACGCGACCGCCTTTTTTCCTGCCATAAGCGGGAGATTAAAGAGGCGAGGGCAACGGCTAGATTGTGAGTAAGTAAATCGAGGCAACATCCATGGCACACAAAAAAGCAGGCGGTAGTTCCCGCAACGGCCGCGACTCCGAATCCAAACGACTGGGCGTCAAGCGCTTCGGTGGTGAGCAGGTACGCGCCGGCAATATCATCGTGCGTCAGCGCGGCACCGAGTTTCATCCCGGTGTGAACGTCGGCATCGGCCGCGACCACACCCTGTTCGCTACCGCGGACGGTCAGATCAAGTTCGAGATCAAGGGTCCGCGCAGCCGCCAGCTTGTGAGCGTGGTCACCGCCTGATTCATTTGTAACGAAGTATCGAAACCCCGCGCAGAAGACCGACGCGGGGTTTTTTATTTTATATGTAAAAATTGCCGTTCCGGCAACTATTGAAGCCCTGCTACATTTTTCTGGTCAGTTTAATTTTGGGCTGAGCCAATGAAATTTGTCGATGAAGCAAAAATTCGCGTCGAAGCCGGCAACGGCGGCGATGGCGTGGCCAGCTTCCGGCGCGAGAAATTCATACCCTTCGGCGGTCCGGACGGCGGCGATGGCGGACGTGGCGCCAGTATTACGCTGGTGGCGAACAGTGGTCTCAATACGCTCGCCGACTTCCGCTTCACGACCACTTTTCGTGCCCCGCACGGCGGACGTGGCGCGGCCGCTTGTGCACCGGGCGCTCGGGCGAGGACCTGTTTGTGCAGGTGCCGCTCGGCACCGTGGTGCGCGATGCCGACACCGGCGAACTGATTGGCGACCTGACTCGCCACGGCGACAAATTGCTCGTGGCGCACGGTGGCAAGGGCGGCCTTGGCAATGCGCATTTTAAAACCAGCGTCAACCGCGCACCGCGCCGCTTCATTCCCGGTGAACCGGGCGAGCAGCGCGAACTGCTGCTTGAATTGAAGGTGCTGGCGGACGTCGGGTTGCTTGGTCTGCCGAACGCCGGCAAGTCCACGCTGCTGCGCGCCGTGTCCGAGGCACGTCCCAAGGTCGCGGACTATCCATTCACCACCTTGCACCCGCATCTGGGTGTGGTGCGCGTCGGGCCGGAGCGCAGCTTTGTGATGGCCGATATTCCAGGCTTGATCGAGGGCGCCGCCGAAGGTGCCGGGCTGGGCATACGTTTTCTCAAGCATCTGTCGCGCACGCGTATCTTGCTGCATCTGGTGGATGTGGCGCCGCCCGATCCCGAGGCGGATCCGATCAGGGCAGTCAAGGCACTGGCGGCGGAGCTGAAAAAGTTCAGCAAGGACCTGGCCATGCGCGAGCGCTGGCTGGTGCTGAACAAGATCGATCTCCTGCCGCCGGACGATCGCGAAACACTTATCCGGAAAATCGTGAAGGGCTTGCGCTGGAAGGGACCGGTCTTTAGTGTTTCAGCCGCCACCGGTGAGGGTTGCCGGGAACTGACCGCCAAGCTCATGGAACGGCTTGAGGCTATTGCAGCAACAGGCGGCGAAAGACGAACAGGTCGAGGCCGCCGGACTTGAGGAATGAAGATTGAAATTAGTGAAAGCAGGCCCGCACAAATATTGCCATAATCATGGAAAGCAGGCCTGTACAACAATAATTCGATTTTTTGGTATATGAACACAGAGCGAATCTTCCTGACCCAGACGCGCCGCTGCGTGGTGAAGATCGGCAGCGCCCTGCTGACCAACAATGGCTTAGGTCTGGACACGGCGGCTATTACCGGCTGGGTAGGGCAGAGTTGCCCAGTTGCGAGCTCGCGGCATCGAGGTGGTATTGGTGTCTTCCGGTGCAGTTGCCGCCGGCATGCAGCGCCTCGGCTTCACCAGTCGTCCGCACGCCTTGCATGAGCTACAGGCACTAGCCGCCGTCGGGCAGATGGGGCTGGTGCAGCTGTACGAATCACTGTTTCAGCACCATAGAATCCATACCGCGCAGGTGTTGCTCACTCACGACGACCTGACGAACCGCAAGCGTTACCTGAATGCACGCAGCACGTTGAACACGCTGCTAGGCCTTGGCGTCGTGCCGGTGATCAACGAGAACGACACTGTTGCCACCGAGGAGATCCGTTTCGGCGACAACGACACGCTCGCCGCGCTTGTCGCCAATCTGATCGAAGCCGAATTGCTGGTGATCCTGACCGACCAGACCGGATTGTATAGCAAGGACCCGCGCCATCACCCGGATGCAGTGCTGGTGCAAGAAGGCGAGGCCGGCGATCCGCGCTTGCTGGAAATGGCCGGTGGCACCGGATCTCTCGGTCGCGGCGGCATGCGCACCAAGCTAATGGCTGCCGACAAGGCGCAGCGTTCGGGCGCGGCCACAGTAATCGTCTGGGGCCGCGAGCCGGAGGCCTTGCCACGGGTATTGGCCGGAGAACAAATTGGCACCTGTCTGCGGCCGTCACAGGGAAGGATCGCGGCACGCAAACAGTGGCTTGCCGGACACCTGCAGATTCGTGGCAAGCTGACGCTTGATGATGGAGCTGTGAAAGTATTGCGTCAGGCCGGCAAGAGTTTGCTGCCGGTCGGGGTAAAAACGGTGGAAGGGACAGTTTGCGCGCGGCGAAGTGGTTGCCTGTTTTGATCTGGCCGGACACGAGGTCGCCAGAGGTTTGGTGAATTACGGTGCCGATGAAGCGACGCGCATCGCCGGAAAGCCCAGCGATCGCATTGAGGCCATTCTGGGTTATGTGGATGAGCCCGAGCTTATCCATCGCGACAATATGGTGCTGGTGTAAAAAAGGCCGGTCAGATGACCGGCCTTTTTTAATTGGTAAGAAACATCAGTTCAAGCGAGTGCACGAATGCGCTTGTTCAGCTGACTCTTCTGCCGTGCCGCTTTATTTTTATGCACCAGACCTTTTTTGGCGGAGCTGTCGAGAGCGGCCGCCGCATCACGGAAGGCCAATTGCGCCCCGGCCTTGTCCTTGGTTTCCACGGCCTTCAGGACTTTCTTGATCTGGGTGCGCATCGCCGAACGTTGCGCAGTGTTGCGCTCACGATGGGCCTCTGCCTGTCGGGCGCGTTTTTTCGCTTGTACCGTGTTTGCCACTGCTGTGCCTCTCGAAATTCGGTTGCTGAAAAGCCGCTTATTATCATGATTTTGCCTGTTACTGTCCAGAGAAACCGGGCAGCAAGCCCTTTCCTGTGTCCAGGGAGGTGCGACTGGCCGGGGATTGCCTTAATATCCTGTTTTCACGGCCATATCCAGCCCGTTTCGTTCATCCGAATGTCACGTCGACTCATCAATTCCACCCTCATCACGGGCGGCATGACGTTCCTGTCGCGCATCAGCGGTCTGGTGCGTGACATTGTATTCGCCGGCCTGATCGGCGCCGGTGCCGGAATTGCCGCCGATGCCTTTTACGTGGCATTCCGCATTCCCAATTTCCTGCGACGCATCTTTGGTGAGGGTGCTTTCTCGCAGGCGTTCGTACCAGTGTTCACCGAGTACAAAACGCGCAACAGCCAGGAAGAGATCCGTGAATTTCTCGACCGGATGGTCAGGTATCTTCAGTCTGGTGTTGTTTATCGTGACACTGGTGGGTGTGCTGGCGGCACCGTTTATCGTGTACGCACTGGCCCCGGGCTTCAGCGGCGAGAAGTACGACCTCACCGTCGCGATGTTGCGCATCACCTTCCCCTATATTCTGTTTATTTCGCTGGTTGGCATGGCAGCCGGTATTCTCAATACCTATGGACGCTTCGCCGCCGCCGCCTTTACGCCGGTGCTGCTGAACTCTGTCGCTGATTGGCGCTGCGTTGTGGCTGGCACCGCGCATGCACAATCCGGTGATGGCGCTCGCCTGGGGTGTGTTTATTGCCGGTGTGGCGCAGCTCTTGTTCCAGTTGCCGTTTCTGGCGCGTCTTGGAATGTTGCCGCGACCCAGACTCAAACGTGGGCACAACGGCGTGGCGCGCGTGTTCAAGCTCATGCTGCCGGCAATCTTTGGCGTGTCGGTCGCGCAGATCAACACGCTCATCAACACCATGCTGGCTTCGTTCCTGGTGACTGGAAGTGTGTCCTGGCTTTATTACTCCGATCGGCTTATGGAATTCCCGCTCGGTGTGTTCGGAATCGCGCTGGCGACTGTCATTCTGCCCAGTCTGTCGCACCAGCATACGAATGGCGACAAACATGAATTCTCACGACTGCTGGATTGGGCGCTGCGTTGGGTTTTCCTGATCGGCGTACCCGCTTCAGTGGCCTTGATGTTGCTGGCGGGACCGCTGCTGGCCACGTTCTTTCACTACGGAGCCTTCGGCGAACAGGATGTGCGCATGAGCAGTCAGGCACTCGTCGCGTTTTCCGCCGGCCTGCTCGGCTTCATTCTGGTGAAAGTCCTGGCCCCCGGTTTCTATGCGCGCCAGGACACAAAAACGCCGGTGCGTATTGGCATGATCGCCATGGGCGCCAACATCGTGCTGAGTGTGTTGCTGGTGTTCCCGCTAAAGCATGTGGGGTTGGCGCTGGCCATTACGCTGGCGGCATTTGTGAATGCAGGCTTGCTCTATCGGCTATTGCGCCAGCACGAGGTATATTTTCCGGGACCGGGTTGGCCACGCTATTTTCTGCGCATTGCGCTGGCGAGTGCGCTGATGGGGCTGGCATTGGTCTGGGGCACCGGTGATCTTGATGCGTGGCTGAAGGCCGATACCGGCGCGCGTATTATGCATCTTGCCGTACTGGTGTTCGGCGGCGTATTGGTCTATGCGGCATCATTATTCTTGCTTGGCGCACGGCCGCATGAACTATTGTTGCGGCGACCGGCAGCTGGAGGTCAGTAATATGACAATTTATTTAAGGCTTTTTTTCGCAAATGGTTAATCGTTCATCCATACACCAGATTATGGCGCGCGATGAGACACGCGTGTTCACGCTGGCCGAGGCCGAGGCGTTGTTTCCGCTGGTGCGCGCCATTACTGAAGCGGCTTGGCGCGATCTCGAGCCTGTGCGGCGCAAGCTCGAGGCGATGGCGCCGGTGAATCCGCAGATTCACGAGGTCGAACATCTGTATGAGGCAATTGTGAAGCGCTGGATGGCAAAGATGACACGTCTGGGTTTGGTCGTGAAAGGCCTATGGCTGGTTGATTTTGATACCGGTGATGGCTACCTGTGCTGGAAGTTTCCAGAGCTCAAGATCGCTCAGTATCATGGTTATCACGAAGGCTATACGACTCGCCGGCCATTGCGTGAGGTGATTGAGGAGCTCGACCCGGATTGGGCACAGTAAACAGCCAGGATGAACGCAGCAGGGTTGCGTGACGTATGCGCCATCAACCTGCATCGCCGTTTCTGTCATTATAACCCCTTAAATCTATTGTGTTTTTAGACGCCTCCCTTTATTCTTGTCGTTTTTCTGGCAGCGACACATTTGCATGCAACTCATCCGCGGTCTGCACAATCTGAAGCCCGGGCATCGCGGCTGTGTCGCGACTATCGGCAATTTCGATGGTGTGCATCTCGGCCATCAGGCAGTGATCGGCCAGCTCGCGGAGAAGAGTGCGACGCTGCGTCTGCCCAGCACGGTGATTGTCTTCGAACCGCAACCGCTCGAATATTTCCAGCTCCCCGACAAGGTTCCGCCACGCCTTACACGGCTGCGCGAGAAAATTCAGGCATTGCGCCGCTATTCAGTCGATCGCGTGTTGTGCCTGCATTTCGATGCGCGTTTGGCCAACATGCCAGCAGAAGAATTTATCCAGCGGATTCTGGTGGACGGTCTCGGCATACGGTATCTGGTTGTGGGTGATGACTTTCGTTTTGGCGCCAAGCGCGCCGGCGACTTCGCGCTGCTGCGCAAGGTTGGCGAGGCGCAGGGCTTTGAGGTGGTCCCGATGCACACTTTCGCAATTGACGGCGAGCGGGTGAGCAGCACGCGTGTTCGCGCGGCGCTCGCCAGTGGCGATCTGGAGACGGCCGAAAAACTGCTTGGACGGCCATATCGCATGTGTGGGCGCGTGGCACACGGCGCCAAGCTAGGACGCACCATTGGTATCCCGACAGCGAATGTGCAGTTGCACCGGGTCGCGACACCGGTGAAGGGCATTTATGTGGTGGAAGTCTTCGGTTTGCACCACGAGCCGGTCGCCGGTGTTGCCAGCGTGGGTACGCGCCCGACCGTGGATGGCAAGCACATGCTGCTCGAGATTCATTTGTTCGAATTCAGTCGCGAGATTTACGGTCACTACATCAATATCAATTTTTTACACAAGCTGCGCGACGAGCAGCGCTTCGCGTCCATTGACGAGCTCAAGGACTACATCCAGCGCGACATCGACGCGGCGCATGCCTGGTTTGCGGCACGCGAGCAAAGCGGACGCGTCCGGGCCGCCAGCCATTCCTGAGAAATTTATGTCCAGCGACAAGAAAGAAAACGACTACAAGCACACGCTGAATCTGCCGCAGACGGATTTTCCGATGAAGGCGAATCTTGCCGCGCGCGAGCCGGAAACGCTCAAGCGCTGGGAGGAGATGGATCTGTACGGCACGCTGCGCGCCGCACGCCAGGGCAAGCCAAAGTACATTCTGCACGACGGTCCGCCGTATGCGAATGGCGATATTCATATCGGCCATGCCGTGAACAAGGTCCTGAAGGACATGGTGGTGAAGTCCAAGGTCGCTGAGCGGTTTCGATGCACCGTACGTGCCGGGCTGGGATTGCCACGGATTGCCGATCGAGCATCAGGTGGAGAAGAAGATCGGCAAGGCCGGCGACAAGGTGAGCGCGAGCGCGTTCCGCAAGGCCTGCCGCGAGTATGCGAGCAAACAGGTCGAAGGTCAGCGCGAGGATTTCAAGCGCCTCGGTGTGCTCGGCGACTGGGCGCGACCGTACCTCACCATGGATTTCAAGTTCGAGGCCGACATCCTGCGCCAGCTCGGGCGGGTGATCGCCGGCGGGCATGTGTACAAAAGCTACAAGCCGGTGCACTGGTGTATCGACTGCGGTTCGGCGCTGGCCGAGGCCGAGGTCGAGTACGAAGACAAGACCTCACCCGCGATCGATGTGCGTTTTCCGGTGGCAGACGAGGCAGCGCTGTTTGCGCGCCTGCAGCATGTGGCCGGACACAATGGCCACGGCCCGTTGTCAGTCGTCATCTGGACCACTACACCGTGGACACTGCCTGCCAACCAGGCGGTGGCGGTGCATCCGGAGATGGAATATGTGGTCGCGCAGACCGAAGGCGAGCATCCCGAGCGCCTGCTGTTGGCTGAGCCCTTGCTCAAGAGCGTGATGCTGCGTTACGGCATCGAACGTTACCGCGTGATCGCGACCTGCGCCGGCGCGGCGCTGGAAGGCGTTTTGTTGCAACACCCGTTCTATGCGCGCGAAGTGCCGATGATTCTCGGCGAGCATGTCACCACCGAGGCCGGCACCGGCTGTGTGCACACCGCACCGGGTCATGGCCAGGAAGATTATGTGGCCGGGGCGCGTTACAAACTGGCGGTCGACAATCCGGTCGGTGGCGATGGCAAGTTCCTGCCCGGCACCGAATTGTTTGCCGGTGAGCATGTCTTCAAGGTGAACGGGCACGTGATCGAGGTGCTCAAGCTGCGCGGCAGGCTGATGCATGAAGAGGCGCTGCAGCACAGTTATCCGCACTGCTGGCGGCACAAGACGCCGATCATTTTCCGCGCCACGCCGCAATGGTTCATCGGTATGGACAGCGCCGGATTGCGCGCCAAGGCGCTGGCCGAGATCAAGAAGGTTGCCTGGGTGCCGGACTGGGGGCAGGCACGTATCGAGGGCATGGTGGCGAATCGTCCGGACTGGTGCATCTCGCGCCAGCGCACCTGGGGTGTGCCGATCGCGCTGTTCCTGCACAAGGAAAGCGGCAAACTGCATCCGCAAACGCCGCGCCTGATAGAAGAGGTCGCAAAACGCATCGAACAAAAGGGTGTGGATGCCTGGTTCGACCTTGCTGCCTCCGAACTGCTGGGCAAGGATGCCGAGCAGTACGAAAAGGTGACGGACATTCTGGACGTGTGGTTCGATTCGGGGGTGACGCATGGCTGCGTGCTGGAAGCGCGCCCGGAATTGCAGTTTCCCGCCGATCTCTATCTGGAAGGCTCCGATCAGCATCGCGGCTGGTTCCAGTCGTCGCTCCTGTCGTCGGTCGCGATCCATGGCACGGCGCCGTACAAAGCCGTGCTGACTCACGGCTTCACCGTGGATGCCAAGGGCATGAAAATGTCCAAGTCCAGGGGCAACACGATTGCGCCGCAGCAGGTCATCAAGACCCAGGGCGCGGATATCCTGCGCCTGTGGGTGGCGGCCACCGACTACCGTACCGAGATGAATATTTCGGACGAGATTCTGACGCGCATCGCCGATTCCTACCGGCGCCTGCGCAACACCGCACGCTACCTGCTCTCGAATCTGGCCGGTTTCGATCCGGCGCGCGACCTGCTCAAGCCGGCGGAGATGCTGGCGCTCGATCGCTGGGCGCTCAATCGTGCGCGTTCGCTGCATCGGGAGATTGTCGCGGCTTACGACAGCTACAGTTTCCACGTCATCTACCAGCGCCTGCACCAGTTCTGTTCCGTTGACCTGGGCGGCTTCTATCTGGATGTGCTCAAGGACCGGGTGTACACGGCGCGTGCCGACAGTCGTGCGCGGCGCTCCGCCCAGACGGCCATGTATCACCTGCTCGAAGCGCTGGCACGCTGGATGGCGCCGATTCTGAGTTTCACGGCCGAGGAGATCTGGCGCAACATGCCGGGCAATCGTGGCGCGAGCGTGTTGCTCGAAACCTGGTACACACTGCCGGAAGACGCGGCACAGGACGAACTGACCAGCGAGGCCTACTGGAACAAGGTACTGGCAGTGCGCGAGCAGGTGGCGCGGGAACTGGAAAAGGCGCGCGTGGCCGGTGTGCTCGGCGCGTCACTGGAGGCCGAGGTCGATCTCTATGTCGACGCCGAACTGCACACGCTACTCGCTAAACTTGGCGACGAACTGCGTTTCGTGCTGATTACTTCCGAGGCACGCGTACACGATCTGGCGGCGAACTCCGTCCGCCGGCATCGAAACCGGGCTCAAGGGTCTGCGCGTGCAGGTCAATCCATCGGCGCATGCCAAGTGCGCGCGCTGCTGGCACCGGCGCGCCGATGTGGGTGCGAATGCCGAACACCCGCAACTGTGCGCGCGCTGTGTCACGAATGTCGCCGGCCAGGGTGAAGTACGGAGGATTGCCTGATGTTTCGAGTTTCTTGTGGATTGTCGTGGTGGTTGGCATTGCCGACCAGGTCACGAAATATTTTGCGCTCCTGCATCTCAGGAACTCGGAAATCGCCGTGACACCGTTTCTGAAATTCTCGCTGGCGTTTAACACCGGCGCCGCCTTCAGTTTTCTCAGCGATGCCGGCGGTTGGCAGAACCTGTTCTTCGTGGCCGTGGCGTTTGTGGTGTCGGTCATTATTCTGTTCATGATCCGGCGCCTGGGCGCAGAACGAAACACAGGTGGCGGTGGCGCTCATGCTGGTATTGGGCGGGGCGGTGGGCAATGTCATCGACCGGGTGCGTTTCGGTTATGTCGTGGATTTCATCGATGTCTATTATCGCACCTGGCACTGGCCGACCTTCAATATCGCGGATTCGGCCATCACCATCGGTGCCGTGCTGCTGGTGATGGACGCGCTGGGCATTACTTTGCGACGACGCACCGGTTAGCACGGGGATGCGCACAGCGCATTGCCTGTCGATCGAAGGCCATGCTGGATTTAGTCGCGATTCACACTACTTGCATGATGAGATATATCGTTATCCTATGGTGAATACTATTCAGTCAGGCAGCCGCGTCACGCTGCATTACGACACTTGCGCCTCGCGGATGACACTGTCGTGGACAGTACCCGTGACGGTGAACCGATCACCTTTACTCATGGGAAGCGGGGAACTGATCGAACTGTTGGAAAAGCCGCTCTTTGGGTCTGAAGTGCAGGCGAACACCGTCGTTTTGAGATCAGCGCCGCAGAGAGTCAGATCGCGGCCAGTGCCGAGGCGATACAGATCATGGCGCGCAGCGATTTCCCTGCGGAGTTGGAACTCGAAACAGGACAGGTGCTTGGTTTTGTGACGCCATCAGGCGAAGAGGTGCCGGGCCTGATTGTCAGCGTCTCGGATACCGAGGTGGTTGTCGATTTCTCCCACCCACTGGCCGGACGTGACCTCATCTTCGATGTGGAGATTCTGGCAGTAGAGCCCGGCTGATTGCCTGGCTGTCCCAATGACCATCATAATGGTTGTCCATTTTTCTGACCCTATGACATGCAAGTAATTCTCGCCAACCCACGCGGCTTCTGCGCCGGTGTCGACCGCGCCATCGAAATCGTCGAGCAGGCGCTGGCGCGCTTCGGCGCGCCGATCTATGTGCGCCACGAAGTGGTACACAATCGTTTCGTGGTCGAGAACCTGCGCGCCAAGGGCGCGGTGTTCGTGGAAGAATTGGACGAAGTCCCGGACGGGGCCACGGTGATTTTCAGCGCGCACGGCGTGTCGCAGGCAGTGCGCCAGGCCGCCGCGACGCGCGGCCTCACCGTGTTTGATGCCACTTGCCCGCTGGTCACCAAAGTGCACGTGGAGGTCTCCCGTCAGCGCCGCCACGGTACCGAAGTTGTGCTCATTGGCCATGCCGGCCACCCGGAGGTGGAAGGCACACTCGGCCAGGCCGCGGATGGCATGTACCTCATCGAAACCGTGGAAGACGTTGCGAGACTTGTTGTTCGCGATCCGGAGAATCTTTCCTACGCCACGCAAACAACGTTATCGCTGGATGACACCGCGCGCATTGTCACAGCGTTGCGCGAGCGTTTTCCGAAGATCAGGGGACCAAAGAAAGACGACATCTGTTACGCCACCCAGAACCGCCAGGACGCGGTACGCACGCTCGCGCGCCAGTGTCAGGTGGTGCTGGTGGTGGGCTCGGCGAACAGCTCCAACTCTAACCGTTTGCGCGAAGTGGCCGAGGCACAGGGTGCGCACGCCTGGATGATCGACGGCCCGGATGATATTCGTCGCGACTGGTTGGCAGGCGCGGAAACGATCGGGCTAACCGCCGGTGCTTCCGCACCGGAAGTGCTGGTGCAACGCGTCGTCGAGCGCCTGAGGGAGTGGGGCGCCACGGTCATTGATGAGCAGACCGGTGTGCCAGAAACCGTTACTGTTCCCCGTCCCGAAGGAACTACGATCGTAGGCTTCGATTTTTACAGACACCCCAACCGTAGATGCTGGTCGCAAGACTAAAGTCAGCTCGCAATTCATTCTGACTCAATCCATTCCAGGATCACCGGATTCTATTTTTTCCAGCACCTGCCACCATCTACCGGGCTACCTTCGGTGCCAGTGGCAGTTTTCTGTCCTACTTCGGTGATCCTGAGCGTGGTGCACTTCGCCGCGTCTCTCGAACCGCTTGTAGCCCGGCAGGTGTGGCCGTCAATGTGAAACCGCCACCACCCGGGGCATTTAACGGCGCCGGTCCCGGGGTTACAGCAGGCAGTGAGTACGTAATTTCCATCTCGTGTTGCAGCCACCTGCTACGAGACCGGCAGTCCATGATCCCGCCCACACAATTCCTGTGTCGGCGTTATCCAAGCGTATCTGCGTATCGGCCCGCACTCGGTAAAGTTTTTCTCTTGTAGTGCAGCAATGCGCGTCAGATTGATGGTTGCATCCGACCGCCGCGACTCGGTCACGTAATTTGATGTAACTGGGGTAGCCAATAGCCGCGAGAATACCGATGATGACCACGGTAATCATGACTTCCATTAATGTGAAGCCATTGGCGTTGTATTTCTTCATCGCAATTCCCTCAGAAAAAATTCTCATGGACAGTTTGCATTTTACAGCGGGTGTCGTGGAAGCGTTCATCCGGCACGACGCTAACTAACTTGTTACGTTGTGTGTTACGCCACGCTTGAGCATTCTTACACAACTGCCCCTTCTCTCGCTTTGAGAGAGAAGGGGCTGGATTGTAAATCATTTCAGTTGTCGCCAGGCTTCAGGCGCATTCGGTTTGCCTGATTCCTTCATCGACACAATGGCGCCTTTGGATGTCACGACCAGCTTCGTCTCCGAGTACTGCGGTCCGGCCGGGGGCGGCAGACTCGGCGGGTTGGTCAGCACAATCGGGCCGGAGAGACTGCCGCCTCCGGAGGCTTGTGCGCCTGCCGCACCATAGGCGTTCCCACTGTTGTCACTGCCATCAAATAAACCATCTCCATTCAGATCGAGCGTTTCATCCAGCCGCCCGCCGTTCTTTGTGTTCAATTCCATCAGCCAGCCCGTACCACCCGGGTCGCACGCGTCGGTACCCGGGCTCAGGGTCGTGAAGATAATCCGGCCCTCACGCAGGAGCGAGTCGGTTACCTGCTTTTCTCCGTTTTCCGGCAGGTTCAGGTACCAGCCAAGGTGCGTGTTGGTGGAGACCCGGTCCAGACGCCAGTTTATGGGATTGTCGCTGATGTTGCGTGTGCTGAACGTGCCTACAGTACCGATCGTGGTGTCGATTGTTTGCTGCAACAGGTCCGCTCGCACGATAGGCGTCGACTCCGTTCTGGAGGGCTCCGTACTCCGGCCGGTCACACCGCGATCGTAAATTGCATAGAAGCTTTGAATTTGCTGTGTTCCGGTGGCAACGTTATCGAAGTTCTCGAGAAATTTACCGGTGCCAAAATAGACCATCAGCCCGCCAAATCCTTCGGGGTGGAATCCCACCGAGGGCTTGGTCGTGATGGGCTGCGGTGCGTTTAGCGCATCGCGAGCGGTAAAGAGCGGCGTGACATTCGCTGCCAGGACCCAGTCCGCGGAAGTGTTGCTGCGCACGTCGAAGCGCCACATTTTGCCAAGCAGATCCCCGGCGTAGATGTAATCGGCGATGTGATCATTGTTCATGTCGACGATCGCAGGCGTGGCCATACCATTCGGGTTGGCGACGGTCCCGCCACCACCGCTGACTCCGGTGTCAATTTTCCGGATCAGGTTGCCGGTGGCAATATCGACAATGAACAGCATGGCCCGGCCGGTGCCGGTATTGTTGTAGCCGTTGCCGAACACCGCCGCCCACTGGCCGGTGGCCATCTTGACGATCGCGGCCTGGCTATAGCTGAAGCCAAGATCCGGATCGGTGAATTCCCATTTCGCGATCTGGCTGGCATTCGCTTCCGAAAAGGTTGACGGATCGGTGATGTCGAGCGCGAAGTATCCCCGCCCACCCTTGCGCAAACCGCTGACCAGCATGGTACGCCAGGCGCCGCTAATAAAGGCGTCACCTACCGTCGGCGTCGAATTCACGTAAAAACGGTGTGAGTAGAATGGCGAGGCAAGCAGGCCGAGGTTGTTCGGACTGACATTGGTGTAAACCTGATTTGGCACATAGGCAATTTCTTCCTTGCCATCGGCAGCCCCGAAGCCGTGCAGCATGCCGTCATTGGCGCCAACGTATACAATTTGTCTTTCTACTTGCCTGGCTGGTTGCAAAAGTTGAGTAGGAAGCACTCTCGAGGGTATCGGGATAGCCGAAGTCGGGTTTGCCGACATAGATCGGGATAGAATCGATAATATCGCCCAACTTGCCTACATTGGCGGGACAGGTAATAGAGGTGGGTTGGCTGCTCCCGACCGTTGCGGGGTCGTAGCAGACACGGACCCGGAATCCCAAGCCAGTGCCTTCATTGGCCGAAGCGCCCCGCAAATAATCAAGTCGCGCAGAACCATTCGTATCCGTTACGTTTAATTGGTCTTTATTAAGTGCCGCCTGCTGCGCCGCATTGAGATTGCCCCAACGGAATGCCACCCCGCGATTGCCTAACGCGTTGGTTGGGTTGTAAGTCAGGATTTTACGGCCAGTATTATAATTCTGCGTATTCAGGCCGTCCGTGCCGGCTTCCCAGTTAATGCTGACGGGGGAACCACTGGCATCCACTGCTTTGGAGAATAGTCGGCCTGCCCAATTGTTGCTGTCGTAGGCGACCTGGTATACCGAAGTGCCCCCGGCGGTCGTGCTGCCACTGGCGCCGAGACCAGCCGCGCTGCCCGTTTCCCTGTTGATTTGTCCGATAATCTGAGTGAAGGCGTTGACCAACGCATTCGGGGCATCGGCACTGAAGTATCTGCCGCGGCCGTTGACCGCGGCGTGCCATAAATCATCGATGCGATCACCATCTTCTGCGTCCAGCGGATTCGGCCAGGCAAGGGTGCCGCTCTTCAATTCGTCCCAATCGCCAGCGCTGTCCGGAAGCGTGGTGTCGAAATAATTGGCTGGATTGCGTGTTCCCTGAATCCCCAGGCCGATGGTGAAGGTTTGCATGTGTTGCCAGATAGCCGGGTTGTTCACCGGGTTCCACTTGCGCTGCGCCGCAGTCCCGTTTGGATCGGTTTCCACCGGGAGGACATTGTTGGCAAGATCCGGGCGCAGATCCTTGTACCAGTACTCGAACGCATTGTCCGCCAGCGTGCCGGACCTGGTGTCGGTATAAGGCGCAATGGGCGTGTAGGTACTGTTATCACCAAGCGTGCGCGACGCACCATCAATATTACCCGACACGCCCGTCGAGCCATTCCAGTAACCGTCCGTCATCATGATGTGGAAATTCTTGCGACAGCCGAGTTCCGGGTTGGTGGCGGAGACGGGGTCGCCGGGAATGTCCCGGTACGGGCTGTAGCTGCCGGTGTTGCCGGAGCCAAATGAATTGCCTGCGCGTTGCATAGCCTGCAGCAGTGGTGTGCCGCTGCTGGCGGGCGAGTTATACAGGCGGGTGAAGAATTCTTCTCTGGCGAGAGAGCCGTCTTTGCACAGACTGTCGGTGCCAGCCGGGTCATCGCAGAAACGTTTCAACACATTGGTGGTGTTGGTCGAGGTCGTTCTGGTGAAACTGATTCCGTTCGAGGGACCGGCTGTGGTGTCGGTACTGTTGAGTAGCTGGCCGGCGACACGCACATTGTTTTCAAAGCCGCGAAACGCGCGTCCGGCCCCGGACTTGGCCGCGAGGTTGCGGGTGCGATAATACGAATACCAGTTGGCGAAGTTGGTCTGCTGTGCCGCGGTCCAGGCGCCGCCGGCGGCGACGTTATTGTGCTGTACGAGCCGGTAGCAATTGTTGTTGGTCAACACGGGCGTCGCGGGGCAGCTTCCTGTGCCCGCCAGCGCAATATCGTAGACATAGTAGAACGCCGGAACGCCGGTTCCGCCGTGGGCGCCAGGGAGCAAGAGGCATAGGTGCTGTTGCTCGTCATGGTGCTGTTCATTATCCACACAGGTTTATAGCTCGTGCTGAGATTTACCGTTCCTGCAGGGGTGTAGAAGCCATTGATCCAGGCACCGCTAAAGCTGGCGTCCGGCAAGTCGACCGCGGTGTCCTTCAAGTTGCCTGGATTGTTGCGAACCGGTGGCGGCGTGTAGGTCACAGCTGGGTCGTAGGCCATGCCATTGAACGCGCTGGCGCAGCCGCGGCGCTCGTCGTCTTGCCCGGATATGGTATCCGGCAGATAGCCACGCGCCATACTGCCGGAATCGTCGAAGGTCAGCAGCACGTTGTGTTCGACGCTGGCGAATGACGACAGGGGCACATCCGGCAGATTCAGTGCGCGGGCGCTGTTCTGGCCGAGAGACAGCAGCAACAGGCTGAGTCCGAATGTAACGGACAATTTCTTGACGCCGGTACAGGAATTCTTCATGTCAGTCTCCGCTTGATGTCTGGAACGTTTTTTCCGTTCGAGATTTGCACTGTCGACCCGGGTATTCATGGGTTCACGTAGGTATCGGATCTTTTGAAAAGATGCCCTGGAACAGGCCGCGAGCGTAGTCGCTGACGCCCACCGACCAGCCGGTCGTCCGGAAGTAAATTGATTCAACTTTCTTTTTATGCCCGATCTCCGCATTCAATCGGAACTTTTTGTATGTTCTCCACCACGAAACGCGGTTCCTGGGCCGTGTGCGTATTGGCCACACCTGAGACGATGCCATTGGTGGTCCACCAGGCGTCGGTGGCAGTTGGCCACCAGTTCGCGGCTGGCGGCGCCAGTGCTTGTCGGCAGGCAGCTGCTGTCCCAAATGAGCGCTACCGGGTCTGGCGGACAACTGGGTAGCGGCTTGGTTTTCTGGTTAAAGATCAACGCCTGGCCGTCGAACAATATCGAGTCACCGGCTTGCTGGGCCATGTATTGATCGCGCATGTTGCCGGCCATTTTTTCCTGCAGGCTGGAGGTGGTGACGGCAGTGATGCCGAGGATGGTGAGTAACAGTAACATCACCAGCGCGAAGATCAGGGCGGTACCCTGCTGCTTGCTGCCCAGCAAATGAGTTAAGCGACCCGCACGCGGATCCGCGTGCGATAGAATTGTTCGGCCGCGCTGCCGTTGTGCGGGCACCTTGCGTCGAGCGCTGCCAGTATTGATGAGCATGTGTCAGAAGCTCCGGTTGCGCAACTGGATAGTGGTGTTGAACACACGGCGTTTTCGTCTGCTGTTGACTGTGGGAACGATACTGGTTCCCGCGACATCGTGGATATCGGTGTCGAATTCGATGTCGCTCGCCGTGCCGGTCGCGTTGACGCCGTAGACGAGAAGGCCAATCTGGACATTAACGACCCTGGCAAAGTCACTGACGTTGTTTGCCGTAACATACTTATCGGCCGCCCCGTCGATGGGAGGGCACGTCATCGACTCCATACAGCACCTGAAAGTTTTCCACCCCATCCACCAGCGCAGTCGTTTCAACGACGCCACCGTTGACCAGCATCACTCGCCTGAACAGGGTTGGCCGAGGGTCTGCTGCAGGCGCCGCCGGGTCGTTGGCAACGAAGTACACGACAGTCTCCAGCTTGCCCATCGCGGTGGTGGACTCGGGATCGTGGTCAAACGGGGACGGCGCAGCCGCAGCCGCGGCGTTTGCCGTATCAAGACCGCCTGTCCAGCGTTCGCAGCGGTTGGTCGTGGCGCTGGCGGTATGGCTGATCTCGCCAGTGGGCAGAAATACTGGTGACCATAAATGCCACCGCATTACCGACAGTCGGCGACCAACAGGATGTCGCCGTCCTTTACCTCGCTCACGAAAGCAGGATCTATATAAACGTTGTCAGCGGTGATGTAAGGCGCAACCAGCGCCCAGGAGTTTGGCACCATGCGCTGCAGCGCGAGCACGTCTGTGCCGGGGAGTGCGCCAGTCGCCGCGACGGCCAGATTACCGCCCGGAACACCGGCAACCGCGGTGAGCGCTGGAGCCCACCCGGATGTGGTATTGGTGGGGGTTGCGGGAAGATTGTACGTATCTCCGAAGCCGGTGGGTTGGGCGCTGTACTCGGCACCGGAGACGCCTTCTATGCGTAAGCCCGCCCTGTGCTGGGATGGCAAGCATTATTGACAGTTGTTCAAATGCGTGGAGGCATCGCGATTGCATCCGGCGTATCCGGCGTGGCGGACATCCTGACTCAGGAATTCCAGGGCAAAGCGCCCATTTTCCTGGGCACGCGCCAGGCTTTCATCAAGCTGATACGTGGCGCGCGTGGCACTGAAAATCTGGACGACACCAATCGCAATGACTAAACCGATGAGCAAGGCAATCATCAGCTCCACAAGTGAAAAGCCACGTGCGGCAGTCGCAGGCTGTTTGTTTTTACTCATCATGGCAATTGTGTCTTTTGTGTTCGCATACGCATGGTCTGTGTCATCGGAAGGCCGTTTTCCACCCAGCTAACCGTGATGTCATAAACATGGGCAGTGGCGCCATCCGGGTCCGGCACACGTGTAATCGATCCTTGCCCCTGGGCCAATCGCCTGGGATCCTCAAGTGAGCTTTTCCAGCGGAAGAGATCGAAGGTGGCAAGCTGCGTCGCGGTGCAGCTTGCGGGGCAAGACCCATAGCCCGAGTAGCTTGCCGAGGTATCGCCCAACGCGACCGAGTCAAAACTGCCAGCCGTTGCTGCAGTGGGATTGGCTGTAATTTTCTCAAACATTTCGGAGATCAATACTGTTGCCTGAGTGCGCTCGTAGGACTGATGGTTGAATCGCAGGCTTACGGTTTGCAGGCCAGCTATGCCAAGAAGGCCGACAGACAACACGAGCAGGGCGATGAGCACCTCAAGCAAGCTGAATCCACGCTCGCGATTTGATCGCGTATTCAGGGTACAGTGGGAAACCATCGGATTCGGGTGAGTCATATACAAGGTGTTTTCCGTATTGCCTACGTAGCAGGCCCCTGGGGGATCGGGGAGCACCGAGGCTTGGCCTAAGGAGTTCAAGCTGACCTGCCTGCCATGACTCGCGCCACGAGGGTCACAGAAAGTGAAAAGTCCCACAGGTCCACCAAGTGGAACGCTGGAAGCCCCATTTGGTTTGAAAATAATTGGATCAGGCAGCTCCGCACTTGTTGTGAGGGTATAGGCACCTGAAGGCAGCCCCTCCCGGAAGCGGAGGATTGTCTCGCCTGCCTGCCAAGTACTGTTATTGTTCAAGTCGACAAAGATTGCGCGACCATCCCGCCAGTCTCCGCCGCCGGCACAGGTAGTGCCATTTACGGACTTGCAGATCCCGACATTCGTGCGCCGTTTAATGGCCTCACTGCGGGCCAGGCTAAGATCTCCCTTCAAGTCGTTTATCTGAGTATTAATGCGCCCGTTTTGGATAAAAGTTCGCATAGCGGGTACGGCAACAGTAATAAGTATTGCCGCGACGGCCATGGTGACCACGAGCTCGATCAGCGTGAAACCAAGCATCTGTTTACTGTAATGTTCATTAGACTTGAACGGTTGATTTATACAGATGAACGGTTCAATTGCGGGAATACTGGATCCGATTAACGGATTATTTATTCCGACAAACGGATTGTCAATTCGGAGATATTTCTGTGCATTTACTATTATTTTTGGCAGGGCGTTGTTCATATTGTTCGAAAATGCCTTGGTAATACTAAAGATTTCTGCCGTTCTTGAATTAAGTGTAAATTGTCTTGGTGAGTTCGCAAGGGCGCCACTCAGCGAATCCAAGAAATTGATGTTGATTTTTTGGTTTGATTCTTGAAATATGAAAATGGTATAGACGGTATATATAAGCAGATGAACGGTTATTACAGTATTTTTTGAATATGACAAACGGTCTGTTTATATAGATTAACGGTAATTCGTAAATTATCACTAATCTCTAATAAGTACTCATAGGGTTCTTGCTAATGGAAAACACGTCTGACTGGATCATATACCATGGTTGAATGTTGGATTGTTGTTGTTCCGTCAGATTCAGATATAGATATGTAGTCGTGGCGGAAAAAGGGGCGAAATGCGGTCGCCAATCAGGTTGAAATTAAAGGATTTTGTCAGTTCTGAATTGTTCGGTTCTGTCAGCAGGATGTTCCATACACCCTCAGGCTTTCGAATATCCCGCATTTTAAGTTATAATCATTCTAAACTTGAATTAAGTTTAAGGGCAGACAGTTTCATGCAGAACAAAATGGCATACACGCAAGAAGAGATCGCAGCGCTGTTGCGGACGCATGAAATCAATCCAACCAGCCAGCGTGTCGAGATAGCTCAGGCGCTATTCCTCCGTGGAGAGCATCTGTCGGCGGAAGAGATATTTGCCATGGTTAATAGTGAGACCGCACGCGTTTCCAAAGCTACTGTGTATAACACCCTGGGTCTGTTTTCTGAGCGTGGCTTGATCCGTGAAGTGGTTGCCGACCCGACGCGTGTTTTTTACGACCCGAATACCGCCCCGCATCATCACTTTTATGACACCTCGACCGGTAGGCTAATGGATATTCCTGACGAGGACGTGCTGATCGGCAGGCTGCCGGCATTGCCCGAGGGCATGCATATGGAGGGTGTGGACGTGATAGTGCGCATGAGCCCCAATGTTCAGGACACTCACTGAACACTACCGGCGATTTGTTGTTTCTCCCGTTATAAACACCTTATACTTGCCGGCTCGTTGCCGGTGTAGCTCAGTTGGTAGAGCAACTGATTCGTAATCAGTAGGTCATCGGTTCGATTCCGGTCACCGGCACCATTTATTCAATGTGTTGCAGGTTTTTTTCTGGTAATGCACAGTCGCCTCAGGGACTACCTCAGGGACTATTTGGGGGCACAGTGATCAACAAATGCTGCTTGCCCAAATATCTTCTCCATAAATCAGTGTGCATTCCACCGCCGCCAGGTCTTGGACTACCCATAACTTTAATTTCGACCATCGCTACACGAAGTCTCAATAAGTGATCTCGTCGTTTACAGTTTCCAGTCTCCCACGCATTGTGTTTGGCGAGGGAATGCTCGCGCAAGTGCCTATGCATGCAGCGTCTTTCGGCAGGCGCGCACTCATTCTTACAGGCGGCCATTCCTTCCGCGACTCTCTATACTGGGGAAAACTGGTATCCGGCCTGCAAGTGCAGGGCGTCTCATGGGAAGTTGAGTCCGTCGAGGCTGAACCTTCACCTCAACTCGTTGACGACACGGTGTGTACCTGGCGCGACAGTCGCATTGATGTGGTTATTGGAATCGGCGGTGGCAGCGTGCTGGATGCCGCCAAGGCGGTTGCCGGCCTGTTGCCGAATGGCAATTCGGTTATGGACCATCTTGAAGGAGCGGGTCCGGAACTCCCTTATTCGGGTCCGCCTACGCCATTCATAGCTGTGCCAACTACTGCGGGAACCGGTAGCGAGGCCACCAAGAACGCAGTGCTCAGTTTTCAGGGTCCGCAAGGCTACAAGAAATCCTTCCGACACGACCTGCTTGTGCCACATGTTGCCGTCGTCGATCCGTTACTGCTGGCCAGCTGCCCACCCAGTCTTATCGCTGCCAATGGAATGGACGCGCTGACACAATTGCTCGAATCCTATGTGTCGCGTCGCGCCAATCAATTTACCGATGCACTGGCACTGAGCGGACTCGATGCCGTGCGCACGGGGTTGCTCGACTGGTACGCAGGAAACGAGAACGCCGCATCCGGGCGCAACAAGATGGCTTATGCCGCTCTGCTTTCAGGCATAACGCTCGCCCAAGCTGGCTTGGGCTCCGTGCATGGATTGGCCTCACCCCTGGGGGCATTTTTCCCAATTCCGCATGGCGTGGTATGTGGAACAATTGTGGCCGCCGCGACTGAAATGAACATTCGGGCACTACGTGAACGAGCACCGGATAGCCGATCACTGGAGAAATATACTCAGATCGGCCGCTTGCTGAACGGTAAACCTGGATTACCCAGTGATGAGGCCCGGCAACTACTGGTACAGACACTCCGGAACTGGACACAGCGGATGAACTTGCCACGACTAGGAAGCTACGGCATCCAGGAGTCGGATATCCCCAGAATTGTCGCCAACTGCCGTGGCAGCAGTATGCAGACTAATCCGGTCGAATTGACCGACGTCGAAGTTAGTGATGTGTTGAAGCAGTGCCTCTGATCCAACAAAGGGTTAGTTTTCTTCGCCTAAAGTGCGCCAGAATGTGTAGACAGCCGGTTTGGCCACAAGCGCGTTGAATGTCTTTTTCACGCTCCCGGTTGGCAACGCGATGAGTAACGAGGGGACAAAAATTATTACGCCCGCTACGGTGGCCACAACGCCCACTGGCCGCAGAATAAAGAGATCGAGGAGGATTGAAACGTCATCACCTGATTCGGTACCGGCTTCATTGGCCAATGCCGTGTTCGGCAGGCTAACAGTGAGAAAGACAGCCAGCGACAGGGAGGTGATCAGAAATTTCAGGCTTCGCATTGCTCGGGTTCCTCTGGTTTGTGGTACACCGACAGCATTCAGACTTTGCAACATTAACGGCCGAACGGCCATGTTTTCTTCTAATGTAACCGGTTATAAATATAGTCTAAGTTTCGCACATATAAGAATTTCTGCAAGCCATGGCCTATATTCCCAAAATGACGGTATGTTATTCGCGCATAGGGCCGCAGAACCAGTTCGAACTGCGAAGAGAAGACGGAAATACAGTCTAAATACAGTCTATAGATGGGACGGGTATTGATGCAGATAGACAAGGTGCGCGGTCTTCTTGATGGGGTGCGCTATGCATTATCGCCAAATTGCGATACCCGCCCGGCGGAAGCGGCCATCAATGCCTTGGTGATACACACCATTAGCATGCCGCCCGGTGAATACGGCGGCGCAGATGTGGAGCACCTGTTCTGCAACAGTCTGGATTTCACCTGTCATCACTTCTACCGTGAGATAGACGGGATTTCCGTATCGGCTCACCTCTTTATACGTCGCGATGGTCAGATTATTCAGTTTGTCCCTTTTCAGGAACGAGCGTGGCACGCCGGGGTGTCAACACTGGACGGGCGCGAGCGTGTGAATGACTTTTCGATAGGCATCGAATTGGAAGGCACCGACTATGCCCCATTCGAAGAGGCACAGTATCGTGCGCTTATCGAAGTAACCCGTGCACTCCAGACTGCCTATCCCGGCATTACACCTGAGCGCATTGTCGGACACGCCGATATTGCTCCGGAACGCAAGACCGATCCCGGGCCATATTTTAATTGGGAGCGCTATCGACATGCGTTGGCCCGAAAGCTTCCGGCATGAACCGCTTGCGGCTGGAATTCAGAGTCCGTAAAGTGATGAATGATTCTCAAGCCTTAACATCAACATGACCAGCATCCTCATTATTATCTTTTTGGCACTTGTGCTCGACCGCTGGCTGCCAGATCGTGGTGGGTTCCAGATCTGGGCCTGGTATAGCGACTGGGCGGAATCCATAGAGCAGCGGTTCAACGGCGGCCTGCGTTCACAGGGCATTTTTGCTGTCCTGCTTGCGATTGCGCCAATCATTCTGGTTATTTTTCTTGCCACGCTCGTTCTCGGCCAAATTGCTGCAGTGCTGGTATTCCTGTTTGCAGTCGCCGTGCTCTACCTGTGTGTCGACCTATATCGCCTAAGTGACGTGGCGCAGGCGGTGGCCACGGCGCTCGAAAATGGTGATGTTGCGCAGGCGGCCTCACGCCTCAAGGACTTGACCGGAAAAGACACGGTTGAAACAACCGGCGCCGGCGTAGCGCATGCGGCTGTCGAAGCGGTGCTCAAACAGGCGAACTCGCTTGTAGCCGCGCCGATCTTCTGGTTTCTCTTGCTTGGCCCGCTCGGGGCCATGTTGCAACGCTTGGCCGCGGTGCTTGATCGACTTTGGGCGCACCGCAACACACAGTTTGCGGAGTTTGGTTGGGCGGCGGCGCGACTCGATGATCTGCTCTGCTGGTTGCCGGCGCGTATCATGGCAATCTCCTACGCTATTATGGGCAGTTTCGAGGATGCGCTGCTCTGCTGGCGTCGTCAGGCCGGAATGTGGTCGGGACTGGGCAGTGGTCCGTTGCTGGCCTCCGGCCTAGGTGCCCTGCATCTCGATACCTGTGAAGACGGTGAGAAGGATGCATATGGAAATATGGCGATTGATCCCGCCTCGCTGCCGGACGCGGGCGACGTGCGACGTGCCGTAGCGCTTGTCTGGCGCGTGATGCTTTTCTGGCTGGCTGTGGGACTGCTCATGGCCGGTGCCCATCTGGCAGGATTTTTTACCCGTTAGCAGGTAAAGACAGCTCGCGCGGTTTCCCCTGCTGAGCAACTTACAGTAGTCGACTCGCATGCCATGAATGAAGCCGTACTTCATTCGTCCTGACGCAATGAGCACCCAGCCTCCAATTCAGACCCAGATTGACCTGCTGCGCCACGGTGAACCGGTTGGCGGCCGACGTTATCGTGGTCAGATAGACGACCCGCTGAGTGAGCAGGGATGGCAACAGATGCGCGCTGCAGTTATGGGCAGGCAGGACTGGGATGTAATTTACAGCTCACCGCTCAAGCGCTGCGCAGAATTCGCACAGGAGCTGTCCGGGCACCTCTTACTGCCACTCAAAACCGATGAGCGCCTTAAGGAAATCGGTTTTGGCGATTGGGAGGGCCGCACACCGGATGAGATCCGGTGTGATGATCCTCTCCGGCTTGCAAATTTCTGGCGCAATCCGGTTGGCAATCGGCCTGATGGCGCCGAGTTACTCACGAGTTTTCAGGCACGTGTATCCGCAGCGTGGGCCGATATTTGCGCCGCGAATACCGGGCAACGAGTACTCATCGTAGGGCATGCCGGCATCACACGCCTGATTCTGAGTCTGGTGCTTGGCAGCCCGGCCGAGCACATGTTTCGCATTCAGGTTCACAACGCCGGCCTTACGCGCATTCGCATTCAGGGTAGTGGTGTGAACGCAATGCCAATGCTTGTCTTTCACGGTTGTCCTCCAGTGGCGGACTAGACCATGTGTCCTTCTGTTCAGTCCCGTATTGCAATGCTGTTCACACTAACCGTGCTGGCAGTCCCCGTGCGCGCGGAACTTGTCGTCACGGATGACACCGGCAAGCTTGTGCGCCTGCACGCTCCGGCGCAGCGTATTGTGAGTCTTGCGCCGCATGTCACTGAACTGCTGTTTGCCGCCGGTGCCGGCGCGCGTGTGGTCGGCGTCTCGGCGTTCAGTAATTATCCGGCGGCGGCACGCGACTTGCCACAAGTGAGTGGCGGTATGCGTCTGGACCTGGAGCGAATTCTGGCACTGCGACCGGATCTGGCAGTGGGCTGGCAGAGCGGAAATGCACGTGCCGATCTGGAAAGGCTTGCGACACTCGGTATTCCGGTGTTTCTTTCCGAGCCACAACGTTTGGGCGACGTGCCGGACACACTCATTCGACTGGGTCGTCTGGCCGGAAGCGAACGCGCGGCACGGGCAGCCGCCACGGAATTCCGGGGTGAGCTTGCCCGGTTGCGTAGCCATTATCACGATCGCCGACCGGTACGCGTGTTCTTTGAAATTGACCATCAGCCGCTCATGACCCTGAATCACACGCACTTGGCTAGTGACGTCCTGGAACTGTGCGGCGGAAACAATGTGTTCGCTGCATCCGATTTGATTGCACCAGAAGTCAGTATCGAAGCAGTGGTACTGCAGGATCCGGACGTGATTCTGTTCAGTGACCAGCTCGGCACTGTCGAGAGTGTGCGCCAATGGTGGGGCGAGCGCACAAAGCTTCGGGCCGTGCGCGCCGGCCAGGTGTACAGCGTGCCAGGTGAGCTGGTGTTGCGTCAGACTCCGCGTGTCTTGCAAGGCGCGCGACGTGTGTGTGAGGCCTTGGAAAAAGCGCGCACCGCGTACCTAGGCGAACGTCAATAACTCAGGGATTCTTCTGCGCCGGTTGCCAGAGCACGTCCGGTGTGCCACTCGCCTGGTTCAGGGTGCGTGCCATCACGAACAGCAAGTCGGACAGGCGGTTGAGATATTTAAGAGACACTGGCGACACGGGCTCGCGTTGAGACAGCGAGTACACGCGCCGTTCAGCGCGCCGGCACACAGTGCGTGCCTGATGACAGAGTGCCGCGGTGCGGATGCCGCCGGGCAGGATGAACTCCTTGAGTGGCGCGAGGTTGTTATTCAGCCGGTCAAGCAGATTCTCCAACTCGGTCACTTGGGCTTCAGCCAACACCCTGCGTCCGGGAATGCATAGCTCGCCACCGAGGTCGAAGAGCGTGTGCTGGATGTGCGTGAGCGCAGTACGCATTTCGTCGTCGAGTGCTTCGCACAGCAGTAGTCCGAGAATGCTATTGAGCTCGTCCACCGTACCGAAAGCTTCCACGCGCGCATGATCCTTGGGCACGCGCGTGCCGTCGCCGAGACCGGTTGTGCCGTCGTCGCCGGTGCGGGTGTAGATTTTTGTGAGTCGGTGTCCCATCAGCGCGCGTCTGTGAGCCGGTAAATCACCGGAATCTCCATGTCGAGGCGCGGGCCGCCGGCATCGGCGACCCGCACCACTTTCCGCAATGAGTTTAACGCTGCTTCATCCAGCACGCCAAAACCGGAAGTGTGTACCAGTCGTGGCGCGTGCAGCAGGCCATCCTGTTCCACGCGGAAGGCCAGCAGCACCCGGCCTTCCCAGGCACGCATGCGGGCGATTGACGGATAGTAGAAGTGTCGGGCCAGGTCATTCAGCACACGCGCTCGCACGCGCGCCGCAGCACCCTGTTCGCTGCGGTCAGCGGTACCTGTATCTGATAATGCAGATGTCTCGTTTGCATTGACCCACGCTGATGTTGTACCGGACTCAGTTGCGGCCGGCAGGGTATGCGCGGTGATCGCCCGCGCGCGTTCTGCGGGCATGCTGATTCTGTCGGCTTCCAGGTTGACTGAAAGCATTAGATGGTCCGCACCGGCATCAATGCGCACAAGATCACTGCTAGCGGTCAGCAACAGGCCGTGCAGCAGGGCGGAGGCCATCAAAAAATGTGTCAGACGTCTCATAATGATTTCATGGCCCTTGGAAACCGATCGTCACAAACAGGCTGCGACCGGAGGAGTTGAAGGTGGCCGCTGTTTCATATTTTTTGTCAGCGACGTTATCGAGTCGTGCACGTAACCACCAGGCCCTGGTCAGGTTGTATTGGGCGCGCAGATTGAATACGCCATAACCACCCAGGCGCACGGTGTTGTCCACGTCATCGTAGCGCTCGCCCTGCACCAGCCAGCCAGCGCCGACACGCAAGCGGTTGATACGGCGGTCCATGTCGAGCCGGAAGGTGCTCTGCGCGCGCCGCGGCAGGAGGTTGCCGGTAGTCTCGTCGCGTGGATCGAGCCAGGTGTAGGCGGCGCGTGTTGACCAGCCGGAGATTTCGGTGCGCAGTTGCGTTTCGACCCCGTTAATGTGTGCCCGCGAGATGTTCTCCGGCATGCTGGTGTAGGTGTTGGGCGCGGTCAGGGTCGTGTTCCAGGCGATCAGGTTCTGGATATCGGTCTCGAAGGCATTGAGCCGGAGCTGCAGGCGCGCGGTGGGCTGGTAGTCCAGGCCGACTTCACTGGAGCGGGATTCTTCCGGCAGCACTGCAGGATTGCCGGCACTGATGTAGGTGATACCCGAGAACGTGTCGGTGTAGCTGTCGGCCGGCCAATAGAGGTCATTGAAAGTCGGTGCCTTGAAGGCGGTGCCGTGCGAGACAGTCAGGCGCAGTGTCGACGAGAGCCGGACGCCGAGGACGGCCTGCCCGGTGTTGACGTCGCCATAGGCCGAGTTGTCGTCGTGACGCCCGCCGAGCTGTAGGTTGATGGCGCCGAATTCACCGAGATACTGCAGATAGCCGGCGGTGTTATCACGCTTTGTGTCGCTGTAGGCGATCGTGCCACCCACCTCTTCGGTCAGGGTGTCTATACCGGCTGTGATGATCTGTTTCTCGGCAAGTGTAAAATCATTCTGCCAATTGGCAGTTTGGCGTCGTGTTTCGATACGGCTGCCAAGTGTGTTGTCTGTGTAATAGTTGTCGGCCACATCAAGTTGAGTGCCGACCATGAGCAGGCTGCGCCAGGCGGAAAGCGGGCTGATGCCGGCCTTGGCACTGATGACCCGCTGCTCATTCCGGGTGCGTGCATAAAAACCGTCGGATTCGGTATCGCCGATACTCTCCAATGCACTTGCTTCGAGACTCGCGCCGTTTGAAAAACGGCGCGACAGGTTGAACGATGCGGCGGTATTGGTGTAACCGTCACGGTCAGGCAGGTTCTGCGTCGGCCCGTAGGGTGTCGGTGCGAGGTTGCGTTGCGCGTCGAAGCCCCCGGTGTGGAAGTGGCTGGCGCGCAGACTGTATTGCGTGTCGCCGGCATCTCCGTACACACCGACGGCGGCGCTGCCGGTGTCGTAGGTGCCGTAGCCGGCCTCAGCGTCGAGCCGGAACGGCGTCGTCCCGCGCCGGGTGAAGATCTGGATCACACCGCCGATGGCATCCGATCCGTACAGGCTCGACGCCGGCCCGCGCACGATCTCGATGCGGTCGATCTCGGAAACCGGCAGTGATTCGAACTGGGTGCTGCCGAGCGTGGCGGAACCGACACGGACGCCGTCGATCAGCACGAGTACATGGCCAGAGCCCGTGCCGCGCAGATAGAAGTTGGTGGTCTTTCCGTAACCGCCGGACACCGAGCTGTCGATACCGGCGAGGCCGGTCAGCAATTCCTCGATGCTCTTGGCTTGGCTTTGTTCGATCTGGTCGCGGGTGACGACATGCACTGGCACGAGCGACTCATTTGCGGTTTGCGCGGTCCGCGTGGCGGTGACGATAATTTCGTCGGCCGGTTCAGCGGCGACATGAATGGAAAGGAAAGACAGGCCGATCAGGGCCGGTATCGACACAAGTTTCTTCACGCAATCTCCCGGCGCACCCCACGTGCGCAGACAAGGTTTGAAGGCACAACGCGGGAGAGAGAAGGCGAACGGAAGATTCCGTGCGACCAGCTGCCCTCCGCAGCGTTGCTTTGGGCCTCAGGCCGGTCTCCGGGCTCGTGCATGATCGGTGAATCGCCTTCCCGCATCGCAAGATGCAGTGGCTGGCCGGCGCAGGGTGCGCCAAGGCCGTGATTCACCGCAACGCACTTACCGTTGCGGGGGCAGCGCCGGAATGGCGTGAGACATCACGCGCACCGGCTTCCCGTTTCACTCCCGGATGTAAACATCCAAGGGAGCACCTGAAGCTGCGCAGCACTCTAGGGGTTGGTGGGGGAGAGTGTCAAGCGTGCTGTTCAATGCTCGCTGGACAGACGTGGTGAACCAAGATGCATACCTTGGGCATTGTGGATACCCATCTGCAGCAGTGCCTCACGAGTTGCTTCGTCCTCGACGCTCTCAGCAATGGTCTGGGCACCGAACGACAAGGCAAGGTCGTGAATGTGCTGCACGATTTTTCGATCGGACCCGTGTCTTGAGCATACGACGCACGAACATGCCATCGATCTTGATGTATTCGGGACGGAACAGATTGAGGAAGTGGTAGGTGGAGTAGCCGCTGCCAAAATCGTCGAGTGCCAGTTTGCAGCCGAGGTCGCGCAGGGTCTGAATGTCATCGAAGAGTGCATCGGTTATGGCGACGTTTTCGCGCTCCGTGATCTCAATGGTGATGGAACGACCGCCTTGGCACGCCGGCCCCAGCAATGCACCGAGCTCGTGTGAAAAGTCGCGATCAATGAATGAGGACGGGTCAAGGTTCAGAAACAGGCCATAGCCAAGCGGCGCCAGGCGCAGCGATTGTTCGATGATGTGCAGGTCGATTTCGCGCGTGAGCCCCAGTTCACCGGCCACGGTGATGAAGTCAGCGGCCGTGATCAGTGCGCCGTTGTGCTGCATGCGCGCCAGCGCCTCGTAGGCGATCGGCACGCCAGTGTGGATGTCGCAGATCGGCTGGAAGGCTGGCACCAGGTTGCCGGTCTCGAGCGCGTTGCGCAGCTGGAAGCCCTGGCTGAAGATGGACATGAGCGCCTTGCTGATGTCCGGTGACAGCACCTCGACACGATTGCGGCCACGGCGTTTGGCGTGGTAGAGCGCCACGTCCGCCGCACTCACCAGTGCCTGCGCGCTGCTGCCGTGCACCGGTGCAGCGGCCACGCCGATGCTGCATCTGAAGTTGCACGTGTCCGACCGGCAGATTGATGCTGGGTGAATTGATGGCGTCGTGCAGTGCGTTGGCGATTTCGGTCGCGTCGTCCAGACCGGCATGCTTGAGCACCAGGGCGAACTCGTCACCGGCGAGACGCGCGATGTAATCGTGACGACGCGCACGCGCACGCAGCAGGCCGGCAATGGTGCGCAGTGCCTCGTCGCCGACCGGGTGTCCATAGGTGTCGTTGATGAACTTGAAGCCATCCACGTCGATGATGCAGCAGGCACACCGACTGGCCTTGTGGCAGCAGGTCGGAAAGGATCACATCGAGTTGCGTGTCGAAGTGGCGGCGATTGTACAAGACCGGTGAGCGGGTCGGTCACTGACAGGTGGTAGAGATCATCCTGATGCGGATTAGCAGGTGATTGAACTCGACACTCTGGGTGATGTCGCCGAGTGTGCCGATCACGCCGGTAAAGCGGCCGGCATTGTCATGTTGGGCGCTGGCTTCCAGGTGCATCCAGAGCGGCTTGCCAGCGGCGGTGCGCAGGCTGATCTCACACTGCTTCGCTTGCAGGGCAGCAAGCTGGCTTCGGAGCAAACAGTTGGGCAGCTTCTTTCTCCATGAGAAAGTCGACGAACGGTCGGCCGAGCGTCTCCTCAACGGAGAAGCCGGTCAGCTGTTCCCAGGCTGGATTGAGGAAACTCACGTCGCCGTCCTGGTCGAGCTCGAACAGTATCTCGTGCATGCCGTTGATGAGTTTGCGCAGACGGTTCTCGCTGTGGGCAAGCAGTTCGCGGGTTTCCTCCAGACTCTGAACATGATGCTGCATGCTGGCGGAACCGGCGGCGAATGCACGGTTGAGTTCCCGTATCTCACTGCTGCCGGAATCGATCAATTCAACCTTTGGCGACCAGTTGCCGCGCGACACTTCGCGCGCCATTTCGGTGAGTGGTTTCAGTGGCGCGGTGAAGCGCGCCAGCAGTGAGTAGGTAATCGCAATGATGAGGACCAGCAAGGCGCCGAGGAACAGAGCCGCTTTGCAGTACGAGTTCCTGGATGCTGGCATTGAGTGGTCCGTAGGACAGCTGCAAGCTCGACCCGGCCACCACGCCCACCCGGATAGTCGAACTCCACTGCCATCAGACGCTGCGCACGATTCTCGCGCGTCAGCAGACGGGTGAGCCGGCTGGGTGGTTCGAGATCCTGGGCGTGTTGATAGAGCGTGTGGCTGGCCGCGTCGGCGATGCGCAGGCTGCCGATGGCGGGATTATGGGTGATGTCGCGCAGGGTCTTGGCCAGTGCCGGATTCATGACGCTGAGCCGTACAGGCCCGGTCGCATGACCAGTTGTTGCACGGCTGGCTCGAGCAGGCCAATCAGGCTGTGTCGCGACTTCGCGCTGCGCGTTGAACTGGGTCTGCGCCAGGCGTGTCGCGGAGTAGAGCATGGCGACGATTATGGCGCACACGAGCAGGGCGGAGAGCGCCAGCGCCATGCGGGTGCGCAGCGTTCCGGGAAAGAAATGAAGGTGAATCATGCGTGGCCGAAGCAGGGGCGCGAAGGCATGCCGTCGGCAGGGAGTACAGCCAAGACATCACGAAGTGTGAGCGTTGTCACCTGTCGCAGTATATCGAATCGCACGCGTCTGCCTAGAGGGTCAGTCTGGAAAAAACAGCCGTCCAGCATCGCTGCGGATCTCGCGCATCGCACAGCCGTAAACCGTCTCCAGTATCGAGCTGTCCAGAATATCCGCCAGCCGGCCATGGCGCGTGCCGCCGTCGGCAAGCAACAACAGGCCATGACTGCAAAAGCGCAACGCCAGATTCACATCGTGCAATACCAGCAGGTTAAGATGCCCCACATGCTGCGCACGCGCACATACCAGCCGCAGTAGCTCTATTTGATGACGTGGATCGAGGTGATTGACCGGTTCGTCCAGCAGACACAGCGGCGCATCCTGCGCCAGGAGCGTGGCAACTTCCACGCGCCGGCGTTCACCACCGGAGAGCGTCGCGACGTTACGGCTGGAAAAATCGGCGAGCCCGACGGCCGTAAGTGCAGTATGCGCTATCTCGCGATCCGCACCCGATTCTGTTTGCCAGAAACCGTGGTGCGGGTGGCGGCCACTCAGCACTGTCTCGAACACGCTCGCGGGGAATGCGTTCGGTGTATCCTGGAAAAGGATGCCGAGCTTCCGAGCCCGCACACGGCGGGGGGTGAGCTGCATTGCCTGGCCATCCAGCAGCACCTCGCCGCCATCGGTTCGGCGCAGGCCGGCGAGCGTTTGTAACAGTGTGGTTTTGCCGCTGCCGTTGGCACCCAGAATTGCCCAGTTCTGTCCGGCTTCGAAGGCTACGGTCAGTTCTTGCACAAGCAACCGCTTGCCGATGCGCAACGTGAGATCATGGGCTTCGAGGCGCGGCATGGCTACGCGGTACCGCGCGCGGCGCGCGCCAGCAACAACAGGAACACCGGCACGCCAAGCAGAGCCGTGAGTACACCCACCGGCAATTGTGCTGGCGCGAGCACGCTGCGCGCCAGGGTGTCGGCAATTACCAGCAGACTGCCACCAAGAAGCACCGCGTCCGGCAGCAGGCGGCGATGATCGGTGCTGCCCAGCAGGCGCAACAAATGCGGTACCACCAGGCCGATGAAGCCGATACTGCCGGCGAGTGTCACCGCCGTGGCGGTCAGCAGTGAGGCTAGAAAATATATTCCATAACGCAGCACCGAGATGTTCTCGCCCAGCGCTGCAGCGACCTGTTCGCCACGCGCATACAGATTCAGCGTCCGCGCAAACGGGACAGCCAGCAGCAGACCCGTGATCAGTACGGCCAATCCCCAGCCCGGAGAATTGTTTTCGCCAAGATCGCCCAGCAGCCAGAACAACATGCTGGAAAGATTGGCTTGTGGCGAAAGCGCCAGCATCAGGCTCACGAGCGCGCCGCAACCGGCGGCCACCACGACGCCGGTCAGCAATAGCCGGGTTTCAGTCCAGGCGCCGCGCCCATGGCTGAGACCAAACACCAGCAGCATGGCGACCAGACTGCCGAGGAGCGCGCTGCCGCTGACCCAGCCGCTGCTGGCGCCGAGCAACAGCGCGCCGAGTGCCGCCACCGCGGCGCCGCCCGAGATACCGAGGATATAGGGGTCGGCAAGCGGATTGCGCAGCAGCGCCTGCAATAGACAACCGGCAAGCGCCAGCAATCCGCCGACACTGAAGGCGCTCAGCGCGCGTGGCAGGCGCAGGTCGAGAACGAGCGTGGCAGACAAACCATGGTCGACGCCGGTGAGCACACGCCAGATTGTCGCCGCATTGAGTGTCACGCTGCCGGTCACGAGCGCAAAGGCAAAGCTCAGCGGCACGAGGCCAACCAGCGCAATTCGCAACCCGCTCCGGGCATTCATCGAAGTTCAATCATGGTCCAGCCGCGCGCGCGCGCGTATTCCGCGAGGGTCGCGTCGGCATTCACTGCGACCGGATGGTCGACCAAATTGAGCAGTGGCAAGTCGTTGTGGGAATCGCTGTAGAACCAGCTGTCATCAAGGTTCTCGTGCCGGTCAATGAGCCATTCGCTGAGACGCTCCACCTTGCCTTCGCGGTAGGACGGTACGCCCGCGACCTTGCCGGTGAACTGGCCGTTTACCTCTTCCGGTTCGGTGGCAATCAGGTGCGGGATGTTAAAGGCCTCAGCGATCGGTTTTGTGATAAAGCTATTGGTGGCAGTGATGATGAGCAGGGTGTCACCGCGCGCGCGGTGTTGCTCCACCAGTTCACACGCCGCCGGTGTAATCAATGGGGTAATCTTGTCGCACACAAACTTCTGGCGCCAGCGCTCGAGAGTGGCACGATCGTGTTCGGCGAGCGGGCGCAGCTGATGCTGTTCCAGAAACTCGTAGATGTCGAGTGTGCCGGCCAGATAGGCGGCGTAGTAACGGTCATTTTCACTCGCGAAGCGCGCGCGGTCCACGGCGCCCTGCTCAACGAGGAACTCGCCCCAGACATGATCGCTGTCGCCTCGCAGCAGAGTATTGTCGAGATCAAAAATGGCGAGACTCACTGGCGACTCCGGTTCGTGGGGCGCCTAAGGATAAACAGATTCGTCCGCCGGGGGAATGGAAAGTGCAAGGTCATTGCCGTGACCACCACTTCGTGAAAAAATCCTTTCAACTTGGTGCCTCAGGCACGATGATGTCTTCACGCGCATGATTGACGAACAAGGCTATCGCCCAAATGTGGGCATCATTCTCTGCAACCACGAGAACCAGGTGTTCTGGGCGCGGCGTTGTGGCCAAAACGGTTGGCAATTCCCGCAGGGTGGTATCAATCCGCAAGAAACGCCCGAACAGGCGTTGTTTCGTGAGCTGAACGAGGAAGTCGGCCTTGCGCCCGAGCATGTGCACATCCTGGGCCGTACCAAGGATTGGCTTCACTACGATATCCCCTCGCAATTTTGCCGCTCGCCGCGCTCCTCCCGCTTTCGCGGCCAGAAGCAGATCTGGTTCCTGCTGCGTTTTCTCGGCCGCGAAGAGCATGTCCGGCTGAATGTCTGCGACCGGCCAGAATTCGACAGCTGGCGTTGGGAGGAGTACTGGAGCACGCTGGAGCTGATTGTGGATTTCAAACGTGGCGTCTACGAGCAGGCCCTGCGTGAACTCGAGCCCCTGTTGAGCGCGCGAACTGCTGCGCAAAGTGGATTGGACGGTGGGAAATAGTGGAATAATTGACGTCCAGCTCACGTCTATGTAGCAGCCCGCCTGAATTCAACAGAGTTGCGAACGAGCAAGATATTATCCATGCCCTGCATCCTGATTTTCTTAATCAATTAAGGAGAAAGCTGTGACCGTGATAAACCGCAGAACCTTCCTCAAAGGCACCGTCGCCGGCAGCGTGCTGGCCGTGGCCGCCTCCGCCGGGCTGTTGACCCCGACCCGGGTATTGGCCGCCGCCTGGCCGGCCCCCGCCTTCGATGCCAAGTCCATCGACGATGCCCTGAAAGGCCCTGTACGGCACCAGTGCCACCGCCGACAGCAAGGACATCAAGATCAAGGCCCCGATTCAGGCCGAAAACGGCGCCGTGGTGCCGATCGCCGTCTCCTCCGGCCTGGCGAATGTCGAAGCCATCGCCATCCTGGTGGCCGGCAACAACCAGCCGCTGGTGTCGAACGTCAACCTGGGTGCCGGTGCAATCGGCTATTTCAGCGCGCGCATGAAAATGGGCAAGACCTCGGACGTGAAAGTGGTCGTCAAGTCCGGCGGCAAACTGCACATGGCCAGCCAGCAGATCAAGGTGACCGTGGGCGGTTGCGGCGGTTAATTAAGGCTAATGTTGTGCAGGCTTGCTGACGTTAGCTGACGAACGAAACTTATAAAGAGGAATAGAGATTATGGCCAGACAAACAAAAATTCGTACGCGCACCCAGGAAGGCGCTGTCGAGGTGCTGGTGCTCGTCACGCATCCCATGGAAACCGGAATTCGCAAGGACAAGGCCACCGGCAAGATAATTCCGGCGCACTTCATACAGGAATTGAATCTCGAGTTGAACGGCAAGACCATGGCGACCGCCATTATGGGGATCGGCGTATCCGAGAATCCGCTACTCGGTTTTCGTTCCAAGACGGCCAAGAATGGCGACAAGCTCAAGGTGACATGGAAAGACAACAAAGGTGAGACCGGCACGCTCGAGGCGGTTGTGGATGCTTGAGTATTAAGACGTGCCTGTAAAAAAGGCCGCCTTCGGGCGGCCTTTTTTGCTTCTGGTGACTGGCCTGCAGGAGGCGTTAAGCAAGCTTTGCCAGTAATTCCCTATAACAGCACCGGTTTGCCAAAGTGGTAGCCTTGCCCCCAGTCGATGCCAATTTCGCGGGTGATATTCGCGATCTGTTCGTTTTCGACATATTCCGCGAGCGTGACAAGACCAAGTTCGGCAGCCGTTCTTTGTATGCCCTGCACGATGGTGCGTACGCGAGCTTCGGTCAGGCGCCGGATCAGGCTTCCCTCGATTTTGAGGTACGAGAATGGCAGGTCGGCGAGGTATTTGTACGAGGAGTAGCCGCTGCCAAAGTGTCCAAGGGCCAGCCGCACGCCGAAATCGAGGAACGGTTGCAGCATGCGGCGAGTCGCTGGCAGATCGTCCAGCAGTTCACGTTCGGTAATCTCGATGACGACAGGTTTTACCGGACCGACCAGGTCCCCACAGGCCGCGCAACTCCTGGAAGCCTCGGCCAGCAACTCTGTCACGACATTCGGGTGTCGCAGCAGGTTGGCAGAGATATTCACGAAGTGCGCGCGTGGTGAATTGGGCTCAAGCGTGGCCACGCAGCGTGAAAAGGTCTGAAGAATAATGGCACGGTCGAGCTGATGTGTGAGTTGCAGTTCGCGTGCGGCATCGATGAAAGCGCTAGCGGGGATAATGCTGTGGTTCGGGCTCACGATGCGCGCCAGCGTCTCTTCTCCCACCACGGAACCGGTTTTGAGGTCCACAATCGGTTGAAAGGCTGCACGCACGCGTCCTTCATGCAGTGCCTGGTTCAGCATACGGCCGATGCCGAAAAGTTGCGGGCCCAGACCGCTGGCGGCTACCACGCGGTTGCGTCCCGTGGTTTTGGCCCGGTGCAGCGCCGCACCCAGTACAGCCAGCAGTCGCTCGCTGCTGCTGCCGTCCTTCGGAAAGCTGGCCGTGGCAAAACTCGCGGTGGCATGTAACACCACTTCGGCATGGTTCACACTTGTCGCTTCGATGGCGGCACGCAGACGTTCGGCCAGGTCCTCGGTGGCGATCTTGTCGGTATTTGGCAGCAAGCAGAGAAATTCCTGACCGCCCCAATTGCTCAGCAAGTCCGTAGGGCGCAATGTCTTGCGTGCCAGCTCGGCCAGTGAGGCCAGCAAGGCGTCGCCGTGCTGTTCGCCGTAGCCGTAGTTTACGACCTTGAAACGGTCGATGTCGAACAGGATGAGACCAAACGGGCGGTTATTGCGCGCGTTGCGTTCGAGTTCTGCCTCAAGCAGGGCCCGGAATGTGGCGCGGTCGAGCAATCCGGTCTGCGGATTGTGAGAATGGCGCGGGGCAGGATGGGGTTTTTCCATGAACAGCGTGCAAGACGTGCTTTATTTATCTTTGACTTATTGAAAGCATAGCCGAATCTCGGTAACCCACTCATGGGTATTGCTGATATTTCGCCGAACCCGGTGCTTGCCGCTCAATGGATATTCTTGGCGACCAGCCCGGCCGCCAGCAAGGCCGTGCCGAATGCGGAAAGACTGGAGCGGGCCGGCTTTATCGGCGTGCCGAGGATGCGTTCGCGGATCTGCGTCCAGGCCAGGTTTTGTGCACCGCCACCAGTGGTGCGAATTTCGCTGACTTTGGGCGCACCGAGAGTGTGCAGCAACTGGTAGCCGTGTGCCTCAATTCCGGCGATGCCTTCCAGCATGCCTTGAAAGAAAGTAACGCTGTCACCCGGTAGTGGTTCGAGGATCGGCTGCATGCCTGGATCGTTTATCGGAAAACGCTCGCCGATTCCAGGCAGCGGATAGTATTCGAGGCCGGTAAGAAGGGCCGGATCGAGCTGTGGTGTCATTTCGCGCATCTGCTCGATTTTGAAATACTGCAACAGCACCGCACCGCCGCTATTCGAGGCTCCGCCTACCAGCCAGCGATTGAGAAGTCGGTGGCTGTACACCCCGTGTTCAGCCGAGAACACCGGTTTGTCGGACAGGAGCTTCAGTACAAGGGTTGATCCGAGCGCGGTTACGCCGTGCCCAGGCTTGGTCGCACCGGCGGCCAGAAATGCAGCCACGCCATCGGTGGTACCGGCCAACACACGCACGCCGGCCCGCAGACCGAAGGTTTTCGCCATGTCCTGGCTCAAGGTGCCAATGTCATCACCCGGTTTGTGCACCTCGGGCAGCAGTTTCTGATTGAATCCCAGTGAGTCCATCCAGTCCGGCCATTTCAGGGCCTCGGGGTCATAACCGAGTTTGAGACAGTTGTTATAGTCGCTGTGACCGAATTGGCCGGTGAGCATGCCGGTGATCCAGTCGGCCTGGTGCAGGGCATGGGCAGCCTTTCGATCCAGGCCTTTCTTCTTGAGCCAGAGCAACTTGGCGAGGCTGGCGCTGGCGCCGTGTGCCCCGGATTTCGGATCGGCGAGCGTGAGCAGGCTGTCGGCCTCCGCCACGGCGCGCGCATCGTTGTACATGAGCGCTGGTGTTACCGGTACGCCCTTGTTGTCGGTGAGCAGCAGGGTGCCGGAGGTACCGTCGACGGCCAAGGCAGCGATCCGGTCCGGACCGACTTCTTTGATCAGTTGCTTCAGGCTGGCACTTGCCGCCTTCCACCACAGCAACGGGTCCTGGGTTATCTGGTTATCGCTTTTTACCGGGAGCGGGATCGGCGCCTCCGCCTGGGCGAGCAATTCGCCTTTTTCGTCAATCGCAACCACCCGGCAGCTGGAAGTGCCGAAATCAATACCGAGATACACAGGTTTGCGAGGCGAAGGCGTAGACGGCGGCACCGCTGCGCTACGCGGCGGCTCGCGTTTTTCATTCTCGGAAGTTTCGGATTCCGTTGGATAATCCGTACGCTGTGACCGCGCCAGCATGCGGAAACGACTGCTGGTCGAGGCATTTTCCGCGCGGCTGCGGCCCGCTACCGCGTTACGCGAGGTCACAGGTGGCTCGTGACCAGCGAGCTCAACGTGCTCTGTATACTGCGTGTCGGTGCGAGGAGCCGGTGGCGGGCTGGCAAAGCCCGGTTTGCGATGCTCGGCGGTAACCGTGGTGAATACGCCGCCGCGCACGTAGAACTCGGCGCGCAGGCGCATGTAGCGCGGCCCGGTGGCCGCTACCAGATCGCCCAGAATCTTGTTCGTTACCGCCTCATGAAAGGCGCCCTCGTTGCGGTAGGCCCAGATATAAAGTTTCAGCGATTTGAGCTCAACACACTTGCGGTCGGGGATGTAGTCCAGGTACAGAGTCGCGAAATCCGGCTGTCCGGTTTTTGGGCACAGACAGGTGAACTCCGGCATGGTGATCTCGATGGTATAATCGCGCCCCGGATTCGGATTTTCAAAAGTCTCCAGTTGCTTGGAGGGTTGGGTAGGCATCGTGGGGTTCCGTATGTTAGCGTTGCGGCTGCCGATTCCTTAATATTTTCAAAGTGTAACCTATCTCGGTTCAAACGTAATGCGCATCAAGAAGATCAAGCTCGCCGGTTTCAAATCGTTCGTAGACCCCCTCACTATCCCCGTAGAAGCCAACCTGATCGGTATCGTCGGACCGAACGGTTGCGGTAAATCGAACATCATCGACGCGGTGCGCTGGGTGATGGGTGAGAGTTCCGCCAAGCACCTGCGCGGCGACTCGATGGCGGATGTGATCTTCAGCGGCTCGACCGCGCGCAACCCGGTGGGCAAGGCCTCGGTCGAACTGATTTTCGACAACAGCGACGGCAGCGCCCCGGGGCAGTTCGCGGCGTTCGCCGAGGTGTCCATCCGGCGCGAGGCCGGACGCGACGGCCAATCGGACTACTTCCTCAACAAGACCAAATGCCGGCGCCGGGACATTATCGATTTGTTCCTCGGTACCGGCGCCGGCCCGCATGCCTACTCGATCATCGAGCAGGGCATGGTGACGCAGAATTATTGAATCCAAGCCGGAAGAACTGCGCGGATTGTTTGAAGAAGCCGCGGGTGTCTCGCGCTACAAGGAACGCCGGCGCGAGACCGAGAACCGCATCAAGCACACGCGTGAAAACCTGTCGCGCGTCGAAGACATCCGCAAGGAACTCGAAACCCAGTTAAACCGTTTGCAGCGTCAATCGCGTGCAGCGCAGCGATATAAGGAATTAAAGCAGGAGGAGCGCACGGTGCGCGCCCAGTTGCTCAGTCTGCGTTGGCGCAATCTGGACGAAGAACTGCGCGGACACGACAGCGCCATCAGTGCCGGGGAAACCGAGCTTGAGGGCATCATCGCCGAGCTACGCGCGATCGAGGCCGAGATCGAGCGCTTGCGCGTTGCCCAGGTCGAAGCGAATGACAAGTTCAACGGTGTGCAGGGCGAGTTCTACGCGGCCGGCGCCGAGGTGAACAACATCGAACAGGCAATCGCGCACGCGCGCGACACGCGCGAGCAGCATCTGCGCGAGCAGGAGCAGGTGAACCGCTCATGGGAGGAGGCCAGTCACCACTTGCGCGCCGATCAGACACACTTGTCCGAGTTGCATGCAAAAATTGAGCAGAGTGCGCCGCTCCTGAGTGAACGCCAAAAGCAGCGTGATCAGACGAGCGAGGCGTTGCGTGCTGCCGAGCAGTCCATGCAGGAGTGGCAGAGTGCATGGGACACATTTGGCAGTGAGTCGGCCGAGCCGGCACGCATACGCGATGTGGAAGGTGCGCGCATCAAGAGTCTTGAGGGCCACATCGCACACTTGCAGGAGCGCCAGGGCCGGCTCACCGACGAGTTGCGCGTGCTCGAAGAGGCTTTGGGATCGATTGATATCGAGGCGCGGCGGCGCGAGGGTGCGGAGCACGACGCCGCATTCGTAACGCGCGAGCAGGAACTCGAAAATATCGAGGCCCGCATCCGCGATGGCCGTACCGGCCTGGACGCGATGAACACGCGCATCGAAGAGCAGCGCGGTAGCAAACAGAATAGTGAGGCGCGCCTCGCGAGTTTGCGTGAACTGCAATCGGCGGCCTTCGGTACGCACGATGCCACTCTCAATCAGTGGCTCGCGCAGCGCCAGCTTTCCCAGGCGCCGCGTCTTGCCGGACTGGTGGAGGCGGAGTCCGGCTGGGAGAAGGCGGTGGAGCGTGTGCTCGACTCCGATCTTGCCGCCGTGTGTGTGGAAAAGCTTGACGCCTATGCTGCAGACGTCGAAAACCTGCGCAAGGCCGATCTGACGCTGATCGAGACCGGCTCTCCGGCCGCAGCTGTTGTGAATGGCCGCTGGCCGACACTGGCAAGCAAGCTGAGCGCCAGCGCCGACCTGGTTCCGTTCGTGGCAGGCATTTATGTCGCCGAGACGCTAACTGATGCAATGGACATGCGCACAGAGCTTGCGGCGCACGAGTCGGTGGTCACGCGAACCGGCGCCTGGGTCGGTCGCAACTGGATCGCGGTGACTGATCGCGAGAGCGGGCGCGCCGGCGTGCTTGGCCGTGAGCGCGAAATCGACAACCTGACGCGCGAGGTGGCGGATCTGGACGGACAGCTGCGTGCAGCCCAGGCGCAGTTCAACGAGCACCAGCAACAGATTGAAGCGCTCGAGGACGAACGCGATGAGCGTCGACGCGAACTCAATGAGCTGAACCGCGAACGCGCGGCGTTTCATGCGCGTCTCGGTCACGAAGAAGCGCGTATCGGCCAGCAACAGGCACGCCGTGGCCAGATCGAACAGGAACTGGCCGATCTCAGCACGCGTCTGGCCCAGGCCCAGGGCGAAATTGCACGGCGCGACGTCGTTGCTGCATTCCGCCGAAGGTCAGGTCGGGACGCTGATCGAGCGACGCACACAGCTCCTCGAAAGGCGCGACAGCTTGCGTGCGAAACTGGAAGCAACGCGAAGTGCGTCAATCAGTGCCAGCGAGGGCGTGCATCAGCTCGAAATCGAGAACGAAATGCTGCGCACCACGTTGGGTTCGACTGAGCAGGGCATTGCGCGACTCGAAGGGCAGCTCAAGCATCTCAGTGACCGGCGCGCCGAGTTGGCACGGCTGCTGGCGGATGATGCACAGCCGGAACTGCAGCTAAAAAGTCAGCTGGATGCATCGCTTTCGCGACGCATCGCAATCGAAGCACGCATGAGCGCGGCGCGCCAGGCAGTCTCCGGGTTCGACACCAAACTGCGTGAGCAGGAACAGGCACGGCATGCCAAGGATCAGCAGATCGAAAAATCGCGCGAGGCCCTCGAGCACGGACGAATCGTACGCCAGGAACTTGCCGTTCGACGTGAAACGTTCGCCGAACAGGTACGCGAGGCCGGCAGCGAGCCGGCGCAGGTGTTAACCGAGACGCCAGTTGAAGCCACGGAGGAATCCTGGCACACGCGTCTCGATGAACTCACCGGCAAGATCGATCGCCTCGGGCCAATTAACCTGGTGGCAATTGACGAATACCAGGAACAATCGACGCGCAAGGAGTACCTCGATAAACAGTCGGAAGACTTGAATCAGGCGCTCAGTACACTCGAAGACGCGATTCGTAAAATCGATCGCGAAACGCGCACGCGTTTCAAGGAAACCTTTGACAAGGTCAACACCGCTTTCCAGACGATCTTCCCGAAACTGTTCGGAGGCGGGCATGCCTATCTGGAACTCAGTGGTGAAAACATCCTCGATACTGGCGTGAGCGTCATGGCGCGCCCGCCCGGCAAGCGCAACAGCACCATTCATCTGCTATCCGGCGGAGAAAAGGCGCTGACGGCGGTAGCCTTGTTGTTCGCGCTGTTTGAGCTCAATCCCGCGCCTTTCTGTTTTCTGGATGAGGTGGATGCACCACTTGATGATGCCAATGTGATACGTTACTCAGATATGCTCAAGGCGCTGTCGGAGAGGACCCAGCTGGTGTATATCACGCACAACAAGATCAGTATGGAAATCGCACAGATGCTGGTGGGTGTCACGATGTCGGAGCCAGGCGTGTCTCGCCTCGTGTCCGTGGATGTGGAGCAGGCCATGGAGATGGTCGCACAGTAATTGTCACGCTGCGTTGCAACGCATTGCACCGATCTCGGTGCATGATTGCAGACGTGACCTTAATACGCTTGTAGATGGAGCAGGATGGAGCTGCAACTGGCCTTACTGCTGATCGGATGCATAATCATCGGGGTTGTCGCCCTTACTGCCTATGAAAGGGTGCGATCCAGCCGTCGGCGATTCACTGCGGATCACGGCACGGCCGATTCTCCGGTCGGGATAACACGCGTGCGCCAGGCGCCGGCGACCACCGGTATGGACATCAATCCTGGGCCGCCGCATGAACAACATAGCCGTTTTCTCAAGTCCCACGGCGCCGTAGCGCCAGCGGTGGAAATAACGCCGGATGCGGACCTGCACGAGCAATTGAACGACTACGAGCAGGCGGCGCTCATGCCGCTCGATCTCAGTCTCAGTTTGCAGGACCCGGATGTGCAGGAAGTGCAGGGCGTCAGCCGCCAGAACATGCCGGACGAGAAGATCGACTTCATCGTGACCTTGCCTGGCAAGGGGCCGGTTCCCCGTGACTTGGCGCTTGGTGTCTACAAACAGAACGAGTACTTGCTGGAGAAGCCGCGCCACATTTACGGTCTCGGCTACAAGACCGGATTGTGGTCGAATCTTGAAACTGATCCGGAGCACTCCCAGTTCCGCAGCATTGCAATCAGCCTCCAGATGGTAGACAGCAAGGGTCCGATCGGCGAATCCGAGCTGAATACATTTACCCAGCTCGCCCTCAAGCTCGCCGATACCCTGCACCGTCCGACCAAGTTATCCATGCCGTTTGAAGAGGCATTGGACAAGGCGCGCGAACTGGATGACTTCTGCGAGACCAACGATGTGCTCGCCAGCATCAATATCATTGCCAACGGCCCGACCGGTTTCAGTGGACACGCCATCGACCAGGTGGCACGTCAGTTCGGTATGCAATTCGGCAAGATGCATATTTATCACAAGAAGAACGATCAGGCGCTCGGATGCCAGCATCTGTTCAGCCTCGCCAACTGCTACCAGCCGGGCGAGTTCGATCCGGCCAAGTTGGACCGCTTTCGCACTCAGGGTCTGACGCTGTTCATGAACGTGCCCTGTGCCTACCAGCCTGTGCGGGTATTCGAACAAATGGTGCAAGTTGCGAAGGGCATGTGCGAAAAGCTCGATGGTCATCTCGAAGACCACGAGCATCATCCGCTCACCGATCAGGGTCTGATGGTGATACGCGCTCAGATCGAGCGGCTTACGGCCGAGATGACCAATCGCGGGATTATTCCGGGCAGCGCCACGGCAATGCGATTGTTTAGTTAGCTTTTCGTTTTTGTCCGCGGTTTGTCCGGTGGCATCTCTGCACTCACACCAGTAATTGTCACTAACGTTTCGTCGCCCGTGTCATCAGATATTGCTGTCTCAGGAGATTATGCCTGGTAAAAACAGAAATCAGTGTCTCCAGTTCGGAACGGAACTGCGCTAACCGGGTGGGATCGTCCTGCAGCGCCTGAACCAGCTTCACGACCGGGGCGGCGGTGTTCTCAAATGAATATCGCATATGCTGCGGACTCAGGGCCGGGATATACATCGCCTCGCGTTCAAACGATAAATCCGCGACCCGATTGCCGAGTCGTTCACGGATGACATTCGGATCGCCCCACAGCGACACCGGTGGGACACCCGGAGGCGGCGGCAGATACTGGCCGACCAGGTTGAACATGCGGCCGATGAAGAGTTCGGGTGGCCAGGTCGAGAACGCGATTTGTCCGCCCGGCTTCAGCACACGTAACATCTCGGCCACGACGACTTCCGGACGCGGGGCGAACATATGTCCGTATTGGCTTAACACCACATCAAAGCTTGCATCCGGATAGGGCAAGGCCTCGGCGTCACCCTCGGTGAATTCAATCTTCACATCCGCCATGTCGGCATTCCAGTGTGCACGCTCCAACAACACCGGCGAAAGATCCAACGCCTTGACCTGCGCACCGGTGCGTGCGGCCGTTACCGCGACAACGCCGGTGCCGCATCCGACGTCCAGCACCTTCTTGCCGTGCTGCACGGGAGCGAATTCCACCAGCCTGGCCGCAGACGGAGTGGTGTATGCCTCGAGCGGCACGAACAGCGCCCAGCCTTCGCGTTGCGTTGCTTTGAACTGCGCAAATGGGTCGTTCTGCATGGGCATGCTCTCCTGCACTAAAATTAGGATAAAAATAATTCTCCCGTCTTCAGGACAGGAGCGACCAGTGTAAGGACCATACTGCCTTCTACCGAGGGGAATGAAAAGGGAACCTTTCCCGACCGAGGCTTGGAGGTGGCTGCCGATCCCAACGACACTGGCAGCGCCAGTTACTTAAAAGCGGGATATAGTTTGCGGTGTGTTCGGCCCGCAGGGTTGTAACGCACCGATCAATTAAGAACCATGCGGCACAGTTCGCGAAGTATATTGTGCTCGACGTGCTGACGGGAGATGTGGCATGCGGCGGTCTCTTTGTGTTCTGACATTGCTGGCTGGTTGTGCAAGTATCACGACTATGCTGCCTGCCAACGCAAATAGTGAAGAAGCAGTCTGTAACATGGTGCTGGAGCCGTTTGCGTTCTGGTTGTGGCAACGTTCCGCCGGTTCGCCGACCCTGCAGGATGACAGGCTGCCGGCGAATGTCGAGGCCATACGGCACCGGACGCAGGATGGCAGGCTGCTGCATGGCTATCGTTTGAAGGCCAAGACAGAGCCCGGTGCATCTGCGAAAGGTTTTCTGCTGGTCGCGCAGGGCAATGCCACGCTGGCTGAGCGGCTAACGAGTCGTTTGCAACAATTTACCGATAGCGGATACGACGTCTACCTGTATGACTTCCGCGGCTACGCTCGATCCGAAGGCAGGCGTCGGCTGAAGGCAATTGTGAATGACTACCGGGAAATCTTTGCCGAGCTCAGCCAGACCAATTCAGGTGAGCGGCTTCTGTACGGTATGTCGTTCGGCGGGATTGTGCTGCTCAATGTGATCGGCACGGGCGTGGCATTCGACCGCGCGGTGATCGACTCCACGCCGTCCACGATTTCGAACTACGGTTGCCCGCAGCGTTATGATCCGGTGGTCAATCTGCCGGCGGATGCCTCGCGCTTGATGTTAATCTCGGGCGAGCGCGACCGGGTTGTCACGGCGGAAGATTCGGCCTTGCTGCTCGACACCGCCGAGGTGCGCGGCGCACACGCTGTTCGCTCGCCGGTTTTCGCGCACCCGTTCATGGACAAAGACCTTACGGTAGCGGAGCAGCGGCGACAACAGATCCATGCATTTCTGGTTCACCACTGAGCTGGATTGCGTACGGTACGCACGACCAAAGAACGGTAATCTGTCGCCGTACGACCAGCGGCTCCAAATCTTTTCAAGCCTCGCCGCAGGTCACCCAACAGCGGTCGCGGCTATAAGGCGGTCCCACACGAGCGGCAATTGTCGATCATGATAATATTCCCGGCATGAGCGACCTCACGAAAATAAAAAAGCGCCTGGACGAACTCCGAGCTGAAATCAACGACCACAACTACCGCTACTACGTGCTCGATGCGCCGGTCATTTCCGACGCGCAGTACGACAAACTGTTACGCGAACTGCAGCAGCTCGAGCAGCAGCACCCTGACCTGATTACCCCGGATTCCCCTACGCAGCGCGTCGGTGCGGCGCCGGCCAGGGAATTCGGCGAGGTTCGGCACAAGGTGCCGATGACCTCGATGGACAATGCCTTCGACGCGGACGAGGCGCGCGACTGGGACGAGCGCGTACGTAAAGGACTGGCAACAGACAAGGCGGTGCACTACACCGCTGAACCGAAGTTCGACGGAACCTCGATCAGTCTGCGCTACGAAGACGGTGTGCTGGTGCAGGCCGGAACGCGCGGCGACGGCGCGAGTGGCGAGGATGTGACGCAGAACGTGCGCACCATTCGCACGGTGCCGCTCAAGCTGCATGGCAGGGGCTGGCCGAAAGTACTGGAAGTGCGTGGCGAAATCGTGATCCCGAAGAAGGAGTTCGAGAAACTCAACGCCGAGCAGTTGAAACAGGGCAGCAAGGTTTTCGCCAACCCGCGCAATGCCGCCGCCGGCAGTCTGCGCCAGCTCGATCCGCGTATCACAGCCTCGCGCCCGTTACGTTTTTTCCCCTGGGGCCTGGGCGAAGTATCGGGCGGGAAGGTGCCGGAGCAATATTCCGGTGTGATCGAGAAGCTGCACGATTGGGGATTCCGCGTTACGGATCTGTTCCGCAGGCTGCGCGGCGCCGAGGACTGTCTTGCGTACTACGAGGAGATTGGCACGAAACGAAAGCGACTGCCTTTCGAGATCGATGGTGTGGTGTACAAGGTCGATGACTTCGCTGCGCGCGAGCGTCTTGGCTTTACCGCGCGCGCGCCGCGCTGGGCGATTGCGCACAAGTTTGCAGCACAGGAAGAGAACACCGTGGTGGAAGATATCCTTGCTTCGGTCGGACGCACCGGTGTCATCACGCCGGTGGCGGTACTTAAACCGGTGCATGTGAGCGGCGTCACGGTGACACACGCCACACTGCACAACCATGGATGAACTGGAGCGCAAGGATGTGCGCATCGGCGACACGGTCATTGTGCGGCGCGCTGGCGACGTGATTCCGGAAGTGGTCGCTGTAATCAAGGAGAAGCGTCCGAATAACACACGCAAATGGCACATGCCGAAGAAGTGCCCGCAGTGCGGTTCGGAGGTGGTGCGCGAGGAGGGCGAGGCCGCGCACCGTTGCATCGGCGGGCTGTATTGTCCGGCGCAGCGCATGGGTGCGCTGCTGCATTTCGCCTCGCGCCGTGCCATGGACATAGAAGGATTGGGCGACAAACTCGCTGAACTGTTGGTAACGAGCGGCATGGCGGAAACGGTCGCCGATCTTTATAATTTGAAGGACAAGAAGCAGGCGCTCGTCGATCTCGAACGCATGGGCGAGAAATCGGCGCAGAATCTCATCGATCAGATCGAGAAGAGTAAAAACGCCACGCTTCCGCGCCTGCTGCATGCACTCGGCATCCCGCAGGTTGGCGAGGCCACTGCCTTGGCGCTCGCCCAGCACTTCGGCAGCCTGGATGCGGTCATGGATGCGGATGCCGAAACACTACAGGAGGTCTCCGGAATCGGGCCAAATGTGGCCGAGGAAATTCATGGCTTCTTTCATCAGAAGCACAACCGCGAGGTCATCAAGGCCTTGCGCAAGGCCGGTGTCGAACCGCCGCGTATCGTAGTCAGTCGCACGGCGTTGCCGTTGGCCGGCAAGACATTCGTGCTCACCGGCACGTTGAACAGCATGTCGCGTGACGAAGCCAAGGAGAAACTGATCGAACTCGGCGCCAAGGTAGCCGGTAGCGTCTCGAAGAAGACGGATTATGTTGTGATGGGCGATGACCCAGGCTCAAAGGCCATCAAGGCCAGGGAGCTTGGCGTGACCATGCTTGTCGAGAAGGAATTTCTCAAGCTCATCGGGGTGAAAGCCTGAGTGTGTTCATGATCCTGTGGCAGTGGTGTGAAGCACTTCTGCAAACAACTATCTATTCTGCGGATTCTGATCAGCCAGTTCAAAATACACGAGCAGAGTGCGCTGGATAAATACGTCATTGTCATCGCTCACCATGAAGAAGCGGTTGCCGCGGTGGCGAGTCAGTCCTTCAAAGTTGTCGAGACGCAGGCCCTTGTCACTGTCGAGTGTGGTGACGGTCTCTACCGCAAGCAGTGAATCCACTGGTGTCCTGGCCGGCAGGCGCAGGCGTCGTAGCGTAATGATCCAGTGCAGTGAGAGGGAAGAGTACTCACGCTCCATTACCAGCACGTCGCCATCGGGCAGGCATTCCAGTGCCACGATGCCGTCATGATTCACGGGAAAGCGCCACGAGCCGCCATCCATTCGGTAGAGTCGGGCTGTGCCGGTTTCGCCGTCGAGCGGTTTCTCCGGCGCGGTCAGGACGCCTTCGCGCGGGTGCAGGCAAACTGATTCCAGCATCTGTGTTGCCGCCGCGATAGCGACTGCACATCTAGCAGTGCAGCGGGCAGCGGTACATCGGCGATGTAGTGTGCCGTCCGGCCGGTAGCGCGCGATGCGTGGCTCGCGCTCGAAGCTCACCAGCAGCTCGGCATCGCCCCTTTTCCCGTTGCGGCCATTGAGGATGTCCAGGCCTTCTGAGTCGCTGCGCCTCCAGCGCACCGGACGGCGCGTGCGTGGATCGATGAAGCGGCGCCGCGTGCAGCAGCCGTGACATCCGTGAGCCGACCGTTGCGAAAGATCGGACGCAGGTGGAACAGGACGCCGTGATCGGTCAAAGCATAGAGCAGGCTTGTCGTCATCATCCCAGGCGAGAGCGGAGAGTCCGGAAAAACGCACGCCGTTCACAGTGCGCGCTGGCAGCTCCAGCACGCCGCGCAGGCGCAGTTTGCCGATGTGCTCGCAGGCCGACGACGGCTCGCACAGGTCGTACGACCCTGGCTTTGAGGGAAGGAAATGGATCCTGAGCCCTGCTCGTCGCCGGTGCGGCGGCGAGCAGGACGAGCAGGAGAAACCGCAGTATCGCATCCATGCAATGCAGATGTTGCGGCGCGGGCAGCGCCGTCGATTATTCGTTGATCTTGACCTTGCCTTTGTCCTTGAGCGATTTCACCAGCGCATCCACGCGTTCCTGTTGCACCATCTGGCGGATGTTGCCCTTGGCCTGGTCGAAGGTCGGCATCTTGCGCGGGCGGCTGTCTTCAAACTTGATCACGTGAAAACCGAAGTCACTCTTCACCGGCTCTTGCGAGATCTCACCCTTCTTCATGGCGGCCACGGCGTTGAAGAATTCCGGCACGATCACGTCCTGGCTGAACCAGCCGAGGTCGCCGCCCTGCTTGCCGGAACGCACGTCGATGGATTTCTTCTGGGCGAGGGCATTGAAGTTCGCGCCTTTCTTGAGCTGGGCGATGATTTCCTTTGCTTCCTCTTCGGTGCGCACCAGGATGTGACGCGCGCGATACTCGTTCTTGTTGGCCTTTTCGCATCTCCTGTTCGAAGCGCTTCTGCACTTCTTCGTCCGAGATCGGATTGTCCTTGAGGTATTTGCGCAGCATGGCACGGGCCAGCACATTTTCACGCTGGCGCTTGATCTGGAAGTACACATCCAGCTCCTGATCCACCTTCTGGTCGATGGCGCTGTGCACGAGCAGCACGCGGTTGACCATTTCGTCGAGCACCACCTTCTTTTCCTTGTCCTTGTCCGGAATCGGCGGCTGCTGTGCCTGGCGGGCGCGCAGGTAGTCTTCGTAGTCCTTCTCCGTGATGCTCTCGCCGTTCACGCTGGCGAGCACCTTGCTGTCATCCGGGCTCTTCTTGCCGCAGGCGCCGAGCATCAGACCGGCGCTGAGCAGCAGGATTAGAAAAAGTGGGTGGCGGGTGGTCATGGAATCTCCTTGGGTCGTTGTTATTCGGATGTCGTGTTGCTCAGACTTCGTCGGGACTGAGGGCGTGGATACTGAGCGCGTGTATGTCCTTGCGCATGGCTTCGCCCAGCGCATCATAGACCAGGCGGTGACGTTGCAGAAGGCCTTTACCGGCAAACTGCGTGGCCACAATGGTGACGTCGAAGTGGCCGCCGCCCTCGCGCGCGCCGGCATGGCCGGCATGCTTGGCGCTTTCGTCCTTGATCTCGAGACGCAGTGGCTGCAGTGCCGCGCGCAGGCGTTGCTCGATCTGGGTTGCACGCGAGTTCATGGCAGCACCTTGCGGAACGGCTGGCACATCCACCTCGGCGTACACCCCGGCGGCGACATACGGGTCGGCCTGCGCCCAGGCACGCGCATCGTCGAGTGAATCAAACTCGGCCACAATCAGGCTGCCGGTGTATCCGGCCGGACCCGGGTCCTCGGCGTCGATGGCCGGGAACGGCCCACAAAGCAGCAGACGGCCGGCATCGCGCAGCTACTCAAGGCGCGCAAGGTGCGCCGGACGCGCGGCCTTGCGCTTGTCGAGGCTGTTCGGCACATCGGTGCCGCGAATTACGTAGAACATCAGGTTTTTTCCTTGCGTGCGGATGAATCTGATTCAGCGGAGTTATCCGGTTTCAGTTTCAGATGGCGTGCCAGGTAAAGACCCTGAAGAAGGATGAAAACGATGGTGAGGCCAATAGTCCCGGGGACCTTGAAGTTGGCCCAGACATCCTCTTTGTGCTTGGCCGTTTCGCACAGGGTCTGGGTGTCGCCGGTAAAGTCCATCGCGCAATCCAGATTTTCGATCTTGTGCTCTTCGATATTCGGCACGGCGGCACGCAACGCCGTTTCGGCGGCGACATAGTCGCGCACGAAGTAGATGTTGGCGGCGCCTGCGACAAAGAAAAAAGCGACCCACATGAAACTGAGCCGTGACCAGACGCGGTCTGGCAATTCGATTTGCGAGCTCAATAGACGACGAATGATCGGCTGTTTGCCGATGAAATGACTGCCCAGAAAAACGGCGGCAAATGCCCAGTTCACGACGGTCGGTTTCCACATCACGAATGCTTTCGCATGCAGGGCAAGGGTCAGCCCGCCCAGTACCGTGACGAGCACCATGGTAATTAAATGCATTTTCTCAAAACGCCCGTTGCGCAAGCGGAACCAGGTTATTTGGACCAGCGAGGCCACGATGACCACGGCAGTGGCGGTAAAGATGCCGTAGAACTTGAAAGCCACAAAGAACAGCAGCAGGGGGAAGAAATCAAAAAGAAATTTCATGCCGAACATCCGCGAAAGGAGCGCCATTTTCGCATTAAATGGAGGAGGCGGGCAAACAGCTGAACGGCATTGTCGCGCCGCATGGTAATCTAGGAATATGACTGAATCCTGTGTCTATGATCTTCATACCCACACTTTCTACTCCGACGGCGCATTCGCCCCGGCAGAATTGGTGGCGCGTGCCGCAGCCAATGGCGTGCAGGTGCTGGCACTCACTGATCACGATGTGACCGATGGGGTGCCCGAGGCGCAGGCCGCTGCTTTGCAGGCCGGCATCACACTGGTGCCGGGAGTCGAAATTTCGGTCACCTGGGGCGGACAGACGATACACATCGTCGGCCTCCAGACGGATATCGCCAATCCCGAATTACAGGCCGGACTTGAGCGTCTGCGCGAATTCCGTGAATGGCGTGCCGAGGAGATCGGCCGGCGCCTGGCCAAGGCCGGTATTCCGGGTGCCATCGAGGACGTACGCCGCCGTGCCCAGCGTGGCCTCGTGAGTCGCACGCACTTCGCGCAGTTTCTGGTCGCGGCCGGGCACGCCGCCGATATACGCAGTGTGTTCAAGAGATATCTGGTACACGGCAAGCCCGGTCATGTGCCGGGCGCGTGGGCGGGGCTGGATGAAGCCATAGGCTGGATACGTGCAGCGGGTGGCCAGGCCGTGCTGGCGCATCCGGCACGCTACAGGATAACGGCCACGCGTCTCAGGAAGCTGCTCAGCGAGTTCCGCGACGCCGGCGGTGCAGCCATCGAAGTGGTTTCCGGCAGCCACAGTCGCGATGACATGTTCCGCTTCGCACAACTTGCAAGCAGTTATGGATTGCTTGCTTCAAGTGGCTCCGATTTTCACGGACCGCAGAATTATTATATGGATCTGGGGCGGTTGCCGCGCTTGCCGGACGGGTGCACGCCAGTATGGCAGATGTGGGACACGAGTGCCCCGGCGACCAGGCATGTACCTGTTATAGTGTGAGCGCACCGTTCACAACATTCACATTGCACACAAGGCCTGGTTCAGCCCCGAGTTAATTATTTGTATGGCTCAGTTTTTTCAGGTTCATCCTGTCAACCCGCAGCAACGTCTTATTCGTCAGGCGGTGGAAATCATTCGAAGTGGCGGGGTGATCGCCTACCCGACCGACTCGAGCTACGCGCTCGGTTGCCATATTGGTGACAAGGACGCGATGGAGCGCATCTTGCGTATTCGTCGCCTCGACGAAAAGCATAATTTCACGCTGGTGTGTCGCGATCTGGCGCAGGCCGCCGTGTACGCCCGTATTGGCAATCCAGATTTCCGCTTGCTCAAGGCGCACACGCCCGGGTCTTATACCTTTCTGCTGCCGGCAACACGCGAGGTACCGCGTCGCCTGCAGCATGCCAAGCGCAAGACCATCGGCGTACGCGTGCCGGATCATCCGGTGGTGCACGCGCTGCTTGCCGAGCTGGGCGAACCGCTGATGAGTTCCACACTGATTCTGCCGAACGAGGCGCTACCGCTCGCGGATGCCCAGGAGATCCGCGCACACCTTGAGCACGAGCTCGATCTGGTAATCGACGCTGGCCCCTGCGGGTTTGAGCCGACCACCGTGGTTTCGCTGGAGGAGGGTGCCGCGCGCGTATTACGTCAGGGTAAAGGCGATCCGTCGCCGTTTCTCGTGTAACTTGAAAAAGTTATGGAAAGCAGGTCTGCGCAAAAATAGCCCTAAATTAGCGGGATGTATCGACCGCTGGCCGGCTTTAGATTAATGCATGACAAGGCGGATGACGCTGTCTCCTTTATGCCGTTGGCGTTCCTGATATACTGCCCCGATGTTACAGCAAATTTTCGGTATCCTGAGCACGTTGTCCACCCCGCAGCTGATTTCCGTCCTCGTTGTTCCGGTGCTGTTTGCCATTGTGGTGCATGAAGTCGCGCATGGCTGGGTTGCGAAGCTGCTGGGGGACCCGACCGCGCAACGCCTCGGTCGATTAACCTTGAATCCCCTGAAGCACATCGATCCGTTCGGCACAATTCTGGTGCCGGCCCTGCTGGTGCTGTTGCGCACCGGTTTTGTGTTCGGCTGGGCCAAGCCGGTACCGATCACCTGGGAGAACCTGCGTCGCCCGAAACGCGACATGGCGATTGTTGCCGCCGCCGGGCCTGTCGCAAACCTGCTCATGGCGTTGTTCTGGGCAGTGCTGGCCAAGATCGGTTTTCTATTGCCCGACACGGCCGCCTGGATCGGCGAACCGCTGCGCTACATGGGGCTCGGTGGAATACTGGCGAATGTCCTGCTCATGGTTTTTAACCTGCTGCCGTTGCCACCACTGGATGGCGGGCGCGTGGCAGTTGGCTTGTTGCCCGGACCGCTGGCATGGCGCTTGAGTCAGCTCGAGCCCTATGGCTTCTTTATCTTGATCGGCCTGATGATCACCGGCGTGCTTGGCTATCTTGTGCTGCCGGTCGCCGAGCTTGTGATTCGACTGCTTGTCTCTCTGGTGGGGCTGTAATTCCGATGAGCAGCATTCTTCCCGGGCAGGCACAGCGAGTGCTTTCTGGCATGCGCCCGACCGGCCGCCTGCACCTCGGTCATTATCACGGTGTACTCAAGAACTGGCTGAAGCTCCAGAACGAGTATGAGTGTTTCTTCTTTGTCGCCGATTGGCATGCGTTGACCACCCATTACGAGGACCCGCGCGGTTTTGAAGAAAGCGTGTGGGACATGGTGATCGACTGGCTGGCGGTGGGTGTCGATCCGGACAACGCCACGCTTTTCATCCAGTCGCGTGTGCCGGAACACGCCGAACTGCACGTGTTGTTGTCGATGATCACGCCTGTCTCCTGGCTGGAACGCGTCCCGACTTACAAGGATCAACAGCTCAAGCTCAAGGACAAGGATCTTTCGACCTACGGTTTTCTCGGTTACCCGCTGTTGCAAAGCGCCGATATTCTTATCTATCGCGCCGGCATGGTGCCGGTTGGCGAGGATCAGGTGGCGCATGTCGAAATCACGCGCGAAGTGGCGCGGCGCTTCAATTATTTGTACGGGCGCGAGCCTGGATATGAGGACCTGTGTCGCGCGGCCATCAAGAAGATGGGCAAGAAGGCCGGCAAGCTGTTTGACGAGCTGCGCGCTGCCTGGCTGGAGCGCGGCGAGAGCGATGCACTCGGCACGGCGCGCGAACTGGTTGAGAAACAAAGGAACATCACGCTTGGCGACCGCGAGCGTCTGCTCGGATTTCTCGAGGGTGGCGGACGTCAGATTCTGCAAGAACCCAAGGCGCTGCTCACCGAAGCGGCAAAAATGCCAGGCCTGGACGGTCAAAAAATGTCCAAGTCATACAACAACACCATCGGTCTGCGCGAATCACCCGAAGAAATCACGAAAAAACTACGTACCATGCCGACCGATCCGCAGCGCGTGCGCCGTAGCGACCCGGGCGATCCGGACAAATGCCCGGTGTGGCAGTTTCATCTGGTTTATTCCGGCGCGGATGTGAAACAATGGGTACAAGAGGGTTGCCGCTCGGCCGCCATTGGCTGCCTCGAATGCAAGCAGCCGGTGGTGGACGCGGTACTCGCCGAACTCAAACCCATTCAGGAGCGGGCCACTGTCCTTGCGAATGATCCAACGCTGGTGAAGAACGTGATTTCAAAAGGTTGCCGGCGTGCACGCGAAGTCGCGGACGAAACATTGCTCGATGTGCGCCGCAGCATGGGGCTGGAGTACAGTTAATGACCAGTGCCACACCAGACCCTACGAAAGCACTGGCGCCGCAACAGGCAGAGATGCCGTTTGCGATCGTTCGCGGCGAGGCAGTCACCGCCATGCCGCTCGACCTGTACATTCCGCCGGATGCGCTCGAAGTGATTCTCGAAACCTTTGAGGGTCCGCTCGACCTGCTGCTGTATCTGATCCGTAAACAGAACCTCGACATTCTCGACATCCCGATTGCCGAGATCACGCGCCAATACATGGCGTATGTCGAGCTGATGCAGTCCGCGCGACTTGAGCTGGCAGCCGAGTACCTGCTGATGGCGGCGATGCTCGCCGAGATCAAATCGCGCATGTTGTTGCCGCGTCCGAGCGAGGGCGAGAACGAGGAAGAGGATCCGCGCGCGCAGCTGATCCGGCGCCTGCAGGAGTACGAACGTTACCGCAAGGCCGCCGAGGACATCGAAGACCGACCGCGTGTCGGACGCGAGATATATCTGGCGGTGGTCGAGTGCGACGACAAGCCAGTAAAGCGTGTTGAGCCGAACGTCACGTTGTTCGAGATGCTTGACGCGTTCCGCAGCGTGCTGCAGCGTGCCGAGATGTACCGCCATCACCGCGTACTGATGGAGGCGTTGTCGGTGCGTGAGCGCATGACCCAGATTCTGGGCCGTATCAGCGCCGAGCATTTCCTGAGTTTTGAATCACTGTTCGACGTAAAGGAAGGCCGCATGGGCGTGGTCGTGACCTTCATGGCGGTGCTCGAGCTGCTCAAGGAATCGCTTGCTGGTGCTGGTCCAGAATGAACCGTTCGCCCCAATTCATGTAAAGGCCGTAGCCTGATGACCGACACCCACTCCGAACTCAAAAATATCATCGAGGCCGCGCTGCTGGTGGCCGGACAGCCGCTGACTCTCGACAAGCTGTTGTCGCTGTTTCCCGAAGACTCGCGTCCCGGGCGCGATGAGGTACGCGCTGCGCTCAAGCAGCTCGAGGCCGACTACGAGCAGCGCGGTATCGAGCTGCGCCAGATTGATCATGGTTTCCGCTTTCAAAGCCGCGAGAAGTACGCCGAATGGATCGCGCGCCTGTCGGAAGAGCGCCCGGTGCGCTACTCGCGCGCACTGCTCGAAACCCTTGCCATCATTGCCTATCGCCAGCCGGTTACGCGCGGCGAGATCGAAGACATCCGCGGCGTGGCAGTCTCAACTGAAATCATCAAGACCCTGGTAGGGCGTGACTGGGTGCGCCAGGTCGGTACGCGCGACGTGCCCGGTCGTCCGGCGCTGTATGGCACGACTCGCGGCTTTCTTGAACACTTCAATTTGAAGGGTCTGGATGCCTTGCCACCGCTGGTCGAACTGCGTGATATCGACCGGATTGCCGCTGAACTCAATATGAGTCTGCCGATGGGCGACACCGGCCCTGCCATTGAAGGCGAGAATCCGGAAATGGATGCCGCCGCGTCGTCTGCCAGTACATCGGCAGAGACAGCGACTGAGGATGTGATGGCGCTGCAGGCGGGTGCGGAGAACGCCGGGAGCCCGGCTGCGAAGCTGTGAACAAGACCACGCCGGAACCGGAAGGCGAAAAGCTGCAGAAGGTGCTGGCGCGCGCGGGCCTGGGATCACGCCGCGTGCTCGAACATTGGATCACAGACGGACGCATCACCGTCAATGGCGTTGTCGCCAAACTCGGCGATCGTGTGCAAACCGGCCAGGATATCCGCGTGGACGGCCATTCACTGTCGGCCGGTGCCCGCCACGGTACACGCCGGCGCGTCATACTCTACAGCAAACCCGAAGGTCAGGTTTGCACCATGGCCGACCCGGAAGGCCGCCCGACAGTCTTCGACCATCTACCGGTGCTGCGCAATGCGCGCTGGATTGTCATCGGGCGGCTCGACTTCAACACCCAGGGCCTGCTGCTGTTCACGACCGACGGCGAACTGGCAAACAAGCTCATGCACCCGTCCAGCGAAATCGAGCGCGAATACGCGGTACGTGTGCTCGGTAATGTGGATGCCGATATGTTGGCACGCCTGCGTGCTGGTGTGCAGCTCGACGACGGTCCGGCCCATTTTGACGACATCCGCGACGCCGGTGGCGAAGGCGCCAATCACTGGTATCACGTCACGCTCAAGGAAGGCCGCAACCGCGAAGTGCGGCGTCTGTGGGAGGCGGTCGGTGTCAAAGTCAGCCGTCTGATCCGTGTACGCTTCGGGCCGGTTACGCTACCGCGCCTGTTGCGACCGGGACGCTGGCAGGAGCTCGACAAGGAGGTCATGTCGGTGCTGGTTGAAAGCGTCGGCCTTGCGCCGGAAGTACCACGCCAGCACCACAAGCCCGAACCCGGCAAGCAACACAAAGCCGCCGGCGGGAAACGTGCACCACGCACGCGGCCGGGCACAAAGAAACCCGCTACACGCACGCGCCGTCCACCCGCCACACGCCGCCGGGGCTGATGAAGCGGCGGAAAAACGGCCCCCGTGTTTCCCGCACTTCTGGCCAGTGACAGAAGCCTCATTCGATACGGAGCAATGCCGAGTGAATGAGGCTTCAGTTACTGCAGGAGCCGAAGCGGCCACCATTCATGGCGGTCGTCGGTTGATGGCGGTCTACCGGCGGCTGCACGCTGCCCACGGACCGCAACAGTGGTGGCCGGGCGACTCCACGTTCGAGATCATGGTCGGCGCGGTGCTCACCCAGAATACCGCCTGGACAAACGTCGAGAAAGCCATCGCCAATCTCAAGTTGGCTCAGGCCTTGTCACCTGAAGTAATTGCAGCAGTTCCGCACCGCCGTCTGGCCTCCTGGCTCAAGCCATCCGGTTATTTCAACATCAAGGCCAAGCGCTTGCGCGCGTTCTGCGCGTGGCTGATTCAAAAAGGCGGTGCAAAGCGCCTCGCGCGCCTGCCAACCGCTGTATTGCGCGCGGAATTGTTGCAGGTGCACGGTATCGGTCCGGAAACCGCAGACGACATTCTCCTCTATGCCTTCAACCGGCCGGTATTTGTTATTGATGCCTACACACGACGCGTTTTCAAGCGGCTCGGGCTTATCCACGGCAATGAAGATTACGAAGCACTGCGCGAACTATTCGAAAAGTCACTTGCCACCGACACGCGGCTGTTTAATGAATATCATGCGTTGATCGTGGCGCATGCCAAAGATGCCTGCCGTCCGCAACCGCGCTGTGCTGCATGCAAACTTGGCTCGCTCTGTCCGGCGCGGGGGTCATACGTTCGCGCAGGTTATTGAGATCAATCGGTCTATTGCCTGTCTGTAAATGTGAATGACAGGTTTTTCCATCCACTGGCACGCGAGATCCATGGTTGAGGCTATTGCTGCCGGTGCGTATCCAGTTCGGCGCGCGCCAGGTCATCCGGAGTGTTGATGTTGCAGAACAGGCCACGATCCTGTGGCTGGTCGAACTGTACGGCTTGGCCGTGCGTGGCCAGATAGTCCTTGAGGCTGCGCCCACCGCGCAGCAAGTATTCTTCCACGCCTGCTGCCATTCCCGGACGCCAGAGCAGGGCCAGCGCGTGATGCTGACCATCGCTCGCATAGGCACAGGACTTCGTGCTTAACCCGGCGCGCAGCCGCGTCACCAGGTCGGGCGGCAGAAACGGCAGATCGACCGCGACAGTCACTAGGTGATCCTCCGGATAATGCAGGAGTCCGGCATGGATTCCGGCAAGCGGTCCGAGAAAACCGGTCAGGTGATCAGGCAGCACCGGCAGACCATACGCGCTGAAGGTGATAAGCGCGGCATTGCTGTTCAGAATGAGGGCGTCCACCTGTGGACGCAACCGGCGGATCACGTGGGCCAACAGGGTTTCACCTTGTATGGCCAGCAGGGCCTTGTCCTGCCCCTGCATGCGGCGCGAGCGGCCACCGGCGAGGATGAGGCCGATGGTGCGGGGTAAGCGTGTCATTCAGCAGTCTTTTCCACAGGCGGATTTGGGTCTAATAACGTGCCAAAATTCTGCTTGGAGTGCCGCGAAAGTCGCTACTTGTAGCGCTTAAATTGGTCATTTCTCGCCATGGCACATACAGGACCCTGAAATATGTCATATATTAACTGTGTTTTTCCCATATTGGATGGCCAGTTTGTTTTGGCACAAGGTTTGCTTAGCTTACCAGCGGGTTGATCCGAAAATTGAGGATGCGTGCTATGAAAAAACTGCTTTGGGTGCTGCTGGTAGCGTTGACTGGCCTTGTCCAGCCCTTGGCCAATGCTGCCGACAACGAATTTCCCTATCGCGTGCGTTACCCGGATGTGTCGATTATGACCACCGAGGAGCTCGGCAAGCGTTACAACGAGGTACTGGTGATCGATGTGCGCTCGAAATACGAGTTCGAGACGCTGCACGTCAAAGGTGCGGTTAACGTACCGCTCAAGACCGGTTTTGGCGACAAGATGGTGCAGTTGCGCGAAAAGCACAACAAGCCGTTCGTGTTCTACTGCAACGGCAAGACCTGCGTAAAATCGTACGATGCGGCGTTGCTGGCCGCCAAGGCGCGGCTGGATAACATCTATGCCTATCGATGCCGGTATTTTCGACTGGGCCAAGGCACAGCCGGAGAAAACCGCGCTGCTTGGAGTAAGCCCCGTCGCTGCAGACAAGTTGATCAGTTCAGATGCTTTTAAAGCGCACCTGCTTGCACCGAAGGACTTTTCAGCACGTGTCGGTGACAAAAGCGTGGTGCTGGATGTACGCGATCGCCGGCAGCGTGACACGGCACTTTTTCCATTCAAGGAAGAACGCGCACAGCTTGACGAGCTGAAGAAGGTTGACGTTGCGATTGAAAAGGCCCTGACGCAAAAGAAGACCCTGCTGGTGTACGACCAGACCGGCAAGCAGGTGCGGTGGTTCCAGTATTACCTGGAGAACAAGGGCGTGAAGGACTACTACTTCATGAAGGGCGGGGCACAGGCGCACTTCGACCATATTCTCGGCAAGGTGGTGCTGGGCGGCAGGGATGAGGATCAAGACGACAGCAAGGAAAAATCCAAAAAGAATTAATCAAATAGTCTGTAGAACAAAAAAACGCCGCGTATCACGCGGCGTTTTTTTATTTCAGCAGATTCTGACGAATGAAATTCGCTGCGCGCTGCACTGCATCCTTGCTGGCCAGATCGTCGGCAAAGGTGCGAACGTTTGACGGGCGGAAGTCGAAACCGCGGCCCACACCCGGGTAGACAATCAGCCGCACCGGGCGCTTCATCTGCTCCATGTTCTTGACCGCCTCCTCGATGCTGCGCCGGCGCTGGTATTGCTCCTGTTCGCCAATAAAGATGAGCGTCGGGATTTTCAGTTCATCTGCCTCCTGTGCATATCCGTATACCTGCATCGGTTCGGGGGCGTTCGGATCTTGCATATGCGGGTACCAGGACACGTAACAGGCGATGTCCCGTTCCTGACGCTTGAAGGTTACCGCTACCTTGAGGGTGTAGTAGCCGCCGCGCGTCTGCGACGCGAGACACGCCTTTTTCGTGCTCACGTCCGGAAGCTTGAGCAGTGCGTCCACGCCGTGGTTCACGTGCTGCTTCCAGCTTGTAGTCGTGCTCAATCGGCATGGGTGGAATGAAATGCGCCTTGTACACATCCGGTGCCAGCACCACGAAGCCGCGCGCGGCCAGGCGCTTTACCTGCATCTGAATAAGGTCATCCAGCCCGCGCCGGCCATGCATGTACAGTACTGCCGGAAACTTGCCCTTGCCGCGTGGACGAGCAACCAGCGCCGGAATTTCAGTGTCCCCACTCATGTAGGAAGTCCAGCGGGTTTCAATCGGGTAGTTGGTAGGTGCCGGAATCTGACCCTGCTCCCACCAGGTATCGTCCCACCACCAGGAGAGTCCTGAAGATGCGGGCGTTGACTTGTTTTTGTCATTCGCCGCCATTGCCGGCGTCAGACACAGCGTGGAGATCAGAAACAGGAGAGCGGTCAATCGATGCAGCATGGCAGTCACTCCGAATATTAAAATGTGGAACGGTTATTAACAGTATTGCGTAGCGTCCCCGGCTTTCGCCGGCACCTGAACTTTTCCAGATGGATGCAAGTTGGTATCCAGACCGACGTGCATAATGAAGTGCAACACTAGCTCAGCAAAGCAATCTCGGCAAAATTTCGCGCCAAGGGGTGTGAGGTGCTGGCGGGCAGCGCGCCATCGCGCACCAGCCAGCAGGTGTGGAGGCCCGCCGCCTGCGCCGCATCCAGCTCCTCGCGCGTGTCGGACAGGAACAGGACTTCGCCAGCCGGCATGCCGATGGACTTGGCAATGTGCCGGTAGGCGCCGGTCTCGCGCTTGCTGCCGATGGTGGTGTCGAAGTAGCCGGAGAACAGCGGCGTGAGATCGCCGAAGACGCTGTAACCGAACAGCAGTTTCTGGGCATGCACGGAACCGGAAGAGAACACATAGAGCGCGACGCCACGGTCTTTCCACTCGCGCAGCTGGCGTACCGCATCGTCGTACACATGCCCCTGGAAATCACCATTGCGGTAACCGGCCTCCCAGATCATGCCCTGTAGCGCCTTGAGCGGGGTTATTTTCTGGTCCTCGTCGATCCAGCGGATGAGCTGGGTAACGGCAGCGTCGTCGGTCAGCGGGTGACCAACAGCCGCCGTGACGGCCTCGAGTTGGGCGCGCACAGCCGGTTGTGCTGCATGATCACGAACGAAGGCGCCGATGTGCTGACGCGCGTAGGGAAAAAGCACATCCTTGACGAAGGACAGGGAAGAGGTCGTACCTTCAATGTCGGTGACAATTGCCCGGATCATATTGGTTTCGATATCCGTTTATATCCTGCTGTAGTACTTGGAAGGGGAGTACACAGACCCCGGCCAGTGGGTTGGGCTTGAAAATTATACGGCCACTCCCATGAAAAGGGTGGCTTTTATGAGGTTTATCCACCGCCGTGCTTGGCAGGCGCAACAGAAATAGCGCAGAATGATTTTCCTTCCACAACAGGGCGGGAACCATCCCGTCCACAGTCAGGTGCAGTCATGACGATGGTCGTCCGGAAATATCCGGTTGCCTTGCAGGATTCGCCGATCACCGCCGAGGTGATGCAATATTTGTCGCATCCATCGCCGGCCGAGCGTCTGCGTCTGATCGACGAGATCAAGCGCCTGTTGAAATCGAAGGATGCGGTGCTGGTGGCGCATTACTACGTGCATGAGGACCTGCAGCGTCTCGCCGAGGAGACCGGTGGTTATGTTTCCGACTCGCTCGACATGGCGCGTTTCGGCCACGAGCATCCGGCCAAAACACTGGTGGTCGCCGGGGTGCGCTTCATGGGCGAGACCGCCAAGATTCTCAATCCGGAAAAGCGCGTGCTCATGCCGACTCTGGAGGCCGAGTGTTCACTCGATCTCGATTGCCCGGCCGATACGTTCAATCCGTTCTGCGATGCGCATCCGGACCGCGAGGTAGTGGTGTATTCCAATACCAGCGCGGCGGTGAAGGCGCGCGCCGACTGGGTGGTGACTTCGAGCATCGCCGTCAAACTCGTCCAGCATCTGCACGAGCAGGGCAGGAAAATCCTGTGGGCGCCGGACAAGCACCTCGGCCACTACATCCAGCGCCAGACTGGCGCCGACATGCTCATCTGGGACGGCCAGCTGTGTGGTGCACGAGGAGTTCAAGGCGAGCGCGATGCGCGAGCTGAAGCAGAAATATCCGCAGGCCGCGATTCTGGTGCATCCCGAATCGCCGGCCGAAGTGATCGCCATGGCCGATGTGGTCGGCTCCACCAGTCACACTGATCGCAGCGGCGCGTGATCTGCCGAACCAGCAAATGATCGTGGCGACCGACAACGGCATCTTCTACAAGATGCAGCAGGCGGCGCCGGGCAAGGAGTTGATCGAGGCGCCGACTGGCGGCACCGGCGCCAGTTGCCGCAGCTGTGGCCATTGCCCGTGGATGGCGATGAACGATCTGCCGGGCCTTGCGCGCGTTCTGGAAAGCGGTGCCAACGAGATTCAGATTCCCGAAGACGTTCGGGTGAAGGCGCTGCGTTCCACCCAGCGCATGCTGGACTTCGCCGCGCAGCTCAAGCAAAAGGTGCTTGGCAGCGGTACAGCTTGAGAAATTCTTAGCTTGCCGGAATATAGTAGGTGTGGGTTTCAAACCCGCCCCTGCGTCTAGTCATCGTCGCCCAGCTCTGGATTCCAGCCCTGCTCGCGGGCACGCTGGATGGCCTCGGAGTAAATGCGGGCATGACGCTCGCGCAGTTCCGGCGGCAGATGACTAGCCAGACTGCCATACGGCTCCCACGCCGTGCATACCTTCTCGTGCACCACCTCGATCCTGTCCAAGGACCAGCCTTCGCAGGTTTCGCTCTCCGGCAGAATGCCGAACACCCAGGCGTCGCGAATAATATTTCCAGTCGGCGACAGGCCGGCGGTGTCCTTGTGAGTCCCCTGGTAGGTTTTCTGTTTGTGTCCGGTTTGTTTGTCCATGTGTGTCATTATGGCGGATTTGGAATCTTCCGCCAGTGTTCGAAGGATGTGTCTTCTTGCCAGCTTCCTTCGGCGCGCAAGCGTGACTGCATCAGGATATCCTTTACAGTGGCTACAGCCATCCGTTAGCCTTGTCCTGGCTGTGCGGGGCGGCTTGGTTGTTTGCACGAAGGATAACTATAAAAATCAGACACTCTACTGTATGTCCAATTCACGCTCAGCACTTCCTGTGTTCGTTCTGCTTTTTTCACTGATGGGACTCGCCACCAGTGCCTGCACGACACTCAGCACCGCTCCTGTGTCAGTGGCAGAACTGGATGAGGAAACCTGGGATCCGTTTGAACCGTTCAATCGGGCGATGTTCACTTTCAACGAGAAGTTCGATCAGTGGCTGCTCAAGCCGGTAGCCAAGGGTTATGACTGGGTTATGCCGGAGTTAGTGAAGCAGGGTGTCGGTAATTTTTTCAGCAACCTGGTACAGCCACGAACGGCAGTGAATGATCTGCTGCAGGGTAAATTCACGCAATCGGGCATTGATACGGGCCGCTTCCTGGTGAATTCCACAGTCGGCGTTCTTGGCTTCGTCGATGTCGCCAAGTCCGTGGGTCTTGAGCCGAAAGAGGAAGATTGGGGCCAGACATTCGCTGTCTGGGGAATGCGCGATGGCCCGTATTTCGTCTGGCCGATCATCGGGCCGCGCTATGCGCGCGACACACTCGGCGTCGGTTTCGACTGGTTTTCAAATCCTGTGACGCTATGTGAAACCACCCGCCGCCAGCTGGGGATTGTGGGGGGTGGATCTCGTCGATAGCCGTGCGCGCTTCCTGCCTGCCGAGAACGTATTGGAGCAGGCCATGGGAAAGGACAAGTACATTTTTATCCGCGAGGCCTACCGTCAACGTCGGCGCAATCTCATTTACGATGGCAACCCGCCGAAGCCATCATTCTTCGAGGATGAACCGGAAAGTAAACCACCGAAGCCGGCCACAGCAGGGGATTCCGCGAGTCAGGTCCACTCACCTTGAAGTGGCACGAACGCCGATCTCAGAATGCGTCACGCTCTACTTCCTGAAACAACTGGTTCATGTTGCGCAGCGCCAGCAGGTCGTAGTTGAGCAACGAACGGAAACGCGACTGGTCCACTTTCTGCACCGCATCCAGCAATGAACCACCGTCGTCCAGTACGCGTTTGGCTTCGGTGCGCAGGAAGGACAGGTAATCGCGAGTGTCGCGTCGTGCCACATCGATGGTCGTCGGCCGACCGTGACCGGGCACGATCGTCTTGGGGTCAAGTGCCGCCAGCTTGTCGAAGGCCTGCACCCAGTTGGCGCTGTTGCTGATGGGAATTACTGCCAGCATGCGCTCGGTGTAGACGATATCACCGGCAAATAGAATCTTCTGCTGCGGTAGCCACACGACCAGGTCGCCGGGTGTGTGCGCCGGGCCAAAGTATAAAAACTGGACCGTGGTCTTGCCAAGTTTCAGTTCGCGCCGGTCTGCGATCAGTTCCGTCGGATAGGCCAGTATTGTTCCATCAGCCTTTTCCTTGAGCAGGGCCTTGTTGGAAGCGAGCTGTTGCGCGCCCGACATCGCGCATAATTTGTTCGGCCTCTTTGCTGGCGAAGATTGTTGCGCCGAGGGATTTGAAATAGCCGTTGCCGAGCCAGTAGTGGTTCTGGCTGTTCACGTTCACCAACCACTTCACGGGTTGCGCCGTAATTTTCTGAATGGCGGCATGCAGGGCCTTGGCCACGCGCAGTGTCGGACCGCTGTTGATGACCAGCACACCGGCTTCGCTCACCACGAACCCGAGGTTATTGTTCAGGCCTTCGTTTTCGTAGGTCTGATTGGTCAGGTCTCCGACCACGGCATAGACATGCGGCGCCACTTGCACAGGCTGCAAGATCAGCTCCTGGGCTTGTACGGCAACCGATACGAAACCACAAGGCAATTATCGTCCAGCGCATGGCGACCCTCCCGGGATTGTTGATGTATTGTAATAGACGCTACAGCTATGTAGAGTATTCCACATGATTATAACCCAATGCACCCGAACGGCTGGTGGCTACTGGTGATCAGTCTGCCCAGCAATCGCGCCACGCCGCGCATGCGCGTGTGGCGTGCGCTCAAGGCTCTTGGCGCGGCGGTACTGCGGGATGGCGTGTATCTGTTGCCGGACAGTCCAGTCCGCGCAGGCGGCCTTGATGCAACAGGCATTTGAGGTGGAGCGTTCTGGTGGCACGGCACAGGTACTGCGGGTTGATGCGCCGACGGCGGAACAGGAAAGCAGATTCCGCGAGCTGTTCGACCGTGCTGGCGATTATGCGCGCATTCTGCAGTCAGCGCGCAAGCTTAAATCCGGTCTCAGCCCGCGGCGATTCGCGGCCGTCAACCGGAACATAAAGCAGCTACGGCGCGAATTTGAGTCGATTCAACGCAACCGACTATTTTCCCGGGCCAGCCGCGGTGCAGGCCGGAGAATTACTGGCTGAACTGGAGATGGCGCTGATCGCCCCGGGTGAGCCGCAGATGCAGTCTGGCCGCATTCCCCGGCTTAATCGCAAGGATTACCGTGGCCGTGTTTGGGCGACGCGTGCCCGGCCGTGGGTAGACCGGCTGGCGAGCGCCTGGCTGATTCGGCGTTTTATTGATCCAAAGGGGCGCATTGTCTGGCTTAAAGATCCGAAACGCTGCCCGCGTCATGCACTCGGTTTCGATTTCGATGGCGCCGCCTTCACCCACGTGGGCGCGCGCGTGAGCTTCGAGAATCTGCTGATGAGTTTTTCTCTGGAAGACGACAAGGCACTGTTGCGACTGGGCGAGCTGGTGCATTACCTCGATGTCGGCGGTGTGCCAGTGGCGGAGGCCTCCGGAATTGAAACGCTGCTTCAAGGTGCGCGCGACACCATCGCTGACGACAACAAACTGCTGCACGAAGCCATTCGGATTTTTGATCACCTCTATAGCGCCTATCAAACAAAGTAAACCACGGAGATACCATGTCTACTTCAGCGCACGATGACACCAGCCGACCACCTAACCCCGTTTCGTTGGGTGAAGCGCTCGTGTATTGGTTGAAACTCGGCTTTATCAGCTTCGGCGGACCGGCCGGTCAGATCAGCATGATGCACCAGGAGTTGGTTGAGCGCCGCCGCTGGATTTCCGAGCATCGTTTCCTGCACGCACTCAACTATACCATGGTGCTGCCAGGACCTGAGGCACAGCAGCTCGCTACTTATATTGGTTGGCTGATGCATGGAACTGTCGGCGGCATTATTGCCGGCACGTTGTTTGTATTGCCGTCACTGTTCATCCTGATCGCGCTCACCTGGATTTATCTTGCCTTCGGAAATTTGCCGGTGGTGGCTGGCATCCTGTATGGCATCAAGCCGGCGGTGACGGCGATCGTGGTGTTTGCCGCTTACCGTATTGGTTCGCGCGCGCTCACGAATAACGTGCTTTGGGCCATTGCCGCGGCTGCGTTCGTGGCGATTTTTGCGCTCGACATTCCGTTCCCGTACATCGTGCTCGGCGCCGGCGTCATCGGCATCATCGGTAGCCGCATCGCACCGGACAAGTTCAAGTCTGGCGGGCATCATGGCGATGGCAAGAAGAGCTATGGTGTGGCGCTGATCGACGACAACTCGCCACCTGCCGAACACATGCGCTTCAAGTGGGTGCGTGTCATTACCTTCAGTGTTATTGGTGTGGCGATCTGGGCCGGGATCGAAGGCGCGCTGTATTCTATCTACGGCTGGCAAGGCACACTCACGCAGATGGGCTGGTTCTTCACCAAGGCAGCGTTGCTGACTTTCGGCGGTGCTTACGCCGTCCTGCCTTATGTGTATCAGGGCGGCGTGGAGCAATACCAGTGGCTTACCGGCTTGCAGATGATTGACGGTCTGGCCCTGGGTGAAACTACACCGGGCCCGCTCATCATGGTGGTGGCGTTCGTCGGCTTCATTGGCGGTTGGACCAAGGAAGTATTCGGTCCGGACCTACTGGGTATGGCCGGCATCGCCGGCGCTGTCGTTGCCACCATTTTCACTTTCCTGCCGTCGTTCCTGTTTATTCTGGTGGGTGCGCCGGCAGTAGAGCGTACGCGCCACGACATCGCGTTCACGGCGCCACTGACCGGTATCACTGCCGCCGTGGTGGGTGTAATTCTGAACTTGGCAGTGTTCTTTGCTTACCATGTGCTCTGGCCTCAGGGCCTCGTGCACCCGCTCAGCATGCAAACCCTGTTTACCGGATTCGAGTGGATCTCGGCGGTGATCGGTATTGCCGCCTTCATCGCGCTATGGCGCTACAAGGCCGGCATTATTTCGGTTATCGGCGCCTGCGGACTGGCCGGCCTTTTGTACATCTTCGCTCGGCCACTGATCGGAGTTTAAGCTTCTTCTTGCCCACAAAGAGACGGCCCATGAGCCACGAAGCGTTGCGTACCCATTGGCGTGAAGTGATCGGCGGCTTTCTGAAAATTGGCGCCATGAGTTATGGCGGCCCGGCGATTATGGGTCTGATGCAGGCCGAGTTTCAGGAAAAGCGCGGCTGGCTCGCAAAGGAACGGTTTCTGGAGGGCATGGCGATCGTTACGTTGCTGCCCGGGGCAGGTGCCACGCAGCTCGGCATTTTTCTCGGCCACGCGCGCGCCGGCTGGTGGGGTGGACTGTTGGCGGGGCTGTGCTTCGTGTTGCCGGCGTTCTTCATCATGATCCTGTTGACACTGGTGTATACCGAATATGGTGCCGTGCCATTGGTTCGTGATGCGTTCTACGGGCTCGCTCCTGTGGTAGTGGGTATTTTTATCGTCGCGGTCTATCGTCTGGGTCGCTCCGCCGTGGGCGACAGCCGGCAGGCCACGCTGGCAGTCGGCGCCGCGTTGCTGGCGGCGTTGTCACCGGTTGGCATTGTGACCACGCTGATGCTGGCCGGTTGTCTGGGTGTGGCGTTCTACCATCGACGCCGCACAGGATTGGCGGCGGCGCTCGTGCTCATCGGGATCTATGCCGCGATGTGGCTGTCAGGCGATGTGGTCGAACTCTCCGCATTGGTTCTGGAAAACAGCGGTGTTGCCGGTATTGGCGACATTGCACTCTTTTTCTTCGGTGTTGGTGCCTTCAGCTTTGGTGGTGGCCTGAGCATGCTGGCCTTCATGCAGGAGCAGGTGGTGAATCAGCTGCAGTGGCTGACGGCGCGCGAATTCCTCGACGGCCTGGCGCTCGGGCAATTGACGCCGGGTCCGATACTGATGGTGGCGGCGTTTGTGGGCTACAAGCTCGCTGGTGTCGCCGGCGCACTGGCTGCGGCGGCGGCGATTTTTCTGCCTTCCTTTGTGCTCATGCTCGCGCTCCTGCCGTGGCTGGCACGTATCAAGCAATGGCAGTGGATGCGCGCCGCACTCAATGGCATTGTACCGGCGGTCATCGGCGTGCTGGTGGTTGCCTTGGGTGGCATGCTGACTGCGGCCGCGACAGATGTCTTCACCTCCCTGATCGTGATTGCAACAGTGTTCGCGTTATATGTCTGGCGTGTCGGCCCGCTGCCGCCGATGTTCACTGGTGCCGCCGCTGGTGTGCTCGCGCGGCTGGTTCGTTAACCTTAGGAAAAAAACCATGACTTATGAAATGAAACCGCTCGCCTGTGACCCGGCCAAGCTCAAGGGCTTGTCGGAAAAGCTGGTCGTCAGTCATTACGAGAACAATTATGGCGGCGCCGTAAAGCGTCTGAATGCCATTACCGGGCAATTGCAGACGCTCGACTTCAGTAAGGCCCCGGTGTTCACGATCAATGGACTCAAGCGTGAAGAGCTGATCGCTGCGAACTCAATGATCTTGCACGAACTCTATTTCGACGGTCTTGGCGAATCGGGTAGTCCGAATGGCAAGTTGCTGGATGCCCTCCAGCGCGACTTTGGCAGTCTGGATCGTTGGCAGGCCGAGTTCAGTTTCATGGGCAAGGCTCAGGGCGGTGGCAGCGGCTGGGTGTTGCTCAGCTACTCACACCGCGACCAGAAACTCGGCAACCAATGGGCGGCGGACCACACCTGCAATCTTGCTGGCGCCACGCCGATCCTGGCGCTCGACATGTACGAACATTCCTATCACATGGATTACGGTGCCAAGGCCGCGGCCTATGTCGATGCCAGCCTGAACAACATCAACTGGGCGAATGTCGCCCGTCTCTACGAGGAGTGTTGCATATGAGCCGTACTATTACCCCGAACGATCTTAAACCGCTGGTCGAGAAAGAATCTGTGACGGTGCTGGATGTTCGCCGCGCCAATGACCTGGCCGCTGATACCGTGACCCTGCCCGGGGCGCAATGGAAAAATCCTGAACAGATGGCCGAGTGGAGCAAAAATTTGTCGAAGGACAAAGAGATTGTCATTTACTGCGCACGCGGTGGCTCGGTGAGCAATGCTGTGCTCGATCACCTGCTCGGTCAGGGCCTCAAGGCGCGCTACATCGAAGGTGGTATCGAAGGGTGGAAAGCAGCGGGTGGTGCGACGGCGGCGAAACAGACATGAAATGGGTCACCCGCGAACGCCCCAAGATTGACCGCATTGCCTGCCCGTGGCTGATTGCACGCTTCATCGACCAGCAGCCGGAGTTTCTCTACGTGCCCACGGACCAGGTGCTGACGGTGGCCAGGGAAACCGGCGCGACGCCGTACGACATCCCCGGTGTTGAAATGAGCCATGTGGGTGAGCTGTGCAGCTTCGATACATTTTTAAAGAAATACAGGCTCACCGACCCGGCCTTGCAGCAGCTGGCCGTCATCGTGCGCGGTGCGGATACCGACCGGCTCGACCTCGCGCCACAGGCGCCGGGGCTGCTGGCCATCTCGCTGGGCCTGTCGCGCAACATCGCCGACGATCACGAAATGTTGCGCCACGGCATGGTCTTGTACGACGCGCTCTACACTTGGTGCCAATCGGCCCAGGACGAGCGGCACGGCTGGAACCCTAGATAAAGGGCAGCGTCCACTTTTTACTTCTGGTTACCTTATCGCAGCGGGGTCTTTGACGGCGCGGCGGGCCCGTTTTGATCGTTGCGAGTACCATGAATCTTTCCCAGTTTATTGAACAAAACCAGTACGTGGCTCCAGTGGCGCATTCGCATTCGCTTGAAACGTCGGGTAGGCGATCCTCAGAAAATTTGTTGCTTCCTGGGTGTTCGCGGCAAAATTGTAGTAGCCACCGAGAATATCCAGCACGGCGATGAAATCATCCGGGTTGGCCGCGGCATCAATATTGTAGGCATGGCTGAAATCGGCCAGCACCTGTCCATTTTGGCGCGTCACCTTCATCCACAGCTTGCCATTTGGAAAGCCCGCCTCGGCCTGTGAGTTCATGTAATAACTCACGCTGACCCACTCGGAGGCACCGACCACCGGGCGGCCGTTCCAGGTGGTTGCCGTCGGTCCGAAAAAGAATGGCGTTGTGCCGTCTGGATAACTGACCGTCGCTGTGGCGCTGTATCGTTTCGTGGTGCCTTGCGCCAGCGCGAGCATGACGTAGTTGACTGGCAACCCCGTCTCATCGGCCGGTCTGGACTCCAAGTAAAGCATCGGCCGGGTTGTCGTGGCGCCACCGAGCATGTCCGTCATGTTGATGATCAGCAGTTTGACGGCATCGCCGCTGTTGTTGCTGCCGTAGGTGGCGCCGATCTGCATCTCGAACCGGATCGCCATGCGCCGAAACGCGAAATTTGCCGCTGCATTCAGGTCGAATTGACCGTAACCGGAGTACGTCCCGGCACTGGTCGGTGGCGTGAATTTTCGGCAGGGACCACCAAGCCGGCTACCGGTTGCCTCGTACGTTGCGGTAGATCCGCCCGTCAAAAAGAGCGGGATCGTTTGAGATTCATCGAAAGCATTAATCGGGTACAGCGCCAGATTCCGATTTGCGTACGACGTGAGCGTTTCGCCGCCCCCACCTCCACCCCCGCTAACGGCCGTGGTGAAAGCCGTGTCAGCACTTGTAGCGGTATTGTTGGCTGTATCGGTGCTGCTTGCACGAAAATGGTACGTAGTGTTGGCTGACAACCCGGATAATAAAAGGTTGTGACTTGTTACGCTCGATGTGCTGTTAACGTTCGAGCCGTAAGCGTTTGTGAGTCCATAGTTTACGGCCGAAGTGGAATTTTCGTTGGTCGTCCACAGGATCGTGGCAGACGTTGTGGTGATATTGGTCACAGCAACATTCGTGATGACGGGCGCCGTAGTGTCGCTCCCACCTGGAGGTGGTAACGTTACACCGTCGCCTGCACCACAACCAACCAGCGAAAGGGCGAGGCACATAATTGAAGCACGGGCACTCCGGGCCGTGATTTGTGTGGTGAAGGCACGATGGTCTAGCCAGTGAGTCGCTTTCATGTTTGCATCCGTCCTCGTCCCCAAGCGCCTGAAATCAAGGCGTGTACTTTTCGCATGGGTCCGCTCCCCCACCGCATTGATGAGCGAGGATCACACGGGCTGCTTGCAGCCAAGTAGAGGTTTGCGATCTTTGGCAGTCGCTTGCAGACAAGCGGCGAAATATTGCGCCACGGCATGGCCCTCTATGACGCGCTCTACACTTGGTGTCAGTCGGCCCAGGGCGAACGGCACGGGTGGTGGGCCCCCGGGTCTCGGACGCGCGCCAAAACCCCGTTGCTCCCGGCCAGCTTGGCGAATTTTAGGCAACGACGGGGGTTTGTGGGCGGTTACCAGGCATCTGGCCGACCGGCCAAAGTCCAGAAAAATCATTCCCTTCCAGCCAATTTGCCGTTAGAATGCCGCACTTTCAGCCGGTCGCCTGATTCCTTGGCGCCGGGACATCAACCAAGAGGAACTCACATGGTTACCATTCGCCTTGCTCGTGGCGGCGCCAAGAAGCGTCCCTTCTACGAAGTCGTTGTCACCGATCGTCGTCGTGCCAACAGCAGCAACTGCATCGAGCGCATCGGCTTTTACAATCCCCGCGCCAAGGAACAGGAAGAGACCCTGCGTCTCGACATGGAGCGCTACAACCACTGGTTGAGCAAGGGCGCCAAGGCCTCGGATCGTGTTCAGTTTCTGGTGAAGGAAAAAGCCGCTGCCTGAGGATTCGGCGTTGAAGTCGGCAACTCCGGCTTCGGGGCAGGACGGGAAGGACGATTTCGTCGTTCTCGGCAAGATCTCTGGTGTGTACGGATTGCGTGGCTGGGTGAAGGTGTACGCGGAGACGCGCGAACGCACCGACATCCTGGAGTTTGACCGCTGGTATTTGCACCGCAAGGATGGTTGGCAAGCGGTACGAGTCATCGAAGGACGGGCACAGGCCAAAGGGGTCATTGCCCAGCTGGAAGGAGTCAGTGATTGCGATCAGGCGCGCGCCCTGATCGGCACCGAGATTGCGGTGCAGCGTGCGGATCTGCCGCCAGCCGAACCCGGAACGTATTATTGGGACGATTTGGTGGGCCTCAAGGTGGTGAACCTGGAGGGCATTGAATTCGGCACCGTGAGTCATTTGTTCGAGACCGGTGCGAATGATGTGCTGGTGGTGCAGGGCGAGCGTGAACGCCTGATTCCCTACACCAAGGACGCCGTGAAGAGTGTGGATCTCAAGGCGCGCGTGCTGCGCGTGGACTGGGACGCGGATTTTAAATGATTGCTTCGCCCGCTGAAGAAAAAGACTCAGCAGGCTGGGATCGGTGATGAAGATCGATGTAGTCAGTCTCTTCCCGCCGATGTTCGACGCCCTGACCGGGTTGGGTATCACCGGCCGCGCGATTGAGAATGGATTACTGGCGTTGCGCGTGTGGAACCCGCGTGACTACACCACTGACCCATACCGGCGTGTGGACGAGCGTCCCTATGGTGGCGGGCCGGGGATGGTGATGATACCGGGGCCGCTTAAGCTGGCGATTGCGGCGGCCCGGGCGAACAACCCGCAGGCGAAGGTGATTTATCTTTCGCCTCAGGGCCGGCGGCTCGACCAGGCCGGTGTGCTGGAGTTGGCGGAACGGGAAGGTTTGATTCTGCTTGCCGGGCGTTACGAAGGCGTGGATGAGCGCCTGATCGAAAGTGAAGTGGATGAGGAGTGGTCGATTGGCGACTACGTCTTGTCCGGTGGCGAGCTTGCCGCGATGGTGATTGTTGATGCCGTCGCGCGCCAGATTCCCGGTGTCCTTGGGCACGAGGATTCGGCGAGTCAGGATTCGTTTTCAGCGGGGCTGCTGGATTGCCCGCACTACACGCGGCCGGAGGAGTACGAAGGACAGCGGGTGCCGGATGTGTTGTTGTCCGGCAACCATGCCGAGATTCGACGCTGGCGCCTGAAACAGGCGCTGGGACGGACCTGGGAACGACGGCCCGACTTGCTGGAAAAGTTGGAACTGGACACTGAGCAGCGGGCGCTGCTTGATGAATACCGGCGCGAACATGCCGGAAAAACTTGAACGAAGCTGGAGTGAAGCCATGAGCAAGATGATTCAGGAAATCGAAGCGGCACAGATGGACAAAAAGATCCCGGTGTTCAATCCGGGCGACACCGTCGTCGTGCACGTAAAGGTGGTTGAAGGTGATCGCGAACGCCTGCAGGCGTTTGAGGGCGTGGTAATTGGACGCCGCAACGCCGGTTCCAATTCTGCATTCACCGTGCGGAAAATTTCCTATGGCGAAGGCGTGGAACGTGTGTTCCCGCTGTACAGCCCGCTGGTCGCGAAGATCGAGGTGAAGCGCCGAGGCGATGTGCGCCGCGCCAAGCTGTACTATCTGCGCAACCTCACCGGAAAGGCCGCGCGCATAACCGAAAAAGTGTAAGCGTCTTCGGGTTGCTGTGACGATGGCTGCCCGGGTGAGCCAGACTCAGGCGGGTGCTGTCCGAAAGGGCAGCACCCGCTTTTTGTTGTGCATCGGCCTGTATTTTCTGTTACAGGCACCATCGATGACCAGCGCCGCGGACGTCGATGCGCTCGACCGCATCCGCGCGCTGACGCGGGGCGGAGCGACCCAGCTCGCCCTGCGCCTGCTCGATCAGAGTCAGCCCGCTGCTGATCAATCCGAATCCTGGATCTTGTGGGAAAAGGAACGCTATGCCTTGTACCGTGCACAGCGTGACTGGGTGCAGCTTGCCGAGCGCACCGCCAGACTGCCCGCCGACCTGCCATCCGAGTTCGTGCGCTGGGCCAAGACCGAAGCGGCGCGCGCGCGCCTCAATGCGAGTGATACGAATGGCGCGCGCCGCGTGTTGCGCGATCTCTTGTGGCATGAAGACGGAGGCCCTGATGAACGCGCCGAGTGGCGCCAGCTCGTGATTCGCAGTTACCTGCTAGATAACAATGTTACCGATGCGCATACCGCGTTACAGCAATACCGCGAGGATTTTCAGGCTGACACGCCGGCCTGGCGCCAGCTGGAAGCCACCATACTGATTCGTGCCGGCAAGGTACGGGAAGCGTATGTGCTCATTGGCGAGGATCAAAACCCACAACGGCCGGCTACTCACTCTGTTAGCCGGATTGCGGAGTGGCAAGCTCCCGCCCTCGACAGTATTGGCGCGCGCAATCAGGCTCGCTGAAGAAACACGCAACAAGCCAGCGCTCAATCACCAGGTCTGGCTGCTGGTGGCTGAGGCGGCGGCGCGCGCCAATAATCCCTTGCGCAGGATGTACGCACTGGAGCGCGCGCTGACCGATGCACGCGAACAGGCGGCACCGGATGACCTGCTTGCCGCAAACGCCGACGACCTGTGGCAGGCATACGATCGCTATGCCGAGGCGCTGGGCAACGAGGCGCGTCTGCTGGTTGGCAATGACGCTGCATGGTTAAAAAAGGCCGAATCGTACAAGCGCGACGATGCCATGCAGGCGCGCTCGTTCTATGCCTTTCTCCTCGGGCACGCCGGTGTCGATGCACGCAAGCTGGCGTTGCAACGGTTTGTGGATTCGCTGATCGAGGATGGGCGCGCAGAGGTATTGCGCGCCCTGTATACGACGAGCCGTCGATATCGCGACCTTACGAGTGTGCCGGTCTATGCGCGCTACCGGCTCGCTGATCAGGCGCTTGCCAATTATGATATTGTTTTCGCCGCTCGCCTTATGCAGGGTCTGAAGCATCCGCCGGCCGGCGAGGATCCGGATAACTGGACGTTGCGCCGTGCCCGGGTATTGATCTACGCCGGCGATCCAGCGCGGCGCGGTACAACTGCTCAACGGCATCCTTGCGGACGAGAAGGCACTCGATGATGAATTTGCCGAGCGGTATATACAGGTATTGTTCGACTTGCAGGCCGCTGGAAATCATGCTGAGGCGATCACACTGTTTGAGGCAGTATTTAGACTGGCCACGAATCCGCGCATCCAGCGCGAGGCCCTGTACTGGACGGCGGATTCCAAGGCGGCGCTGGGTGAGCACCAGCAGGCTGCGGAGTTGTATCTGCGGTCTGCTAGCTATCAGCACCCCACGGGCGGCGACATGTGGGGCCAGACGGCACGCTACCATGCTGCCGAGGAGCTGGGTAAAGCCGGGCTTACCCAGGACGCGCGGCTCGTATTTCAGGCGCTGCTGCGGCACGCAGATGATGCCAAGCAACGTGCCGTCATTGAGCGTAATATTCAGCAACTATGGCTGACCGAAAAGAAGGCTACGATGCCGTAATCGCCGCACCGTTCGGGCGCCTGGGCATTCATGCCCAAGAGGCGCTCACGTCCATTGATTTTGTTTCTAACCGAATTCCCTTACGGTCGCCGCGTACGTTGCTTGCACGCAAGGTGTGTGCTCTGCTCAAGGCCTATTTCACCAACCCGAACACGCATTTTGATGTACCGCTGGCGCCGAGCGGTACGGACTTCCAACAGCGTGCGTGGCGCGCGCTGCGGCGTATCCCTTCCGGCACGGCACGTACCTATGGCGAACTCGCACATACACTCATGAGTGCGCCGCGCGCCGTGGGTGGCGCCTGCCGCGCCAATCCCATCCCGATTGTCGTTCCCTGTCATCGGGTGGTCGCGGCCAACGGCCCTGGCGGCTTCATGGGCGCCACCCGTGGCCGCGCTCTGGACATCAAGCGCTGGCTGCTCGAACATGAATCCACAGACTGACGAACAACTCGAACGCTTCCTCGATGCACTTTGGCTGGAAGCGGGCCTGAGCCGCAATACTTTAAGCGCCTACCGCAGCGATCTCGAGGCGTTCTCGACCTGGCTCAAGACGTCGCCCGCTACAGCAACCCGCGAACAACTGCAAGCCTATTTTGCCGACTGTGTACAACGGGGTGCACACCCGCGCAGCACGGCGCGTCTGCTTTCCAGTCTGCGACGCTTCTATCAGTATCTGTTGCGCGAAGAACTGATTGCCGATGACCCCACCGCACAGATCGAATCCCCCAAACTTGGCCCGGTCATTGCCCAAATCGCTGACTGAGGAGCAAGTGGAAAAACTGCTGTGCGCGCCGAATATCGAGACCGCACTCGGCCTGCGCGACCGCGCCATGCTCGAAACGCTGTACGCCACCGGGCTGCGCGTATCCGAGCTTGTCGGATTGACGCTCCAGCAGGCCAATCTGCAAGCCGGTGTGGTGAAGGTGATTGGCAAGGGTGACAAGGAGCGATTGGTGCCGCTCGGCGAAGAAGCGATTGAATGGTTGCAACGCTACCTGAATGAGGCGCGCGCCAAGTTATTGCAGAAACAGATATCAGACGCGCTCTTTCCCACTGCGCGCGGCGCGGCCATGACTCGCCAGGCGTTTTGGCAAAACCTTAAGCGCTACACGCACGTCGCCGGTATTGAAACACACTTGTCACCGCATACCTTGCGGCATGCATTCGCCACGCATCTTTTGAATCACGGCGCCGACCTGCGTGTGGTGCAGATGCTGCTCGGGCACGTAGACCTGTCAACTACGCAAATTTATACGCAAGTGGCGAGGGAACGGCTCAAGCAGTTGCATGCGCAACATCACCCGCGCGGCTAGGTGATGGCGTTGTCTGGCAGTCAGGCTGGTCCAAGGACGTCAGCGCCCGAGGCGATGGTGCAACCAGGCAAATGCGCTCGGTAACAGTGACAGCACGATGATTCCGAGCATCATCAATGTCAGATTCTGGCGCACTACTGGCAGATGGCCGAAGTAGTAACCGGCAAGCACGAACAGCCCCACCCAGAGCGACGCTGCCGACGATGCTGAAAGCCATGAATCGCAAATAGGGCATGTGTCCGATGCCCGCGACAAATGGCGCGAAAGTGCGCAGTATCGGCAGAAAGCGGGCCAGCAGCACGGTCTTGCCACCGTGCCGATCATAGAATTCGCGAGTGCGATCCAGGTAGGCATGATTTAGCAGTCGTGAGTTGTTGTGGCGAAATACGCGCGGGCCAACGTGATGACCGATCCAGTAATTGGTGTTATCGCCGCCGAACGAGGCGGCAATTAGCAGTGGAATTAACCACTGAACGTCGAGGCCGCTGCCGGCGGCCAGGGTGCCGGCGACGAATAGCAACGAATCGCCGGGCAGGAAGGGCGTTACCACGAAACCGGTCTCGGCGAAAATGATGGCAAACAGACAGTGCGTATACCCAAAGCCCGTATTCGTTCAGGAACTCGAGCAGGTAGCGGTCGAGGTGCAGGGCGATATCGATCAGTTGCGCTAGAATTTCCATGTGGTCTTACCAGGCGTAGAACAGCACGATCAGGCCAAAAACAATACGGTACCAGGCGAACACAGTGAAATCGTGACGTGAGACGTAGCGCAGGAACATCTTGACCACAACCACGGCGCTGATAAACGACATCAAAAAACCTACAGCCAATACTTCAAGGTCGCTGGCCTTCAAGGCGTGCAGATTATTGAAAAGTTCATAAGCGGTGGCGGCAACCATGACAGGCATGGCGAGAAAGAACGAGAATTCGGTGGCCGCGGTGCGTGACAGACCAGATAGCAGCCCGCCCATAATGGTGGCGCCTGCGCGCGACACACCGGGAAACAGGGAGAAGGTTTGGGCGAGACCGATCTTGAAGGCGTCGCGCATGCGTAGTGAATCGACGTTGTTGGTGTGCACCGTGAGCGACAGGCGTTCGATGAGCAGGATGGCGATGCCGCCCACAATCAAGGCCAGGGCCACGGTAAAGGAGTTGAACAAGTAGGTCTTGATATGTTGATGTAGCAAAAGGCCAAGAATAGCGGCTGGCAGAAAAGCGACTAACAGATTGAGCACAAAACGCTGCTCTGATTTCTCGCGAATGTGCGTAAATGTGCGTGTGAGGCGCGTACGATAATCCCAGGCTACACCGAGAATGGCTCCAAGCTGGATCACGATCTCGAATACCTTGGCACTGTCACCGGAGAAGTCGATGAGGTCCGCGACGATGATCAGGTGACCGGTGGAGGAAACCGGGAGGAATTCGGTAAGCCCCTCGACGATGCCCAGTACAACAGCCTTGAACAGCAGCAGGAAATCCATCGTGATTGTTATTTAGTAAAGGTAAGTCAGCGCTTGGCCGCGTACCTGACTTCGGACACGCCCTTTGTCAAAGACGATATCACCGTAAATGATAGAGGGGGTTATTAAACCCCCTCTGTATTACAGAATGGCGTGCGGTCGGGACTTCAGCCCATCTGCTTTTCGCGGATCTCGTCCAGCGTCTTGCAGTCGATGCACAGGGCTGCTGTCGGCCGCGCTTCGAGGCGCTGTACGCCGATCTCGACACCGCACGTCTCGCAGAAGCCATAGTCGTTGGAATCTATTTTGACGATCGCTTCATCGATCTTTTTTATCAGTTTGCGTTCGCGGTCACGCGAGCGCAACTCGAGCGACATGTCAGTTTCCTGACTGGCGCGATCATTCGGGTCCGGATGGTTCGCGGTTTCGTCCTGCATGGTGTGTACAGTGCGCGAAACTTCCTCGAGCAGCTCTTGTCTCCAGGCATTCAGTATGGCGCGGAAGTGCTCGAGCATTTTCTTGCCCATGTATTCCTCGTTCTTCTTCTCCACATACGGTTTGATGCCGTGAATGAGAACGGAGGTTACTGCTTGGTCCTTCTTTTTGCTGGCCGGCATTTCAAAACTCCTGTTACGAGCGGTTTGGCCGCTAACCGGTGTGAAAAAATCAGCGCGCATCTATATCAGATAAAGGCCCCCGGGCGCAAGGTATATTGGCAGCAAGAATCGGGCCATTTTGATGATAAAATGACCAATGTTAACTGCTTGATACTGTGCGTGAAATGACACTCTCTGCCTTCATTTTTGACGTAGATGGGACGCTGGCCGACACCGAGCGTGACGGCCACCGCGTGGCCTTCAATCTGGCGTTCGCCGAGGCTGGTCTGGACTGGCACTGGGACGTGGACCTCTATGGTGCATTGCTGGCGGTTACCGGCGGCAAGGAGCGCATGCGCCACTACCTCGACCGTTATCGGCCGGACTGGGTATATCCAGCGGATCTGGACAGCCTGATCGTCCAACTGCACGCCGACAAGACCCGGCATTACACGCAGCTGCTGGCGCAGGGCGGAATCCCCCTGCGCCCGGGTGTGGCGCGCCTTCTGAATGAGGCGCGCGCCGCCGGCTTCCGGCTCGCCATCGCTACCACTACGACCCCGGAAAATGTCACCGTGCTGCTCGAGCATGCGCTTTCACCGCAGGCGGTTTCCTGGTTCGAGGTGATAGCCGCGGGTGACGTAGTACCGGCCAAGAAGCCGGCACCGGATATCTACCAGTACACACTGGCTAGGCTTGGGCTCGCGCCTGATGCCTGTCTTGCCTTCGAGGACTCGGAAAACGGTCTGCGCGCGGCGCGTGGCGCGGGCTTGCAGACAGTGATAACAGTGAATGACTACACGCGTGATCAGGATTTCACCGACGCGGTGCTGGTGCTCGATCAGTTTGGGGAACCGCAGCAACCGTTCCGTGTGCTGGTGTCGCGCGCGCCATTGAATGGGGTGCGGTGTTTCGATTTGCCGCTGGCGCGGGTGCTGGCCGAAGAATGAGTGAACTGGATGCGGTAATTTAATCTTGCCGTGTATCAGTACCGCCAGTAGCATCTGACAAAATAGAGTGTTCAGGAAATTCGCCATATGAATCCACTTGCCACTCGCATGGCGGAGATCGAACCATTTCATGTCATGGCAATCCTGGCGCGTGCCCGTGCGCTGGAAGCGCAGGGCCGTTCGATTGTGCACATGGAAATCGGCGAGCCGGATTTTCCGACCGCCACGCCGATCGTCGAGGCCGGCATTGCGGCACTGCGCGCTGGCCAGACGCACTACACGCCTGCGCTTGGACTGCCGACGTTGCGTGCAGCGATTGCCGCAAGTTACCCGGATGAAGCGCGTCCCGACCCCGCGCGTGTGGTGGTGACGCCCGGTTCATCCGGCGCACTCACACTCGTGTTCGGCGTGCTCATCAATCCGGGTGACGAAGTACTCATGGCCGATCCGGGTTATCCCTGCAATCGGCATTTCGTGCGCCTGTTCGGAGGACGCGCAACGCTGGTGCCGGTGGATGCAACTACTTCGTATCAACTTACCGCGGCCCTGATACGCCAGTATTGGACGAGCGCCACGCGCGCCGTGCTGGTTTCTTCGCCTTCCAATCCCACTGGTACGCTGGTGCCGGATAGCGAGATGGCTGAGATGGTGCGCACGGTGCACGAACTTGGCGGTGTGCTGATCGTGGATGAGATTTATCACGGCCTCACCTACGGCGTGCCGGCGCGCAGCGTTCTGCATCATTCAGCGGATGTGTTTGTGGTGAACAGTTTCTCAAAGTATTACGGCATGACCGGCTGGCGGGTCGGCTGGCTGGTGGCGCCAGCGGATTATGTCGAGGCGATCGACCGTCTCGCGCAAAATATTTTTCTGGCCGCGAGCACACCGGCGCAGCATGCGGCGTTGGCGGCGTTTCGGCCGGAAGTCTTGACCGAACTTGGATCAGGCGGCGCGACGAGTTCCACGCGCGTCGCGACTATCTTCTGCCGGCACTGCGTGCACTTGACTTCGATATCCCGGTCACGCCGGAAGGCGCATTTTACCTGTATGCAGATTCAAGCCGGCTGGCCGCCGACAGCGACGACTTTGCGCAGCGCTTGCTGGAAGAGGCGGGCGTGGCGATCACACCCGGGCGGGATTTCGGTCTGCATGCGCCGAAGCGGCATGTGCGCTTTTCCTATGCCAATACGCGAGCGCAGCTGGAAGAAGGCGTGCGCCGGATTGCGGCATTCCTCGGCCGACCAGCACCCTGAATCAGGGCCAATGTTGTTGAAGAATCAGGCACCAATGAACTGGCATGCTCCTTGCTATCTTATCCGGTAACTGTACCCGATATGTCGCAGGAGGTGTGCCATGAAATCCCTGTTTCTATTGACTTCATCGCTGGTGTCCAGGATTAACGCCCTGATCATGCAGTCCGAACGCGCCCATCCCGGCATGCAAGAGGTGGCCGCCATGGTGTACGTGGGCGATGTTTACGCTTTGCGCGAGCAGATCTGCCGCCAGCATGCCGATGGCTGGGGCCGTTACCACTACAGCTGCGATTCAACCGGCTGCAAGCCGCTCCCGTAAGGTCGGCTAGCTATTCAACTGGTGTATCCGGGCTGTTGCCCCAGTCCGACCATGAACCGGGGTACCCGCGCACGCGCGTGAACCCCAGGCTCTTGAGCATCATGCAACTGTGCGCCGAGCGGTGGTGGCTCTGGCAATAGCACACCACCTCCTTGTCCGGCGTCACGCCCAGTGCTGTGAGCATTGTACGCAATTCCTCCGCCGGTTTGAAACGCAAGCCGCGGTCTCGATCCATGGTTTGCAGCCAGTCGAGATTGACCGCGCCCGGAATATGCCCGCCGCGCTCGGCGAAGCGTTTGCTGCCGAGATACTCGTCGACCGAGCGCGTATCCAGCAGCACCACCGCCGGATCCCCCAGGTGTTTCAGTATGTAGGCTCTTGTCGGCAATCACTGTCTCGCGCCGCTGCACCCGGTACTGGCTGCGCGCCCGGGTTTCGGTTCCGCTCTTGAGTGCTCGCCGTTCCAGGGTCCAGGCATGCAGGCCACCGTTGAGCAGCGAGAAGCGGGTATGGCCCATGGCCTCCAGTGTCCAGAGCAGGCGCGAGGCGCGCCCGCCGCCTTCATCGTCGTAGGCTACCACGTGGTGCTCGGGTGTCAGTCCGATCGACGAAAAGACCTCATTGAGCTGACTCTCGTTCGGCAGCAGGCCCATCACGGGCTTGTTCACCGCCACGATCTGCGCGTAGTCGAGGTGTACCGCACCCGGGATGTGCGACTGGGCATAGATTTCCGGTTTGCACAGATCCACGACCAGAATCGATTCCTGTCCGAGCTGGCGTTCCAGTTCCTCGGGTTCGACGATCAAAGGCAGCTGGGGTGTAGACATATCGGGAAGCTGGCTGTGGTATTCTTGGTCAGCGTCTGTCTTTCCATTTCATCGTACCATTCTAGCCGGCCGCGACCGTGCGGAGTAGGGCGAGCCATATCCCGGAGCAGGTTGTGGAAATCTTCAAGCAATTCACCATCGAGGCGGCACATCGCCTGCCGAATCTTCCCGAGAATCATAAGTGCCGGCGTCTGCACGGCCATTCATTCCGTGTCGAGATTCATGTGTCCGGCCCGCTCACCGAAAAGGAAGGTTGGGTGATGGATTTTGCAGATGTGACGCGCGCCTTCAATCCACTTTACGAGCAACTCGATCATCATTATCTGAACGACATTCCCGGCCTTGAGAATCCGACCAGCGAGCATTCTCGCCAGGTGGATCTGGTCGCGCCTGAAGCCGGCGCTGCCGCTGCTTTCCAAGGTGGTTGTGCGCGAAACCTGCACCGCCGGCTGCATCTACACAGGCGATTGATCGGGCATTCGTGAACTGCCGACACCGCTCCGATAGAAATCGAAACCGGACCACAGCCGGTCGCCAGCATCATCTGGCTGCATGGTCTGGGTGCGGATGGGCACGACTTCGAGCCGATTGTCCCGGAACTCGGTTTGTCCGGATTGCCAGCAGTGCGTTTCGTGTTCCCGCATGCGCCGTATCGGCCGGTGACAGTGAACGGTGGCGCAACGATGCGCGCGTGGTATGACATTGCCATCGATGCGCGTGGATTCCGTCAGGACGAAACACATATTCGCGATTCCGAACAGACGTCTGCGCAAACTGATCGCGCAGGAGTGCGAGCGCGGTATCGACAGTCGCCACATTGTGCTGGCCGGTTTCTCCCAGGGTGCAGCCATTGCCCTGCACACCGGACTGCGTTACCCGCAGCCGCTCGCCGGTATCATGGCCCTGTCCATGCCGGTGCCGTTGCCGGAGCGCATCGCTTCAGAACTGAATCCAGCCAATGCGCACGTGCCGGTGTTTTTGGCGCACGGAACTCAGGATCAGGTTGTGCCGTACCCGATGGGCGAGTACGGTCATCGTCTGCTCGAACAAGTTGGCCTGCCGGTCGAATGGCACAGCTATTCCATGGACCATACCGTGTCACTGGAAGAAGTGGCTGATATCCGTGCCTGGCTCGGGCGGGTGCTCGTTGTTTGAGCATGCCGGAGATAGTAATGGCATCTGTCCGTACCCAGACTGATGTCATAAGTGTACTGAGACGGCAGGATCATGCCTCGATGGCGCAGCGCATTTTGTAATCGAGAAGTACTGTGAACAGTGCGCACCACAGTAGCTATCGGGTCTTCCTGCTTTCGCATGAAGGAACTGGGTCCCAGTGCTGGAGGTAGTAGACTGCGTCGGAAACAGAAGTCCGAGGATGCAGGTAATTTACAGCTAATATTCCCTCACCCTTACCTTCTCCGGGAGGACGAGGAAAAACAGTGTGCGCTACTTGCCAACCGGTTCAGCGGCCAACCGCGCGTACAGCGGTTGTCGCTTGGTTGCGACTTATCTCCCTGAGCATGCTGAGTATCTCGCCGATCATTGCTCGCCGTTGCACAATTGCATGCGGTGTCACGGCATGAAAGGCACGGTCAAGCACAGGCGCACCCTTGACGACGATGTAAACTGCCATTGGCAAGATGTTCCTGCACCATCGGTTCGGCGATGTACGCGGCGGCGCCCTGGCCTTGCAGCAGCAACGCCAGTGCCATGCGTGCGTGGCTTACACGCAAGACCGGCGGAGGAATATCCGGGAAATGTCGTGCGTGGGCAATGGAGAAACTTGTACCCCAGTCCACCTTGATATAACCGTCGCGCACGGCCTGTTCCACGGACTGGCCGTCGCGGGTCGATACCAACACCAGACCGGATCTGGCCAATCTCTTCGAGTTCCAGTTCCGCCATTTGTGGCGGCTCCCACATGAATGCCAGATCAATTGCGCCGTCGAGCAATTTGCGCACTAAAGCATGTCCTGGCTGCCGGCTTCGGCCTGCAAGGCGAGCGCCGGGTGGCTCGTATGCAGGCGCCCCAGCCAGTCCTGCAACACGATGTCCCACAGACTGAACATGCCGCCGATCGCGAGAGACTCGCGGTCCCCGGCTTTGAGCGCCGCATCCTGGCGGGCACGATTCCAGGTGCTGAGGATCGATTCGGCATATTTCGTCATGCGTGCGCCAGCCGGGGTCAGCTGGATGTCGTTGCGCGTCCGCGTGAACAGCGTCACGCCCAGGGATTCCTCCAGCTGACGGATGCGGGCACTAATCGCGGATTGTGTCAGATACAGGTTTTCCGCGGCTCGGCCAAAGTGACGTGTGCGGCTGAGTTCAAGAAAAGTAGCGAGCAGTTCCGTGTCCATAGGTTCCAACAGTTTTCTCGATCAAAACCATCATTTCATTTCGTTGTACATCCCGCAAGCTACAACCTATATAGACATCCGAACACGTATTTGGCGTGTTCCTGCGGGTGGACAGGATATCCGCCTATTTTTAAGTGAGGATAATCCTATGAACCGTAATATCTTGTTTGCCGGTAGTGTCATCGTGGCACTCGCGGCATCCGCTGCCCAGGCAGCCGAGCAATCCAATATTCAGCTTGCCTCTGCCGAAAGCCACGAGCAGATGTGCGCGCGCTGGGCCGGACACCAGAACCTTCAGGGTACGGCGAAGGCAGATTACATCAAGGACTGCCGGCTTGACCTGCGTGTACCTGATAAAAGCGAGGAAGGCGGCGACGAGTAAGCGCTGGTATTCAGGACGGATGCCCCAGGCTGGTGCAGACCGCCAGGGGCATTCCTTTGAATATATGCCTGGAGTGATATCGCCATCGGCGCCTGTGGATTCCGTCAGAACAAAAGGTACTTCGCGAGCCTGAATCGAAAAACTCGTCATTGCCTCCTGGATAGCGCCGGTATTTCCAGTCGAGCACAGTGACTTAAAAGAAGTCACCGGGCCCGCACGCAGGCAGGCATGCTGCTTCGCTAGGTCAGCGCGTGCCTAGTTGTCCTGTTGAACGGAAAATAACAGTCAGCGAACGACAGCGCGTGACGGTTGCTCGGACGGCGGATTATTAATCGTTGGCCAGAAAGAGCCCTCTTTGTTAAGCACGCTGGCCAGCAACACGACAGTCAGCAGTAACAGGGCAACCCAGTAGCGGCGTGCATATTTCCTGCCTGGTTCAGACAATCGACGATAGGGCGGAAAACTGAACAAGGCTCCGAAGGTGTTCTCCTTCACGCCATACTGTTCTTCGTAAAAATGCTTAACCAGTAAACGATAATAGATCAGCACATAACCGTTGACGACCAACAGAATGCCCAACATTGCGCGCAGTGACATTGGATCAGGGTTCCAGCCCGATTTTGGTTTCGCGCGCACGCCCGGTGGCCCGACGTGTTCCCGTGTGCGCCACGGTGGTCGCCTCGGCCAACCGTTCGGGATCTGTCAGGCACAAACGATGACCGGTGGTGATCAGTAGCCCCTGTTGTCGGAGGTGTGTGATGGCAGTACTGACGGACTGTCGGGTGGTCCCGATCATGTCGGCCATGTCCTGATGCGTTAGCGGGAGATCAAGTAGAAATTCGCCGGTTTGAAGGTGTTTTCCGTAGCGGGCGTGAAGCCGCAGCAGTAACTTCGTCACGCGGGTGTTCACGTCGTCGGTAATCAGATCCAAGATGGCATCAGAGAGCTGGCGCAACCGGCACGATAGCATGTCCACCATCTGCATGGCGGTGGCCGCGTCCGATACCAGCCGCGTGCGCAGCCGGTCACATGGCAGAATCAGTATCTCCGCATCGGTGCAGGCCTCGGCATATACCATCCGTGGACTGCTTCGGGCAATTTCTGTCAGACCGAAAACCTCACCCGGCAGGCAGAACCAGAGTGTTACGGCTCGGCCAGTTGGCGACAGAGCATAAACTTTCACGCGGCCGGTCATCAGCACATAGACATCATTGCCTTCACTGCCGGCACGAAAAACCGTGTCATGCTTCCGGAACTGGGCGCGTGTGCCCAACAGGCCAAGTTCGGCGCGTACCGCTGGCGTCAGACCGCCCCAGAAGTCAGATGGGGCGGTATACCAGGCTTGGTTCATGAATACCTCCCTCTATTGCCCCGAATAGCCTACATTCAATGCTGTGGTGCAGGTTGCTTCAAGTCCCAGCATAGCCCACTGCAAAACTGTCGGCCAGCTGACAGACACCGAAGCAGGTAATCCGGATTAATGCGGATCGGATTAACCTGCAGCCGGGTTGTTCTTTATAACAGTTAGGAACGGTGCATCGAGCTAATTCAACAATTTGTGTTGTTGTCACCATGACGGACAAGGAGATATATAAGGATGGCTACAAAAACTGATGATGGTGTTTTTGGCTATATCAGTCAAAACATCAAGGAAAGCGGGCGTAATCCAGCGCGCGTGCTGTCTGGATTTGTGCTGGCTTGGGCAGCGTTTGCCATGCTCATGTGGGTGGTGCCGCCACCAGAGGGGCTCAGCGCTGATGGCATGAAGGTTTTGGCCATTGTGGTGTGGGCCAGCATCATGTGGGTCTCGGAGGCATTGCCGGTTGGCATTACGGGAATCTCCGTGCCGACACTGTTAATCCTGACGCACGCTCTCCCCTGGGACAAGGGTAAGCCACCGCTCGCCGCCGTGTTCTCCGGCTTTACCGGTCACGTGGTGTGGTTGTGTCTGTTCGCATTCATGGTGGGCGCGATTATGCAGCTGCTCAAACTTGATCGGCGCATCGCCCTTGCGATACTGGACAAGGTCAAGGCCTCGAATGTCGGCCGCGTCATCTGGGGATTTTTCGGCGTCAACATTCTGCTCGCCTTTTTTATACCGGCCGCTAACGCGCGCGCGGCTACTTTATTGCCGATCGTCAAGGGCGTGACCAATCTGCTGGGCGACACCCCGGCGGAACAGGAAGCCAAGAAGGCCATTGTCATCCAGTCGTTGGTTTACGGGACCATGATCTGCGGTGTGTTCATCATGACGGCGCATCTTCCAAACCTGATCATGGTTGATATTTTTGGCAAGGCCGGATTCCAAATCGGCTACCTGGACTGGGCACTTCTGCAGTTCCCCTATCTTGGCATGTTCGTGCTGACGCAGTGGTGGGTTCGTTACCACTTCAAGACAGCAAATGTGGATATCGCCGGTGGCCACAAGAAGATTCAGAAGATGCACAGTGACCTGGGGCCCATGTCGCGTGGTGAATGGACCCTGCTCCTGGTGTTTGTCTCCATCGCATTACTGTTCGCCATGGGCAAGGGCAGCCCGATTTATCAGTTACATAAATTACAGCTGGGCATCATCGGATTGATCGGCATGCTGGTGCTGTTTACCCCGGGGCTGTTCCCGTTCAAGTGGAAAGAGGTGCAGGACAAAACTATCTGGGGCACGTTCCTGCTGCTCGGCGGTGCGCTGACCATGACCGGCGCCATGACCAAATCGGGCCTGGCCCAATACCTGGCGGACCTCAGCCATGGTTGGGTCGTGGGACAGCCCTGGTACATGGTGTTGTTGATCCTGATGCTAGTTACCCATGTCATCCGCATCGGCATGCTCTCCAACGTGGCGGCTATCGCCATGCTGGCACCGATCTTGTTCGCGCTGGCTCCACAACTCGGCCTTCACCCGGTGGCTTTCACGCTGCTGATCGCCGACACCGACACCTATGCTTATTTGCTGCCAACACAAATCACAGCGGCGGTGATTGCCTACGGTTCGGACACCTTTAGCACGACGGATTACGCCAAGGTCGGATGGCTGTGTATTTTGATCGCTATTGCCTATGGCATCCTCGTTATGGCCCCGTGGTACGCGATTCTCGGCATGCCGGTCTGGGATCCCTCGGCTCCATGGCCGTTCGCGAAGTAACGTTTTAGCGTTGTTCCCTCTGATGCCCGCTTCTTTCGGGAGGCGGGCGTCATTCTCACTATCTACGCTATGAGGTTGATTCATGAAGAAAATTCCCGAAGAGGAAATTCGCAAACGACTCGGTGAGTACCATGCGCCGAAAGGTCTCTATTCCGCCACCAAGGACATGCCGTTCCTCGGGAAGGTCAGCTGTAATATCGAAAGCATGGTGGCCGGCTCCTGGCAGGAGATCGTGATCGATTATGAACTCGGCGCCTCCGGAATGGCAGACGGCTCGTGGTTCAAGGCCACCTTCCGCTTTTATTCCGATTGGGCGCTGTTTCAGACCACTGAGCCGACAGCAGCAAACTATGTGTCAGCCGAATACCACGCCGCCGCGACTATGCCTGGCCAGAGCCCGGCGACAGTGCAAAAACTCACTGTGCGCTTCGATCAGAAGGGCCACGAGCGTCCGTTCCAGAAGGCAGTCATCGTCGACACCTTCGACGGCTACCTCAAGGCCGGCGACCATATTGTCATTCGCCTCGGTGATCGACGCTTTGGCGGTGCCGGCACACGTGTGCAGACTTTCGTCGAACAGAACTTCAAAATCCGCTGTTATGTCGATCCGCTCGGCAGCTCACGCTTTGCCGAGGTCGCCCCCGACCTCGTCATCCAGATCGTGCCGGGCGCGCCGGCGCAGCTGCAGTGGGGCGGTTCGCGCGTCGTGCGTGTCGGCGAAAAGTTGCCGTTGCGCATCCGCGCCGAGGATGAATGGGGCAACACCTGCTGGGATCGCCCCGACCAGGTTGAAATCAACGCCACACTCGATGGCAAGCCGGTGTATGAAAAAAAGACTACTCTCGCCGACAAGGGTTGGGCAGTGCGTCTGCTGGAAGACGTGCCGACCGACAAGCCCGGCGAGCTCGCCATCACGGCACGCCTGCCACTGCACCCTTGGGTCAAGCCGCTCACCTTCTATGTCACAGTAGACAAGGCTTCTGAGACTCCGCGCATCTATTATTGCGATCTGCATGTCCATTCAAATGATACGATTGGCACCAATTCAACTGTATACAACCTGACCTATGGTCGCGATGTCAGCGGACTTGATGTTCTGGCATTCGCACACAATGACTTCAATATCACCACCGAACGATGGAAGAAAACGGTGGAAGTGATTCGCGAAATAACAAAGGACGGCAGTTTTGTCGCCTATCCCGGTACCGAGTGGTGCGGCAGTTCCTGTGCCGGCGGCGATCACAACGTGGTGTATTTGCATGACGGGGAGCCTGAGTTTCCGTATCTCAAGACCGGCGAACATGTGCGCTCAGTGGACTGGAATGAAGATACCAAGGGCAGTCAGGTTGAGCCTGGTGCCTGGCCATTAGAAGAGCTGTGGATGGCGTACGCCAAGGATCCCGAGGGGCATCTGCTTATCCCGCATGTCGGCGGACGGCGCTGTATCCTCGACTGGCACTATCCGAAGCTGGAACGTCTGATCGAAATTGGTTCCAGTTGGGGTCATTTCGGCTGGCTCTATCAGGAGGCCATGGAGCGCGGCTATAAGATCGGCGCCACGATGGCAGGAGACGAGCACCGCGGCCGCTGCGGCGGCGGCGTGCCGGGTACGGCGGTGTTTGGCACCAAGGGTGGCATGGCCGGCGTGATCGCACCCGCGCTGACACGCAAGGACATCGCCAAGGCGCTGCGCGCGCGCCACACCTTTGCCTCCACCGGCGAACGCAGCTATGGCATGCTGAGTTGCGGCAAGCACATCATGGGTGACGAGTTCGAGCACAAGGGCGCTGCGACGCTTGCTTACCGCTTCCTCGGCGACGCTGGCTGGGATGAAATCGTAGCCTATGACCACACCGGTGAAATCTGGCGTCGCGAGCTGCAAAAGGAACTCGGCTACTCAGAGCGCAAGATCCGCTTCCGGTGGGGCGGTGCGCGCGTAAAGGATCGTTATCGTTGGGCGGCGTGGAAGGGCAGGATCACCATCACCAACGCGGTCATCAATGACTTTGTCGGCCTCGGTTTCGAACATATAGAGGAAACCTGCTGGCGTGAAACGGCTACGACCATTGGCTTCAAGAGCGATACCTATGGTGATGTGGACGCCATCGAGATCGATGTCTCACACCTGAAGTCGGCCAAAATTCGGGTCGAGGGGACAATCGACGGTTACGTGAAGGTCGGCGACCCGCTGAAGGGTAACCCGTTTGTGCACTGCCCGAAATTCGAATGGGAAATAACCGGGGCCGAGTTACTGGAGGCAGCGCGCCTCAGGAAAGACTTGCCGGGAGTGGACATGTTCCTGGGTCTGGAGCGCATGTCGGATGTAATTGCGCCTCGCGAGGTCACGGGCACGCTCAACATCGATCCGCATAATGGACCGCACGGACACAGGCCTGTGTATTTCTTTGGTCGCCAGGTAGATGACGCCAAGGTCTGGACGTCAGCGGTATTCATCACCTTTAAATAAAGGCCCGGGATCCACCTTGATCCCGGTTCGGGACCCCGCAGTAGCGGGGTCTTTTTTCTTTTGTCATGAAGCGCACGCCGGTCGGACAGCATGGATCATCGTCTCATGCTGTCGGTTGAACGCGCGGCGCATTGACCGCCGTGTGAACTAACGGTCTCCGGTGTCTTGTGGTTTGTCCAGGCTCAGATGCAGCAAGGCACTGTAGGTATCGATGTCGGCGCCGGTGAACACGAGGTTTATGCCGTCTCGTCCTTTGCGTTCAACTCGGGCGCGTAGCACATGGGTTCTGGTCGTGCCATTGGTGCGCAGCTTTAGCGCGATATCGACAGGCGCATCCTTGGGCAGTCGTGTTAGTGCTCCATCTCGACCAAGCACGAGAACTCCATGCATGTCCAGATCGCTCACATCGCAATGCTGGAAGTCCCGATAATCGCACCGTACCAGGGTATCCACTAGTCGTGGGGCGTCGTTTTTGGACGCGCGTTTCATTTTGTACATCTTCCCTCCGTAGAAGACCGGCAGTATCAGGAAGTCTAGATGCCGCAAACAGGGCTGTTGCGTCACTCATCGGCATCTCTGCCCTGTTTATCCGGAACTGTGCGGGGGCTACCACTTTATTACCTGGACATCCACAAGTGGTTGACCGAGAAAACGTTCACCCACGGCTTGAAAGCGCTGCGGAACGTCGGTGACATAGTACCGGTGCGCGGGGGATGTATTTCCGGGATTAAGTAGCTCAAGCCGGGTCAGTAGTGCGCCGGCTTGCGCGGCGGTTGCTGCAGCGGAGTCCACGAGCTGTACTGTGCTGCCCATAACACCTTGTAGCAGCGGTTGCAGCAGCGGGTAATGTGTGCAACCGAGCACCAGGGTATCAATTTTCCGTGCCAGTAATGGGGCTAAATATTCTTGCGCGGTCAACAAGGTAACTGGGTGTTCGAGCCAGCCTTCTTCCACCAATGGCACAAACAACGGGCAAGCTTGAGAGTGAATCGTGATGGCCGGATTTTGTCCCTTGATTGCCGTATTGTAGGCGCCACTGTCAACGGTCGTGAGTGTGCCGATAACACCAACGAGGTGATTGCGGGTGCGCTGCGCCGCAACCTGCGCGCCGGTTTCAATCACATCCAGCACCGGTACCGGAGAACGTTCGTGGATTACGTCCGCTGCAACCGCGGCCATGGTGTTGCAGGCTATGATCAGCAGTTTTACCTGTTGTTCCAGCAGGAAATCGGTGATCTGGGCGGCGTACTGAGCGATGGTGCTGGCCGATTTTATTCCATAAGGTACGCGTGCGGTATCGCCGAAATACAGGATTTGCTCGTACGGCAGGCGATGCATGAGTGCGCGCGCGACGGTGAGACCACCGATCCCGGAGTCGAACACGCCAATAGGAAATTCCGGTCGGGAAGACATGCGGCTCTCAAATCGTGAAGTGAATAGATAGGTCACTGCAATGGTAGCAGATCTCCGGTTGTCACAGTCGGAGCGACCAAGGGCTGAGATTCAAGCTAGCATGCATTGTGCGCTTGAGTGGAATGCATGGTGCGGTTAGATTGAACAGATTCCGAACCACAAAGCCGATAGCAGGGTTAAAGCTACCCAAACTTCATACCGAGACAGATTTGTCTAATGGCACGAATTCTCTATTTTGCTTATCTCGTGGACAAACTTGGCCGTGCACAGGAAGATCTGGCATTGCCGGAAACAGTGCAGGATGTACGCAGTCTGCTGGCACAGCTGCGCGCTCGCGGCGGGGTGTGGGAAAGCGCACTGACTGAGGAGAAAGTGCAGGTTTTGGTGAATAAACAGTTTTCTACGCCGGAGACAACAATCTCCGACACTGATGTGGTCGCGATTGTCTCGAGCAGCCCGGGCTAAGCTGGGAGGCTATGAGTACCCCAGCAGGCCGAGTGATAACCACGGCCAGTAGGTAATCACGAGTGCGGCGACGATCAGGATAGCGATAAACGGCAGAACAGAACGGAACACCTCCAACACCGGCCGGTTCAGGCGAAAACTGGCAATAAACAGGTTCATGCCGATCGGTGGCAGCAGGTAGCCGATTTCCATTGTTGCCAGAAAGATAATGCCGAGATGAATCGGATGAATGCCATAACCGACCGCGATCGGCAGGATGAGTGGCACCATGATGACCAGTGCCGAGAAGATATCCAGCATCATTCCGAGCATTAACAGGAAAAGACTCAGTAGCAACAGGAAGCCGACGGCATCGTGTACATGCTCGCGAATGTAGGAAAACAGTTTGACTGGCACTTCCGCGTCAAGCAGATAGTTGGTCGATGCGAGCGACATGCCGAGCACAATCAGAATCGCGCCAACCAACACCATGGATTCGCGCATGACTTTGGGCAGGTCGGCGAGCCGGATCTCGCGGTGGATTATCACTTCCACAACCAGCACATAAAGCGCCGTCACGGCGGCTGCTTCGGACACGGCGAAGAAGCCGGTGTAGATTCCACCCAGTACAATGACTGGCAACGGGAGTTCCCATGCGGCGTCGTGCACCGCATCCAATGCTTCACGTGTAGAGAACCGGGATAATGGAATTTCGTGACCGCGTCGTTGCCACAGGCCCCAGACGGCCAGCAACAAAATTATCAGAAGACCCGGAAGAATTCCGGCGATAAACAGGTCGCCGATTGACACCGGTTGGCCGATGTTGAGCTGTTGGGCCACCACGCCGTAGAGAATCAGTGGCAGTGATGGCGCAAACAGCAAACCAATGCTGCCAGAGGTGGTAATGAGTCCGAGGCTGAAACGTTCCGGGTAACCGGCCTGCTTCAGGGCCGGATAGAGCAGGGCGCCGAGTGCCACGATGGTGATGCCGGAAGCGCCAGTGAAGGCGGTAAACAGGGCGCACACCACTAGCACCACGGCGGCCAACCCGCCTGGCAACCAGCCGAGCAGGGCGTTGGTGATGCGAACCAGGCGTTGCGGCGCACGTGATTCCGCAAGCAGGTAACCGGCGAATGTGAACAGTGGAATCGCGAGCAACACCGGCATTTCTGCCAGCCGGTAGACTTCGATCACGACAACAGTCAGATCCACTTCGGCGCGCGAAAACGCCAGTAACGCGCTTGCCGCAATCACGGCGAACAATGGGGTCCCGAGCAGTATCAGGAGCAGAAGGACGAGGCCGGTGAGGATCATGGCATCTCTTCACGCCCCAGGCTCTGGCGAACATGGTGGGCCAGCAACAGACTGTAGCGTAGCGCTATGAGCGCGAACGCTATCGGAAGGATCAGTTCAGCGATCCATCCAGGCAGCGCACCAAATGCATTTACGCCAGCCTCTGCGCGGATAAAGCGCACCGCTTGCCAGGCGAGCACCAGGCACACGCCAATAGTAAATATATCAGTCAGTGCCTGTGCGCCGGCGCGCACCCGTCCCGGTAACCAGCGTGAAATCACGTCCACACGAATGTGTTTGCCCTCCCGACTTGCGGCAACCGCGCCGAGCAAGGCTACCCACAGGACAAGCAGGCGCAGCAACTGGTCTACATCCAGAATACTAATGTCAAACACGTTGCGGAGAATGATCTGTGTACCTGCAAGCAACACCATCAGCGCGAGCAATGTAATTAGCAGGCCGTTTTCAAACCAGGTGACGACGCGAATCAGGCGTGCGAGCGTTGGGGGTAAATGACGCGTCGGCATGCTGGTCAACGCGACGCGGCTGCGGGTCGGCTACGGAAGTGGTCAAGATGTCCTTGCAACACTTTAAACAACGCCGGAGTGTAGGCGCCCTTCTTGCCAAGTTTCTCAATGGCCTGATTCGCCGCATTGCGCATCTTTGTCAGTTCATCCGGTATTGGTGCTAGGTATTCGATGCCTTGCTTGCGCAGGGCGTCGCGCGCACCGCGGTCGTCAATACGTGCCTGTCCGTTCAGCGTGGTAAACGCACGTCCCATGACCTCGCGCACAATTGACTGATCGGCGTTGCTCAGCCGGCTGAAGCTTTTTTTATCGACGGCGATTGCACCGAAAATGTACATGGCTGGTGTATCGGAAACATATTTGACCTTGGTATGCCATTGCAAGGCAATGGCGCCGACCGCAGTGGCACCCAGTGTGGTGATAAGTCCGGTCTGCAGGCCGGTGAGCACATCGGTGAGTGGTAATGGAATCGGGGAGACACCCAAGGCCTCGAACATGGCGCGCGTAACGTCATCGCCTTCTGGTGACCAGACTTTCTGGTTCTTAATATCTTCGACGCGCCGGATCGGGGCGCTCGACATGAGGTAGGCGAAGCCACCGTCGATGAAGCCAAATGTCACAAATCCGTGTTCCTCGATGCCTTGGGAAAGTGTCTTGTCCATGCGCGCCCGCACATAGTCCAATTCTTCGTAGGAGCGAAACAGGAACGGCAGACCGTACAACTGGGCATCGGTAAAGATGTCACTGAGTGCACCGCCTGTGAGCATGCCGCCGTGTAGCTGCCCGGCGCGGATTTTACGCAGCACGTTGCGGTCGCTACCCATGCTGCCGCCAGGATAGAACTTGAAAACCACGCGCCCATCGGTGCGGCGCTTGATTTCCTCAGAAGCCTTGCGCATCTCCTGCATCCACAGCGTACCATCTGGTGCCAGCGTGGCGATCTTGATGTCGAGCGCCATGCTCGGTGTGGTACCGAGCAACAGTACAGCAAGCATCAGGATTTTCAGCTGCCCGGGGATATATTTGCATTGCATATGTCCGTTCCTTTCTAGAAATAACTATCGGCACTTTTTAGCAACTCGCGCGCGGCGCGCTGCGCAAGTGTATTGCTGAGCGTAAGCCCGGGCGCCGTGGCGGGTGCCAGCAGCACCTCGTTTAACAGCCGGTCGTGCAATGGCCGGTCGAATACCAGGCGTGCATAATGGCGTGCGTATTCTACCTTGGCCATAAGATCATGACCCTGTGACAGGTTGATGGCGCGCTCGAAGTGGCCGCGGCCTTCTTCCGGCTTTCCACCCAGCGCCGGCGGCAGCAAGGTGGTCATGATGCCGAGGTACAGGTGCGCGCTGCCGCGTTCGTAGGTTTCATCGAGTACAACCACGCGCTCCATGGCGGCGCGCACCTTGGCAAGATCAGCAACGGCATTCCAGTCACTACTGTGTGCCCGGATCCAGCCGGCCCAACTAGACGCGTAAACGTAAAGCACCGGCACATCGTGCTTGTTCAGGCCGGCCAGGGCAGACCGGAAATCGTCATAAGAGCGCCCGGCAAGCCCACACAACACGAGACGGTGCTGGCACAAAGCACGCTCTGCATATGTCCACGATTTGTCAGTTAAAAGTTTGGCTCGCTCCTTGTCCTTTACGAACACGCCGGCATAAGCCCCGTAGAGTTTGGCTCCCGAGCGCAGGAGATCCTCGCTCTTCGGATTGTCGCGAATGAGGCTGTCAATGAGCAGAAGATAGGCAGGTGCACCGGCCTCGACGGTATCCGGATCGTTCTGATCAAGGATCGCATCGGATAGATTGGAGGCCAGATTGCCGGTTGCCGAGGACAGCATACTGGCACAGCCGGCAAGGGACACGATAAGGAACAGTGCAAGCAAAGACCGAATCATTCGGATCCTTGTTCGTGGAAGGGCGTCGTGCACACCATTAATTTCGATCGCCTAAAATTAATCGGTTTTTGCGCAAACCGCAACCTGCCTGGTTCGCACTAACCGGAAATTTGAGTTTATGCTCACATTCAGCAAGGATGCAGTCCGCTATACTTGTAAGCTGGAAACATATCATAAGCACGGAGGAAGTGTGGTTCGAATTTTTACGCGTTTCATCTGGCTGGGTTGGTGCTGGACCGAACTCGCGGTTCTTACCACATTCCTGTATCTGCTTTCGTTCCTGCCAAAGGCCTGGTTGTACCCTTGGTATTTTGCATTTTTTCGCTTCTGGTGCCGGTTATTCGTGAGCGCGTTGGGCGTGAACCTCAAGCTGCACCAGAAAAATATCAGCTTGTTGCCGAAGCAATACATTCTGGTCGCCAACCACCCCTCGGCGCTTGAAGATGTTGGTATCCCGACATTGTTCCCGGTGTATTCGCTCGCCAAAGAAGGGGTAAGGGACTGGTGGTGGGCGGGGCGCATCAATGTTGCTGCCGGCACTCTTTTCGTGCAGCGCGAATCGGCCGAATCGCGGCGTGCGGCCGCCGAACAGATTGAGGCAGAGCTGAAAAAGGGTCATAACGTCGCGCTCTACCCGGAGGGCGGTTGCAAGGGCCGACGTATTTTCAGTTCATTTCGCTACGGCGCATTCGATATCTCGCTACGCACCGGCATTCCGATCCTGCCGGTGTTTCTGCATTATGAATCGCAGGATGACTTCGAGTGGCGAAGCCCACAAACCCTTCTGCAGAAGTTCTGGCATTTCATGACGACCCGGAACAACTGCGCCAATTATTATCTTTACGACGCGATAGACCCGAAGCAGTTCACGGGCAAGGAAGAGTACAATCAATACGTCTACAATCTGTATCTTTCATGGCAGGCCAGATATCTGGATTAACAACTTCGGACGAATGCAGCCATCGCCGGTCAGCCGCTGGTATCAACAACGGGCCGGCACACTGAAAAAATCATTTTGACGATTGTGATTTGGACGCCAGTAGTCGATAGTCCAGGTGCCGCTTTTTCTCAGCGAAGGGTAGTTACCGGAAGATTTGGATTTGGACCTGGTTGTTTAGCCAATGTTGTATCCCTGGCCAACTGCACGAATCGCGTCTGATCTGTCTGTGTAGACGAATCGGCCTCATTGATCTGTGCGGTACGAGTATGGGCTTTGGCGGGATTGCGCGCAGCGACGCAACCTCGATGATGTCTGTGGTGTTGTCGTAGAACGGTTTGTCGGCAAGCGGCAGGCCGACGGCCCTGGCTTCCTCGACCAGGATGTGCAGATATTCCGTCATCCGCAGGGCAGTTACGGGATTGAGATCGTGGAGTGTAATGACGAGCGGAATCGTACCGTGCAGATGTCGGCAGCTCATCGCGTTCGATGGCGCGGCGCATGCGCAGGAGTTCCGACCGAACACGCTCGCGCAGCCCGAAAATACTGTGCAGAATGATTCCGTCACGGTTATTCACATCGGTCAGCAGCATCTTTAAATTGTGGGTGGCGTAAAGATAGCGTGTCTGATCGTTGTAGCCCCAGAATGTCGGGCGAATAAACATATTGTCGCGGCCGGTTATGGCGCGCAGATCGTCCTGACCATCCCGCAGTGACTGTGCCAGTTCTTCTGGCAACATCTTGGTATGGCGGATGTGGCCGCGGGCCGTGCCGCTGTGCAGGCCGAGCACGTGACCAATGGTGTGCTGGTGGCGCATGATCGCCCGGCCAAGCATGGTGCCACCACCGGTCTGGTTGCGTGTCTGGACAAAGAACAACGCCTTGATATCCGGCTGGACGTCATTCGACTCGAGCTGTGTGAGGATCTCGAGTGTTGTATTGAAGTACCGGTCTGTGCTTGGTCCGTCGTCGAATGTCAGCAGAAAACGGCAGGGCTGTGCGAGCGGCGGTACCGGTTCTACAGTTATCGTTTGGCAACCGCCCAGCAACCCGCTGATGAGCAGGAGAAAAGTACGGAATCGCGGCATGTTTTCGAATCTAGCCGGACAGTGGCAGACACTTTCCGGCCCCCCAATAGTGTCATCTTTCCCCGCCTAAGTATGGCAGCAACCATCTAGAAGGCAAAGACGCCAGTCTTCGAGGCACCTTTCTACAGCGAATTTAATGTGGTGAAGTCCCGGGCTGCACCAGCAGGCCGTGCCGCCCCTGCAGATAACTGCGAATTTTTGCCGCCAGGAAGCCGAGGCCGAAGCGCGCCAGCCGTAGCAAATGATGGGGATAGCGGATTGACAGGGAGGCGTAATAAAGGCCCAGCTTCGGACGATTATAAAAGGACATCAGGATTTTCTGATAATGGCTGTCCAGCTCATCCACCGTCATGCCATCCGGGGCCCACACGAAATTCATGCCGTTCATGCGCTCCCAGTGATCATCACGTATGTTGGTGCCGTACAGATCGCGATAGATCGGCGAGCCGGGATAGGGCGTAAATTTTGTCAGGTTCATGATGGTCATCGGAATGCGCCGTACGAACGCTTTGGTTTGCTCGATGGTTTCCACGGTCTCACCAGGGTAGCCAAGCATGAACAGACCCTTGGTGCGGATTCCCGCGGCGGCGGTCCAGTTCACCGCCTGCTCGGATTTCTCGACCTCAGCAGCCTTGTCCATTTTCTTTAGCAAGGTATCGGAGCCGGTTTCCAGGCCAAAGCTGATTTCCCAGCAGCCAGCCTTTTTCATCAGCTCAAGTGTATCCGGCTTGATCGTGTCCACCCGCGAGGTGCAGGACCAGGTGAAATTCAAACCGCTCTCGATGAGGAGTTGGCACAGTTCGGTGACACGCAAACGGCTGGCAACAAACAGATCATCGACGAACATGATGTGGCGCACTCCATATGTTTCACGCAGGTGCTTCATCATCTGAAACACGACTTTCGGTGAATAAAAGCGCACGCTACTGCCGAACGTGGAGGTATCGCAGAATTTACAGTGAAATGGGCAGCCGCGTGACGCGGCGATTGTGGCAACCGGTCCACGCGGGTAGTCGTAAATTGCCGGAATGTAGGCGCGCGGAAAATCGGGCAGCAGGTCCCAGGCTGGCATGGGAAGATCGTCGAGGTCCTTGTTGATCGCCTTACCTTGTGTTTGGTGAACAAAGGGGCCTTTGCGGAAAATAATGCTCGGCACGCTAAAGGGGTTACCCCCAGCCTCCAAAACCTGCAGCAGCTCGACCAGGATTTTTTCGCCTTCGCCGTCGACCGCGTAGTCGAACTCGCGGAAGCGCTCCATGGTTTCCTTGCCCATGGACGAGATGTGCGGTCCGCCGACGATGATGACGGTTTTCGGCAGACGCTTTTTTATTTCCCGCGCAATGGTGAGCGCGTTCCACACCCCAACGGTAAACAGCGTGATTCCGACATAGGCCGGGTTCTCTTTTTCGACCTCACCCATTACCGCTTCGATGGAGAGGTTGAAAATGTCGCTTTCGATAATCTTCGGCACGTAACCGTGCAGGCGAACTTCGGCGGCCAAATGCAGCAAGCCGAGAGAAGGTGAGTTGTTGGTGATGTGTTTTACGAAATCATAACCCTTGGCGATCCGTTCGTAGGGCGGGTTGATGAACACGATTTTCCTGTTCGACATCGAATGGCCCTGCCCAAGAAATGGTTTCGCACGCGATTCAGTCAGCCTGGTGCCGGCACTCTACCGAACAGCGGGAAAGCGTTGTCCACCGCTCTATTCCATATTGCAAGTCCGTGAATGGAAGGGCGGTGCAAGCGCCGGAAACCATACCACCTTCATTCCGCGTTGACAAAAGTCGAATAGAGGGGTGGCAGCTGAATCAGCGTTTGACCTGGAACTCGGGGGTAAACCAGTCTGCCGGATGCTCGGTGGGACGAACATCCAGGTATTCGAGCGTGGTCTTGCCGCTGTTGTCTGGCAGCAGCAGATCCTCAAAGGTGAGGCCGGCAGGCACAGTCCTGCCAATGTCGTTCCGGTAGCGGTAAAAAATTTCCTTGGCCGGTTTGCCGGAGGCAAGCCGGTAGACCGACTTTTGCAGGAGGCCCGCGGAATCGATCCAGAGCTTGCCACTGGCGTATGGCGCTGACTTCGCCGTGGCGGTAATTTCAACCATATGGCAGGGCTGGGCCGGCTGACCGCAGGGTTCCGTGCCGGGGAGAAGACTGCCGGTGTAATCCTGGGCAAGGCGCACGCGCGCAAGGTCGGCAAACGAGCTCGCGCCGAGCATGCGCTGGTTGGCGGTGATCGCGATCGGATTCTTCGAACCGGGCACGATCAACCAGGATTTGTCGCCGCGCAGGAGGAACTTGCGTCCCTTGTTTCGTTTGTCGCGAAACACGACCAGCTGCTCGTCCTCATTACCGATATAAAGGTCGAATTCGCCGGTCTGGGTCGGGCCTTCGTCCGGTTGCACCGTGGCGCGCAGACGCACCACGCTGTGCAGTTGGGCGCGGCGCGGGGCGTCGGCGCTGGCGAGCAGCGCCGCGGCTGTCGGCAGATCGGCCGCGAACGCGGCGGCGAGCAGCAAGGCTTCAAACATGGGCGAGCGAATCCACTATCGGCGCACGCGCCGCGCGCCGTGCTGGGAAAAATGAAGCCAGCGCCAGGGTGACTATCATGGCCACTGCGGCGGTCAGATACGCGGACGGAATGATCTGCACGCTGATGATGAATCCTTTGACCGAGCCGGGCGGTGGTGGCATCTCGATGTTTGAAATGTTGATCAAGAACGTGATGAGCAGGCTAAGCACGGCTCCGGCCACCGAACTCGCCAGACCGAGTAACGCGCCCTCCAGGATGAAGCTACCGGTAATTCGCGTCGGGCGTGCACCGAGCGCGCGCAGCGTCCCGATCTCGCGCGTGCGTTCACTTACCGACATGAGCGTGGCGTTGGCGGTGGACAGGAACACCACCACCAGCAGCACCGCACCCATGAAGCCGAAGATGGCGAGATAGAGCATGCGCACTTGTTGATAGAAGACCGCCAGCTCGCGCCAGATCTTCACGCCAAGTGTAACGCCGGATTGTTTCAATTTTTCCACAAGACGCGCCGCCGCCTCGGGCTCGCGTGCTGGTTTCTTCAGGATCACCGAGATGCGCGACACCGTGTCCGGTGCGATTAGCAAATCCTGCGCAAGCGGTAGCGGCAGGGCCAGATAACGTTCGCTCAGTTCCTTGATGGATATGTCTGCGATGCCGCGCACTGTGACATCGATGGCGTTGAGTGTGCCATCCGACGTGGTGGCGAGCAGGGTCACGCTACTGCCAAGCTTGACGTTAAGCGCCTTGGCCAGGCCACCACCGATCACGACACCCCGGATCTTTGGATCGAGCCACTGTCCATCGTGCACGCTCCCGGGAATACTGCTACCGCGTGCCTCGGCCTCCGCATCCACGCCGATGCCGGCGAATGGTATCGAACGGCCACCGGCACTGACCAGTCCATAAAACTCCACGCGTGGCATGATAACTTCGACGGCCGGATCGGCACTCAGTACCTGCATGATTCTGCTGGTATGGCCGATACCGAATTGCAGCGTGGTTTCCTCGCTCCTGTCAAAGGCGCGCACATCAGCGAACTGCACATGCCCGAGGCCGCTGCGGATGGCGTTGTCGCGCAGGCCGTCGAACGATTGCGCCATGAAGCCGCCGGCAAGCGCGAACGACGCAAAGCCGAACGCAACAATTCCGCCGGTGAGCAGGCTGCGCCGATGGTTGCGTGTGATATTGCGCCAGGCGATGGTCAGTCGGTTCATTCTGCCCCCGGCTCAATCGCGCCGTCGTGCAGGGCGATGACACGCTCGGCGCGTCCTACTACGCGCGGGTCGTGAGTGGAGAGCACGAATGCGACACCGCGTTCATAATTCAGCTGCTTCATGAGGTCAAGGATGGTGTCGGCGGTGTGCGAATCGAGGCTGGCCGTGGGTTCGTCGGCAAAAATCACAGCCGGATGATTTGCCAGGGCACGAGCAATGGCCACGCGCTGGCGCTGTCCGCCGGAGAGCAGATCGGGGCGTACGTGTTCCTTGCCGGCCAGTCCGACGGCGGCGAGCAGTTCACCTGCGCGTGACTGCATGTCACCAGGCGGTTGCGGTTTGAGCAGCATCGGATAAGCGACATTTTCGGAGGCGGTAAGTACCGGAATCAGGTTGAAGCTCTGGAACACGAAACCGAAGCGATCGCGGCGCGTGTCGGCCCGTTCATTCTCGCTGAATGTGGCGGTGTTTCGACCATCGAGCAACAGCGTACCCCTGTCCGGTACGTCCAGCAGACCGAGCAAATTGATGAGTGTGGTTTTGCCGCTCCCCGACGGGCCGCGCAGGGCCAGGAAGTCACCCGGGAACACATCGACATCCACCCCGCGCAATGCATGCACTCGCTCGACACCCAATGGGTATTCCTTGGTGATTCCGCGGCCTGAAAGCAGGGGAGTAGCATTCATCGCGCGCAGTCTAGCAACCCGCGCGAACGGATGAAATCACTTCCTCACTCGATACCTTTACCGTTTCACTACGGTGAACCTGGGCTGGCTTCTTGTTCGACACTATTCACTCATGTCAGTATGCCAACGCCGCGCCCATACGGAACCGGCATGGGTGCGAACCGAGGCACCAATAACTATAACAATTAAGGAGAGGCTATGAGCAACTGGTTCCTGAGAATCGGAGTGCTGTATATCGTTGTCGGCGTGGCTTTGGGTATCCATATGGCCGCCAGTGGAAACCACCTGATGCACGCCGTGCACGCGCACCTGAACCTGTTAGGTTGGGTTGCGATGTTTTTGTTCGGTCTTTTTTATCGCGTTATTCCGGCAGCCGCTGATACGAAACTGGCCAAGGCCCATTTCTGGATTTACGTGCCCGCGCATTTCGTGCAGATGGTATTACTGACAATGTATTATCAGGGACATAAAGCCGTTGAACCGGTACTGGGCCTGTTTTCAATCCTGGTGGGGGTAGCGTTCCTGTGCTTCACCGTTGTGGTGTGGCGACACACTGGCAAGGCTGCCTGATTGTACAAGGGCCGAATACAAGAAAAGCCCGGCAATGCCGGGCTTTTCTCTTTGACACGACCAGAAACTCGGTAAGAACGACGGCGGCTACGAATACATAAAGGTGTGTCGACAACGATGACTTGTTGCACCACATAAAATCTGTAGTCTGGTAATTGGCGCGAGCGGTGTAATACTGGTCAGTCAGAATCAGCTCTTCTTCTGTTTCGGTGCGAAATACATCCAACTGGAGAACGCAACAATGACCAGTGTGCCTATCAATAGTGCGGCACGCGGAATCTCGGCGTATACGATCTGTTCAGCATAATGACGGATAAACGTGCCCTCGTATGGCTGTGCGCCGCTCAGCGTGCGCAGCCAGACTTCAAGATAAGTCAGCGGACAGATCCAGCCGAAGGCCTGGAGCGCGATAGAGTAGGCAAGTGAGGCGAGGTGCACCCACTTTACCCATGCCCAGCGTCTGCCGGGGAGCGCCCCCAGAATGAGGAATACGATCCAGAGTAAATGGAGTACGACAACCATATCGGCGACGGCAAGCAACAGCGTATGCATGCAGTTTTCCGCACCAACTATGGTCAGGCGCGTGCAGCGAACGGCGAGGCACTTCGCGCCTGGGCCAAGGACGTTTCAATCGCTGCCAGGCAGAAAAGTACGTTGTGGCTGCTGGCGGCATAGCCCATCAATCCGATGCGCACAATTTTACCGGCGAGCGCGCCAAGGCCGGCGCCGATTTCAAGATTGAACTCATTGAGCAGAATCGAGCGCAGTCTTGCCTCGTTCACGCCGGTTGGCAATTTCACGGCATTGAGTTGCGGCAGACGGGCGCCGTCTATACCGATGTATTCGAAACCAAGGTTTTCGAGTCCTGCGCGCAGCACGCGGTGATGGTGCTCGTGCCGAGCCCAGGAATTTTCCAGACCTTCCTCCTGCAACATCACCAGTGCCTCGTGCAAACCGTAGAGCGCGTTCACCGGTGCGGTGTGGTGGTAGCTTCGCTTGGCGCCCGAACCCCAGTAGCCCATCACCAGTGTGAGGTCGAAGAACCAGCTTGCAACCTTGGTCTTGCGCGCCTTCAGCTTTTCCACAGCGCGTTCGCTGAAGCTGACTGGCGACAAGCCCGGGGGGCAGGACAGGCACTTTTGCGTGCCGGAGTAGATGGCGTCGATGTCCCATTCATCAACCTTTAGCGGCACGCCGCCGAGCGAGGTGATGGCATCTACGATTGTCAGGGCATTGTGTTCATGTGCCAGCGTCACCAGTGACTTGGCATCCGACAAGGCACCGGTGGAAGTTTCCGCGTGCACAAACGCCAGAATTTTCGCATCCGGATTTTTCCTGAATGCGTCCGCCACCTTGTTCAGGTCCACTGGCTCACCCCAAGTGTCCTCAACGACCACCGCAATCCCGCCGAGACGTTCGACGTTCTCCTTCATGCGCTCACCGAACACGCCGTTTTGGCAGACGATTACCTTCTCACCCGGCTCTACCAGGTTTACAAAACAGGTCTCCATGCCGGCCGATCCGGGCGCGGACACGGCAATGGTAAGTGCGTTTTTGGTTTGAAACGCGTATTGCAACATCGCCTTGACCTCATCCATCATCGCCACAAACGCTGGATCGAGATGGCCGATGGTCGGGCGACCCATCGCCGCGAGCACGCGCGGGTGTACATCCGTGGGCCCTGGTCCCATCAGTGTACGGATCGGGGGATTGAAGGATCGATAGCTCAAGCGCAACCTCAGTTCTTTGGCGGGCGGAAACCGCGCAGTATATAAGGTAGTAAAACCCTGCGGCAAACTGCTACTCGTGGCCGACTCCCGAGGCGAACGTTCGTTCAGGAATGAGCACAGCCAGACGAACTTGGCCAAGTCATTCAAATGCGCAGATAAAACCTCGACGACCTTTTTATGAGATGGATCCAGGATTCACGGTGACGGTCACGCGGGGCCGAGATCAAAAGCCCCGCGATCATCGCAAGGTGATGATGCGGTCAATGATCTGAACGAAGAGGCAGCGTATTTAATCATATCTCATGATATGAAAACGATTATGTATTGTGAAATATCCTCTACTGCGTTAGCCTTTTTTGCAGGCGGGTGCACGTGTGTGCATGTGTACGTATAGTTGGTCCCTGCTGAATGCCCACCCTTACGAATCACAGCTTCGCATTCTGAAATGAATTGTAAATAGAGAGAGGAAACACCCAATGGCAAAAATGACAGCAATGGAAGCGGCGATTCGTGTGATGGAAAGCGAAGGGGTCGAATTGGCGTTCGGCGTGCCCGGGGCCGCGATTCTGCCGCTGTATCAGGCGATGAATGGCAGCAAAATCAAACATGTGCTGGTTCGCCATGAAGAGGGCGGTACCCATGCGGCCGAAGGCTACACCCGCGCCGCAAGTGGCCGTATCGGTGTATGCATCGGCACGTCGGGTCCGGCCGGTACCAATATGATCACTGGCCTGTATTCGGCGATTGCCGACAGCATTCCGATCCTTTGTATTACTGGTCAGGCGCCGCGCGCCAAGTTGCACAAGGAAGATTTCCAGGCAGTCGACATCGCTGCGATTGCCAAGCCTGTCACCAAGTGGGCGATCACCGTCATGGAAGGCGCTCAGGTTCCGCGCGCGTTTCGCTATGCGTTTCATTTGATGCGTTCGGGTCGGCCCGGCCCGGTCCTGATCGACCTGCCGATCGACGTGCAAAAAGAGATTATTGAATACGATCCCGAATCCGATGTCCCACTGGAGGTGTTCAAGCCGCGTGCGCAACGGAAGCAGATCGAGAAGGCGCTCGATATGATGATGGCGGCGCAGCGGCCGCTGATTTTCTCTGGCGGCGGGGTAATCAATGCCGAAGCGTCCGAGCTGCTCGTCGAACTGGCCGAGCTGACCCAGACGCCCGTCATCCCCACACTCATGGGCTGGGGCAGCATTCCCGACGATCACCCGCTGAATGCCGGCATGATGGGGCTGCAGACCCAGCACCGCTATGGCAATGCCACCTTCCTGCGCAGCGATTTCGTGCTCGGCATTGGCAACCGCTGGGCCAACCGCCAGACCGGCAGCACCGAAGTATTCACTAAGGGGCGCAAGTTTGTTCACGTCGACATCGATCCGATGCAAATCGGCCGGGTCTTCTGCCCCGATATCGGCATCGTGTCCGACGCCAAATACGCGCTCGAAGAATTCGTCGCGGTGGCTCGCGCGCGCAAGCAGGCCGGCAAGATTGTCAGCCGCAAGTCATGGATTGACGAAGTACAGGAACGGAAATTCACCATGCATCGGCGCACTGACTTCAAGGATGTGCCGATCAAGCCGCAGCGCGTCTTCCAGGAAATCAATAATGTTTTCGGAGACGATACCCGTTTTGTCACCGCCATCGGTTTGTACCAGATCGCCTCGGGCCAGTTCCAGAAGGTCAACAAGCCGCGAAACTACATTGTCTGTGGCCAGGCCGGTCCTCTCGGTTGGGAAATCTCAGCCTGTACCGGCGCCAAGCTGGCTGACCCGAGCAAGGAAGTGGTGGGTGTCGTCGGCGACTATTCATTCCAGTTTATGATTGAGGAGCTCGCGGTCGCTGCCCAGCACAAGGTGCCGTTTGTGATGGTGTTGATCAACAACGCCTATCTGGGGCTGATTCGCCAGGCGGAAGTGGCTTACAAGATGGACTATGAGGTGCAATTGAGCTTCAACAACATCAATTGCCCCGAGATTGGTGATTATGGCGTTGATCACGTCAAGGCCGTGCAGTCAATGGGATGTCTTGCCACGCGCATATTCGATCCGGAGCTGATGGCAGACGCATTCCGCGAAGCACAGCGCCTGAGCAAGGAGAAAAGCGTACCGGTCGTGGTAGAAGTGATCACCGAACGCGTGACCAATATCTCCATGGGTCCGGAGATCGACAAAATCAACGAGTTCGAAGAAATTCTCGATCGCAAACCCGAGAAGAAAACGCAGGCAGCCTGATCACCGTTGCCGCACAAGACAGCATCGCGGTGAAGTTTGCCGCGAGATGCATTGAATTCCATTCAAGGTAAGGAACAATCATGCCCAAGTTTGCTGCCAATCTGACGATGCTGTTCAATGAGGTCGAGTTTCTGGACCGGTTCGACGCCGCCGCCAAAGCCGGATTCCGCGGCGTCGAATACCTGTTTCCCTATGCCTACGAGAAAAATCAGCTGGCGGAAAAACTCAAGACGTTGAAGCTGACCCAGGTTCTGCATAATCTGCCTGCGGGCGATTGGGGTGCGGGTGAACGCGGGATCGCCTGTTTGCCCGATCGCGTCGGTGAATTTCAGGATGGGGTTGGCAAGGCTATCGAATACGCGACCGCGCTCGGCTGCAAGCAGATCAATTGCCTGGCCGGTATTGCACCTACGGGTGTTGCGCCCGAAATGCTCCGGAAGACTTTCGTCGACAATCTGCGTTTCGCGGCCGGAAAACTCAAAACCGCCGGCATCAGGCTGTTAATCGAGCCTATCAACACCTTTGACATTCCGGGATTCTATCTCTCGCGCACAAATCAGGCGCTTGAGGTTATGAATGAAGTGGGTTCGGATAACATGTATCTGCAGTATGATGTTTATCATATGCAACGCATGGAAGGCGAACTCGCGGCAAGCCTGAAGAAAAATATTTCCCGCATCGCCCATATCCAGATCGCGGACAACCCGGGGCGCAACGAACCCGGCACCGGCGAGATCAATTATCCGTTCCTGTTCAGACATATCGATCAGATCGGTTACGATGGTTGGATAGGTTGTGAATACAAGCCGGCCACTACAACGGTAGCTGGCCTCGGCTGGGCCGCGACTTATCTGTCGAATAAATAATCCAGTAATCCAGGAGAACAGACATGAAAATTGGATTTGTTGGTCTCGGCATCATGGGTCGTCCGATGGCCCAAAACCTGATCAAGGGCGGCCACACGGTATACCTCTACAGCATCCCGAGTATTCCCCAGGACCTGATCGGCGACAAAGGCATCGCTTGCCAGTCCTCGAAGGAAGTCGCCAAGAACTCCGAGATCATCATCACCATGGTGCCCGACACCCCGCACGTCGAAACCGCCCTGTTCGGCAAGGACGGCGTGGCCGAAGGTCTCTCCAAGGGCAAGATCGTGGTCGACATGAGTTCGATTTCTCCACTCGAAACCAAGAAGTTCGCCACCAGGATCAACCAGCTGGACTGCGAATATATTGATGCGCCGGTGTCCGGCGGCGAAGTCGGTGCCAAAAACGCCGCACTGACCATCATGTGCGGCGGCAGTCAGCAGGCATTCGACAAAGTCAAACCGCTGTTCGAACTGATGGGCAAGAACATCACGTTGGTCGGTGGAAACGGTGACGGCCAAACTTGCAAAGTCGCCAATCAGATTATCGTGGCCTTGACTATCGAGGCAGTGGGCGAGGCGCTGTTATTTGCCTCCAAGGCCGGTGCCGATCCTGCCAAGGTGCGTCAGGCCCTGATGGGTGGCTTCGCTTCGTCGAAAATTCTGGAAGTGCATGGCGAGCGGATGATCAAGCGTACTTTCGATCCCGGATTCCGCATCGAACTGCATCAGAAGGATTTGAATCTGGCGTTGTCGGGCGCGCGGGCGCTCAACATAAGCCTGCCGAATACCGCTACCTGCCAGGAATTGTTCAATGCCTGCGCTGCACACGGCGGCAGCGCATGGGATCACTCGGCCATGGTGCGCGCGCTCGAGATACTTGCCAAACATGAAATTCATTAATAGTCGTGATCCGCACAACGAGGTAGTTGGTTAGCGGCAACCGATTGTTGGGGATTGTCTCCGTCAAGTTGTCCACGCCGCATAACTCGTGAAAAATCCGACGATGAAGAGCGAATCGCGCTTACTGTTACGCCGGATGTTCGATGCCGCGGTGAATGCCGCTGACCCCGCCACTTGCCTGCCGCGGCATTTGCCATCACCGCCGAAAGGCCGCACGATCGTCGTCGGCGCCGGTAAAGCCGCGGCCAGCATGGCCAAGGCTGTCGAAGATCACTGGAACGCGGAGCTCGAAGGACTGGTCGTCACGCGTTACGGTCATGGCGTTCCCACACGCCGCATTGAAGTGATCGAAGCGGCCCACCCGGTGCCGGACCACGCCGGTTATGCGGCGGCGGAACGCATTCTCGGCATGGTCAAAGGATTGAGCGCCGATGACATGGTGTTATGCCTGATCTCGGGCGGTGGATCGGCGCTGCTGACCATGCCCGCCCCCGGCATCACTCTGGAAGCCAAGCGGGCAATCAATAAAGCCCTGCTGCGCTCCGGTGCCACGATCGCGGAAATCAATTGTGTACGCAAACACCTATCCGCGATCAAAGGGGGGCGCCTGGCGGCCGCCTGCGCGCCGGCGAAAGTTGTGACCTTGGCTATTTCCGATGTCCCCGGTGACGATCCATCAATTATCGCATCCGGTCCGACGGTCGCTGACCCGACGACCTGTGCCGATGCCCTCGACCTGCTGGACCGATATGGTATCCGTGACAGCAGCGCAGTCACCTATCTACGCAAATGTTCAGAAGAGACGCCAAAACCTGGCGACCAGAGGCTTTCCAATTCTGAAGTCATATTGATCGCCACGCCGCAAAATGCCTTGCAAGCGGCCGCCGACGTCGCTGTTAAGGCAGGTGTAACCCCGATGATTCTGGGAGACAGCATTGAAGGAGAAGCGCGCGACGTCGCACTGGTCCACGCCGGCATCACTCGCCAGATTGTGCACCATCGGCAGCCGTTGAAGCCGCCCTGTGTGCTGCTGTCGGGCGGTGAAACGACGGTCACGGTACGTGGCAATGGCCGCGGCGGTCGTAATGCAGAATTTCTCCTGGCATTGGCACTGGCACTCGATGGCCAGGAGACTGTGCATGCCCTGGCCTGTGATACCGACGGCATCGATGGTACCAATGACAATGCTGGATGTGTGCTTTCGCCTGACTCGCTGGCGCGCGCCACGGCCTTAGGATTGAATGCGCGCGCGTATCTTTCCGATAATAACGCCTACGATTATTTCTCTGCGCTTGACGATCTGATCGTGACTGGCCCGACGCGTACCAACGTGAACGATTTTCGTGCAATATTAATCGCTGCCGACAATCAATAGCCTGACAATCAGGTGCTTGCAACAATGCGCAGAATTTAAGGATCGCCTGCCAAGCGCGTGGCATCTCATTGGCATCAGATACGACGAGCTACATCGATCTCGGATCATGAACCGTAAAATGACCGGCCATTGTTCACGGTCAATCGATGAGCCCCTGTATACCAGTTATTCCGATTTAATCGCTACCACCGATGGCAGCTCTTTGGCACAGTGCGCAGTGCTGCTGCTGTACCAGTAAGTCTCCGGAGAAACTAATGGCGATCACCGTGTGAGGCTATCGCCCCAATTGCCAATTTTTAGGGTCAGCAGAGGGAGCAGGGCCAGGCAGATCGGGCGCCAAGGGCTGCCAGTGTCATCTGACACGATACAGCACCCCCCCCCTCAGAGAGACTCTGCCCGGATGCTCGACTGTATTAATTCATTAGAATCTACTCATATGACAGTCACGACCCAAACTGTTACCTTGCATTTCACAATCTAAAAACGTCATGGCTTTCTCATGCAGGGAAAAGCCGCTAGATTGTGCGACAGTGATTCGGGGTGTTCACTCTGAATGACTGACCCGGTGGCCGGCCTTGCCGCTGACGGGTGGGATTCATGGGATGCACAAAAAGCTATTGGGAGGTTATTCCGTTTGTCCGCTGGTGCGACTGCTACGGGTCTCGCAAGTCCCGTCCGGTTTGTCAGCTTCTAAGGTATACATAAAATAAATTAGGAGGCGTGACTCGATGAGAACCAATACGAAGCATTATCGAACCACCCGCGTCGGCATCGTGCTGGCGGGCGCACTCGGGATTGGGTTGGCCGGTCCGGCCCAGTCTGCAGATTGGCAACCGACCAAACCGGTTGAGCTAGTCGTTCCTGCCGGTACCGGTGGCGGCGCCGACCAGATGGCGCGGCTGATTCAGGGCGTAGTCACCAAGCACAACCTGATGAAGCAACCGATGGTGGTTGTGAACAAGTCGGGCGGTGCCGGTGGCGAAGGCTTCCTCGACGTCAAGGCCAGCAAGGGCGATCCGCACAAGATCATCATCACCTTGAGCAATCTTTTCACCACGCCGATGGCGACCGGTATTCCGTTCAACTGGAAGGACATTACGCCAGTAGCGATGCTGGCGCTTGACGAGTTCGTCCTGTGGGTCAATGTTGATTCACCGTACAAGACAGCCAAGGATTACCTGGCGGCGGTCAAGGCCGGCAAAGACCATCAGTTCAAGATGGCCGGCACGGGGTCGAAGCAGGAAGACCAGATCATTACGGTCGCCCTCGACAAGTTCACTGGCAAGAAATTCACCTATGTGCCCTTCAAGGGCGGCGGGACCGTTGCTGTGCAACTGGTTGGTGGGCACGTTGATTCAACTGTGAACAACCCAATCGAACAGGTGGCGCACTGGCGCGCGGGCAAGACCCGGGCGTTGTGCGTGTTCGATGCCCAACGCATGCCGTATAAGAAAAAAGTCACGGACAAATTGTCATGGAATGATATTCCCACTTGCAAAGAGGCTGGTGTGGATGTGGATTATCTGATGTTGCGTGGTATTTTCATGCCCGGTGGTGTCACCAACGACCAGGTGAATTTTTACGTCAACCTGTTCAAGAAGGTGCGCGAAACATCCGATTGGAAGGAATTCATGGAGAAGGGGGCATTCAACCCGAGTTTCATGACCGGCAAGGAATATGCTGATTGGGTGCAGAAGGCCGAGAACACGCACCAAACCTTAATGAAGGATGCCGGGTTTCTTGCCAAGTAGCCCGATGGCCCGCTGTCAGGCGGGCTCCGGCGTTTTCATCAGGTAACCGGCAGAACGGGGTGAGGACCACAACCAGGTCTTCACCCTGTTTTTTTGCCAACGTATCAAAGTGCCAGATGGCCGACCGAGGAGTATTGGGATGCACGAGGACAACAATACCGAAGACGTGAACGAACGCGGCGTTTCCACGAAAGCCATGGAGATTGTCGTGGCAGGTGTGATCCTGCTGCTCGGACTGATCGTGATCCTCGACAGTCGACGTATCGGGGCCGGTTGGGCTGACGACGGCCCCCAGGCGGGCTACTTCCCTTTTTATATCGGTATTATTCTTTGTGTCGCCAGTGCCTGGACGTTACTGCGGGCCGCATTTCTCGGTCAAGTCGCGGCGGATGTATTCGTTAGCCACAAGAAGTTGCGGCTGGTGATATCGGTATTCTTGCCATCGATGATTTATGTTTTCGCTGTTTATTTCATCGGCATCTATGTCGCTTCCGCCCTGTTCATCAGCGCATTCATGTATTGGCATGGACGATTTCCCTGGACGAAGATCATTCCGGTCAGTGTGTCCGTGCCGGTGTTCTTGTTCCTGATGTTCGAGATATGGTTCCTGGTTCCCTTGCCCAAGGGGCCACTGGAGACGTTGATCGGCTATTGACGGTACGGCCACACGACGCCGTAACGGAGATCCATCTTGAAATATTACTTGAGACATTCTGGGCGCGCGGGGATAAGCATCCGCCACTCTTAACAGGGGAGAGGAGACCGAAACGTGGAAGAATTTAATAGCCTGATGCAAGGCTTCAGTGTCGCACTCACGTATCAAAATCTGCTGTACATGCTGGTCGGTATCCTGCTGGGGGTGTTAATCGGGGTGTTGCCCGGACTTGGTGGCGCCAACGGTGTAGCGATTCTTTTGCCGCTAACGTTCACGATGTCGCCCACGAGCGCGATCATCATGCTCTCCTGTATCTATTGGGGGGCACTGTTCGGCGGTGCGATCACGTCCATCCTGTTCAATATTCCGGGCGAGCCGTGGTCGGTGGCGACTACTTTCGATGGACACCCCATGGCCAAGGACGGTCGAGCTGGCGAGGCATTGACCGCAGCGTTTACATCCTCGTTTGTTGGTGCCTTTATTGCCGTCATCGTTATCACTTTTTTGGCGCCGCTGGTGGCTAAGTTCTCCCTGCAGTTCGGGCCACCCGAATTCTTTGCTGTGCAGTTGCTGACCTTCTGCAGTTTTGTCGGTCTCGGCAAAGGACATCCCGCCAAGACTATTAGTGCCATGATGCTTGGCTTCGCGCTTGCCTCGGTCGGGCTCGACACTGTCACCGGCACGCTGCGTATGACCTTCGGCACGGGTGAGTTGCTGCGTGGATTCCATTTCCTGATCGCGGTCATTGGTCTGTTCGGCATTGGCGAGATTCTGTTGACTATGGAGGAGGGACTGGCGTTCAAGGGTGTGCACGCGCGCATCAATCCGCGTGTCGTTTGGCAGACCTGGAAGCAGCTACCAAAATACTGGCTGACAGCCCTGCGCGGCACGCTGATCGGATGCTGGATGGGTATTACTCCGGGTGGTGCGACGCCGGCATCGTTCATGAGTTACGGCATCGCCAAACGCTTCTCCAAAAAAGGCGAAAAATTCGGTACCGGTGAGATCGAGGGCGTGGTCGCGCCGGAAACAGCCGCACACGCCGCTGGCACCAGTGCGTTGTTACCGATGCTGACACTCGGCATTCCGGGCTCCCCAACTGCGGCGGTGCTGCTGGGCGGCCTGTTGATCTGGGGCCTGCAGCCAGGGCCGCTGCTGTTCGTGGAACAGAAAGAATTCGTGTGGGGCTTGATCGCGAGCATGTATATCGGCAACGTTGTCGGTTTACTCATCGTGCTGACTACAGTTCCTTGGTGGGCGGCAATCTTGCGTATACCATTTTCCATCATCGCACCGATCATCGTCGTGATCTGCGCCATCGGCGCCTACACGGTGAATAACGCCATGCTGGATGTCGTTCTGATGATGGCGTTTGGTATCGTCGGTTACCTGTTCAAGAAGCTCGATTACCCGCTGGCACCGCTGGTGCTGGCGTTGGTGTTGGGTGACATGGCGGAAAGTTCATTCCGGCAGTCGATGCTGCTTTCGCGCGGTGAAGTTTCCATTTTCTGGTCAAATGGTCTGGTTGGCAGTATCTGCGGGTTGGCAATGCTGATGCTTTTTTGGCCGATCATTACGAAACTGCTGAGCAAGCTGCGCAGTAAAAACAACGAACTGGACGAACAGCGTCCAGTGGAATAGCGAAGGAGTATCTGCCATGCCAGTCATTGCCATGAATCAGGAAACGGGTTCGCAGGGGAAGTTTGTCGCCGAGAAGCTTGCCGAAGAACTGGGGCTGGCCATTGTGCGCCACGAGATTATTCAGCATGTGGCCGAGAGGATGCATACGCGCAAGAGTACCTTGCAGCGTTTCCTACAGGGCAAGGCCGGCCTGCTCGAACGCTGGGGTACTGACGAGGCCAGGTTGGCGCTGTTCAAGGTCGAAGAGATTCTCGAACTGGCGACGCAGGGCAATGTCATAATCCGCGGCTGGGGCGCCACGCACGTGCTGCGCCCAATTCCGCATATCCCGTGCGTGCGCGTCGGCGCGCCGTTCGAAACGCGTGTCAAATGGATGATGAACTCTCTTGGCACGGATGATGAAGAAATGGTGCGCGAAGAAATCCGTCACAGTGACATGGCGCACCGGGCCAACATGCAGCACCAGTTCGGTGTGAAGTGGGGTGAGCCCATGCAGTATGACCTCACCCTCAACACCGAACGTTTGTCGGTAGCGACTTGTGTCGAGCAAATAAAACTGTTGCTGAAACGGCCAGAGTTCGAGGAAACGCCCGAATCACACGCGAAGCTCGTTAATCTAACCCTCGAATATCACGTGCGTGCGGCGCTACGCACACACGCCAAGACCACAGATGTTAAAATTGCGGTCACCGCTGACAACGGCAGAGTGGCGCTCGACGGGATCCTGATCGACGCCGATGAACGCCACGCCGCAGTCGAAGTGGTATCGCAGGTCACCGGGGTCAAGAGTGTGGAAAACAATCTCAAGATAATGAAGGACGTGAAGATATTCCCCTCGTCCAAGACCTAGGGAAGAACAGAATCAGAATATCGCTTCCGACGCGTTAGGAAAGAATTTTGGAATAAATAATAAGAATATTTACGCGTTGAATACTGAAAATATGATTCCTGGATGTTTACGTTTCTGATTACATTCAGGAAATTTTCTCAACTTTCAGCTTCCCTTTTTCCTCGCTCAGCGTCTTCGCCAGCAGCTTGACGCAGGCATAAACCGCGTCGATGTGCGGCGTGGGGGTCTGGGTAAATCGGCCTAGCTCCACTACCGCGCCCACCAGGGCGTCGATCTCGATCGCACGGCCTATCTCGATGTCCTGCAGCATCGAGGTCTTGTGCTTGCCGACGTTCTCGGCACCGGCGATGCGTTTTTCGAGTGATACGCGGAATTCGATACCGAGTTTATTGGCGATGGTTTGCGCCTCGGTCATCATGTTGGCCGCGAGCTGGCGCGTGAGGGGAAACTGGCAAATATCCACAAGCGTGGAGTGAGTCAGTGCGCTAATCGGATTGAAACTCAGGTTGCCCCAGAGCTTGAGCCAGATTTCGCCACGCACGTTCTTGAGGACCGGGGACTTGAACCCGGCCTTGGTAAACAGCGCCGCCACCATCTTTACCCGCTCACTCTCGGTGCCGTCCAGCTCGCCTACCGGAAAGCGATTTCCTTCGATAAGGCGGACAACGCCAGGAGAGGTGATCTCGGCCGCGGGAAACACCACGCAGCCGAGAATGCGCTCGACTTCGACGCTGGCCATGAGCGTGCCGTTCGGGTCCACGGTCTCGACCCGCCGACCCTCGAATTCCCCGCCGTGTTTCTGGAAGTACCACCACGGAATGCCGTTCTGGGTCGTGACCACAATTGTGTCGGGACCAAACAACGCGGGCAGCTCCGTGGCGACGGGCTCGACTTGATGGGCCTTCAGCGCCAGAATCACGATATCCTGCACGCCGGCTTCGCTCAGGCGGTTCGTGGCCTTGACGTTACGTGCCACATGCTCGGAACCGTCCTCTTCGATCAGCTTCAGACCATTTTGGCGAATGGCATCGAGGTGCGCGCCACGCGCGATCAGCGTCACGTCCTCACCCGCGAGCGCGAGTTTCGCCCCCATCAAGCCACCAATGGCGCCAGCGCCGACGACACAGATTCTCATGGATCAAGTCCTCCTGATTTATTTGTATTCGTTGGACAGTGTGCCGATGCCGTCGATGACAACGTCAATTTTGCTGCCGGGCTTCATGGAACCGACACCGATGGAAGTGCCGCAACAAATGACATCTCCCGGCATCAGCGTCATGTCCTGTGAGATGCGGTGCACGATTTGGGCTGGTGAAAAAATGATGTCTTGCACCGGATAGCTCTGCCGTTCCTTGCCATTCAGGTAAGTCTTCACCGTGAGTGTCAATGGATCCAGGCCAGTGGCGATTACCGGGCCAAACACGCCAAAGCCGTCGAAACTCTTGGCGCGCGTCCATTGAGCAAAACTGGGATCCTTCTGAATCAGGTCCATGGCGGTGACATCATTAATGCAGGTGTAGCCAAAAATGTACTGCGGCGCCTCGTCCTCGCTCACTGCGGCGCAGCGCCGGCCGATGACGATTCCCAGCTCACCTTCGTACACCACCTTGCCGTCGTAGGACTTCGGTGCTTGTATTGTTTGTCCGCCGGCGAGGAAGGAGCTTGGTGACTTGAGCAGATACAGCGGTTCGGGCGGCGCAGTCAGATTCAGTTTTGCCGCGAGCGCCTGGTAATTATTCCAGAGTGCGATCATTTTACTTGGTTGGCACGGCGTGAGCAGCTTCACGTCATTGAGCGCGAGTGTTTCGCCGGTGGCGCGTGCACCCTCAAACAGATCGCCTTCGTGGACGTGAATGCGGTCATCACGCAGTTCGCCAAAACGGGTCTGTCCCTGGTGTTCAAAACGTATCCAATGCATAAGCCGTATCGTGTTTGTTGGTGTGTACGCTATGCTACTGGTGTACGCTGGCGCTGCCAAGCCACAGTTTGTTTCGTTTCGCGTCCCTATGCTTGCCGAGAGGCGGGTTTGCGCGGATTCATCGGTCAGATTTCATCAGGCGAAAACGATGCGCGATAACCAGTACCCTGGGCGTTCCGTTGTGATGAGCACCAGTGGCATGATCGCTGCCAGTCAGCCAATGGCGACTCAGGCCGGTCTGGCGATCCTGCAGGCAGGCGGCAATGCCATGGATGCCGCGATTGCAGCGAGTGCCGTACTGTGTGTCACCGAGCCGCAGTCGACCGGTATTGGCGGTGACTGCTTCCTGCTTTATCACGAAGCGCGCAGTGGCAAGCTCCATGGCCTGAACGGCAGCGGCCGCGCACCGGGGCGCGCCACGCTGGAGGAATTTGAGCGCCGCGGGCTGATGCAAGTGCCCGAGCAAGGCATTTTGTCGGTGATTGTGCCCGGAGCCGTGGATGCCTGGCAGACGGCCGTGGAACGCTTCGGTACACGCAGTCTCGAGGAATTGTTACAGCCCGCAATCGCGTTTGCCGAACATGGTTATGCGGTAACCCCGGTAGTATCGAAGGCATGGCAGAACAACGTCGCGGCGCTCACACCGCATACCGAGAGCCGGCGCGACTTCCTGGTTGATGGCAAGGCACCCGCTGCCGGCACCGTACATCGCCAGCCACGTCTCGCCAAATCGCTGCACCAGATCGCGCGCAACGGGCGCGATGCCTTCTATCATGGACCCATCGCCGAGGAGATCGTGCGTTTCAGTCGTGCCCAGGATGGACTGCTGGAACTGGCAGATTTTGCAGAGTACCGATCGGAATGGGTCGAGCCAATCTGCACCGACTACCGCGGCATGCGGGTGCATGAAATCCCGCCGAACGGGCAGGGTATCACCGCGCTGATGACGCTCAATATCCTGGAGCATGCAGATCTGAGCCGTATGTCGCACCTTAGCGCCGATCACCTGCACACGGTGATCGAGGCCTTCAAGCTGGCCGTAGCCGAACGTGATGAATATGTTGCCGATCCGGCGTTCAACCAGCTGCCCGTGGCGGAAATGCTGTCGAAAGAATTCGCCGCCCGGCAATACGCACGTATCGACCCGCAAAGGGCCGCGCGCTATCCCATTGCACCGGCAGCGCATCCGCACCGCGATACGGTGTATCTCAGCGTGGTGGACCGCGACCGCAACGCCGTGTCCTTCATCAACAGTTTGTATTATCCATTCGGCAGCGGCGTGGTCGCGGGTGACAGCGGCATCATGCTGCAGAACCGCGGCGCCGGTTTCGTGCTGGAGCCCGGACATTTCAATTGCATCGCTCCGCACAAGCGTCCGTTACACACCATCATTCCGGCGATGGCCTATCGCGGCGATGACATCCTGTCATTCGGTGTGATGGGCGGGGAGTACCAGCCGATGGGGCATGTGTACGTGTTGAGCAACTGGCTCGATTTCGGTCTGGATTTGCAAGAGGCGATAGATGCCCCGCGGTTTCAGCCTGGTGGTGGCGTGGTGGCGCTGGAGCGGCCAGTGCCTCAGGCGGTACTGAAGGCGTTGCAACAGCGCGGGCATGCGGTGGGGCGCACCGAGTTGTCACTCGGTGGCGCGCAGGCGATCTACATCGATTCGAAAATTGGTGTGTTGTCAGCCGGTTCCGACCCGCGCAAGGACGGCTGTGCGCTGGGTTACTGATTAGTCAGCCCAACCCGAGTTTTTGTGCCAGGCCAATGCGCTGCAGTTTGCCGGTTGCGCCTTTGGGGATCTCTTCAAGAATCAATATTTTGCGCGGCACCTTGAAATCCGCCAGCCGCTTGGCCGCGAACTCGCGGATTTCCTTTTCATTGGCAGTCTTGCCTTCGCGTAGCACCACCGCCGCGGCTACATCCTCGCCAAGCTTCGGATGCGGCATGGCGAAGGTTACGACTTGCTGTATTGCCGGGTGGTCCATCAGCACTTCATCAACTTCACGCGGCGAGATTTTCTCGCCACCGCGATTGATTATCTCCTTTAGCCTGCCGGTGATACTGAGATAGCCTTCGGCGTCGATCACGCCCTGATCACCGGTGCGAAACCAGCCATCGGTAAAGCCCTCGGCGTTGGCCTTGGGATTATTTTCGTAGCCACTGGTCACGTTCGGTCCGCGGATCACCACTTCACCGGTGGCGTTCGGACCCAACAGTTTTCCATCTTCGCCCATGATTTCGACTTCAGGCCCGGCGGCGATTCCGACGGTGCCGGGCTTGTGTGGGCGCGGCGGCAGCGGATTGCTGGTCATTTGGTGCGCTGCCTCAGTCATGCCGTAGGACTCGAGGACAGGCGTGTTGAACACCTGTTCGAGTTCGAGCAATACCTGTGGAGGCAGCGACGATGAGGACGAACGGATGAAGCGCAGCGGATGGCGCGCGATGACTTCGCCATTATTCGCTGCACGCGCCAGGATCGCCTGGTGCATGGTCGGTACCGCCGTGTACCAGGTTGGCTTGGCCTCGTCCATCCAGGCGAAAAACTTGAGCGCATTGAAACCGGGTGTGCAGTACACACTGCCGCCGGCACAGAGTGTGGACAGCACCGAACCGATGAGACCGTGGATATGGAATAGCGGCATGATATTCAGCCCGCGGTCGGCAGGTGTGAGCTTCAAGATATCGCGAATATGGCCGGCCGAGGCGCAGACGTTGCGCTGCGACAGCGGCACGATCTTGGGGCGAGAGGTGGTGCCGGAAGTGTGCAGCACCAAGGCAACATCATCTGCTCCGGCAAACCCGCCGGCAACAGGCGCAGTGGTTTTCATGCCGTCCTCGATGGGAACCAGTTCGAATGCACCGGCCGGGTCGCTGCTGGCGCGAACGAGCTCGATCACAGGAATCTTCAGCTTGGTTGCGACCCCGAGCGCGGGCGAGGTGCTGCCGTGCTCGACAATCAGGGCCTTGGCGTTGAGGTCAGACAGATAGAATTCGAGTTCATCAGCGCGATAGGCGGGATTCAGCGGCGCTGAGGTTGTGCCGGCCGCCACGGCTACGAACGCGGTGGCCATCTCCGTCCCATTCGGTAACACCAGCGCCACGCGGTCGTTGCGGCCGATTCCAAGCCGGTTGAGGCTGGCCACTGTGCGTTCGATGTGATCGCGCAGGCCGCCATATGTGAGCGGCGGGCAGCCGCTGGCCGTGAATGCCAGTGCCGTGGCCGGCTTGTCCGCCAGTAACTCGTGGATCGTGGAATACACGGTCATAATTACTCCTTCCGATTCAAACTGAATAGTGAGACTTTCACCATGACACATTTCGAGTCATGTTATCAGCCAGGCGCAGGCTGTAAATCCATTTTTCAAGAAGCGCGAGCAACCAAGATTTACTCTTTCTCAGATTTGTTGAAATCCAGTTGCAACAGGCAGACTCAGGTTCAGGTTATTGAAGGATTGAAGGATTGAAGGCTTTCTGGAAAGTTGGAGACATTACACACCAGTTGGTTGAAAACCGAGACGCGCCGACAGCTGATTCCCGGCTTTTTTTAGTAAAGGAACCCACTCGTCCTGACGCCGGTCGCGTGGTGCCGAAATGGAAAGTCCGGCGACCATGATGCCATGGTTGTCGTGTACAGCGACGCCGATGCAGCCCACACCCTGTTCAGCCTCCTCGTTGTCCAGCGCATAACCACGCAACTTCGATTTCTGTGCTTCTGCCCAGAGTTTCATATACTGAGTAAAGGTGTTGGCAGTGTAGCGTTTCAAGCCTGAACGACGCGCATACTCACGGCAGGCCTGATCGCCACCCTCGGCCAAAAATAATTTTCCCACAGCCGTTACGTGCAATGGCGCACGGCTGCCGATCATCTGTTCGACACGCATCATGCGATTCGGCAGCACGCGCTCGACGTACACCACCTCGTCACCCTCGCGCACCGTGAGATTCACGGTTTCACAAACTTCTGTGCGCAACCATTCCATGATCGGTTTTGCCTCGCGCAACAAATCCACTTTGCCATGCACACGGCTGGCAAAATGCAATAAAGTCTTTCCCAACGTGTATTGACTGCTGGCAGCGCGTTCAACATAGCCATGGGTAGACAGTGCGTCCAGAATTCGATGCGCAGTGGAAGGGTGCAGGCCGGTCTCGGCGGCGAGAACTTTTAAGCTGACCGGGTCCGGGTGCTGGCCGATGACTGCGAGCAGTGCGGCAATCCGGTCGACTACCTGGATGGAGGATATGGCCGTTGTGGGCATATATCGTATTATGGAAACGATTATGTATTGTGAAATATCGTAGCCTACCTTGGCTTTTTAGGCAAGAAGTCCGGCAGATCTCAGGAGATAAACATTCCAGTCTCGTGCATCATGCATACATCACTCCAAGCCACGTCGCCAATACCCGGGTTTTTGTCCGGGGTATCCAGCATTTTGGCCAGACAGGGCTGTATTTCCGGAGCGCACGCCCAAACGGCCATGGTGTCTGGCGACAAGGCGATTCGCAGTACGGTCAGGCGTTGATAATGTTTTTATGGCCGATGACCTTGCGATACCACACACCACCAGTTCCCGGTGCCAAAGTCTCCGCGCACCCGGGCAGCTGTGTCTCAAGCACAGATCTCCATGCTGCCTTGGTCATGTTGGTCTACACCAGTATCGTCACACGAAGCATTGTGTGTGGCTAGACCAGGACATGTTGCTCAAAGTGACCATTGACGGCGGCGACCTGGTTGAGCCGCGCGTATTCACTTTCGACATCACATTTTCACATTAGCCTTACGAAGATGATGAATTTCTTCCTGATGCGGATCAGCCCGGGGACAATTGGCCGTGACAATGTGTGCGCCACTATCTACGCAAACCTCACCGGCAGTAGCGCCGTTCCAAATGTTGTACATTCATAAAATATTACTCGCAGGTCTTTCTTCCGGCACGCAATCGTGTATCGTCCTTGCACATGCAGACCGCACTTGCTGAACTAATTCGCGAATCATCCAAAGGTCAGGAAGCAGACCGGATACTGCGTACCTGCGTGCACTGCGGTTTCTGCAACGCCACTTGCCCGACCTACCAGTTACTCGGGGACGAACTTGACGGCCCGCGCGGGCGCATCTATCTCATCAAGCAGATGCTCGAAGGCAACGCCGTTAGTATGCACACGCTCAGCCACCTCGATCGTTGCCTGACCTGCCGCAATTGCGAAACTACCTGTCCATCGGGCGTGCGTTATGGTGCGTTACTGGAGATCGGTCGCGAACAGGCGGAGCAGCGCATCGGCCGGCCCTGGCGGCAACGTTCACTACGCTGGTTGATTCGCCAGATTCTTCCCTATCCAGAACGATTTACTCCGCTGTTGCGGCTCGGGCAGTTCTTCCGGCCGCTTCTGCCGCCAGCACTAAAGCGCAAGGTACCGCCACCCCAGCGCGTGGTTGCCGAGGACCAAGGTAAAGGCCGTGTGCAGGCGCATGATCGCAAGATGCTGATACTCGAAGGCTGCGCCCAACCATCACTCGCCCCCAGCATCAATGCTGCCGCCACACGCACCCTCGACCGCCTGGGCATTACCTTGCTCCCCGCCGCCAACGCCGGTTGTTGTGGCGCCGCCTGTCATCACACCTCCGGTGTGGAAGAGGGCTTGGCACAGGCGCGACGCAACATCGACGCCTGGTGGCCGCATCTTGAAACCGGCAGTGAAGCCATCGTCATGACGGCGAGCGGTTGCGGCGTGCATGTTAAGGATTACGGTCATCTGCTGCGTGATGATCCGGCTTACGCTGAAAAAGCGCGGCGTGTCGCGACGCTCACCAAGGACATCTGCGAGATTCTGGCAAATGAGGATTTGTCGGTGTTCAGGCCAAAGGTGCGAACTGTTGGCAACATCGCCTTCCAGTCACCCTGTACCTTGCAGCACGGTCAGAAGCTGAATGGCGTGGTCGAGAATATTCTGCGTGATCTCGGCTTCGCGCTTACACCGGTCCCCGAGGCGCATCTTTGCTGTGGATCAGCCGGAACCTATTCACTGCTGCAGGGCAGGCTCGCGCAGCGCCTGTTGGTTCGCAAGTTGGAAGCGCTGTGTTCCGGCAAACCACAGGTGATCGTGACGGCCAACATTGGCTGCCTGACACATCTGTCGACAAGGTCTGACATTCCGGTGCGGCACTGGATTGAATTGCTGGCAGGATCAGATACAGGCGATCAGCCCTGACCCTGCTTCAGGAGATCGCGAATTTCGGCAAGCAGTTCCTGATCCTTGGTGGGTGCCGGCGTTGCTGCAGCAGCCTCCTCTTTCTTGGCTTTCATTACCCAGCCCAGAAACTTCACGATGAAGATGAACAGTGCCAGTGCGACAAGCAGAAAGTTCAACACTTCGCCGACAAACAGGCCATAAGGAATCTCCTTGCCGGCGATCACCAGCTTCCATCCAAGGTAGCCTTGCTCGCCAGGCAACACTACGCCCAGGGAAGGCATGATCAGGTGTTTGACAAGCGAATCGATAATTTTACCGAAAGCCGCGCCGATGATGACACCGACTGCGAGATCAATCACGTTCCCTTTCAGGGCGAATTTCTTGAATTCATCGATCAGGGTAAACGGCTTCTCAAGCGGTTTCATTTTAGACCTCCAGTTGTGTAAGTGGCGGATGCATCAGGTCTGATTCAGTGTTGGATTGAAGATAGCAAATGGATCAAAGGCTCGCCGCAGCTCGCTTGCCAAGCGAGCTGCGACCGTGGTCGACGGGCGCAGCGGCCTTGGTTGCCCCGCATTGCGGAACAGTCTGGCATAGCCACCAGCGGCTTCCACTGCATGCTGTACATCGCTCATATTCGCGGAGGTCCGCAGCCAGCGTAGCGCGCCGCCCCAGTCGAGCAGGCATTCGCCGGGTAGATCCAGAAGTGGCGTAGCCGAAGGCACGGAAAGCCGCCAGAGGGGTGCGTCCGCCAGCAAAGAACAGTAACTGCTGTTCACGCAGTTCATGCCAGAAAGCGGCACCTCGGGCATCGTGATCGCCGCCGAGTTTGATGTGAGCCGCACGCACACTCTTGTCAGTGCCGGACAGGCGAACATATAAAGTATCGCCAACGTGGCAGGCAGCAGAGAGCGGTAGCGGCTGGCCGGCCCAGATGTTCATCGTGCGAATCGCATCGTCTGCGCCCATCTCGAATCTCAGCGTGATTTCACGTGCCGGTATGGGCAGGACCTTCAGAGAAATGTCGAGCAGCACACCCAGCGTGCCATAGCTGCCGGCCATGAGGCGCGAGACATCGTAACCGGCGACGTTTTTCATCACCTGTCCGCCAAATTTCAGAATTTCGCCCCGACCGTTGATGATTCGGGTGCCGAGCACGAAGTCGCGCGCCGAGCCGCAGTAAGGCCGGCGCGGGCCGGAAAGATTACAGGCGATGGTGCCGCCGAGCGTTGCCTTGGGGCCAAAGTGCGGCGGCTCGAAGGCGAGCATCTGGTTTTTTTCGGCGAGAGCAGATTCGATCTCGCTGAGTGGCGTGCCGGTGCGAGCCGTCAGCACGAGTTCGGTCGGTTCATAGCTGACGATGCCGCGGTGTTTGGTCACATCTAGTGCTGCTCCTGCGATATCGCCAGTGAGAAAGCATTTGCTGCCGCTGCCGTGGATGGCGAGCGGAGTACGCGCCGCAACTGCCGCCACGATGGCTCCGGAAATGTCTTTGGCACAGTCTTGAGTGGTCATGTGCTAGAAGCGCTCGAGCTCCGGGAAGGCGAGCTTGCCACCGTGCACGTGCAGGCGCCCGAACTCGGCGCAGCGGTGCAGAGTCGGTACCGCCTTGCCTGGATTGAGCAGGCCGTGCGGATCGAACACGGCCTTGATGGCGTGGAATTGCGTGAGTTCTGCGGAATTGAACTGCACGCACATCTGGTTGATCTTTTCCATGCCGACGCCGTGCTCGCCGGTAATCGTGCCGCCGACCTCGACGCACAGTTCGAGAATCTTGCCGCCGAATTCCTCGGTGCGTTCCAGTTCACCCGGCTTGTTGGCATCGTAAAGAATCAGCGGGTGCAGGTTGCCGTCGCCGGCGTGGAAGACATTCGCGACCTGCAGGCCGTATTCTTTTGAGAGTTCGCTGATGCGTTTGAGCACGGTGGCGAGATGCTTGCGCGGAATGGTGCCGTCCATGCAGTAGTAGTCGGGCGAGATGCGCCCGACCGCCGGGAACGCCGCTTTGCGTCCGGCCCACATCCGGAGGCGCTCGGCGTCGTCCTTGGCGGTGCGCACCTCGGTCGCACCCTGGTTCACCAGCAGTTCGCGCACCTGGGCGATGCCCTCCGAAACTTCTTCGTTGGTGCCGTCGAGTTCGCACAGCAGAATCGCCTGTGCATCCACCGGGTAGCCGGCGTGCACGATAATCCTCGGCGGCGCGGATCGCCGGGTTGTCCATCATTTCGAGTCCGGCCGGAATGATGCCGGCGGCGATGATCGCGGCCACGGCATGGCCGGCCTTTTCGAGGTCGTCGAAGGCCGCCAGCACCACCTGGGCGCGCTCCGGTTTGGGCAGCAGCTTGACGGTGACTCTCGACGATCACACCGAGCATGACCTTCCGAGCCGGTGAACAGGGCCAGCAGGTCATAGCCGGGACTGTCGAGTGTCTTGCCGCCGAGCGTGACCAGTTCGCCGTCGATCGTGACAAACTTGAGACCGAGCACATTGTGCACGGTCAGGCCGTACTTGAGGCAATGCACGCCGCCGGCGTTCTCGGCGACGTTGCCGCCGATCGAGCAGGCGATCTGCGATGACGGATCGGGTGCGTAATAGAGGCCATGTGCTGCGACGGCCTCGGAGATGGCGAGATTGCGCACGCCGGGCTGGACGGTGGCGGTACGGTTGAGCGGGTCGATTTCGAGAATGCGGTTGAATTTTGCGAGCGACAGCAGCACGCCGTCCACGTGCGGCAGCGCGCCGCCGGACAGGCCGGTGCCGGCACCACGTGCCACGACCGGCACGCGGTATTCGGAGCACAGACGCAGTATCTGCTGCACCTGCTCGATGGTTTCCGGCAGCGCCACCAACCCGGGTAATTGGCGATAGGCAGACAGCCCGTCGCATTCATAGGGATGCAGGTCTTCCGGCGACTCGAGCAGCGCGGCGCGTGGCAGGAAGCCACGCAACTGCTGCGTAAGTTCCCGCAACGCAAGCTGTGGGGAAGTGGTGCCTGAAAGCGAAGGTTTGCTCATGTGCCCATGTTAAATGATTTTACGGCGCACGAAAGCGTCAGTGTAAAATGAAGACTTTCGAATCCTGTGCCTATGAAGCCAGCTATAACACATCACTGGCCTGTGACCGTCGCCGAGGCCATTGCCTTGCAGCGTGAGCTGCGTGGACGTGTAATCAGCGAGGATCGACTGGGCACGGTGTGTGCCGTCGCCGGACTGGATGTGGGCCCGGAAGGTGATGGCCAGGTAATGCGTGCTGGTGTGGCGGTACTGTCATTCCCCGATCTCAAGACTGCTGATCAGGTGGTGGCACGCCGCCCGACAGGCTTCCCTTATATAACGGGCCTGTTGTCCTTTCGTGAAATCCCGGTGTTGCTGGACGCGCTCAACAAACTTGGCGCGCTTCCTGACCTGCTGTTGTGTGACGGCCAGGGGTTGGCGCACCCGCGTCGTTTCGGATTGGCCTGTCATCTCGGTGTTCTGACCGGCATCCCTTCGATCGGCGTAGCCAAGTCGTTACTGGTGGGCGTACATGCGTCACTGCCTCAGACACGCGGATCCTGGCGGCCGCTGCGGCACAAGGGCGAGGTGGTGGGCGCAGCGCTGCGTACGCGCACAGGTGTCGCACCGCTGTATGTCTCCATCGGCCATAAGGTGAGTCTGGGAACGGCAATCGACTATGTATTGGCCTGCACACCGAGGTATCGCTTGCCGGAAACCACTCGCGCCGCACACCGGCTGGCCTCAGGACCATGATAAAGTGGCGCACATGATTGATTTTATCGCCATTCAGCATGTGAGCATGGTTGTTTCTGACACTGAGCGTGCATTGGTGTTCTACCGAGATGTTCTCGATCTGCCGGTAGATCCGCAGCGCCCCGATCTTGGTTACCCCGGTGCCTGGCTCACGATCGGTGCGCAACAGATTCATCTCCTGGAACTGCCAAATCCAGATCCAGTCAGCGGACGTCCAGCGCATGGCGGGCACGACCGGCATTGCGCGCTCACGCTGCACAAACTGGATGACTTGCGGCAGCGCCTCGAAAAGGCGGGCATTCCTTATAGCTTAAGCAGGTCGGGACGTCGCGCCATGTTCTGCCGCGACCCGGATGGTAATGCCCTGGAATTTATCGAGGCGCCGGCATGAGCGAATTCTTGATCAAGCAACTGCTGTCCGTGATTCCACAGGTCGGAACACTGGAGTGGATTGGTTTACGCCCCGCACATCGTGCAGCCGTGCAGGCCATGGATTCGGCCCGTGCCGAAATCGGACGCGGATTGATTGGCGACCGCTACGCCGAAAGCCCTGGCACGAAACGCCAGGTGACGCTCATTCAAGCCGAGCATTTGCCGGTGATCGCAGCGCTCACCGGGCATGCAAGAATCCCGCCCGAGTGGCTGCGGCGCAATCTTGTTGTCTCGGGTACTAACCTGCTGGCACTCAAGGATCAGAAATTTCGCATCGGGGCGATCCTGCTGGAGGGCACCGGCTTGTGTCAGCCCTGCTCACGTATGGAAGAGGTGCTGGGCCCGGGCGGCTACAACGCCATGCGTGGCCACGGCGGCATCACAGCACGCGTGATCACAAACGGTGAACTCAAGGTCGGCAATACGCTGGTGCATGTGGTTCCGGCTTCGCAAGAATAGCCCAGCGTGACGGCACAGCTACATGGGAAACCGGCAAACACTTAGTATGCCCGGCGAACTTAGTCCTCGACCACGAGTAGCCCGTGCATACCTTTTTCCTTGTGACTCTTGCCGATCGGTGGCACCTTGTCGCAAAACATCACATAGTTGCCTGCCTTGGTCGGGGTAAAGTTCACCTCACCGCTTTTGCCGGCAGCAAGGTCAAGTTTTACGTCAAAGCCAGCATCGGGTAATTTGATGACGAGGTTATGCGGGATGAAGGTTGCCTCGTTCTTCACCCGCAGCGTGACGGGTTGGTTGACCTTGACTGTAAGCTTGTCAGGTTTAATTGTGTAGCTATCAAGCTGTATATCAATCAACTGTGAATCGGCCGTCACGGCATGGACTGGCAGGATGGCGAATAGCAGTACTGACAACATCCGTTTTTTCATATTGAATCCCTCTCCTTGATTGTCAGTGTGGTGGTTGGGCAGGTTCAATTCAAAGCCATCGACAATTTTGTGCGGTATTGCTTGACGATGTCGTCGCCGCCGAGCAGATTGAATATCGACACCATGGACTTGCGGCCGGCATCGTCGCGAAACTTGCGGTCGGTCCGCACGATTTCGAGCAGCTGATCGAGCGCGGCTTCGTATTGTTGGCGCAGTACCAGATGGGCGGCCAGCTCATAGCGCGCAGCGCAGTCGCTGGCGTTGGCAGCGACTGCTGCCAGCAATACTTCTGGCAGGCGCGCACTGGCGGCAATACGTGCAAATTCCAACAGTGCCTTGAGACCCACGGCATCAGTGGATGCTTTGGCTTCAGAAGATAATGAAGCAAGCGTGGTCTCGGCCTCGTCGGGGTGACCGAGTTTGGCATGCAGGCGCGCAAGTTCCAGTTTCGCACGGTCGTTGCCGGGATCGGTGACTACAACCTGATGCAGGATGGTGAGCGCCTCGTCGGTCTTGCCGGATTGTGCCGCGAGCAGGGCATTGTTGACCAGGGCATCCGATTCTCGCGGGATGTGGCGATCAAGCAGGGAGCGGATCGTTTTTTCCGGCTGCGCGCCCATGAATTCCTCCACCACCTTGCCGTTCTTGAAAAGCTTCACAGTTGGCAGGCTTTTTACGCCGTAACGCGCGGCCAGCGGTTGCTCGGTGTCGCTGTTGATTTTTGCGAGAAAGAATTTACCGTTGTATTCGTCAACCAACCCGGCGAGCACCGGCATAAGTTGCTTGCAGGGACCGCACCAGGCAGCCCAGAAATCCACCAGCACCGGAATCTCATGGGACTTGGCCAACACCAGGTGTTCAAAGGTTTGTTCGGTGACGTCGGCGATATGGGGTGATGGGCTCATGGCTTCGGCTCAGAGCTGGAGATGTTGAGGACTCGTTCGTGCAGAGAGTGTTAAAAAAGATGCGATCGGGCCTGCCTGGCTTCAAGCAGCAACCATTACGATCCAATCTTCTATTCGCTGTGTTCGACTTGTCATTTACGACAATCAATGGGGAATTGGCGCTCCCTAGGGGTGGGATAGTACCTACACTAGCTATTGTGAAGTATAGCAAGGGGAAGGGTGAAGTGAAATATAAAACAAGAAGTTAGAGAGCAGAAGTAATTGTAAGAATTTAGCGAGACTTAATATCGAACAAGATTTCTTGTACCAATTTTTTCTATATATGCAGATAGTGATACTAAACCTAACCAGCCTCCACCTAAGCAACCCATTGTCCTGTTGGTGCAAAGGGATATGTTCATGGTACTTTATTTGTGCCGCTCAACGGGCATCCCAGGAGCTTCTACATGCTAGATTACCAGTGGTCTCCGCTACTTCTCAATCTTGCCGCAAGTACTCCCAAGTGCTATCGCATGGGCAGAATTGCAGGCCAGTCATGTCACCACAATCGGCCAACCTCTCAACGAACGCAGTATCGAGATAGCACGACGAGTTGGTGTTCAGAGTCCCGAACACATCCGAATCAAACTTGTCGAGCAGCTACCCCTCCCAGAAGAACCTATGTTAAGACAAGCCGCACTACAAACTGGCCTGCTTGGGCCCAGCATGGTTGGTCTTACGCTTGGTTACAGCATATGTATTTGCAACGGGCACGACACAATGCGTCTTCTGTCTCACGAGTGCAGGCATGTACACCAATACGAGACATTCGGTTCAATTGCAGCTTTTCTTCCTGTCTATCTTCAGCAAATAGCCGAGGTAGGATACGAAAACGCACAACTTGAGATTGATGCCCGTAGTCATGAATTATCGTCCTGAATTAGTGTTTGAGGCCGACGCGGTGAGACAGCGCACCGTTTCCTGCTGTGTCCGTGCCCCGCGCAGCTCATCGCGGCGTTAGGCGTATATTCCCAGCAAGCATAAAGAAATCCAAATGAGAGAATTCAAGTCAGATCGAACGATAGAAAGAATCCAACAGTTCGTAGACAAATTATCTAGAAAGGCTTGGGAGCCTTTCTATAGCAATGAGCCAGGTTTTCCAAAGACGACACCTGCAT
>CAVOQN010000006.1:0-305348 GCA_963698375.1 uncultured Pseudomonadota bacterium
TTCAACGATCTGGTGAGCGAGCTCATGTGCGAGACGCTGTTCTTCGGCGTCGTCGGGGACCGGACGACTACCGGCGCTTCAAGCTCGCGTACCAGGACGGTGAGGACTTCGCAGGAATCCCAGGAGTCCAGGCTCTGGGCCAGACCTGGGGGTGGCCGTGGGTCGCGGACCTGCAATCTGGGCGCGAATGACTACGCGGGTTACCGGGTGACCAGCCCGACGGTCTCAGCGACGCAGCAGCCGGACGGGACATAGCAGATGGCCGTGATCGGCGTGGCGGCGACAGCGACGGGCTGACCAGCGTTCCTGTACCTGCAGAACGACGGACTGAGCTGCACCTGGATCGAGCTGCGTCTTCGAGGACGACGCGACCTGCGGGTGCCGTTCCTGGCGCCGGGCGAGACGCTACACCTTCGATGTCGTTGGGTGCACGGGAACGACTTCCTGACAGCGTGACGATCACCAGCGGCGAGCCGCTGGCGGTGGTAGGCGAGAATTACGACTTCGCGCTGCCCGACCTGCCGGTGCCGGGGACGCCGGTCGATCCGGACCCCACCCGGCGCCGGTGGCGGGGAAGGCACGGTAGCGTCCCGGTGCTGCAGCGAGCGGGCCGGGGAGGACGGCGTGTGAGCGGTCGTCGAGGTCACCAACCCCAGCGCTAGGGTCGACGACGCGTTCGCGGTTATGCTCGTGTGGGGCGAGGACGGGTTCTGCTCGCCGCAGTCGTCGGGCCCGCTCAAGGTGGAGTGCTCAGGGAGGTGATCCGCCAGGCGAGAGCTGGGACTTCTTCGACAGCCTACGTCCCCGGCGGGCCGTGAGCGCCGAGGTCTACAGCTTCACGCCGCGAGACCCTCGAGGAGCTCGCCTGACTGGGGTTCAACGACATCGTCGGCGAGTTCACGTGCGAGACGCTGTTCTTCGGGGTGGTCGGTGATGCCGACGACTACCGGCGGTTCAAGCTGGCGTACCAGGACGGCGAGCGAGTTTGCCGGGCATCGACATGGGCGCAGGCCCCGGGTCCAGGTCTGGAGGTGGCGGTGGGGCGCGCTGCGGTCGGGCGGCGATGCGCATGAGGACTCCTACGCCGGGGTGTCGCGCCGGGACCTGGGCGAGTCGAGCAGCCCGACGGCACCTACCAGACGACGGTGTAGCGCCGTGATCGGCGACAGCGGCGGCGCCCACCAGCTTCCTCTACCTGCAGAACGCGGGGCTGCAGCTGCACCTGGATCGAGCTGGCCTTCGAGGACGACGAGACCTGCCGGGTGCCGTTCCTGGCGCCGGGCGAGACGTCCACCTTCGACGTGGCCGGAGTGCACGGGCAATGGCTTTTCGGCGAAGCGACGTCATCACCACCGGTGAGCCCGTCGCGGTGGTGGCGGAGAGCTACGCCGTGGTGCCGCCCGGACGTTCCGTTGCCGGTGATTCCCGCCGGGCCGGAGCTGGCGCCGCCGCCCAACGACGGCAGGCCGCTTTGGGTCCCGATACTGCGCCAGCGCGCCAACCAGGAGGTCTGCGACCCGGTGGTTGAGGTCACCAACGCCAGCGTCGAAGACGCCGTCGCGGTGATGATGGCGTGGGCGCAGAGTTGGACGACAGCTCGCGCCATGGTCTTCAGCCAACGCTCAACGCGCTGCGTGAACAGCACGGCATGTTCGAGCTCACGCTCTTTAGCCAGGATGGCAAGGTCGTCTCCTCCAGCACCCAGGGCGCGGTGCGCGGCAAGAGCGTTGTGCCCGACCGGCCGGCCGAGGCGGTATTCACGCAGGCGCGGCGCGGCGAGGTGTATGCCGGCATCGAGCCGCTCGGCGAGTCCGGCCTGCAATTGCGCGTGCTGGTGCCGGTGATGTCGCGCGCAGTCGGCGCACCGGTGCGCGTGCTGCAGGTCATCGAGCCGTTGCCGGAGCGCTACGCGCTGCTCGGCCAGAATGTGCAGGCCGCATTCGCCGAGTACGAAAAGATTTTCTACCTGCGCGGCCCGCTCAAGTTCGGCTTCACGCTCACGTTGAGCCTGGTGGCACTGTCCACCCTGCTGCTCGCCGTGTGGGCGGCGATTTACGCCGCGCGCCGGCTGGTGACACCGATCCGCGACCTGGCCGAGGGCACGCGTGCCGTGGCGCGCGGCGACTACAGCCAGCAGCTGCCGGTGCCGGTCGGCGACGAGCTCGGTATCCTGGTGCAATCCTTCAACGTCATGACGCGCCGCATCCGGCGCGCGCAGGGCGAAATCACGCGCGGCCAGCGCGAGGCCGAGATCCAGCGCACCTATCTCGAGACCGTACTCACGCATCTGTCGTCCGGCGTGTTGTCGTTCGATCCGCGCGGCCACCTGCGCACGCACAACGCCGCCGCCCACCAGATCCTGGGTGTCGATCTCGTGTCCGGCGAGGGCAAGACCCTCGGTTGGCTGGCCGAGGCGCACCCGGCGCTGGCGCCGTTCGTGGACGCGCTGCACGACCTGCTGCGCAAAGCGCAAACCGAATGGCAGGCCGAGATCACGCTGCCGGGCGGCGCCGGGCGACGCGTGCTGCATGGTGCGCGGCACACGTCTGCCCGGTCTGCATGGGCGCAGCGGCGGGCACGTCATCGTGTTCGACGACATTACCGCGCTCATCCAGGCGCAGCGCGACGCCGCTTGGGGCGAGGTGGCGCGCCGCCTGGCGCATGAAATCAAAAACCCGCTCACACCCATCCAGCTGTCGGCCGAGCGCATCCGTCACAAGTGCATGGATGGCCTGCCGGAAAAAGAACGCGCCACCCTCGACCGTGCTACGCACACCATCGTGCAGCAGGTTGAGGCCATGAAGGCCATGGTGAATGCCTTCTCTGAGTATGCGCGTCCGGCCCCGATGCACATCCAGGCCGTAAACCTCAACCAGCTGGTACAGGACGTGGTCGAGCTGTACAAGGGCCGCGCCAATCCGGTGCGTTACCAGCTCGACCTGGATGCCACGCTGCCGGAGTTGCAGGCCGACCCTGGCCAGCTGCGTCAGGTGCTGCATAACTTGCTGCTCAACGCCACCGATGCGCTGGCCGGCACCGACAACCCGCTGCTGCAGATCGCCACGCGCTACGTGGACGAACCGAATAGCCGCTTCGTCGAACTGCATGTGCGCGACAATGGCCCGGGTTTCGCGCCGAGGGTCATGGACCACTTGTTCGAACCGTATGTCACGACCAAGGACAAAGGCACCGGCCTCGGGCTGGCGATCGTGAAGAAGGTCATCGAAGAGCACAACGGCACGCTCTGGGCGGGAAATCTCAAGGACGGCGGCGCCAGCTTCACCATCCGTCTGCCAGCCAGCGAAGTTCTGGCGACGGTAGCAAGAGGGAAAAATACATGAGCACCGGCAATATCCTGGTGGTGGATGACGAACCGGATATCCGCCAGATTGTGCAGGAAATTCTGGAAGACGAAGATTACACCATCACCACCGCGGAGAATGCCGCGGCTGCGCGTGCCGCCTACAACACTGCGTCGTCCGGACCTGGTGCTGCTCGACATCTGGATGCCGGATACCGACGGCATCACCTTGCTCAAGGAATGGTCGCGCGACCACGCGCTGCCAGTGCCGGTGGTCATGATGTCCGGACACGGCACGGTCGAGACCGCGGTCGAGGCGATACGCCTCGGCGCCTACGACTTCATCGAGAAGCCGCTGACCACCGCCAAGCTGCTCGTGACCATCGAACGCGCCTTGCAGAACGCGCGCCTGCAACAGGAAAACCTGAGCCTCAAGCGACACGGGGGCGTGGTCAGCATACCGGTTGGCAAGAGCAAGACCATGAAGCAGTTGCGTTCAACCATCGAGCGCATCGCCGCGCACGATGCCTGGGTGCTGATTACCGGCGAGCCGGGCAGCGGCAAGGAAGTCGCGGCGCGTTATCTGCACAGCAAGAGTGCGCGCAGCGACCGGGCATTCGTGGAAATGAATCTGGCCGCGGTGCCGGCGCAGAACATGGCCACGCAACTGTTCGGAACCGAACAGGACGGCGAGACCACGGCGGGTGTTTTCGAACAGGCGGCGGGCGGCACCCTGTTTCTCGACCAGATTGGCGACCTCGATCTTGCCACCCAGTCGCGGCTGCTCAGTGGGTTGGAAGAAAGGCATTACCTGCGCGTCGGCGGCAAGACGCCGGTAATGCTCGACGTACGCATTCTTGCTGCTACCAATCTGAACCTGGAACACGCGATTGCCGCAGGGCGTTTCCGCGAAGACCTCTACTATCGCCTCAATGTCGTGCCACTCACCATTCCGCCCCTGCGCGAGCACCGCGAAGACGTGCCGGAACTGGTGGGCTTCTACGTGGACTGGATGGTGGAGAAGGAGCGTCTGCCCTACCGGCGCTTCACCACCGGCGCGCTCAACATGCTGCGCAACCACGCCTGGCCAGGCAATATCCGCGAGCTGAAAAATCTGGTGCAACGCCTGCTGATTCTGTCACAGGGCGAAGAAGTGACCGAAGCCGACGTCGCCGCAACGCTCGGCGCGCAGAAATCCGTTGTTTCCGAGAACACCACCCCCGCTGCGCTTTTCGATCTGCAGATGCGCGAGGCACGTGATCACTTTGAAAAGGCGTATCTCGAACACCACCTCAAGCGCGCCGGCGGCAATGTCGGCGAAGTCGCCGAGGCTGTGGGCATGGAACGTACCCACCTTTACCGCAAGCTCAAAGGTCTCGGCATCGATTTCAGGAGGGCGGGCCTGCACAAAAACAGCACCACGAACGATGCGGAGGGGCGCTGATCGTGGCCGTGGTCGACAACCTTGAAGCGCTGCTTGCCAAGGGCACCGACAACGCGCTGCTGCGTTTCGGCCTTGCCAATGAATACCTCAAGCTCGGCCAGCTTGAACAAGCCATCGGCCACCTGCGCAAGGCGCTCGCCCACGACCCCAAGTATTCTGCTGCCTGGAAACGGTTGGGCAAGGCGCTCGCGGACACCGGCCGCGCTGATGAAGCAGCCACAGCGTACGAAAGCGGCATCAAGGCCGCAGAGGAGAAAGGTGATGTACAGGCCGCCAAGGAGATGCGGGTATTTTTGGGTCGATTGCAGAAGTAACCGTTCGTTTTCACTTCAGGGTGTTGGTGCGTGAAAAACACTCTGTCTCAATAAAACGGACCCTCGCCCTCCGGACGGGTCTTGAACCGCCGGTGCGACCAGAAATACTGCTCCGGCATCTCGCGCACTGCCTCTTCGATGATCTTGTTCATACGCGTGGTGTCGGCCAACACGTCATCGGTCGGGAAATTCTCGAGCGGCGGCTGGAAAATCAGCTCATACCCCTTGCCCCATGGCAGCTGCCGGGCGAAGCACGGTATCACCACCGCACCCGTGAGTTGCGTGAGGCGGCCGAGTGCAGTGAGGGTGGTAGCCGGCACGCCGAAGAACGGTGCGAACACCGCACCGTCGCGGCCCTGGTCCTGGTCGGAGAGGTATAGAACTACCCGCCCTGGCTTGATGGCCGCGGATCACCGGCTTGATGCCCTCGCGGCGCTCGACGAGCAACCCCCCGTGGCGCGGTACAAAACGTGTGCGGCGCGTGCGGATCAGCCAGTCGAAGAATCGATTCTTCGGCCGCTTGTACATGTCGATCATAAAATGGTCCGGCGCCAGCACCATACCGGCCATCTCGATCGCCACGAAGTGCGCAACCAACAGAATTACTGGTTTCTTGGCGGCCAGTGCCCGATCGAAGTGCTGCTTGCCGCGTGTGCGCACCAGTCGCTTCATGCGCATTTCTGAACCCCACCACGAGATCGGCGTGGCCAGCGCGGCCTGTACAAAGACACGGAAGTGGGCGCGCACCAGCCGCCGCTGTTGCGCCGCCGACAGCTGCGGAAAACAGGCACGGATGTTGGTGAGCGCGATATGCCGACGTTCGGACATGAGGTAATAGAGCAACGTCACCGAGCACGCCACCAATCAACCAGATCAGCGGCAACGGCAGAGCCGCGACCATGCGCAGAAACACCAGCGCCAACCAGTCCGGCCAGTAGCGCGGATGCGAAAAGTCGCGTGCCGTGTACTCGCGGGCGGCTTCAGCCAGTAGAATGGCGGCTCGCCCGGTGGGAGTTGCTTGAAGCGTTTGTAGGTCCACATGTACTGCTCTGGCATAACGCGTACTGCCTGCTTCGATGATCCGCGTTCATTCGCGCGGTATCGGCGACTACGATCCCTCGTCGGGAAATTCTCCAGCGGCGGCTGCAACATGATTTCGTAACCATCGTCTTTCGGCAGTAGTCGCGTAAAGCATGGTATGACAACTGCGTCGGTAGGCTGCGCTATGCGCGGCAAAGCGGTGATCGTGGCAATCGGGATTCCAAAGAACGGGGCAAACACATGGTTGGCGTCACCCGGGTTCTGATCGGGCAGGTAATAGAAGGGATAGCCAGCAGCGGATGAGGCGTATCATTCCCTTGAGATGCGAATCGCGTTCGAACAGCGCGCCGCCAAAGCGCAGTCGCGGCGCCGCATGACCCAATCCACCAGGTCATTACGCGGCTGCTTGTACATGCTGATGATACGCCGCTCGTGCGCCAGGAATACACCTGCGACTTCGAGCCCGAGAAAATGTGGCGCGAACAGGATAACTCTCTTGCCATCGGACAGTGCCTGGTCGTAGTACTCACGGTTCCGGATCTGAATGAGCCGTTGCAGGCGCGGCAACGACGCCCACCAGATCAGACTGGTACCCATCATGGCTGCACCGAAAGCCCGGAAGTGACGGCGTACCAGATCGTGTTTTAGCCAATCATCGAGTTCCGGAAAGCACGCACCAATGTTGCATTCCGCGGCACGGCGCGCGCGCGAAGAAATCAAGTAAAACAGGTCGCCTAGACGTGTACCAACTGCCATACGCCAGGTCTGAGGCAGAAACACCAACAACCAGACGACTCCAAGGCCGATCCATGTGCCCCAATAGCGCGGCAACAGAAAACGGCGTGGCAGCGGGTCGGTTGGTTTTTCGGTGGCGATGCCGGTGGCGTGCGGCTGATCAGACATTTATTTTTTCGGGCGGGGATCCGGCGAGTATTGTGCCACAAGGAGAGATTGCCTGGTGCGCAAGCGCGCCCTATTCCGGAATCTCTCCCAGCAACGGCCGCATCGCCGCCAGCAGGCTGTCGAATAATCTCGGATGGTCCTTTTCCTGCGCCGCCAGCAACTGCTTCATGTGCAGCCGCTGGGTCGGCACGCGGAAGCAGGCCGGACAATTGTCCTGCGTGACCGGCAGACTGGCGCGCTCGGCGAAGTCACGCGTCTGGCGCTCACGAACATACACAAAAGGGCGGATCACGCGCAGATCACCGGCGTCGATCGTGTAGTGGGCTTTCATGGTATTGAGCCGACCATTGTGGAAGGCGCTCATCAGGAACGACTCGGCCAGGTCATCGAGATGCTGGCCCATGACCAGCACGTTATAACCTTGCTGCCGGGCGGTTTCATAGAGAATGCCGCGCCGCGTGCGTGCGCAGTAGGCACAGAACGAATCACCGCGCATGGTTTTGAGCGCGCGCGCCACAATCGCCTGGCGTCGATAAAAATACGGAATGCCAAGTCCCTCGACGTAGGCCGTGAGATAAAACGGATCGTAGCCGTCGATGCAGGGGTCGACCGTCGCGCACGCGAGCTCGAACTTTACGGGCGACTTGACCTGTAACGTGCGCAATACCTGCAGCAACGCCAGGCTGTCCTTGCCGCCGGAAAGCCCGAGCAGCAGACGGTCGCCCGTACGAATCATGCGGTAATCTTCAATCGCCTGGCCGGCGAGCCGCAACAGTGGTTTGGGTACGCGCCCGAGCTGGGGCGACACTGACGGGTTGGGTTGTGGGCGAGTCAGGACCATAATGAGATAGTAAGTATGCCTGAAAGCGGTTCGGGCTGCGCCGGAGGAGTGATCAATGAGCATCAAGACACTGGGTCCAAAAGAGGCCTACCAGTTCCTGCAAACACACCCGAATGCCCTGTTCGTGGATGTGCGCTCCAACATGGAGTACCTGTTTGTGGGCCACCCTGTTGGCGCCATCCACATCCCCTGGATCGACGAGCCGGACTGGAAGGTGAACCCCCACTTCGTTACCCAGGTTCGCCAGGCAATGCTTGGCGGTGCCGGCGGGGCCGCCCCGGTGGTATTAATCTGCCGCAGCGGGGTCCGTTCGCTCGAGGCCGGAAAGGTCCTGATCGAGGCCGGCATTAAAGAAATCTACAATGTTAGCGAGGGTTATGAAGGCGCGCTCGATGACCATCATCACCGCAGTTCGTTGGGAGGCTGGCGGTTTCACGGCCTGCCCTGGGAACAATGTTGAACGGTGCAAACAACCTGTCTGGGGATGCCATTACAGGTGAATTCTTGGTAGACTGCGCGCCCTCCAAACTCGCACATTAATGTTAGGGCCCGACCAGCAATGGCTGACAGCTACCTCTTTACCTCCGAATCCGTTTCCGAAGGCCACCCCGACAAGGTCTGCGACCAGATCTCGGATGCAGTGTTGGATGCGATCCTCGCGAAGGACAAAACCGCGCGCGTGGCCTGCGAAACCCTGGTGAAAAACAACCTGATCGTGCTCGCCGGTGAGATCACTACCCGCGCCAGCATCGATTTCGACAAGGTCGCACGCGGCGTGGTGCGCGACATCGGCTACAGCGATGAAATGGGCTTTGGCCCGGACAGCTGCACCGTGCTCACCGCCATTGGCCAACAATCACCGCACATCGCACAGGGCGTGGACGTGGGCAAGGGCCTTGATCTCGAGCAGGGCGCTGGCGATCAGGGCCTGATGTTCGGCTACGCCACCAACGAAACCGACGTACTCATGCCGATGCCGATCACACTGGCGCATCGCCTCGTGAAGCGTCAGGCCGCGGTGCGCAAGGCCGGCAAACTCAAATGGCTGCGTCCGGATGCCAAGTCGCAGGTCACGGTGCGCTACGTCGACCACAAGCCGGTCGGCATCGACGCGGTGGTGCTTTCCACCCAGCACGCGCCCGGCATCAAGTACAAGACGCTCAAGGAAGCGGTGATTGAAGAGATCGTGAAACCGGTGCTGCCGAAAAAGTGGCTCGACAAGAAGACCAAGTACTTCATCAACCCGACCGGCGCGTTTGAAATCGGCGGACCGGTCGGCGACGCCGGTCTGACCGGCCGCAAAATCATCGTCGACACCTACGGCGGCATGGCGCGCCACGGTGGCGGTGCGTTCTCCGGCAAGGACCCGTCCAAGGTCGACCGCTCGGCGGCCTACGCCGGCCGTTATGTCGCGAAGAACATTGTCGCCGCCGGACTCGCGGCGCGCTGCGAAATCCAGATCGCCTATGCCATTGGCATCGCCAAACCGGTGTCCGTGCACATCGACACGTTCGGCACCGGCGTGATTCCGGACAAGAAAATCGCCGCCATCGTGCAGGACATTTTCGATCTGCGCCCAAAGGGCATCGTGAAGATGCTCGACTTGCTGCGGCCTATGTACCAGCAGACCGCCGCCTACGGCCATTTCGGGCGTACCGAGAAAAGCTTCACCTGGGAGCGCACCGACAAGGCCGCGGCGCTGCGCGCGGCGGCTGGCAGCAAGGCACGCACGAAGTAATATACTAGATAGATGTGCGGCGGGTTGGCGCGCAGCGCGCCACTCACCGATCGACGGTTTTTGAACTGTCGCCGCATTTGCGGCGAGGCGTTGCTCTCCGAGGAGCGTTGCGACAGGGCCCACCCTGCCAGGCTCGGCGAGACGTCAGTTAAATCAACGGCGCTCGCTCACGCACAGGAGCACGCTTATGAACGCTGTCGTTAATCCGAAATTCACCGACTACAAAGTCGCCGATATCAACCTGGCCGCCTGGGGCCGCAAGGAAATCGAGATCGCCGAGACCGAAATGCCCGGTCTCATGGCGCTGCGCGAGGAGTTCGGCGCCAAGCAGCCGCTCAAGGGCGCGCGCATCTCCGGCTCGCTGCACATGACCATCCAGACCGCGGTGCTGATCGAGACCCTCAAGGAGCTCGGCGCCGAGGTGCGCTGGGCTTCGTGCAATATCTTCTCCACCCAGGATCACGCCGCCTCGGCCATCGCCGCCGCCGGCGTGCCGGTGTTCGCCTGGAAGGGCGAGACCCTGGAAGAATACTGGTGGTGCACCGAGCAGGCGCTGACCTGGCCGGATGGCAAGGGCCCGAACATGATTCTGGATGACGGTGGCGACGCCACCATGCTGATCCACAAGGGCACGGAATTCGAGAAGGCCGGCAAGGTGCCGAACCGCGGAAGCCAATGCGCAACGAGGAATGGAAGGTGTTCCTGGCCTGCTGCAAGAAGAGCCTGGCCGCCAAGCCCGAACAAGTGGACCGAGATGGGCAAGGGCATCCGCGGCGTGACCGAGGAAACCACCACCGGCGTGCATCGCCTGTACCAGATGCAGGAGCGCGGCGAGCTGCTGTGGCCGGCCATGAATGTCAACGATTCGGTCACCAAGTCGAAGTTCGACAACCTGTACGGCTGCCGCGAATCGCTGATCGACGGCATCAAGCGCGCCACCGACGTGATGATCGCCGGCAAGATCTGCGTGGTGCTCGGCTACGGCGACGTGGGCAAGGGCTGCGCGCAGGCGTTCCGCGGCATGGGCGCCACCACCTGGGTGACCGAGATCGATCCGATCTGCGCCCTGCAGGCGGCGATGGAAGGTTACCGCGTCGTGACCATGGACGAGGTCGCCGCGCTCGGCGACATCTTCGTCACCACCACCGGCAACGTGAACGTGATCAATCACGGCCACATGCAGGCCATGAAGAACGAGGCCATCGTGTGCAACATCGGCCACTTCGATTCCGAGATCGAAATCAGCGCGCTGGAGAAGTACCAGTGGGAAGAGATCAAGCCGCAGGTCGACCACGTGATCTTCCCGGACGGCAAGAAGATCATCATCCTGGCCAAGGGCCGACTGGTGAACCTCGGCTGCGCCACCGGCCATCCGAGCTTCGTGATGTCGGCGTCGTTCTCGAACCAGACCATCGCGCAGATGGAGCTGTTCCAGAACGCCGCCAAGTACGAGAAGAAGGTGTACGTGCTGCCGAAATTGCTCGACGAGAAGGTGGCGCGCGCGCACCTGATGAAAATCGGCGTGAAGCTTACCAAGCTCACCAAGGAGCAGGCCGACTACATCAGCGTGCCGATGGACGGGCCGTACAAGCCGAATCATTACCGGTACTAAGGCATCAGCACGATGTGAAAAGTGCACGGGGCGCCACGATCTGGGCGCCCCTTCTTTTCTCTCGTCTCCTTTCTGATTACTCTGGTCGCCATGGACTCCCGGAAAAAAAACGCTCGTACTCTGCAGCTGCGAATTCTTCCCGCCGAAGACGGAACAAGGGCGCGCCAATCTCAGCATCACGATTGACGAACTCGGCCCGCTCAAGCCGGCGTATTTCTCCTGCACCTACGGCGCCGGTGGCAGCACCCAGGACGGCACCATCGACACGGTGAAAGAAATTATCCGCAAGGGCTTCGCGGCCGCGCCGCACATCACCTGCATCGGCTCGACACCGGAGAAGATCAAGGCGCTGCTCGACAGCTACATCGCGCTCGGCATCAAACGCATTGTCGCGCTGCGCGGTGATTTGCCGCCGGGCCAGGATCAGGCCGGGCACTTCCTGTTCGCCGACCAGCTGGTGGCGTTTATCCGCGAGCAGACCGGTGACCATTTTCACATTGAGATCGCCGCCTATCCGGAAAAACACCCGCAGGCGACCTCGATCCAGGAAGACCTGCTCAATTTCAAGAAGAAGGCCGACGCCGGCGCAAGCGCCGCCATCACCCAGTATTTTTTCAACCCGGACGCCTATTTCCGCTTCGTGGACGACTGCGCGAAACTCGGTGTCACGATTCCCATCGTGCCCGGCATCATGCCCATCACCAATTACAAGCAGCTCGCGCGCTTTTCGGAAGGCTGCGGCGCCGAAATTCCACGCTGGATCGCGACGCGCCTCGAAGGTTATGGTGAGGACCTTGAGGCCATTCGCGCCTTCGGCCTGGACGTGACGCTGCGACTGTGCGAAACCCTGCTGGAACGCGGTGCACCGGGTTTGCATTTCTACACCCTGAATCGCACCGAACCGACGCGCACCATCTGGAAACAGCTCGGGCTTTAAACCGCGACGCGCTGTGCTAGCCTATTGCGGAACTCAATCCAGGAACCGCATTCCATGAACGACGACAGCACCCTCTATCTCGGCGGCGGCAGCGACGGCGACGTGGCACTTCGCCTGCGCCTGGCCAATCGTCATGGCCTGATCGCCGGCGCCACCGGCACCGGCAAGACCGTGACCCTGCAGGTGCTGGCGGAAAATTTCTCACGCGCCGGCGTGCCGGTGTTCATGGCCGATGTGAAGGGCGATCTCGCCGGCCTCGCCAAGCCCGGCAACCCGAACGAAAAAATCGACAAGCGCCTCAAGGAACTCAAGATCAAGGATTGGAGCGCGCGCCCGGTCCCGGTGGTGTTCTGGGATCTGTATGGCAAGAACGGCCACCCGATCCGCACCACGATTTCGGAAATGGGGCCGCTGCTGCTCGCCGAACCTGCTGGAACTCAACGACACCCAGGAAGGCGTGCTGTACGCCTGCTTCAAGATCGCCGACGACCAGGGCCTGCTGCTGCTCGATCTCAAGGACCTGCGCGCGCTGCTGAGCCACATCGCCGAAAATGCCAAGTCCTTCCAGAAGGACTACGGCAACATCGCGGCGACCAGCGCAGCCTCGATCCAGCGCGCACTGCTGGTGCTGGAACAACAGGGCGCGGAGAATTTCTTCGGCGAGCCGGCACTCAAGCTCGACGACCTGATGCAGGTGGATTTCTCCGGCAATGGCGTGGTGAGCGTGCTCGATGCCACCCAGCTGCTGCCCAAGCCACGCCTGTACGCGACCTTTCTGCTGTGGCTGCTGGCGGAGCTGTTCGAGCAACTTCCGGAAGTCGGGGATACTCGACAAACCGAAACTGGTGTTCTTCTTCGATGAAGCACACCTGCTGTTCGACAACGCACCCAAGGCGCTGCTGGAAAAAATCGAACAGGTGGTGCGCCTGATCCGCTCCAAGGGCGTGGGTGTGTACTTCATCAGCCAAAGCCCGCTCGACATTCCCGAAGACGTGCTCGGCCAGCTCGGGCATCGCGTGCAGCACGCACTGCGCGCCTTCACGCCGAAAGACCAGAAGGCGGTGAAGGCTGCGGCCCAGACGTTTCGTGCGCGCAAGGGACTCGATGTCGAAGCGGTGATCACCGAACTCGGCACTGGCGAAGCACTGGCCTCGGTGCTGGACGAAAAAGGCAGCCCGACGCCGGTGGCGCGCATACTGGTGCGCCCGCCGGAGTCGCGCATCGGCCCTCTGACCGATGCCGAGCGCGCCGAACACCTGAAGCGCTCGCCGCTCAAGGGCCGATATGATCAGGCGGTGGATCGCGAATCGGCCTACGAGCTGCTGAACAAACGCGGTGAACAGGCCGCGGCGGCAGCGGAACAGGAAGCCGCCGCCAAGCCGGTGAAGCGCGGGCGCGAACCGGAGTCGATCGTCGAATCGATGGCCAAGAGTGCGGCGCGCGCCATCGGCAGCCAGATCGGCCGGCAAATCGTGCGCGGCGTGCTGGGCTCGCTGCTCGGCGGCAGTTCACGTCGCCGTTAAAGGCCAGCGCATGGTCGCTGCCAACAAACACACGGAACTTGTAAAGCGCCTGCCGGTGAAACAGCCGATCCCGGTGCGGCGCTGAATCTCGGCGAGCGCCTGCACCTGCGCGGTCTGTACGAAACCCCGCTCGAATATTCACCACTGGTGCTTCCGGCCGGTGAACGCGGCCTGGCGATGCTGTTCCGGTATGGCGTCGTGGTGCTGTTCAACGTCACCGGCGCGGAACAGAAGGCCTACCTCAAGGAAATCAGGGAACACATCGACAAGCCCTACCGCCGGCACGAGAGTGAAGACGCGCAAGTAGTGGTGAGCGCTCAGACCGAAGGCGTGAGCGCCGAAGGCATCAACATCACCGCCCTCACCCTGCCGCGCCTGCAGGTGGTGGCCACGGTGCTGGCGCGCAGCGTGTCACTCGCCTACTACGAAATCGAAATGGCCGCGGCCTTCGATGCGGTCGAACCGCTGGCGCGCAAACTCGATCAACCGCGCGGCTCGAGCGGCGCCCTCCGGGTATTGCTGCGTCACATCGGCAACACCCTGCTCGTGCAGCAGAAGATGATTGGGCGCGTCGAGATCGAGGACAAGCCCGATATTCTCTGGGATCAACCGGAGCTCGAACGGTTGTATACGCGCCTTGAAGATGAATACGAGTTGCATGAACGCCTCGCAACGCTTGAGCGCAAACTCGAACTCATCGAACGCACCGCTGAGACCACCCTTGATCTGGTGCAGACCCGGCGCATGCTGCGCGTCGAGTGGTATATCGTGGCATTGATTGTTTTCGAAGTGATCCTTACGTTGTATGAGCTGTGGGGCCGTCCGCATCCCTGACTTTACAGTGCCCGGTCTGGCGCCTATCTTGTTGTCCCGGATTAAACCTTCAGAAGGAGTCTTTGCATGTTGCGATCTGCGTCGCCTGTTCTCCTTGCACTGCTTGGGCTGCTCACGCTGAGCGGCTGCGGCATCAACAACATACCGACCTATGACGAGGCCGCCAAGGCCGCCTGGAGCCAGGTCGAAAACCAGTACCAACGGCGCGCCGACCTGGTTCCGAATCTGGTCGAGACTGTGAAGGGTTTCGCCAAGCAGGAAAAGGACGTGCTCGTGCAGGTGGTCGAAGCACGCAGCAAGATCGCGCAGATGCAGGTGCCGAAGGATATCGTCAACAATCCGCAGGCATTCAAACAGTTTCAGCAGAATCAGGACGCGCTCTCCAGCGCGCTGTCGCGCCTGCTGGTAGTAGTCGAGAAATATCCGGACCTGAAATCCAACCAGAACTTTCTCGCCCTGCAGTCGCAGCTCGAAGGCACCGAGAACCGCATCAGCGTCGCGCGCCGTGACTACATCGAAGCGGTCAAGAACTACAACACCGAGTTGCGCACCATCCCGGGCCGCTGGTGGGCCGCGCTGCTGTATTCAGATGCCAAGGTGAAGGAAAACTTCACGGCTCCGCCCGATACACAGAAAACGCCGCAGGTAAAGTTCTAGACAGATGTCCAGCCTGTTGCGCCGGTCCGTTGCCGCGCTGGCGTTCGTCAGCGCGGCAACACTGGCGGCGCCGTTTCCGGCGCTCACCGGCCGTGTGGTCGATGAAGCCGGCATTCTGTCGCCTCAGGTTGAAGCTGAGCTCAGCGCGCAACTCGCCGCGCACGAACAGTCTACCAGCAACCAGGTCGTGGTCGTGACACTGAAATCGCTGCAGGGCTACGACACTGCCGACTATGCGAATCGATTATTTCGCCTCTGGGGACTTGGCCAGAAGGACCGCAACAACGGTGTACTGCTGATCGTCGCGCCGACTGAAAGAAAATTGCGCATCGAGGTCGGCTATGGCCTGGAAGGCGCACTCACCGATGCCGAAAGCTTCAGCATTATCGAGCGCGAGATCAAACCCCCGTTTCGCCAGGGCAACTACGAACAGGGCATTCGTGCCGGTGTTGCCGCCATCATTGCGGCAATCGACGGCGAGTATCAGGCCACGCCGCCTATCACGGCCAGCGGAGATAAAGACAGTATTATTGGTCCACTCGTGATGGGGCTGTTTGTCCTTCAATGGGTACTCGGCCACGTAACACATCACGCCTCCACTGGCACCCGTGCGGTCATTGCTGCCGTTTCCGGGGTGGGATCCGGTCTGCTTGTCTGGTTTTTTATCGGCGTCCTGGCCCTTGCCGCGGCCATTGGCGTTGTTGTGTTTGTGATTATGCTGATGGCCGGAGGCCGCATGGGGCGTGGCGGCTCAGGCTATGGCAACTGGAGTTCAGGCGGCGGCTGGGGTGGTGGTGGCGGAGGTGGTTTCTCCGGTGGCGGCGGCAGTTCCGGCGGCGGTGGCGCATCGGGGAGCTGGTGATGGCCTTTCTGAACGAAACCGAAAAAGAACAACTGCGCGCGGCAATCCGCGCCGCCGAAGCACGCACCCATGGCGAGATTGTGACAGTGATCGCGCACACCAGTGGCGATTACTTCTATTACCCAACATTGTGGGCCGCACTGCTTGCGATCGTTTCGCCCACATTGCTGCTTGCCTTGCCGGTCAGTTTCGGACCGCTTGGTATCGTCGAGATGCAGCTTGTGGTCTTCGGTGTACTGGTGTTGCTGCTGCGTTGGCCACCGATCAAGATGCTGCTCGTGCCGCAAGCGGTGCAGCGCCTGCACGCATCACGCCGCGCACAGGAACAGTTTCACGCCCAGCTTCTGCAGCGCACGCGCGAACGCAGCGGCGTGCTGCTATTCGTGTCGGTAGCCGAGCACTATGTGGAGGTCATTGCCGACGAAGGCATCCACGCACGCGTGCCCGAGGGCACCTGGCACAAACTGGTGCGCGAATTCACCACGCGCATCAAGGCCGGGGAGGTCGGCGAAGGCTTCATCGAGGCAGTGAACGCAATCGGCGGCCATCTGCAGACTCACTTTCCGGGCGAAACCGGAAATCCGAACGAGTTGCCGGATCACCTGATCGAACTCTAAAGTGTCGCGGATGTATGATGTGACAGACGTTATTGCTCCATGAGCAGGTACCGCTCCGGCATACCGTGGAACAACCCCTTGTTGAAGTCTTTTTGCCTCATGGGACTGTTCATTTATTGCGTTCTCCTGCCCAAACAGGCTGACGCGCAAGGTTGGACCTTCCCTGAGGCGCTTCCGGATTGGGGGAAGTTTACACTCGGGGTTGTGGGCGGCATCGCGGGCCATGAGCTCGGCCATTACCTTGTTGCTACATCCAAGGGTTACAAGGTCCACTTTGACGGCTTTGTGCTCGCTTACTCCGGCGCAGAATTGGCGGACGCGGACCAGCTGCAAGTGGCGTCCGCCGGTTTTCAGGCACAGTGGCTGCTTACGGAGCTGGTTCTTCGCGACCGCGATGGGAGGGAATCAACATCGGCACCGGGCAATTTCGGCGCTGGCGTGGTGTGTTCGCATCTGGGGATTACTTTCGCATATCTGACGTTTCTGAAAAATCATAAAGATGGCGACATTGCCGGGATGGCCAATGCAACCGGGCTGTCCAAGAACCTGCTCGCTGCAGCCGTGGCGATTCCCGCGGTATTGGATACCTGGCGCCTGTTTGGAAATCAGGTCCCTGCATGGGTTCCGCACGTTTCGCTTCTCGGAAAAGGGCTTGGCATGGCCTGGGTCTGGACTTACTGAGCGGGCGCTTTTCCGGTAATGCCAAGCCCACAACGATATCGACAAATGTCTGTCCAACGACGTTTGCCTGATTGGCAGCAAGCGGCCATGATGTCGCAACTAGCATTGCTCTCGATATACAGCCGACTGGTTGCGAATAAGCTCATCGTGAAGGGATTCGTATGAAACCTGGAGATCTACTCAATAAGCGGGATCAAGCACATCGAAGTGCCGTCGAGCTCCTTCGCCAGGAAATCGCCTCTATCGTACAACTGCTGCGTTTCACCTATGAGGCAATCGTTTCGATTGACGAAACACAGAAGATAATCCTTTTCAACAAAGGTGCTGAAGAAACCTTCGGCTATTCGTCCGCTGAGATATTAGGGCAGCCGATCGAGCTGCTTATTCCCGAGAGGTTTCGTGCTGCCCATAAAGCACACGTGGACGAATTCGCGCGAAGCGGAGTAAATGACCTGAAGATGCACCATCAGAAATCTTTGTTCGGCCTCAGGAAAAACGGCCAGGAGTTTCCGATCGAGGCATCTGTCTATAAGTATCGCTATGGCGGCGTGATAACCTTTACTGTGGTATTGCGTGACGTAACACATGATGCCGAAGCAAAAGAACGTCTGTTGCAGCTTGCAAGTCATGATTATCTGACCGGCCTGCCGAATCGTCTGTTATTTGATGATCGCCTGTCTACCGCCATCTCCCGGGCGGAACGCAACCGTAAAAAGTTGGCGCTGCTTTTTATTGACATGGATAATTTCAAGTCTATCAATGATCGGTTGGGCCATGCGGCAGGTGACGTATTCTTGAAGACCTTCGGCGAACGATTGCAATCCTGTGTGCGTGAGTCCGACACCGCAGCACGGATTGGCGGTGATGAATTCGCAGTAATTCTTGAGAATCTGGATAAGCGCCAGGATGCGCAAGAAATCTTTCTGAACCTGCTACGCGGTTCCGTTGAGATGGCGATGACGCTTGAAGGCGAGGACGTCGTTCCATTGATCAGTGTTGGAATTGCCCTTTATCCTGATGACGCCGACAGCGCAGCCCAGCTTCTCAAGCAGGCGGATCGTGCAATGTTTGCAGACAAACTCTCCAAGGGAAGATCTAGAACAAAACAATAAACAAACAAATATTGGTTAGTAGGTGACGCGAATACTAAATAATGTAGTATCTCTGCTATTCAGGCCCACGTGGTGAAAAATATTCAAATCGTTACGGGCCGAAATTTGACGCGAAGCGTCATTTCCTTAATATCCGGTATAGGTTCTTTGTGAGCTCGCGCATGCAACGAGATACGCGAATACGTCTGGATTACAAGCCAGTATCAACGACCGCGACGGCCCGTCCTGCCCGCTGGCTGCTTCCGGTCATGCTCTTTCCGCTACTGGGTGGTGCACTGGCTTACCTGTTGACCCATAGTGCGACCGTCAGCACGTACCAGGAGTCGTCTGCATTCACTACCGAGATGCCCGCTCAGGCATTACCGCCTGGCGAGAAACTTGATTTCATCATCCGGCGCCACGACACGCTGGAACGGATATTCCGGCGACTCAAGCTCAGCCTTGCAGACCTGACCGCCATTCTCAGCCTGCCTGGGGCACGCCAGGCACTGAACCAGATCCGGCCCGGCGACAAGGTCACGGTGGTTCACGAGGACGGCACGGTGCACGCCCTGAACCGGCGCATCAGCGAGACGGAAATTCTGTCGGTGACGCGTGCTGACAGCGGCTTTGCCGCCGAAGTCATCACGACACCAATCGACTACAGGGCCGCACACGCGTACGGAACAATCGATACTTCCTTGTTCGTCGCCGCGCGCGCCGCTGGCGTGAGCCCGGAAACCACTATGCAACTCGCGAACGATATCTTCGGTTGGGTGATCGACTTTGCGCTCGATATTCGCCCCGGCGATCGCTTTCACTTGGTCTACGAAAAAAAATACCGGGACGGTATGTATCTCGGTGATGCGCGCATACTGTCCGCGGAGTTTGTTAACGACGGGGAGCGGCATCGCGCCATTTACTACGCCTCGGCGGATGGCAAGGTCGACGGTTACTTCACACCCGATGGCCACAACATGCGCCGGCAGTTCCTGCGCGCGCCGCTCGACTTCCGGCGCGTCAGCTCGAACTTCAATCCCAGACGCCGCCACCCGATTCTAAATTACATCCACGCCCATCAGGGCGTGGATTATGCGGCCTCCACTGGAACGAAAATAATGGCCGCTGGCGATGGCCGAGTCAGCTTCGTTGGCGTGAAGGGCGGCTACGGCAAGGTCATCATCCTTGAACACGGCGGCGGTATTTCCACTCTCTACGCTCACATGTCGGGATTCGTCCGAGGCATGCGCCCTGGTCAGCGTGTGAAGCAGGGACAAAACATCGGCTACGTCGGTAGCACCGGCGATACAACCGGTCCGCACCTGCACTACGAGTACCGCGTCAACGGCATCCACAAGAATCCTCGCACTGTCCGGCTGCCGGACGCCGCGCCGATTCCGGCCGCGTACCTGGCGGATTTCAAATCCAAGGCCGGTGCGAGACTCGCGGCGCTGGAGCAGGGACGAGAGGCGACTTTGGCGGCATTCTCGTCAGACGACGCCGTCGGTATCGATCGCTAAGAATTGCGGGCCATGAAATGGGAGTGCGGCAGAGGCACACGCTATGGACGGTGTTTACGAATTGCCGCCTATGCGCAGCGCTTCCAGCTGTTCCCAGCGCGCATACGCCTGGGCCAGATCCGTTTCGACTTCTCTCGTGCGCACGCCAAGTTCTTTGAACGCAGCCGCGTCGCGCCGGTAGAGTTCGGGATCGGCCAGACCGGCCTGGAGTTGGGCCTGTTCCTTTTCCAGTTGCTCGATACGTACCGGCAACTGTTCGAGTTCACGCTGATCCTTGAAGGAAAGTTTTTTGCCGGCCGGCGGTTTTTTGGCTGCGGTTTTGGGTGCCGGTGCAGCGGCCTTTTCCGGCGCGGCGGCGCGTACGGCTGAACTCGACTGGCGCTGCCAGTCGCTGTAGCCGCCGATGTACTCTTTCACTCGGCCATTGCCTTCAAAGGCCAGGCACGAGGTTACGACGTTGTCGAGAAACGCGCGATCGTGGCTGACCAGGAATAACGTGCCGGGATAATCGAGCAGCAGTTCTTCCAGCAACTCCAACGTTTCAATGTCGAGGTCGTTGGTCGGTTCGTCCATCACCAGCACATTGGCTGGACGCGAAAAGAGTTGCGCCAGCAGCAGGCGGGCACGCTCGCCACCGGAGAGACTCTTGACCGGGGAACGCGCACGCTCCGGCGCGAACAGAAAGTCCTGCAAGTAACCCATCACGTGCTTGGTCTGGGTGCCAATGGTTACGGTTTCCTTGCCTTCGCCGACGCAATCGACGACGCGCGCCTCCGGATCGAGCTGCGCGCGCGTCTGGTCGAAGTAGGCTACCTGCAGGTTGGTGCCGTGCCTGAGCGTGCCGCTCGTGGGCTCGAGCTGACCGAGCAGAATTTTTAGCAGCGTGGTCTTGCCGATACCGTTCGGGCCGATCAGCCCGATGCGGTCGCCGCGCATGACGCGCAGGCTGAGATCGTGCACTACCGGCCGATCCGCATAGGCGAAACTGATGTTTTTCGCCTCGATCACCAGCTTGCCGGACTTCTCGCCACTGTCGAGCGCCAGCCGTGCCTTGCCCTGTACGTTGCGGCGCTCGGCATGCTCGCGGCGCAAGGCATACAGTGCCCGAACCCGACCTTCGTTGCGCGTGCGCCGCGCCTGAATGCCTTTGCGGATCCAGCGCTCTTCTTCCGCCAGGCGCTTGTCGAACAGCGCGTTGTGTGTGGCCTCGGTCGCGAGTTGTTCGGCCTTCTTGGTCAGGAAATTGTCGTAGTCGCCAGGGAATTCGCTCAGCCGGCCACGGTCGAGCTCAATAATGCGCGTCGCCAGACGTTTGAGAAACTGGCGATCGTGGGTGACGAACAGCAGTGCACCGCGGTATTCCGCCACCATGTCTTCGAGCCATTGGATGGCCTCGATGTCGAGGTGGTTGGTCGGTTCGTCGAGCAGCAGCACGTCCGGCTCCATGACCAGTGCCCGACCGAGCGCCACGCGGCGCTTCCAGCCGCCGGAAAGCTGCGCCACCGGCACGTCGGCCGGCAGATCGAGGCGACTGAATACTTGTTCGACGCGGGTTTGCGCCTGCCAGCCGTGGCGGCGTTCGAGCTGCTCCTGCAACTCGTGCATGCGGTCGAGATCAGCGTCGCCGGCGGTTTGCGGATCATTTAACAGCTGCACCAGCTTGTGGTATTCCACGATGACTTGGCGCAAGCTCACCAAGACCGGCGGCGACGTTCTCGTACACCGTTCCTGACTCGTCCAGCTCAGGTTCCTGCGGCAAATAGGCGATGCGTGTACTAACTTCGCGACGCACCTCGCCGCGTCCGGCAGTCACGATGCCTGCGGCGATCTTGAGCAAGGTGGACTTGCCGCTGCCATTGCGGCCGATAAGACAGACGCGTTCGCCGGCCTCGACCCCGAAGCTCACCTGCTCCAGCAGAGGATGATGACCGAAGGCGGTGGAAACGTTGTGGAAACTGAGCAGCGGCATGAGAATTTTAGGAAGAGCGGGCCTGCACAAGAATGTCGTTAATGGTGTTGCGAAAGGCGCGGGAGCATACCACAGACCCGGCCCGGCCGAAGGCTAAAGTTCTGAAATTTATATATATTCAGGTCAATTCATGTATAATGCGCGACCTTTTCGCAGGCCATACTCCAGGTACATTTTTGTGATCCAGAAGCTCCGCAACATCGCCATTATCGCGCACGTCGACCACGGCAAGACCACGCTCGTCGACAAGCTGCTCCAGCAGTCCGGCACCTTCGCCGCCCACCAGCAGATGGGCACGCGCATCATGGACTCGAACGATCTGGAAAAGGAACGCGGCATCACTATCACCGCCAAGAACACCGCGCTGCGCTGGCAGGATTACCGCATCAATATCATCGACACCCCGGGCCACGCCGACTTCGGTGGTGAAGTGGAGCGCGTGCTTGTCCATGGTCGACTCCGTGCTGCTGCTGGTGGACGCGATGGACGGCCCGATGCCGCAGACGCGTTTTGTCACGCGCAAGGCCTTTGCCCTCGGCCTCAAGCCGATTGTCGTGATCAATAAAGTAGATCGTCCGGGTGCGCGCCCGAGCTGGGTGCTGGACCAGACCTTCGACCTGTTCGACAAGCTCGGCGCGACCGAGGAGCAGCTCGACTTCCCGGTGGTTTACGCCTCGGCGCTCAACGGTTACGCCAGCCTCGACATGGACGTGCGCGAAGGCGACATGACGCCGCTGTTCGAAACCATCATCAAATACGTCGCGGCACCGGATGTGGATCCCGAGGGCGCGTTCCAGATGCAGGTGTCGAGCCTCGACTATTCAAGCTACGTGGGCGCCATCGCCGTCGGCCGCATCAAGCGCGGACGCGTGAAACCCGGTCAGAACATCACCGTCGTGGACCCGGAAGGCAAGACCCGACCCGGCAAGGTACTGCAGGTGCTGGGCTTCATGGGCCTGGAGCGCACCGAGGTACCAGAAGCCAATGCCGGCGACATCATTGCCATCACTGGCATCGAGGGGCCGCACATCTCCGACACCTTCTGTGACCCGGCCAATGTCGAAGCCTTGCCGGCACTCACCGTGGACGAGCCAACCGTGACCATGTCGTTCGAGGTGAACAATTCACCGTTTGCCGGCCAGGACGGAAAATACGTGACCAGCCGCCAGATCCGCGAGCGCCTCGATCGCGAACTCATCACCAATGTCGCGCTGCGCGTGGAAGACACCGGCAGCCCGGACAAATTCCGCGTCTCCGGACGCGGCGAATTGCACCTCGGTATTCTGATCGAGAACATGCGCCGTGAAGGTTACGAGCTGGGCGTGTCGCGCCCGCAGGTCATCATCAAGGAAATCAATGGCGAGAAGCAGGAGCCGTACGAGACCCTGACCGTGGACGTCGAGGCCCAGCACCAGGGCACCGTGATGGAAAAGCTCGGTTCGCGCAAAGGTGAGCTGCTCAACATGGAACCGGATGGCAAGGGCCGTGTGCGCCTTGACTATATGATTCCGGCGCGCGGCCTGATCGGCTTCCAGACCGAGTTCCTCACCGCCACCGCCGGCTCGGGCCTTATCTACCATGTGTTCGATCACTACGGCCCGATGAAGGGCGGCGAACTCAAGGGCCGCCAGAACGGCGTGCTGATCTCCAATGGTGTCGGCGCCAGCGTTGCCTACGCCTTGTTCAACCTGCAGGAGCGCGGGCGCATGTTCCTCGCGCCGGGTGAAGAGATGTATGAAGGCATGATCGTCGGCGTGCACAACCGTGACAACGATCTGGTGGTGAACGCCATGAAGGGCAAGCAGCTCACCAACATGCGCGCCTCCGGTTCGGACGAGGCCGTCATACTCACCCCGCCCATCCAGCTCACTCTGGAACGCGCCCTCGAGTTCATCGAGGACGACGAGCTGGTCGAAGTCACGCCCCACCACCTGCGTCTGCGCAAGCGCTATCTCAAGGAAAATGAGCGCAAGCGCGCCGATCGCGCAGCCGGTTAACTGCCGGCCCTGAAATCAGCACGTCGTACGAAAAACGGCCTCCTTCGGGAGGCCGTTTTTCGTTGAGCACCGAACGGTCAAAAAAGTTCTGCACATGCTTAACTAGACTTGCTCACGCGTGGTATTGAAGGTGACGTCCGGCCAGCGCTCCATGGTGAGCTGCAGGTTCACGCGCGACGGTGCAAGATAAGTCAGCTCGCCGGCACCATCGAGGGCGAGGTTGTCGCGCAGCTTCTTTTCGAAATCGTTCAGCATCTTCTCGTCCTTGCAGCTGATCCAGCGGGCGGTCGCAACCTGCACCGGCTCGAACACCGCGTCCACGCCGTACTCGTGCTGCAGGCGGTGCGCGACCACGTCGAACTGCAGCACGCCGACCGCACCGAGTATGAGTTCGTTGTTGGCGAGCGGCCGGAACAACTGGGTGGCGCCCTCTTCGGTCAACTGCTCCAGACCCTTTTGCAGCGCCTTCATTTTCATCGGGTTCTTGATCTGGGTGCGGCGGAAGATTTCCGGCGCGAAGTTCGGAATGCCGCCGAAGCGCAGCGGCTCCTTCTGGGTGAAGGTGTCGCCGATGCGCATGGTGCCGTGGTTGTGCAGGCCGATGATGTCGCCGGCGTAGGCTTCGTCGACCATGGTGCGGTCGCGCGCCATAAAGGTGATGGCGTTGGATATGGTGACTTCGCGACCGATGCGCACGTGGAACAGCTTCATGCCCGGCTTGTAGCAACCCGACACGATACGCACGAAGGCGATGCGGTCGCGGTGGTTCGGGTCCATGTTCGCCTGGATCTTGAACACAAAACCGGTGAACGCCTCTTCGTCCGCCTGCACCACGCGCGTGCCGGCTCTCGCGCGGGTGCGGGCCGGGTGCATTTTCCACGAAGCTGTCGAGCAGCTCCTGCACGCCGAAATTGTTGACGGCACTGCCGAAGAACACCGGCGACAGTTTGCCGGCGAGGTAGGCTTCTTTATCGAAGGCGTGCGCGGCGCCCTTCACCAACTCGACCTCGGTCGCGCAGTTCCGCAGCCTGCTCACCCAGTACCTCGTCAAGGCGCGGGTTGTCGAGGCCCTGAATGGTCTCGCCGACGTTCATCTTGCCGCCGTGATGCGCGGCGTACAGATGCACGTTGTCTTCATATAGATGGTAGGCGCCACGGAAGCGCTTGCCCATGCCGATTGGCCAGGTGATGGGTGCGCACTGGATTTTGAGGACGCGCTCGACTTCGTCCATGACCTCCATGGGGTCGCGCCCTTCCCGGTCCATCTTGTTGATGAAGGTGGTAATGGGGGTGGTGCGCAACCGGCAGACGTCCATTAGCTTGATGGTGCGGTCTTCCACGCCCTTGGCGATATCGATCACCATCAGCGCCGAGTCCACGGCCGTTAGCGTCCGGTAGGTGTCTTCGGAGAAGTCCTCGTGCCCGGGGGTGTCGAGCAGGTTGACGATCTTGTCCTTGTACGGGAACTGCATGACCGACGAGGTCACGGAAATGCCGCGTTGCTTTTCCAGCTCCATCCAGTCGGAGGTCGCGTGGCGCGCCGCTTTGCGCCCCTTGATGCTGCCGGCGAGCTGGATGGCGCCACCGAATAGCAGCAGCTTTTCGGTAAGCGTGGTCTTGCCGGCATCCGGGTGGGAGATGATGGCGAAGGTGCGGCGCCGGGCCGCTTCGCGGGCAATTTCGCTGGACATGTGGGGGACTGCGGAAAAGTGCGCAGGATACAGGGTCTGCCAGTTCGATGCCAGCCGCGCCGGTTGGTTCCCGGGCATGCTTATTCTGCGTGCCGACGGTTATACTTTCGGCACCTGGACTGTCACCGGATACTCACCATCATGCGACTCTCCGCCTCGTTTGCCCTGCTGTCCCTGATCGTCTTTCTCAGCGCCTGTGACCGCAAGGCACCGGCCATTCAGGCGGATTTTCCGCTCACGAAACTGACCGAGCGGGTGTATGTGATTCATGGTCCGAACGAAATTCCGAACAAGCAAAATCAGGGCTTCATGAACAATCCCGGTTTTGTGCTGACCCGCAAAGGCGTGGTCGTGATTGATCCGGGCTCCAGCATCCAGGTCGGCGACATGCTGCTCAAGAAAATCGCCATCTGTGACCAAAGACCCGGTTATCGCGGTGTTTAATACCCACATCCATGGCGACCATTGGCTCGGCAACGACGCCATACATCGCGCCTACCCCAAGGCCGTGATCTACGCCCATCCGAAAATGATGGAAAAGACCAAGGGCGAAGGCGCGAACTGGATGAGACTCTATGAATCAGCTGACAGATGGTGCCATCAAGGGCACCAAGGCCGTGATCCCCCGATCTCGGGGTCGATAACGATGAAACTACTGGCACTGGGCAGGCCTGCATTTCCGCATTTATCACACCGGCGTTGCCCACACCGACGGCGACATCATGGTCGAGGTGGTCGAGGACAAGGTGATGTTCATGGGTGACAATGCGGTCGTGGAACGCACCGCGCGCATGGACGACGGCCACTTCCTCGGCAATATCGAGGCCTGTGAAGTCGCACTCCGGACCGGTGCCCAGCACTTTCGTGCCGGGCCACGGCAAGTCCAACGGCCGTGAGGTGGTGACGGCCTATCGTGACTGGCTCAAGGCCCTGTACGGATCGGTCAAGAAATATTACGCGCAAGGAATGAGCGATTTCGACATGAAGGATAAAGTGGTGGCCGATCTCAAGCCTTATCGAAAGTGGGCCACGTTTGACAGCGAGATAGGCAAACTCATCAGCCTCGCCTGGTTGCAGGTCGAACAGGCTTCGTTCTGACACATGCATAAACTCTATCCGCCGATCAAGGCGAATCGCAGCTTGATGCTGGCGGTGGATGCGCCGCATGAAATCTACGTCGAGGAATCCGGTAATCCGCGGGGCCTTCCGGTACTGTTCGTACACGGCGGTCCGGGTGCCGGCTGCGAGGAAAAGCATCGTTCCTATTTCGATCCCAACCTGTATCGCATCGTCTTGTTCGATCAACGTGGCGCCGGTCGTTCGCGTCCGCACGCCACGCTCGAGCGCAACACCACCATGGAATCTGGTGGCGGATATGGAACGCATCCGCGTCGAACTCGGCATCGACAAATGGATGTTGTTCGGCGGTTCTTGGGGGTCGACCTTGAGCCTGGTGTACGCCGAGACTTATCCGGAACGGGTACTGGGATTGGTGCTGCGCGGCATTTTCCTGTGTCGTCCGCAGGAAATTCGCTGGTTCTATCAGGAAGGTGCGAATCGCATTTTTCCGGATTACTGGCAGGACTTTATCCATCCGATTCCGGAATCAGAGCGCCACGACCTGTTGCATGCGCACTACCAGCGACTGACCGGCGACGATGAGGTGGCGCGCATGCGCTCGGCCGAAGCCTGGTCAATCTGGGAGGGCCGCACCGCCACGCTGACACCGAACAAGGAAGTCGTGAATTTCTTCTCCGACCCGCATGTTGCGATAAGCCTGTCGCGCATCGAAGCACACTATTTCGTGAACCATATTTTTTTGAAACCAAATCAAATATTGCGTGATGCATTCAAGCTAAAAAACATCCCGGGCGTGATCGTGCATGGTCGCTACGACGTCGTGTGCCCGATTGAAAATGCCTGGGATCTCCATCACGCCTGGCCTGAGGCGAGGCTTGTGATAGTTCCGGACGCCGGCCATTCGGCAAGAGAGCCCGGGGTCGTGCATGCGCTTATCCAGGCCACTATTGACATGCATCACCACCTGACTGTGGCCTGAATCCATGGCGGTGTACGCAATCGGAGACGTTCAAGGTTGCTTCGAGTCTCTGCGCTCACTGCTCGATAAAATTAACTATGACCCCGGTACGGACCGACTGTGGTTCGTCGGTGACTCTGGTAAATCGTGGTCCGGCAATCGCTGCCTGTATTGCGTTTGGTAAAATCCCTGCCCAATGCCATAACCGTTCTTGGCAACCACGACCTGCACCTGCTTGCTGTCGCCTCAGGTCAAGCGCCACTGAAAAAACACGATACATTTAATGATGTGCTCTCCGCTCCGGATCGTGATGATTTGCTTGACTGGTTGCGCACTTGTCCGCTTCTACAATTTGACGCAGCACTTGGTTGTGCGCTGGTTCACGCTGGCGTGCTGCCGCAGTGGGATCTTTCAACCGCGCTGCGGCTGGCATCCGAAGCGGGTGATTACATCCGGCGTTCGGATAAAAACCTGCTGTTTACACATATGTACGGCGACACACCGGATCACTGGCAGGAAGACCTTGGTGGCTGGGCAAGGTTGCGCATCATCATTAACGCGTTCACGAGGCTGCGTTATTGTGATGTAAACGGCCGCATCGATCTGCGGCCCAAGGGTCGACCGGGTAAACAGCCGCCACATTTGCTTCCATGGTTTCAGGTTCCGGGGCGATTGATGCGCGAAACGCGCATTGTCTTTGGACACTGGTCGACGCTCGGCTTGTGGGATGCCGATGGCGTCATCGCACTCGACAGTGGCTGCCTGTGGGGTGGTTCGCTCACTGCAGTGCGCCTTGATACTGATCCACCCCAATTTACTGCGGTGACGTGTCCGGAAATGCTCGCGCCAGCCTCCACCGGTGTATTCCCCGGATAAAATTGCGGATTAAATTTTAACCAGGAACTTCACGGGTACAGGGCGTGTCGAAAATTAGGCATAATGTTGGTCAGAACTCTACTGATAAATGCCATGAACGCTGATCAAGACAAACACCACATTGATATTCTGGTCCGAACTGCCTATGTCGACGCACAATCCGCGCCGGATGCCAAGCGCTACGTCTTTGCCTACACGATTACCATCACCAACAGCGGGTCAGTGCCGGCGAAGTTGCTTAACCGCCACTGGGTTATCACAGACGGGAATGAACAGGTTCAAGAGGTGCGTGGCGTGGGCGTGGTCGGTGAACAGCCGCATTTATCACCGGGAATGAGTTTCGAGTACACCAGCGGGACGGTACTGGAAACACCGATTGGCACTATGCACGGCAGCTACCAGATGCTGGCCGACGATGGCACACAGTTCGATGCCGACATACCGCCTTTCCTGCTCACCACTCCGCGTCAGTTGCACTGACGCGCGTGCAGTTATACGTCTAGATGGCTGACTGCCAGCGCATTTTTCTCGATGAACTCGCGGCGCGGTTCCACCTGGTCGCCCATGAGCATGGTGAATACTTCATCCGCAGCCACGCCGTCCTCGATATTAACCTTTAGTAACCGGCGGGCAGTGATGTCCATGGTGGTTTCCCATAGCTGTTCAGGATTCATTTCGCCCAACCCTTTGTAACGCTGTATGGTCTGTCCACGGCGGGCCTCTTCCATGAGCCATTCGAAGGCTTCATCGAAGTTCGCCACTGCCTGAGTCTTGTCGCCACGTTGCACAGTCGCGCCTTCCTGTATCAGGCCATGCAATTTGGCACCGAGGCTACGCATACTGCGATACTCTCCCGAGCTTACAAATTCAGCATCGATACGGCTTGTGGTCGTGGTGCCGTGTTCGGCGCGGACAACCAGAACTTCGTTTGAGCCGGTAACTGCGCTGGTCCCAAGTGTGACTTCGTAGCGTGCACCGTTCGCACGGCCGGCAAGACGCGCCTGCAATTCGCTTACGAATCCATCAAGCTGTTTTGCGTCCTTGAGCATCTCCACGGTAAGGGCTGGCAGGTCGACCATGTTTTTGAGCAGGCGCATGTCATAACGGCGAGCCAAACGCTTGATAGTGTTTTCGACCGTGAGGTTGTCTTGGCAAAGTTGTCTGAGGGCGTTTCCCGTGATCGGTTCCTGACCGGGCGTGCCGGTAAGCACGGCGTCGTCGAGCGCCGACTCAAGCAGATAGGTATTCAGTTCACCGTCATCTTTTATGTAGCGTTCGCTCTTGCCGCGCTTGATCTTATAGAGCGGTGGCTGAGCGATATAGATGTAGCCACGGCTGATCAGCTCCGGCATCTGGCGGAAGAAAAATGTGAGCAGTAATGTGCGGATGTGCGAACCATCCACATCTGCATCTGTCATGATGATAATGCGATGGTATCTTAACTTATTGATATTAAAGTCTTCTTTTCCAATTCCGGTACCAAGCGCGGTTATCAGGGTGGCGACTTCGGTGGAAGAGAGCATCTTGTCGTAGCGCGCGCGCTCGACATTCAGAATTTTTCCCTTCAGTGGCAATATTGCCTGGAATTTGCGGTCACGCGCCTGTTTCGCAGAACCACCGGCAGAATCACCCTCGACCAGATAGAGTTCGCATTTTGCTGGGTCACGCTCTTGGCAGTCGGCGAGTTTGCCCGGTAATCCGGCCATATCCAGTGCGCCTTTTCGGCGCGTCATCTCGCGTGCCTTGCGAGCGGCTTCACGGGCACGCGCTGCGTCAATGATCTTGAGTGCGATAATTTTCGAATCCTGCGGATTCTCCTGCAGAAATTCACCCAGCTTTTCGTTAACAATGGACTCAACCACGCCCTTCACTTCCGAAGAAACTAGCTTGTCTTTTGTTTGCGAAGAAAACTTCGGGTCAGGGGTCTTTACAGACAACACAGCGGTTAGGCCTTCGCGGGCATCGTCACCACTGATGTCGACTTTCTCTTTTTTGGCCAAACCTGTTGAGTCAATGTAATGATTGAGCGTGCGCGTCATGGCAGCGCGAAGACCGGCGAGGTGAGTGCCGCCATCTTTCTGCGGGATATTGTTGGTATAACAAAAAATATTTTCTTGATACGAATCGTTCCACTGAATCGCAAGCTCGACACTAGTGCGGTCCCGCTCTGCCGTCATGTAGATCACTTTGGGGTGTAATGGCGTCTTATTGCGGTTTAAGTGCTGCACAAAAGCGCCAATACCACCCTGATATTCAAATACATCCTCTTTGGCGTCGCGGTCATCACGCAGAACGATGCGGACACCGGAATTGAGGAATGACAGTTCGCGCAATCTCTTGGCAAGCAGATCATAGTGCATGACCGTATCCGAGAAAATTTCCGGGCTGGGCCGGAAGTGCACGCTGGTGCCGGTTTCTGTGGTGTCACCAATGATTTTGAGCGGCGCTATTGGATTCCCCAAGTGAAACTCTTGATGGTGAATCTTGCCACCGCGCAAGACAGTCACCTCGAGAAATTCTGATAGCGCATTAACCACTGAAATGCCGACCCCATGCAGACCGCCAGAGACTTTGTATGAATTCTGATCAAACTTGCCGCCGGCATGCAGCACGGTCATTACCACTTCTACTGCCGATTTCCCCTCTTCCTGGATTATGTCTGTCGGAATTCCGCGACCATTGTCTGAAACAGTAATCGCATTGTCGGTGTGGATAGTTACCTGAATCTCGTTGCAGTGGCCGGCCAAGGCCTCGTCGATCGAGTTATCCACAGCTTCAAATACCATGTGATGCAGGCCGGTGCCATCATCTGTGTCACCGATATACATACCGGGACGTTTTCGGACTGCATCCAGACCCTTAAGAACCTGGATGCTGTTGGAATCATAGCCCTTTTTCTTCTCCATCACGCGCTCCTGCCAGCGGTTAAGTTTTTGGATTTTAACATTTTTTATGTCCGTCTGCGCGTTTTATACCAGTCATTACTGATGCATCAATCCAGGCTTCCAGTGCCTGATTCACGATAGCTGGTTGCAAGACGGCTTGCTAGCAGAGGCTTAACTTACAATCATGCCGTGTTTCACGTGAAACGTTTTATAGTTCGGCCAATATTCGCAATCGATTAATTCCGCCTCGGTGGTTGTAACAAATATCTGGATCGAGAGGTTCGCCAATAATCTGCTTAGGCGGGCACGGTGCTCGGCGTCAAGTTCTGCTGCAAGGTCGTCTATCAGCAGGCAACATGCCCTACCGGTGCTTTCCAGCAAATAACTTATTTGTGCCAAACGGAGGGCAAGCACCAACACTTTATGTTGGCCGTGTGAGGCGCTTTGTTTGCTTTTCTGTCCATTTAGAATGATCTCCAAATCAGCGCGCTGCGGACCGCTGTGGGTAAATCCGCGTGCGCAATCGCGGTCGCGGTCTTGAAGTAAACTCTCACCGAGACCACTCTTTTCATGCCAACCAGCGTCAAGAACCAGATCGACCTGGTGTTTTTCACCCAACAGCTGCAAACAGCATGATTGAAAATGCGGCAATAGTTTCTCGATCTGCCGAATCCTGGATTCCTGTAGTTTTTCTCCAGTTCTGACCAACTCGTCATCCCACACATGGTGAACCTGAGCCTGGCCACGATCTTTCAGTGCCGCATTGCGCTGCTGAAGGACACGCTGATAACGGTTCCAAAGGGCATGAAAGCCTGGTTCCACGTGAAACAACCCCCAATCAAGGATGCCCCGCCTGTGTTTGGCGCTTTGCTGAAACTCGTAATGCGTGTCGGGTGAAATAATTTGTAGCGGGAGATAAAGGGCTAAATTCGAAACCTGCGGTTGTTCTTGCCCATTGATACTCACCCTCCGACCATTGACGCCATGTGACAGGCCGAGACGTATGATTTCCCCGCTCGGTTGTTCAAGTTTTCCAACAACACTCAATTCGTGGTTTTCACTTCTGCGTAAATGCTCAGCCTGCACGGTTCGGAAAGAGCGTCCCGTACCCAGCAGATGTATAGCCTCCAGTAATGTTGTTTTTCCGCTCGCGTTCGCACCCAAGACCAGGTTCAGGTGTGGATTTGGTTCGAGGTGGGTGTGCTTGTATATCCTGATGTTTTGCAGATCTAATGAAACTAGGGACATTTCACGCGACGTCGTTTAAAGCCGCATCGGCATGACTACATACAGGTGCTTTGAGTTACCGGGGACGCGCAACAAACAGCTGCTGTTTGGATCATTGAGGCAAAATTCTATCTCGTCGTTGTCCAGGGCTCCAACGGCCTCGCTTATGTAGCTGACGTTAAACCCTATTTCCATATTTTCACCGTTGTAGTCTATCGCCACTTCTTCTTGCGCTTCTTCTTGTTCCGGATTGTGCGCAGTAATCGTCATGAGGCTGTTTCCCAACCCAAAGCGTACGCCGCGATATTTCTCGTTTGATAGTATCGCAGCGCGATTCAGTGTCTCGCGAAAGGAATTGCGCTGTATTTTGAGTTGTTTACTTTGCGTATCAGGAATCACACGATTGTAGTCCGGGAAGCGCCCGTCGATCAGTTTTGTGGTAAACGTCAGCCCCTTTAGCGTAACGCGCATATGGTTTGCGCCGATTTGCAACTGAGCCTCTGTGTCAGAGTCTTCGAGGAAACGGAGCATTTCCAGTACGCCCTTGCGTGGCAGGATTACATTTTTTTCTCCATTAATTGAATCACTTATATCAATTTCAGCAAGCGAAAGCCGATGTCCATCTGTTGCAACGGCGCGCAGTCTTTTTTCACTTACTTCAAACAGCAGGCCGTTAAGGTAATAGCGTACATCCTGTTGCGCCATACAAAACATGGTTTTTTCCAGCAGCCATCGAAGCTTGTTTTGTGGCAGCGTAAACACGGTGTCCCACTTTGCAGTTTCGATCGCCGGAAATTCTGTCGCAGGCATAGTCAACAGACGGAAGCGACTTTTTCCTGACTTGATCAATACTTTTTCTTTTTCAAGACTGATATCGACCAGCGCTTCGTTTGGCAATGCTCGGCAGATGTCGTGCAGTTTGCGCGCAGGCACAGTTATCTCTCCGTTCTGGCCGCCCTTGCAGGAAATCTGTGCGCTGATTTCTACCTCCAGGTCTGTGCCGGTAAGTGCGAGCACCTTGCCGTCATAACGCAACAAAATGTTTGAGAGTATCGGCAATGTCTGACGTCGTTCTACAACACCAGCAACAACGCTCAATGGTTTGAGTAGGTCTTCGCGTTTGACAGTGATGTGCATGATTGTTTCGCGCCTGCTGTTATGTTGTTAAAAATAAAACTTGTAGTTGTAGTGTATTGAGTCGTGCACAGACTGTGCATAAACACATCCCGGCATTATGAATCAGCTTCATAGCCAACTCAAAAGGCTGTGAATATCTAGACACAAGCGCGTGTATTGACTGTGGAGAAAAACCCAAATACTCGCATATCAGTAGTGTCAAAAATAATTTCTGCCAACTACAAAAAAGTTATTCAAGAACTAAGGAGGCGCAACAGATTGGTGTAATCCTCCTTGATACGCGCGTCAGATAAACTGAGTTCCACAATCTTGCGACAAGCATGCAAGACAGTTGTATGGTCACGTCCGCCGAATGCGTCCCCGATCTCGGGCAAACTATGCGTAGTAAGCTCCTTGGACAACGCCATGGCGAGCTGTCTGGGTCTGGCCACCACGCGTGATCGATCTTTTGAATGAAGATCAGATACACGAATTTTGTAATACTCGGCGACGGTTTTCTGGATGTTCTGGATAGTAACAAGTCGTTCATGGAAGGCGAGCAAATCCTTCAGGCTTTCTGTTGCAAGCGGCACATTGATCGGCCTTCCAGTAAACGCAGAACTCGCCATTACACGACGCAAGGCACCCTCGAGTTCACGTACATTGGAACGAACCCGCTTTGCGACGAAGAACGCAACGTCTTCAGGAAGCTCCATATTCTCGTGTTGGGCCTTTTTCATAAGAATGGCAACACGTGTCTCAAGTTCTGGCGGCTCCAACGACACCGTCAAGCCGCTGCCAAAACGTGAAATTAGCCGTTCTTCAAGTCCAATCAACTCTTTGGGAAACTTATCCGCGGTAATAATGACTTGGCGCTGACCCTCAAGCAGGTCGTTGAATGTGTGAAAAAACTCCTCCTGTGACCGCTCCTTGCCAACAAAAAACTGGATATCGTCTATTAAAAGGGCGTCAACACCTCGATAATAGCGTTTAAAATCGTTGATTGTGCCGTGACGCAACGCCTTGACCATATCCGCAACAAAACGCTCGGAGTGAGCATACACTATCCGCGAACCCGGGTTTTTTTCTAAGATAACGTGACCTGCTGCTTGCATCAGGTGTGTTTTGCCCAGACCTACTCCTCCATAAATAAAGAGCGGGTTATATGAACTACCCGGGTTCTCACCTACCTGACGGGCTGCAGCGCGCGCCAGTTGGTTAGATTTTCCCTCAACGTGGCTTTCGAAGGTAAAGTCTGGATTTAGCCTACCTATGCTTGGAATCGGGCGCCGTACACCACTAGTTGCCTGGGTGTCACTGGCAGAGCTGACGGGCACCGAAATATCCGGCTCCGGTGCTGTATTGGGTGACCCAATCTCGAGGAGCACCGGCAGAGACTTACCCGCTTCCTGTTCTTGGCCAGCGCCTCGATGCGTTCCAAAAACCTGTCCTTGACCCAGTCAAGCACGAACCGGTTGGGGGCATAAAGTCGGAGTTGCCCTGCGTCCTGTACGGCTCGCAGCGGCCGCAGCCAGGTGTTGAACTGTTGTGAAGTCAGCTCACTCTCTAATTGGTCGAGACATTTTTTCCAAACAGACAGCTGTTCCACGGCACAACCTGAAAATTGATGGGGGAACGAGTCTAGCGCGCATGCCAGAAGTTATCCACAGACGCGCACCTGCGCACACATGCTATTTCCGGTTGACATATATCCACAAAATCAGTAACTTTCCTGCCCTTTCCCGCCATTAAGCGGTAACACCAAGGCAGACAAATGAAAAGAACCTTCCAGCCCAGCGTTATCAAACGCAAACGTAACCATGGCTTCCGTGCGCGCATGGCCACCCCTGGCGGCCGCAAGGTATTAAGCGCCCGTCGTGCCAAGGGTCGTGCACGTCTTAGCGCCTGAGATTGTCCACTTCGCCACGTCACGGATTATCAAAAAGTCATCGCCTGCGGTCCGGTAACGAGCTGCGAGAAATCAGTCGCGGTGGACGACGTATCCGTGACGTCATGTTTAGTGTGCATACTCGCGCCAACCAGCTCGGACACGCGCGCCTTGGCTTAACAGTATCCCGACGGGTGTCGACTAAGGCGGTGGTTCGCAACCGGATCAAACGCTGCGTGCGGGAAAGTTTTCGGCGCACGCAAAGTAAGCTGGGTGGGCTGGATCTCGTAGTCATTGCACAGCCAAATGCAGGCACAGCGGAAACAGCCGCGCTGCGCGAATCGTTGCAGCGGCACTGGTTAAATGCCCGATAGATATGCAAGCCCTTTTTCTCTTCATGATTCGAGGTTACCGTTTATTGCTGAGCCCATGGTTCGGTAGCCAGTGCCGTTTCTATCCGACCTGCTCGATCTATGCCGAGGAAGCAATTCATACCCACGGGGCCTGGAAAGGTTTTTACCTGACAGTGTTTCGCTTGGGAAAATGTCATCCTTGGCACGCCGGGGGCGTTGACCCGGTTCCGCCGCGTAAACAATCAGAGACACTTCATGGATAACCAGCGCATTTTTCTGTTCGCAATACTTTCATTGTTGATTGTGATGCTCTGGTCCGCGTGGGAGTCCGAGCATCGCCCCGCCGGCGAGTCGGCCGCGGTCGTAAAGCAGGGAGTCCCTTCCACACCCACAAAGGCTGAAGCACCGACCGCTCCTGCAAAGGCCGGGACCCCATCACCTGGAGGCACGCCTGGCGGAGCGTCTCAGATCGAATCCGGCACGCGCATCCAGGTCACCACCGATCTGCTGAACGCAGAGATCGACACCCAGGGCGGTGACCTGCGGGTGGTCGAACTGCGCAAACACTCAGTCTCTCTTAACCAGGCCGCGCCGACCCGCCTGTTGGATGATCGCGGGCCGCGGGTGTTTATTGCCCAGTCAGGGCTTCTGGGACACGAAGGCAAGCTTCCCAGCCACAAGAGCCGCTACACGGCCGAAGCCAGCCGCTACGAACTGGGCAAGGGTCAGGATGCAATCACAGTGCGCCTGAGTTGGTCGGGACCTGATGGAACGCACGTCGTTAAGGCCTACACCTTTCACCGAAACGACTATCGCGTGGACGTCAGTTACGAAGTGATGAACGCCGGGCGCAAGCCACGGGATATCTATCTGTATGCGCAGTTTCTGCGCAGCCACGAGGAAGTGAGCTATGGGCTCACCACCTTGCCGACTTACACCGGCGGCGTAATTTACACTCAGGAAAAGCACTACGAAAAAATCGACTTCGACCAAATGCTCGAAAAACCGCTGGCGCGTGACGCAGACGGCGGCTGGGTTGCAATGCTGCAACATTATTTCCTTGGTGCCTGGTTACCTGGCGCCAAAGACCGCGTCCAATATTACAGCGATGCGCAACCAGGCAAACTGTTTGCCATCGGATATAAAACATTAACTCCAATATCCGTAGCAGCCGGTGGAAAAGCCACGCTCGGCACCAAGCTGTTTGTCGGACCCAAAGAACAGCAACGCCTTGAAAAACTGGATGAGTCTCTCAAGCTTACTGTCGACTATGGTTGGCTGACCGTTATCGCCGCCCCGCTCTTCTGGGTGCTTGAATGGCTGCACAAGATGGTCGGTAACTGGGGCTGGGCGATCATTCTGCTCACCCTGCTTATCAAGCTGGTGTTCTATCCGTTGTCGGTGGCAAGTTACCGCTCCATGGCACACATGCGCAAAATGCAACCGCGCATGGCGGCGCTCAAGGAACGCTTCGGCAGCGACAAGCAGAAACTCAATCAGGCAATGATGGAGCTTTACAAGACAGAGAAGATCAACCCGCTCGGCGGTTGTCTGCCGATCCTGGTCCAGATCCCGGTGTTTATTTCCCTCTACTGGGTGCTACTGGAAAGCGTCGAGTTGCGCCAGGCACCGTGGGCGCTTTGGCTCAAGGACCTGTCCGCGCCCGATCCGTTCTTCGTATTGCCGGTTCTCATGGGCCTGACCATGATCGCCCAGCAATGGTTGAACCCGCAGCCGGTCGATCCGCTGCAGAAGAAACTCATGTATGCACTGCCGGTAGTATTCACCGGTATGTTCCTGTTCTTCCCGTCCGGCCTGGTGCTGTACTGGGTGGTTCAAAATATTTTATCGGTCGCACAGCAGTGGCAGATCAATCGTGCGATTGAGGGCAAGAAGTAGCCGTCGCCCACCGTGCGCGGGCGGCGTAGGCATACGCGCATGAGCGCCGAACCTGTCGCCGACACAATCGCCGCTGTCGCCACACCGCCGGGAGTCGGCGGTGTCGGCATCGTGCGTATCTCTGGGCCGAACGTTCCGACGATTGCCCGCGCCCTGCTCGGCCGCCTTCCCGCCGCGCGTAATGCTACCTTCGCGCGCTTCCACAATGTCGACGGCAACACACTCGACGAAGGCCTAGCGCTCTACTTCCCTGCTCCGCGTTCATTTACCGGCGAGCATGTACTTGAATTGCATGGCCACGGCGGTCCGGTGGTGCTGGATCTTGTCATGCAGGCCGTGCTCGCGCAGGGCGCGCGCCTGGCGCGTCCCGGCGAATTCAGCGAGTGCGCCTTTCTCAACGGCAAGCTGGACCTCACGCAGGCCGAGGCCATTGCCGACCTTATTGAAAGCGCCTCCGCCGAAGCTGCGCGCGCGGCGCTGCGTTCACTGCAGGGCGCGTTTTCACAACGCGTGCAGGCGATCAACGAGCAGCTGATCGGGTTGCGCCTGCATATTGAAGCCGCGCTCGATTTTCCGGAGGAAGAAATCGATTTTCTCGCGGACGAAAAACTGTCACGCCGCGTGCAACAGCTCACTGATCAAATTGATGCGTTGCGCGCTACTACCCATCAAGGACAACTGCTGCACGATGGCATCACCGTAGTACTGGCAGGCCGGCCGAATGCCGGCAAGTCGAGCCTGCTCAACGCACTCACGCAACACGACAGCGCTATCGTAAGCCCGGTCCCCGGAACCACGCGCGATGTGCTGCGCGAGCGCATGCAGATCGATGGTCTGCCGCTGCATGTGCTCGATACCGCCGGTCTGCGTGAGACGAGCGATGCCATCGAAAGCGAAGGCGTGCGCCGCACGCACGAAGCCATGCGCCGCGCCAATCGTGTGTTGCTGGTAATTGATGACAGCGAAGAACAGGAAGACAGCGTGCACACCTTGCGTTCGCAGCTCCCGCTCGGGGCACACGTAACACTGATACGGAATAAAATCGATCGCAGTGGTCGCGCCGCCGGGTTCGTTGCCGCTACAAATGAAATTACGGAAATCGCGATCTCGGCACTGGACGGGCGCGGCCTCGATGTGCTGCGTAGCCACCTGAAGGAATGCATGGGGTACCAGGCGGCAGGGGAGGGAACCTTCAGCGCCCGGCGTCGCCATCTTGACGCCATCGAACGGGCGCGTGGCCATGTTGATGCCGCGCTTGCTCAGTTGGCGGCGCGGCGCGGCGAACTGGCGGCAGAGGAATTGCGTCAGGCACAGCAGGCGCTCGGTGAAATAACCGGTGAATTTACCAGCGACGACCTGCTCGGCCGGATTTTCTCGTCCTTCTGTATCGGCAAGTAACTATCCGCGCTGTGGCCTGAATTCGGCTACCTGGCGCGTGAACTCCCGCAGCAACTCAACATCCTCGTTACCGCCGTAACGCAAACGCAAATACAAATGGGTGATAGCGTTAATGGCGTCGGCAAGCTGCGGAAGCTGGCGGGCACCACGCTCGGAAAAACTCAGCGCACCTTCCTGTGGCGCACGCACCAGCCCGAATTGTGCGAGCTTGCGGCAGAACGCGAAATAGGCGCGCTGCACCGGATCGGGACGCGGCGCCCGTCGGCGGGTCAGCAACACATAGAGTCCCATGATCAGGGCAACGAGCAGGGCGAGCAGACCAAAGAGGCGCAGGGGGTTGACGTCCTCAAACCCAAATCGTGCCAGCAGTTCACGTTGGCGCGCCTGATCGTAACTCAGCACCCAGCGCTGCCAGGCGGAGTTGGCCGCGTCCCACGACAGGCGTAATTGATGTTGAACTTGCTCGAAGGAACTCAGCGCCAATAAATCACGCAGCGTTTCGGCTGGCATGCCGCCCAGCGCCGCACCCCGTGCCAGCAAACGGCGAATACCCTCGGTTCCATATTCAATACGCTCCGGGGCAACCGCCGCCGTCGGATCGACACGCGTCCAGCCTTGGCCAGGCAACCACACCTCGGCCCAGGCGTGGGCATCCAGTTGGCGAACGATTAAATAATTGCCGGAGGGGTTGAGTTCGCCGCCCTGGTATCCCGTCACGACGCGTGACGGGATACCGGCGACGCGCATCAGCGTCACGAAAGCAGCGGCATAGTGTTCGCAGTATCCGCGCCTTGTCTCGAATAGAAACTCATCTACCGGATCGTCTTCGAGCGCTGGCGGCTGCAGAGTGTAAAAGAATTTCTCAGTGCGGAAATGCGCGAGCGCCGTGCTGATGACTTCGGTATCGCTGCGCGCCGCTCGGCGCCAGCCTGCCGCCAGGGCCTGCACGCGTGGGCTGATCGTTTCCGGACGCTGCAGGCCCGCGCTTCGTTCGCCTCTCTGCAAGTCCTTCATCCGGTATTTTGTGTGCGCACTCATTTCCAGACTCAGACGACCGTGCGCCGGGCGCACGGTTTCCAGCACGAGGCCGGAACGCAGGCGTGTTCCGGGTGGTATCTGCGCCGGCAGGTCAAGCGCGGGCAACCATGGTTTATTGGCGGGTTCGGGCGTCAGTGTGTAGGAAACGGGCGATCCCAATGCTTCGTAGTTAAGCTGAGTTTGAGCCATCATTCCGCGCGTCCAGCCTTTTCCGTCTGTGGTCCAAAGCACCAGCGCGCGCCAGTAGCGTTGCGCTGGCGCGGGCACGGCACCGTGAAAATGCGCACGGAACGCGATGTCCTCGGAAAGCGACAATTCATGGATGCTGCCGGGATACATTTCATCGGAAAGACCGGTGAGGCCGGCATGCGCGTCCTGCGGAAGCCCCCACAACGCGCCCTGTAGGCGCGGAAACAGCAGGTGCATGGCAAGCATCAGCGGCAAGGCCTGTAACATCAGCACGCCTGCGAGCCGTAGCGCGAAGCGTGCGCGTGCGCCGGGAACGGCGAGGCGAACCAGGGTTGCGGTGGTCAGTACAAACACTGCTGCCAGATAAACGACCAGCCACATGGCCTGTGAATACAGAAAGCCGAGGACAATCAGAAAATAGATCAGCAGTACGCTGAGCACGTAGTCACGCAGTCGTTGCAGCTCCAGAAATTTAAGCGCCAGCATCGCGGCGAGCAGGGCGCTACCGGCGTCGCGCCCGAACAGCGTGCCGTACTGGCGGTAGAGCAGGAAAATCAGCAGTGCGGTGAGCGACCAGCGCCACCAGCGGTTGGGCGCCGGCCAGGCGCGCTGAATCATGAAGAATCGCCAGGCGAACAGCGCGGCGAGCACCGCGCTCAACCAAACGGGCAGACGCGACACATGCGGCAGCAACACCACGATGGCCGCGCCCAGCAGCCAGTAACCGGCGGCACGCTCGGCGAGCGCGTTTTCCTGCTTCGAACATCTCAGGCGTGGACTTCATGCAGGGCCAAGGCCTCAAGGCAACGGTGACAATGTGCCGCAGCCACTGTCGGGTTCGAGCACGACACCCGGCAGACGCAGGCCATAGGCGAGTCCGCTTTCTTCAGCGTCCAGTGTGGCACGACACAGCAGCGACAGGCGCGTTTCGATGTCATGTCGGCGCGAACGCCTCCCAGTCGAGCCAGACACTTTCGGCGAGTGCGGCGCGGAATTCCTTGGTATGCAGCCCCTGACCCCGCGCCAGGGTTTTCCAGCTGATGCGCGACGGCGCGTCACCGGGTTGATAGGCGCGCAGGCCAGTGAAGTCATCGCCGTCCTGCATGAACCCGGGAGGACTTTCACCCTCGGTGCCGGCCGCTGTTTGCCACGTCCGCTTCCTCCGCTGGTTTTGGATACACAAGGCAGCGCGCTGGCAGCATCAGGCGCCGCGACCAGGCACGCGTGATGCCGAGCGGATAAACGCTGGCGAGCGTCAGCGGCGGGCAGTCGAGCCAACCGCGCGACTGGGTCGGAATGCTCAGTACGACACATCGGGTGTCGTGCGCGGGCACATCGAACGGTGCCAACGATGCCGGCTTCGACTCGAGTCGCAACGCGTAGCGTGCGCGCTGTCGTTGTGCAGACAAACCCGCAGCGCCGCCGGCTCGCCGGCAAACACCGGCTCGCCACCGGCCGCGGTTACGCGCAGCTTGAGCAGGTTGCGCTGCGCATGCAGCAGCGACACCACCGCCATGCTGGCAAGCAGAAAGGTAAGCAGGTAGGCGAGTGCGTTGTTGTAGTTGACGGCGGCCAGCGCCAGCGCCACCAGCACCAGCACGAACAACAGGCCGTGCCGGGTCGGCAGTATGAATATCTGACGCGTGCCGAGCACTACCTCCACGCCCGGCGTCATCAGGGTATCGGTACGGACTGGATCAGTTCGGCGACCAGGGTGTCGCTGCTCGCGCGTCCTTCGGCCGCCGGCAGGCGATGCGCCATGACACCCGGCGCCACGGTCTGCACGTCTTCCGGCAACACCATGTTGCGGCCCGAGAGAAACGCCCAGGCACGCGCCGCAGACAGCAGCGCGAGACCGGCGCGCGGGCTCAGGCCGTGGGTAAAGCGCGGTGAGCGGCGGCTGGCAGCGATCAGGTCCTGAATGTAGTCGAGCAGCGCGTCGGCGACGTGCACTTCACTGACCTGGTGTTGCAGCGCCACCAGGCGTGCATGATCCAGCACGGGCTCAAGTTCAGTGAGCAACTCGCGCCGGTCGCGGCCTTTCAGCAGTTCGCGTTCCGCGACCCGGTCCGGATAGCCCATGTCGATGCGCATCAGAAAACGATCGAGCTGCGACTCGGGCAGCGGATAGGTGCCGACCTGATGGCGCGGATTCTGAGTGGCGATCACGAAGAACGGCTCGGGCAGCGGGTGGGTTAACCCATCACTTGTGACCTGGCGTTCCTCCATGGCTTCGAGCAGCGCACCCTGGGTCTTGGGTGTGGCGCGATTCAATTCATCCGCGAGCAATAGTTGTGTGAACACCGGTCCGGGATGAAAACGGAAATCACGCGAGTCCGGTTGATAGATGGAAACCCCGAGCAGATCGGCCGGCAATAAATCGCTGGTGAACTGGATGCGCCGGAACGAAAGTCCGAGAGTACGCGCCAAGCCATGGGCGAGGGTGGTTTTGCCCATGCCTGGCAGATCTTCGATGAGCAGGTGGCCGCGCGCCAGCAGACAAGCAAAGGCGAGTTTCACCTGTTGCGCCTTACCGAGAATCAAGCTCTCGGCCTGACGGATGACGGCGGCGGTCATGGCGCTGTAGTCGTTATGGCCGGGTTGCGCTGGCTCGTGAGACAGTGGTTTCACGTGGTGATATCCAGAGGTTGTGCGTGGTTAATGATATGGGCATGACTTGACGGCATGCAGTCATATTAAGAATAGTCGAAGCGCCGTGGCCTGCTATCATTGGCGCTTGTGCAGACCCGATGGGTAGTTGGATGTTACATCCCGAAACTTATGACGTAATCGTAATTGGCGGCGGCCATGCCGGCACCGAGGCGGCCGCGGCCTGCGCGCGTCTGGGCGCCAAGACCCTGCTGCTCACGCACAATATCGAGACGGTCGGCGCCATGTCCTGCAATCCGGCGATCGGTGGCATCGGCAAGGGCCACCTGGTCAAGGAGATCGATGCGCTCGGTGGCCTCATGGCGCGCGCCACCGACCGTGCCGGCATCCAGTTCCGCATTCTGAACGCACGCAAAGGTCCGGCGGTGCGTGCCACGCGCGCCCAGGCCGATCGGGTGCTGTACAAGCAGGCGGTACGCAGTCTGCTTGGCGAATTTCCGAATCTCAGCACTTTCCAGCAGGCGGTTGATGACCTCGTTGTTGAAGGCGAACGCATCGCTGGTGTAGTGACACAAACGGGATTGCGCTTCATGGCGCGCGCCGTCGTGCTGACCACGGGGACTTTTCTTGGCGGGCGTATTCACGTCGGTCTCACAAATTACCAGGGCGGCCGCGCTGGCGATCCGCCGGCGAATGCCCTGGCCGCGCGCCTGCGCGAGTTGATGCCGAATGTCGGACGCCTCAAGACCGGCACGCCGCCGCGCATCGACAAGCGCAGCATCGATGTCTCGGCCATGGAGGAACAGGCCAGCGATACGCCATTGCCGGTGTTCTCGTTTCTTGGCAAGGCATCCGAACATCCGCAACAGGTGTCGTGCCACATCACCTATACGAATGAACGCACCCACGACATCATCCGCGCCGGACTCGATCGCTCGCCGATGTACACCGGCGTGATCGAAGGCGTGGGGCCGCGTTATTGCCCGTCGATCGAAGACAAGATTGTGCGCTTCGCCGACAAGAGTCCGGCATCAGGTGTTTGTCGAGCCGGAGGGGCTGGACAGCGACGAGATTTATCCGAACGGCATCTCCACCAGCCTGCCCTACGATGTGCAATTGCAAGCGGTGCGTTCGATTCAAGGTTTCGAGCAGGCGCATATCACGCGCCCCGGTTATGCGATTGAATATGATTATTTCGACCCGCGCGATCTCAGGCCGACGATGGAAACCAAGGCGATCGAGGGCCTGTACTTCGCCGGCCAGATCAATGGCACCACCGGCTATGAAGAGGCGGCCGCACAGGGGTTGGTGGCGGGCATCAATGCCGCGCGTGCCGCGCAGGGAAAAGAAGGCTGGTGGCCGAAGCGCAGCGAGGCCTATCTGGGTGTGCTGATCGACGACCTCATCACCCGCGGCGTCACGGAACCCTATCGCATGTTTACCTCGCGCGCCGAATATCGCCTGAGCCTGCGCGAGGACAATGCCGATCTGCGTCTCACCGAAACAGGCCACGCACTCGGGGTGGTGGACGAGGCGCGCTGGCAACGTTTTCGATTCCAAGCGCGAAGCAATCGCGCGCGAGCAGCAGCGTCTGCGTGGTGTCTGGTTTAAACCAGGTATGGTGAGCGAGAGCGAGGAACAGCGCGTGCTCGGTGCGCCGCTCGCTCACGAATACAATCTGCTGGAGCTATTGCGCCGGCCGGAAGTTGAGTTACACCGCACTCACTGCGCTACCTGGTGCCGGGCCGGCGCTCGACGATGCGCAGGTCACCGAACAAATCGAAATCCAGGCCAAGTACGCCGGTTACATTGATCGCCAGCGCGACGAGATCGACAAACACCAGCGCCACGAAGACACACGCTCTGCCGGAAGCGCTCGACTACGCCAATGTGCGTGGCCTGTCGATTGAGGCGCGCCAGAAGCTCGCGCGTCACCGGCCCGTCGACCCTCGGTCATGCGGCGCGACTCTCCGGCATTACCCCGGCGGCCATCTCGTTGTTGCTCGTGCACCTCAAGCGCCATCGCGCGTGATCACGCGAGTTGCTGGTTACAGAGGTTAATCGGTGGAGCCCGGCGCCTGCAGCGCCGGGCTGTGCAGCAGGTGTAACTTAGGGCTTTTGTGGATCAGCAACCGGCTGCGAAGTGGTGGCTGGAGCGACGGGCTTGGGATTAAAGCCTTGGCGGCCTCGTAGGTAAAAGTGCTGGACGCCGAGTGTCCCGCCGGCTTCGTCCACCACGGACACTTTCCACTCGCCGGTCCAGCTCGGGTCGAGGGTCTTGCTGGAGAACACGCGCCAGCGGTTGCCGCCGACATCGAAACTGGTCTCGGACATCACCTTGCCGTCATGTTCCCAGCGATGTGTGATCTTCTGGTCAGCGGCATCCTTGATCTCGCTGAAGAAGTACACGCGGTTCTTGTCATTCAGCAGGTTGCTCACCTTGTCCACCGGTTCGCGGTCCTGAATTGCGCTGGTGAATTGGGCACGCGCAACTGTCCCAGTGGACTTGGGCTGTGCCTGGGCCGCGGGCTGTGTGACTGGTTGTGACGCCGTGGGAGGAGTTGTGGCTGGCTGCGCGGCCGCCGGCTGGGCATATTCGGCGGCATAGGCCGGCAGAATGGTGAGCGTCGATATCAGGACAAATAGTTTTTTCATGGCATCCTCCTGTGTTGAAATGTAATTGTTCTGTGACAGTTGCCGCGTCAGACTACTCACAGTCGCCGGTGCGTCCAGCCCTGACAGGACGAAGCGCACGGTGGCCGCGACCGGCGGTTACCAATAACAACCCACCACAAGGAGAAGTGCCATGCGTACACTGTTGCATGCTGTTAATTGGTCTGATGTGGATGAGCCCACTGCATGCGGAGAGCACGATGATCACGAAAAAGAGCAGTCACAGTGTGAAGGTGACGCTGGATCGACTGGAGGCGGCACTCAAGGAGAAGGGCATCACCGTGGCAGTACGCTGGGATCACGCCGGCGCCGCGAAAGGGGTGGGTATGCCGCTCCGGCCGATGGAGGTGCTGATCTTCGGCAATCCCAAGCTTGGCACGCCGCTCATGCAGAGTAATCCGCGCGCCGGCGTCGATCTGCCGCTCAAGGTGCTGGCCTGGGAAGACGACAAGGGCCAGGTCTGGGTCGGCTATACCAAACCAGAGGCACTGGCAGCGCGTTACGACATCCACAATCAGGGCGAGGTGATAAAAAAGATCACCGGCGCCCTGGATGGCCTGACCAATCAGGCGACCAAGCCCTGACGCATCAATGCATGCCGTATGACAGACATTGCCGTACGGCATGCCCGTAGTCACAATGCGCCGACGTAGGTCACGCGAGCGGCGCATGAAACTCGAACAAAGACTGCATCAGGGAATCACCGATCTCGGTCTTCGACCTTCCGGCGGTCGCCGAGACGCAGCTGCTGCAATTTCTGCAGTTGCTGGCCAAGTGGAACCAGGCCTACAACCTCACCGCGGTGCGTGACCCGCAAGAAATGGTGACGCGGCATCTGCTCGATAGCCTGGTACTGCTGCCCTATGTGCAAGGTCCGCGTGTGCTCGACATCGGTACCGGCCCGGGCCTGCCGGGCATTCCGCTGGCCGTCGCCCGGCCGGATTGCTCCTTCACGTTGCTCGACGCCAATGCCAAGAAAACCCGGTTTGTCACCCAGGCGGTGGGTGAGCTGGGCCTGAAAAACGTCGAAGTGGTGCAGGAACGGGTGGAAAATTACCGCCCAAAGCAAAAATTCGATACCCTTGTGGCACGCGCGTTTTCCAGCATTACTGATATGCTGATCGACCGCACGTCATCTGTGCGCCCCGGGCGGCCGGTTTCTGGCCATGAAGGGAATGTATCCGGAGAAAGAATTGGCGGCGATCCCGGTGGACTTCGCCGTAAGTGAGGTGAAGGCACTGAAGGTGCCGGGCCTCGATGCCGCGCGTCATCTGGCTATCGTTACAGTGCGATCGTCATAAACCAAAAAATATTTTTTTGCTGAGCCGCCTACCTTAAAAAGTTGTTTATGACGAAAGTCTTCGCAGTTACCAATCAAAAGGGCGGGGTCGGCAAGACCACCACCAGCATTAACCTTGCCGCATCGTTGGTGAAAACCAGGCGGCGCGTGCTGCTTGTCGATATCGACCCTCAGGGCAACGCCACCATGGGCAGCGGTTTGTCCAAGGACGAACTTGATACCACCATCTATCAGGTTCTGCTTGGGATTGAACCGCTGGAAAAAGCGCTGCACAAAACACAAGACGGTTACGACATTGTGCCGGCGAACAGTGACTTGGCCGGCGCTGAAATCGAGCTGATTAATCTCGACCGGCGCGAGCGACGCCTGCGAACTGCACTCGAAAGCGTCAAGTCGAACTATGACTATATTCTTATCGACTGCCCACCGTCACTCAATCTGCTTACTCTGAACGCACTGGTCGCCTCGGATGCGGCGCTGATTCCGATGCAATGCGAATACTATGCGCTCGAGGGACTGTCGTCGCTCGTCGCCACCATCCAGCGGGTGCGCGAATCGCTCAACCCGCGGCTCGAAATCGGCGGCCTGCTGCGCACGATGTTTGACCCGCGCAACAGCCTGGCCACTGAAGTCTCGGCGCAATTGCTCAAGCATTTCGGCAGCAAACTCTTCAATACAATAATTCCGCGCAATATTCGCCTGGCCGAGGCACCTAGCCATGGCCAGGCGGTGATCGCGTATGATATGCATTCCAAGGGCGCGCAGGCCTATCTGGCGCTGGCCGGCGAGTTGCTGCGCCGCGAAGAGGCCGCCTGAATAGCGAGATCCGGGAGATTTAAGGAAAGCAGGCCTGCACAAGAATAGCCATTCGCAGGAAAGCAGGCCTGCACAAACAATACAAAGATGACCATGACTACCAAAAAGCCCAAACTCGGCCGCGGCCTGGATGCACTGCTCGGCAGTGCAATCGAAAGCGCTGCGTCCGCCAAGGATGAGCTGAAGCACGTGCCGGTTGACCTGTTGCAGCGCGGCAAGTACCAGCCGCGTACGCACATGGGAGAGGCCGCGCTGCAGGAACTGTCCGATTCGATCACGGCACAGGGCGTGGTGCAGCCGATTGTGGTGCGCCCGATCGGCGCTGGCCGCTACGAGATCATCGCCGGCGAACGCCGCTGGCGCGCCGCGCAAATGGCCGGTCTGCACAGCATACCGGCGGTGGTGCGCGACATTCCCGATGAGGCGGCGATCGCTATCGCGCTCATCGAAAATATCCAGCGCGAGAACCTGAATCCGGTCGAGGAAGCGACCGCACTCCAGCGCCTGATTGATGAATTCGGCATGACCCACCAGCAGACCGCCGAGAGCGTTGGACGGTCGCGCGCCGCGGTCAGTAACCTGCTGCGATTGCTCACGCTGAATGCGGACGTGCGTGAGATGCTGGAGCTGGGCAAGATGGACATGGGCCACGCGCGCGCGCTGCTTGCGCTAAGCGGCAAGATGCAGAGCGAGGCGGCTCGCCAGGTAACGAGCAAGGGGCTTTCGGTGCGCGAAACCGAACATCTGGTGCGCCGCCTGCTTGAACGCCCGCACGCGCCCAAATCGATGCGCGGCAAGGATCCGGATATTCGTGCCCTGGAGGAAAAGCTTTCCGACAAACTTGGCGCGCGCGTGCTCCTTCTGCAGGCAGGCGCCGCCAAGGGCAAGCTCGTGATCGAATACAACAGCATGGATGAGCTGGACGGCATTCTCGCACGCATTAAATAGGGAAGACGGGCCTGCTCAAAAATAGCCAAATAAATGGACTAAGCTGGAAAGAAAGGCGCTGTACGCCATCGAACAAGGAGACCACCATGACGACCTTTGCACGCACTTTCGCCGCTCTGCTCACCGCAGTCCTGTGGTCGGGCGCTGCGCACGCCGATCTCGACGACATCCGCCACGCCGCTGAAGCAGGCGACACCAAGGCGCAGCTAGAGCTTGGCATCCTGTTCCAGTACGGATTCAACTATAAGGACAACGAAATTCCGGCGCTCACCTGGTACATGATCTCCGCCAACCAGGGCAGCGCCAAGGCAGTGCAGCTGCGTGACGCCCTGAAGGCGAAAATGACCGAGAAGGAAGTGCAGGAAGCGATGGAACAGGTGGCGCAATACAAGCCCACCGGCAAGCCAAGCGCTGCACCAACACCCGCCGCCGCCCCGACCGTGCCGGAAAAGCCTGTCGAGTTCTCGCCTCCACCGGAATCCGAAGCCAAACCGGCAGAGGTGGAACCAATGCCCGTTCCACCGGCCGGGCAGTAGTATTTATTCAAACGCCACAGTTTTCGCCGCTCGGATTCAGCGAGCCGCTTGACGACGTTCTCTTCCGCAACGTTGCTCGATTCCAGGCAGGCATGCGCTACGGCAAAGTTTGCGCCCGCGCGCAGGTTCGGGTGGTAAAGTGTCTCGATCAGCAGCGTGAAGCGCGCCGCCGATTCGGCATGCGCAGCGGCACAGTCACCCCCAATCTTCTCCCTATTTCTCAATAATGACCGTGGCCGGGTATATTCAACCTGCTAAGATGCGCAGCGGTTATTTACCGGAACAAGAACCATGGTCGCCGGCCCGCTGAACATCGATGTCAATGAAGACGATTTTGCCGAGCGTGTAATTGCTGCGTCATCCGCAACGCCGGTACTGGTGGATTTCTGGGCCGACTGGTGTCCACCCTGCCGGGTGCTGACGCCGGTACTTGAGCGCCTCGTGGACGAATATGCCGGTGGTTTTGTGCTGGCCAAGGTCGAAGCCGATGAGAACATGAGGCTGGCCGGGCGCTATAAATTGCGCGGCTTTCCGACCGCCATCCTGTTCAAGAATGGTGCGGCGGTCGATCAGTTCAGCGGTGCCCGCACGCCGGATTTTGTGCGCGAGTTCCTCGACCGGCATCTCGGTTAGCGGCTCGCAACAGTACCGCGTTCGGGTCATTATTCTGCCTTATTGGCTCATATTGACCCCTGATCGGAGCGCCACTATACTTCGCCGCCTTTAGCGCAGTCCCGCTGCCGTTTCCATCGTTTGCGGCCTGTTTTGCCGGCATAGTTGCCAGTATTCTTGAGCCAAGCCAATGGGTTATATGGACACATTGCGCCGGGATTCGCGTCGGGTGTTGCTGGCCCAGGCGCTGCTCACGTTGCTGATCGCTGCGGTTTTCGGATTGGCCCGGGGCCAGTCCGAGTTACTGGCCGCGCTGTATGGGGGGGCGATCACTATTTTGATCACCGCCTGGTTGGCGAGACGGGTTCGCCAGGCCGGACAGCGGCGCTCGCCGGGCGCAAGTCTGGTTGTGATCTATTCTAGTGTCATGGTGCGTTACGCCGCCGTGGTGGTGCTGGTCGGTGCGGGAATCGGGTTGCTGAAGCTGTCGCCGCTGCCATTGTTGTGCGCGTTTGCAGTGACCCAGTTTGGTTTTTTGGCGAGTTTATTCATGCCCAAGGGCATGGCGGGTCCGGGTCGGTAGCGCCGGCACCGGCGGTGGCGAAACGAGCGAATCAGTAACGACGGAAGTGTATTGAATCCATGTCGGGCGAAAACCTCAGTTCAGCGCAGTATATCCAGCACCACCTCCAGAACCTGACCTACGGGCGGCTCGCGGATGGCAGCTGGGGCCTGGCGCACAGTGCCGAAGAGGCCAAGGCCATGGGCTTCTGGTCGTTTAATCTCGACAGCCTCGGCATGTCAGTTCTGCTTGGTGTGCTGTTCCTGTTCCTGTTCCGGCTGGCCGCCAAACGCGCCACGACCGGCACTCCCGGCGGCCTGCAGAATTTCGTCGAATGGATCGTTGAGTTTATTGATACTTCGGTAAAGGGCTCGTTCAGTGGCCGCAATCCGCTGGTGGCTCCGCTGGCGCTCACCATTTTCGTATGGGTGTTCCTGATGAACCTCATGGACCTGTTCGCAATCGATCATGTCCCGCGCGTGGCCGAGGCCAGCGGGCTGCATTTCTTCAAGATGGTGCCGAGCACCGATCCCAATATCACCTTCGGCATGGCTCTGTCGGTATTCGCGCTGGTGCTGTTCTACAGCATCAAGATCAAGGGTATCGGCGGATTCCTCGGCGAGCTCACCATGCAGCCGTTTCAGGCCAAGTCGATTCCGATGAAGATCGTGTTCCTGCCGGTCAACCTGTTCCTCGAAATCGTCAATCTGATCTCCAAGCCGATCTCACTGTCACTGCGACTGTTCGGCAACATGTACGCCGGCGAGATGATCTTCATCCTGATCGCGGTCATGTACGGCGCCGGCTGGCTGCTCGGCTCGTTCGCCGGCCTGCTGCACCTCGGCTGGGCGATCTTCCACATTCTGATCATCACCCTGCAGGCGTTTATCTTCATGACGCTGACCATCGTCTACCTGGACATGGCACACCAGGAACATCACTGAATTAATGCAAGCGGGCCGGCATAATAAATATCCATATTCAATTTAATTACTGACCTTTTAACAGGAGACAACCATGGAACAATCCCTGCTTTACGTCGCTGGTGCCATCATGATGGGCCTCGGCGCACTCGGCGCCGCCATCGGCATCGGTATTCTCGGCGGCCGTTTCCTGGAAGGCGTGGCACGTCAGCCGGAGCTGATCCCGACGCTGCGTACACAGTTCTTTATCGTCATGGGTCTGGTGGACGCGGTGCCGATGATCGCAGTCGGTATCTCCATGTACATCCTGTTCGCGGTAGTGGGCGGCAAGTAATCGTTTTCACGCACTGCACTAATTCCGGAGTACGGGAATGAATATCACAGCAACTCTGATCGGGCAGATCGATCGCGTTTTTTCTGTTCGTGTGGTTCTGCATGAAGTTCGTGTGGCCGCCGATCATGAAGGCGCTCGACGAGCGTAAGAAAACCATCGCCGACGGCCTGGCCGCCGGTGAGAAGGGCAAGCACGAGCTGGAGCTCGCGACGCGCCGCGCCGGCGATGTCGTGCGCGAGGCCAAGGGCCAGGCGAATGAAATCCTGTCGCAGGCCGAGAAGCGCGCCGGTGAAGTAGTCGATGCGGCCAAGGGCCAGGCCAAGACCGAAGCCGAGGGTATCCTGATTGCGGCACGCGCCGAAATTGAGCGCGAACGCAACATGGCGCGTGAGCAATTGCGCACCGCCGTGTCGACACTCGCGGTGGCCGGTGCGGCGAGAATCCTGGAAAAGGAAATCGACGCCAAGACGCATGCCAAGCTGCTCGACGCTGTCGTGAAGCAACTCTAGGAATCGCGCATGGAACGCAGCACACTCGCCAGGCCCTACGCCGAAGCGGTATTCCGCCTCGCGCTCGAGCGCAAGGCGCTCAAGGCGTGGTCGGAGATGTTGCAGCTGGCGGCCACGGTGGCCGCTGACCCGCAGGTCGCCGCCCTGATCGACAACCCGCGCGTGCCGCGCGAGCGTTTCGTGGCGTTCTTTCTGGATGTGGCTGGAAAGAAGCTCGACAAGGACGCCGCCAATTTCATCCGGCTGCTGAGCGAGAATCACCGGCTGGCATTGTTACCCGAAATCGCGTCGCTCTACGAACTGTTGCGTGCCCAGGCTGAAGGTCGTGTCGAGGCCGAAGTGATTTCAGCATCTGCCGTCAGCGACGCGCAACTTAAAGACATCGCGGCGGCGCTCAAGAAGCGTCTCGGTCGCGATATTGATCTCAGCACGCGCATTGATCCAGCCCTCATTGGTGGCATCGTGATCCGCGCTGGCGATCTTGTCATCGACGGCTCCGTGCAAGGCAAGCTGCGCGCGCTGGCGACCCATTTGAATTTGAACATCTAAAAGGCCAGGTAGCGTCATGAATCAGCTCAATCCTTCCGAAATCAGCGAACTCATCAAGTCGCGCATCGAGAAATTCGAAGCCAAGGCCGAGGCGCGCACCGAAGGTATGGTCGTCAGCCTCACCGACGGCATCGCGCGCGTGCACGGTCTGAGCGATGTGATGCAGGGCGAGATGATCGAGTTCCCGGGCAACACCTTCGGCCTGGCGCTGAACCTTGAGCGTGACTCGGTGGGCGCGGTGATTCTCGGTGAGTACAAACACATCACCGAAGGCGACAGCGTGCGCTGTACCGGCAAGATTCTGGAAGTGCCGGTGGGTGAGGCGCTGATCGGCCGTGTGGTGGACGCACTCGGCGCCCCGATTGACGGCCGCGGTGCCATCACGTCCACCGAGACCAGCCCGATTGAAAAAATCGCTCCGGGCGTGATTGAGCGCAAATCCGTGTCGCAGCCGGTGCAGACCGGCCTCAAGGCAATCGACGCCATGGTGCCGATCGGCCGCGGCCAGCGCGAACTGATCATCGGCGACCGCCAGACCGGCAAGACCGCCGTGGCGGTGGACACCATCATCAACCAGAAGGGCACCGGCGTTATTTGCATCTACGTCGCCATCGGCCAGAAGGCCTCGTCGGTGGCCTCGGTGGTGCGCAAGCTGGAAGAGAACGGCGCCATGGGCCACACCATCGTGGTGGCCGCGACCGCCGCGGACTCGGCCGCCATGCAGTACATCGCACCGTACTCCGGCTGCGCCATGGGCGAATTTTTCCGCGACTCCGGGCGCGACGCGCTGATCATTTATGACGATCTCACCAAGCAGGCCTGGGCCTATCGCCAGATCTCGCTGCTGTTGCGTCGTCCACCCGGCCGCGAGGCCTACCCGGGCGATGTGTTCTACCTGCATTCGCGTCTGCTCGAACGCGCCGCGCGCGTAAACGAGGAGTACGTCGAGAAAATGACCAAGGGCAAGGTCAAGGGCAAGACCGGTTCGCTCACCGCGCTGCCGGTCATCGAAACCCAGGCCGGCGACGTGTCGGCGTTCGTGCCGACCAACGTGATCTCGATCACCGACGGCCAGATCTTTCTCGAAACCGACCTGTTCAACGCCGGTATCCGTCCGGCCATCAATGCCGGCCTGTCGGTGTCGCGCGTCGGCGGCGCCGCCCAGACCAAGATTATCAAGAAGCTCGGCGGCGGCGTGCGCATGGCGCTCGCCCAGTATCGCGAACTTGCGGCGTTCGCGCAGTTCGCCTCCGACCTGGATGCCGCCACGCGCAAACAGCTCGATCGCGGGCAGCGCATCATGGAACTGATGAAACAGAAGCAGTACTCGCCCATGACCGTGGCGCAGATGGCAGTGGTGTTGTTCGCCGTGACCCAGGGCTACATCGATGACGTCGAGGTGAAAAAGGTGCAGTCCTTCGAGCAGTCGCTGCATGCGACCATGAAGGCCAAGCACAGCGCGTTGCTCGACGAGATCAACGCCAAGCCCGACTACAGCGACGACATCGAGAACAAGCTGCGCGCCGCGCTCGATGATTTCAAGGCCCACTCCAGCTGGTAAGGATTCGCAGAAACCATGGCCGTCGGTAAAGAAATCCGCACAAAGATCAAAAGCGTGCAAAACACGCAGAAGATCACGCGCGCCATGGAAATGGTCGCGGCCAGCAAAATGCGCAAGGCGCAGGAACGCATGCGCATGGCGCGGCCGTATGCCGACAAGCTGCGCAATGTGATCGGTCACCTGGCGCATGCACACCCCGAGTACAAACACCCGTTCCTGCTGGAACGCGCGGTGAAACGTGTCGGTTTTATTGTGGTGACGTCCGACCGCGGCCTGTGTGGCGGCCTGAATACCAACCTGCTCAAGGCCACGCTCGTCAACATGCGCGAGTGGAGTGAAAAGAAAACCGAAATCGACCTGTGCACCATTGGCTCAAAGGGATTCACCTTTCTGAAGCGCGCCGGCGGCCGCATCACTTCGCATGTCTCGCATTTGGGCGACGCGCCGCGCATCGAGCAACTTATCGGCACGGTCAAGACCATGCTCGACGATTACACCGGTGGCAAGATAGACCGGTTGTTTATCGTCTACAGTCGTTTCGTCAACACCATGACCCAGCAGCCAATGGTTGAACAGTTGCTACCGCTGCCGGCCAAGGAAGAAAAGGCCCTTGCGCACCACTGGGACTATATCTACGAGCCGGACTCCAAGGAAGTGCTCGACGATTTGTTGACACGCTACATCGAGATGCTGGTTTACCAGTCGGCGGTCGAGAACCTGGCCTGCGAACAGTCAGCGCGCATGGTGGCCATGAAAGCGGCCAGCGACAACGCCGGCAAGATGATCGATGAGCTTAAGCTGCGCTACAACAAGGCACGCCAGGCGGCGATCACCCAGGAAATTTCAGAGATTGTCGGCGGCGCTGCCGCAGTCTGAAGATTGATGGATCTGGCGATGCGCGCATCGGCGGTTTAAAAAGATTTTACCTTTTGGGGTACTGAGCAATGAGTGACGGAAAAATTGTGCAGATTATCGGCGCGGTGGTGGACGCGGAGTTCCCGCGCGACAACATGCCGAAGGTCTATGACGCATTACGAGTCGAGAGCGCCAAGCTCACGCTCGAGGTGCAGCAGCAGCTAGGTGACGGCGTCGTGCGCTGTATCGCCATGGGCACCACCGACGGTGTGCGTCGCGGCGTGCCCGTGATCAACAGCGGCACGCCGATCTCCGTGCCGGTCGGCCAGAAAACACTCGGCCGCATCATGGATGTGCTCGGTTCACCGATCGACGAGAAGGGCCCGGTCGATGCCGACAAGTCCATGCCGATTCACCGCGCGGCGCCGAAGTACGAAGAACTCGCACCCTCGACCGAATTGCTCGAGACCGGCATCAAGGTCATCGATCTCATCTGCCCGTTTGCCAAGGGCGGCAAGGTCGGCCTGTTCGGCGGCGCCGGCGTCGGCAAGACCGTTAACATGATGGAGCTGATCCGCAACATCGCCATGGAACATTCCGGCTACTCGGTGTTCGCCGGCGTCGGTGAGCGTACCCGTGAAGGCAATGACTTCTATCACGAGATGAAAGAGGGCGGCGTGCTCGACAAGGTGGCGCTGGTCTACGGTCAGATGAACGAACCGCCCGGCAACCGCCTGCGCGTGGCGCTTACCGGTCTGACCATCGCCGAGAATTTCCGCGACGAAGGCCGCGACGTGCTGCTGTTCATCGACAATATCTATCGCTACACCCTCGCCGGCACCGAAGTGTCGGCGCTGCTGGGGCGCATGCCGTCGGCGGTGGGTTACCAGCCGACACTGGCGTACGAAATGGGAATCCTGCAGGAACGCATCACTTCGACCAAGACCGGTTCGATCACGTCCATTCAGGCCGTGTACGTGCCGGCTGACGACTTGACCGATCCGTCACCGGCCACCACCTTCTCGCATCTGGACGCGACCGTGGTGTTGTCGCGTCAGGTGGCCGAGCTCGGCATCTACCCGGCGGTCGATCCGCTCGACTCGACTTCGCGCCAGGTGGACCCGAACGTGATCGGCGAAGAACACTACCGCACCACGCGCGACGTGCAGATGACCTTGCAGCGCTACAAGGAATTGCAGGACATTATTGCGATTCTCGGCATGGATGAGCTGTCCGAAGAGGACAAGCGCATTGTCGGGCGGGCACGCAAGATCCAGCGCTTCCTGTCGCAACCGTTCTTCGTCGCCGAAGTGTTCACCGGCACACCGGGCAAGTACGTGTCGCTCAAGGAAACAATCCGAGGCTTCCGTGGAATCGTGGATGGCGAGTACGACCACGTTCCGGAGCAGGCGTTCTACATGGTTGGCACTATCGACGAAGTGGTCGAGAAAGCCAAGTCGCTGTAAGCGCGGGCGTAATTCTTTATGGCCATGACCCTGCATGTCGATATCGTGAGCGCCGAACAGGAGATCTACTCCGGCACGGCCGAGATGGTGTTCGCGCCGCTGTCGACCGGTGAGGTCGGTGTGTTGCCGCGGCACGCGCCGCTGATCGCGCGCATGAAGCCGGGCGAGGTACGCGTGCGCACCAGTAGTGAGGAGCTGCAGTTTTATGTTTCGGGCGGTGTACTCGAGGTGCAACCGCACGTGGTGACCGTGTTGGCCGATACGGCGATCCGCGCCAAGGACATGGATGAAGCGGCGGCGCAAGCCGCCAAGCAGCGCGCAGAAGAAACGATCAAGGATCGCAAAGACGACATCAACTATGCCCAGGCACAGGCAGACCTGGCACAGGCCATTGCCCAGCTGCACTTTATCCACAAGTTGCGTGACAAGACCAAGCGCTGACGGTTTGGCTGTCTTCGTTTGTAAATCCCCGCACCCACTGGAGTGAACCGCGAAATGACGGATGCAATTCGCAAAGGCAAGGTCGTCTCAGTGACCTACACGTTGCAGAACGAACAGGGTCAGGTCTTCGAGCAGAGCGATATCCCGGTGCCTTATTTGCATGGCCACGCCAGTGGCCTGTTCGACAAGATTGAGCAGCAGCTCGAAGGCAAGCACGCCGGCGACGTGATCGAGGCAACACTCAGCCCGGAAGAGGGCTTCGGGCCGCACGATCCGGCGTTGACCTTTACCGACGACCTCGAGAACGTGCCGCCCGAGCTGCGCTATCTGGGCGCGAACCTGGAGGCACAGAACGCCAGCGGTGAGATGCTCACGTTCGTGGTCAAGCGCATTGAAAACGGCAAGCTCACTGTGGATGCCAACCACCCACTGGCCGGGCAGACTGTGAAATTCGTCGTCACGGTAAATGACGTGCGCGACGCCAACCCGGATGAGCTACGCACCGGCCAGCCTGGTGCCAGCGGTGTCACGCTCCAGTGATCATCACATAGCAATGCCGCGCCGGTGGGCAAGCTACAGCCCCTGTGGTTAAATCCTTTTCATGAATGCCGCCGTGCAGGCTTCGCTCGATGTCGTGATTCTTGCCGCTGGCAAGGGCACGCGCATGCGCTCCAGCTTGCCCAAGGTTCTGCACCGATTGGCAGGCCGGCCACTGCTGGAACACGTGGTCCGCAGCGCGGAAGCGCTGAAACCGGACAGCATCCATGTGGTCTACGGCCATGGCGGCGAACAGGTACCGGAGCAGCTTAAACACCTCGCAGTCCGGTGGATCAAGCAGGAACCGCAACTCGGCACCGGGCACGCCGTGCAACAAGCCATGCCGGGCATTACCGGCCAGACCCTGCTGATTCTGTATGGCGATGTGCCGCTCACCCGCATCGACACATTACGCGCGCTGCTGCAGGCCGCAGACAAAAGCGGCATGGCGTTGCTGACCGCCGAACTTGCCGACCCGACCGGCTACGGCCGCATTGTGCGTGACGCGGCCGGCCAGGTGAGTGCGCATTGTCGAGCACAAGGACGCTTCGGAGGCAGAACGCCACCTCCGCGAGGTCAACACCGGTATTCTGCTGGCACCGGTCGCACGCCTGAAGCAGTGGCTGGCGGCTCTGGGCAACAATAATGTGCAGGGCGAGTATTATCTGACTGATGTTATTGGCATGGCCGCGCGCGAAGGGCAGGAAATTGGCACAACCCGACCGCAGGCCGAATGGGAGATTCTGGGCGTGAACAGCAAAACACAACTGGCCGAACTTGAGCGTACGCATCAGCGCAATCAGGCGCTTGCGCTGATGGAAGCAGGGCGTGACGCTCATGGACCCGGCGCGTTTCGATCTGCGTGGCACGCTGACCTGTGGGCAGGACGTGGAGATCGATGTGAACGTGGTTATCGAGGGCGATCGTGACAATTGGCGACCGTGTGCAAGATCGGCCCGAACAACGTGCTGCGCCACTGCAAGATCGGTCGCGGACACGGTCGTGCAGCCAAATTGCGTGATCGAGAACGCCGAGATCGGCGCCGATTGCCGTATCGGTCCATTCGCGCGCATCCGTCCCGAGACGCGCATCGCCGACCATGCCCATATCGGCAACTTCGTCGAGATTAAAAAATCCGCAATCGGTCTTGGCAGCAAGGTAAACCACCTGACCTATGTGGGTGACAGCACGATCGGCAAAGACGTGAATATCGGTGCCGGTACCATCACCGCGAACTACGATGGCGCTAACAAGCACCAGACCCGGATCGAAGACAACGCTTCGATCGGCTCGAACTGCGTGCTGGTTGCACCAGTAACGATCGGCGCCGGCGCCACGATTGGCGCCGGGTCAGTGATCAGCAAGGATGCACCGGGCGGCGATTTGACACTGAGTCGCGCGAAACAAACGACCGTACAAGGCTGGAAACGGCCGACCAAGAAACCGAAGGCATAATTGCATGTGTGGCATTGTCGGCGCCGTTGCGCAGCGTGACGTGGTTCCAATCCTGATCGAAGGTCTGAAGCGGCTGGAGTACCGCGGCTACGATTCGGCCGGGGTGGCGATCATTGATGCCAATGGCCAGCTGGATCGCGTGCGCCGTCCCGGCAAGGTGGCGATGGTAGACAGCGAAGCACGTGAACGCCTGCACGGCGTCACCGGCATCGCCCACACACGCTGGGCAACGCACGGCATACCGAACGAGCAGAATGCGCACCCGCATATCTGTCGCAAGACCGTGGCCGTGGTACACAACGGCATCATCGAGAACCATGAGCAACTGCGTGCCGAGCAGAAGAAAAAAGGCTTCGAGTTCACCTCGCAGACCGACACGGAGGTGATCGTTCACCAGATTTATAGCTATCACGTTGACCAGGGCCTCGACCTCCTCGCCGCCGTCAAGCGCGCGACCGCCGATTTCAAAGGTGCGTACGCGCTCGGTGTGGTAAGCACCAAGGAACCGGGGCGTTTGGTCGTGGCGCGACTCGGCAGTCCGTTGGTCATCGGCGTCGGCGTCGGCGAGCATTTCATCGCTTCGGATGTCGCGGCGCTGCTGCCGGTAACGCAGAAGTTCATTTTCCTGCATGATGGTGACGTGGCCGACATCACGCGTGACACGCTGGCACTCTACGATGCCAGCGGCGCCAGGATCGAGCGCCCGGTGCGCATCTCAGAACTCACCGCCAATTCGGTCGCGCGCGGTGAATACCGCCACTACATGCTCAAGGAAATTTTCGAGCAGCCGCGCGCCCTGGCCGAGACCCTCGAAGGGCGCATCAGCATGGATCGCCTTCTGGAAGAATCGTTTGGTGCCAGTGCGCCGGAAATATTCGACAAAGTGCAGGGCGTGCACATCATCGCCTGCGGTACCAGCTTTCACGCCGGTCTCATCGGGCGCTATTGGCTCGAGTCCTTGGCCGGCATCCCGGCGATCGTCGAGGTGGCAAGCGAGTTCCGCTACCGCCGGCCGGTGGTGCGCAAGAATTCGCTGATCGTGACCATCTCGCAATCAGGCGAAACGGCCGACACCATTGCCGGCTTGCAGGAGGCCAAGCGCCTTGGCTTCGGCCATTCGCTGGCGATCTGCAACGTACCGGAATCAACCCTGGTACGTGAATCGGACCTCACGCTCATGACGCGCGCCGGCCCGGAGATCGGTGTTGCCTCCACCAAGGCCTTCACCACCCAACTCGCGTCACTGATGCTGCTGGTAATCGCGCTCGGCCGCCGCCACGGACTCAAGCCCGAGGTCGAGGCCAAGCTGGTCGCACAACTGCGCGAACTGCCCGGTGCCATCGAACGCGTGCTGCTTTTAAGCGACAGCCTCAAAACACTCGCCGAGCAATTTGCCGACAAACAGCACGCGCTGTTCCTCGGCCGCGGCACCATGTACCCGGTGGCCATGGAAGGCGCGCTCAAGCTCAAGGAGATTTCCTACATTCACGCCGAAGCCTACCCGGCCGGCGAGCTTAAGCACGGCCCGCTGGCGCTGGTGGATGCCGCCATGCCGGTGATCGCGGTGGCGCCGAACGACGAGCTGCTGGAGAAACTTAAATCGAATTTGCAGGAAGTGCGCGCACGCGGCGGCGAACTCATCGTGTTCGCTGACCCGCACTCCGGCGTGGAGCCCGGCCCGGGCGTGCAGGTGTTCGACATTGCCCCGATCGACAACGCCCTGGCGCCGATCGTCTACACGGTGCCGTTGCAGCTGCTTGCTTACCACGTCGCCGTGCTCAAGGGCACGGACGTGGACAAACCACGTAACCTTGCAAAGTCTGTGACGGTTGAGTAGCGGGATCAGCGCATGTTACTTCCGTGCACCGGATTATTAAAAAACCCAATACACAAAGCTTTTTAGGACTTCAACTTCTTGTTATTTAGCAGGGCACATGAACCGAGGGACATGGCATATTTCATAGTGGCTGTACTGCTTAGCGTTCTAGCTTCTCATACCGCAATTGCCGGTGAAGCATCAGACAAACAGCAGTACGTACCGCTATTCGTTGTCGACATGGCGCACGAACCGGGCACCATGAGCGAAAACTACATGAAGGCGTATCATTCTCCATCCCGATATACGGCTATTCAGCAGTGGGAAGCTTTCCTGGCAGAGTACGTTAAAAACGATACTCCTACGTTTGAAGATATTACTGACCAGACATTGTTACGACAGGCACACTACGAGTTAATGCGGCTTTACTATCTTGCTGGCAGAACGACCGAGGCCGATAAAATTCTCAAGAAGGCAGACGATCTTGTCGTTTATTCAGTACCTGATGCCTCGGAGGCAAGAAGGTGGTGCAAGAGGCGCAACTACTGCAATTAAGCCAACATAACTGTTCGCTCCAAACGACGCCCACATTTTTTTGATAAAACCGGATTCAAAGAAACATGAGTGATAGCACAGGTAATATGAATGTCGGTAATATTGATTATGCAATTCAGATGTTAAATACATACGCAAAAGAAGCCAGTTTAAAGCCATTAATATCGATATTAGAGGCGTTAAAACAAGACCCAACTAACAAATCACTTTCGGCTGAACTTACGGTTACCTGGAGGAGTCTCGGTGTGTATCAAGGCACCGTATTAACCTATGTGCCCAAATTCTATACTTTGATACCGGATGACATTTTTGGCGATAACTTGAAGAAATAAATGTGACCTGCGATTAAAGGCTCGCTTTTTCGTTGTATAAAAATTCCTGGCATGTGTAAAACTGGAACTTAACCATCCAGTTTCGTGAAGCGCAGGAAGAAATTATCCTTCAGCAGTTTCTTGTCGGCCGACAACTGAAATCCCGCTGCCTTGATCTCCCTGATAACCGATTGCTTGTCGGCGCGAACATGGCCAAGCACCCAGGACGAACTTTTACCCTCGATCCGTTCGAAATCGATCACCACCAGTGATCCGCCGGGACTCAGTGCGCGGTGGATTGAGGCCAGCATGGTGCGCGGCTGCTCGAAGTGGTGATAAGTGTCACTGATGAAGACAAGATCTACCGACGATGCTGGAAGGCCTGTGTCGGTCTGCGAATTGACACGAGCGCTGACATTGCCGAGTTTCTCGTTCTGCGCGCGTCGCTGGATGTTACTGATGAATGTGGGTGATATGTCGACAGCGGTGACATGGCCCGTGGGCCCAACCGCACGGGCAAACAGCAGGGTGAACAGGCCGGTGCCGGCGCCGATGTCGGCCACGCGCATGCCGGGCTTCACACCGCTGGCGGCAACGATGGCCATACGCTGATCATAGACCTCGCGGCCCGGGGATTCGAAACGTTCGACCCACTGTGCAAAGTCCGGGTCGAGATAGGGCCGGTTGATGGCCGGGTCGGCGCCGTCACGCGCGGCGACCGGAAAAACGAGCGCCGTCAGGAGCAAGGCGGTCAGGCTAAAACGGAGGTAATGCGGGAGTTTCATGGTCATCAGACTAGGCGCCGTCGCGGTGTCTTGCAATTCTGAGCATGGGTTTCTCCGACAGAACTGGGTAACGGTAATCACCGTCATCACATACGTGCAGTAAGGTCACTGTAGTAAGCAGCTACCAACACCCGGAGGATTCCGCCTGCTGCAGCAACGATTGCAGCCTGTGCTACTCTGCCCGATGATAGTCTATGAATCCACATTGGACGCAGTTCAGGATAACCATGGCAATTACAATCAAGGAACTTGCCGAGGTGTGCGGCGCCGATATTCTTGGCAACAACACCCTACAAACCATCAATTCCGCCGCCAACCTCGATGAGGCCGGTGTGAATCAGCTGACCTTTATTGGTAGCCCCAAGTACGCAGACAAGCTCAGGTCCTGCACGGCCAGCGCGGTGCTCGTGCCGAAGGGGACACTGGGCGAAGCGGCGAATGTCGGTACCTGCCTGCTGGTCGTGGACGACCCGGAAATGGCCTTCATCACTTGTCTGCTTCGACTTTATCCGGAGAAGGGGAGTGCCGGCACGTTGAGTGCCAAGGCACACATCGACCCGACGACTACCCTGGGTGAAGGCACATGCGTGGAGGCATTTGCGTCCATCGGTGCGCGCAGCACGCTCGGCAGCAATTGCTGGGTTATGGCCGGGTGCCGAATTGGCGACGACGTCACGCTGGGCAATCACTGCGTGCTGTCACCCGAACGTGGTGCTCTACGACGGCGTGCGACTGGGGGACAACGTCACACTGCACGCCGGCACGGTCATCGGTTCAGACGGCTTTGGTTACAAGTTACGAAATGGCGAGCACGTGAAATTCCCGCAGGTCGGTACGGTGGTGATCGGGTCGAACGTGGAGATTGGCGCCAACACGTGCATCGACCGGGCCGCGCTGGGCGAGACGCGCGTGGGTGAGGGCACGAAGATCGATAACCAGGTGCACATTGCACACAATGTACAGATTGGCGCGCGATCACTGTTGTGCGGCCAGGTCGGTATCGGCGGCTCGACAGTGATCAAGGACTACGTCACCCTGGCCGCGCAGTGCGGTGTGGCAGACCATGTCAGCGTCGGTTCGCAGGCCGTGGTGTTCGCACAGTCTGGCGTCACCAAGGACATCGCCGACAAAGATCAGGTAATGGGCTTTCCGGCCGTCAACCGCAAGGAATGGTTGCACGAGATGGCGGCACAGCGTCGGTTGGCCGGGAATCAAAAGGCGGTTGAGGAGCTGGTGCGTCTGTTGCCAAAACTGCGGACAGTCGTGTCCGACGAGTAGCAATATCGCAGGCATGACCGTGCCGCCTTGCGGAAAAATATTCAGCGTCAGCGCCTGTGTGGACGGCGCTCTTCTTCCAACAGCTCGGCTTCATAAGGAATGAATACCAGCAGACGTGCAGTGAGAAAGTTCAATCCGAAACCGAGCAGCACACCGGTGAACAACGCCAATATCTTGTGTTCCGCGAAGAACGGCACGTAGTGGGTGAGCACGTAGTAACTGCCGACGTTAATGGCAAAGCCGAGCAGCGAGGTGAGCAGAAAACCTGACCACTGCGCGAGTTTGGCGGTTTTCTTGCGGTGCGAAAATGTCAGTATCCGATTCAAGGCCCAGTTCCAGCTGGCCGCACCCCAGAACGACAGGGCACGCGCGGCGACATGCCCCATGCCGGTCAGCCATTGCAGGCCGAGGTAGAGCAGCAGGTCAACGACGAAACCAGTGCCGCCGACGATGCCAAATTGCATGAACTCGGCGAAAAACGGGAAGCGGAACTGGTAGAGGCGGCGCAGGTGGCGCAGATAACGCACCTGCTCTTTCCAGGAAAGTTTGCTTTCGCCGTGCACGCGGTCGGCAAAGTGAATCGGCACTTCACCCGGTTTTTTAAAGCCACCTTTCACCAGCAACTCCAGGCCGATCTTGTAGCCAATCGGAGAGAGCAGGTGCGCCTCCGGCATGTCAGCGCGCCGGAAAGCGATAAACCCGGACATCGGATCGTGAATGCGCGCCAATGGTAGCGCCAGCCAGGTTGCCACTTTTGAGTTGAGCAACCGAAACCAGGTCCAGCTTGGATCGAGTGAACCGCCCTTTACATAACGTGAGCCGACAACAAAATCATTTTTCTTGTTTTCCAGCAGCGTGACCATGTCCGGTATACGTTCCGCCGGATGCGACAGGTCGGCATCCATCACCACTACAAACTCGCCGCGTGCCTCGTCGATGCCGCGCAGTACCGCAGTGGAAAGCCCCTTCTCGCCGTGGCGCACGATCATGCGCACCGGTAAATTGTCGGCCAGCGTCGCGGCCAGCGCTTCCGAACCATCCTGTGAGTCGTCATCGACGAAAATCACTTCGTATGCCAAGCGCTGATCGCGCAATGCTTCCTCGATTGACCGCGCCACGGCCTCGAGGTTGCGTACTTCGCGGAAGGTTGGAATCACTACGGACAGCTTGAGACTCATGGAGAAGTTGGGTCAGTGTCGCGGGCCGCGATAGCCGCGGCAGAGATAGAAACGAAAGGTTACAATGACTGCCCCACCCGCGTAAACCGGCAAAGGATCACGTTCCTCACAGCGCGCAAAACGCTCCAGAACGCGACGAGTGGATTTTAGCGAGCTGTCCGGCACCACCATCACACCGGCCGCACCATTCTCCGGGCTGCCGAACCACAGGTCGAACTGGTCGAAACGAATGTCCGGCACCTGCACGGCGAGCGGTCGCGCGTACCAGGCAAGCCGGCTGGCCAGCGACCAGTTGTGCACGAGCAATACAGCATGCGGCTCTTCGCGCTGGAATTCCGTGCGCAGTAATGCAGCACGCTCCGCGGCCTGTGGCCAACCGGTGAGCGGCGCGAGCGGATGGTGCTTTCCCGGAAACGGCAGTGACGGGAAAAGGATCAGCACGTGCAGGATAAAAATTAGTGCCAGCGAATAGCCACCGGAGAAATAGGTAAAGGCACGCACCGCACGTACCTTCCAGTGCGTGATCATCCAGCGTGCCGCCAGCGGTGTGCAGCCGGCCCAGGCGAGTGCCGTCCAGTGCGGCAGGCTTTCCTCGCGCCCCGAGCCGGAGGCGAACAGCAGCAGTACCGGTAGTGTCAGTAGCAGGGACAATTGCACGCCGCGCTCACGCCATTCCCTGAAACCGGCAAACATTGCGATCAGGCCGAAGACATAGATGCCGGGTGCGTAGGCGAAGAACTGCGCGAGCTGCGTAATGCCGACGCGCGTCCACTCCCAGTCCTTGGACCGGTACCCGTGTTCGAGCTGGTAGCGGAATGACAGCCAGTCGTGCGTGGCGTTCCAGTAAAGCACCGGCGCGATCAGCAAGAGTGCGAGCGCAACGGCCAGCCATGGCCCGGGTGTGCGCAACACATCGAGCCGCCGTTGTAAGACTACGAACAACGCGGCAGTGAACACCAGTGTGACGGCCGTATATTTGGAGAGTCCGGCCAGACCAATGCACAGGCCGAACAACAGCCAAGCGGCAAGCCGTTCGCGCTCGAGTGCGTCGAGCAAGGCCAACATGGCGAGCAGCGCGAACAACAGCAGCGGTGTTTCCGGCAGCAGTGCCAGCCCCAATGCCTGGAACAGCAGGCCGGATTGATACAGGACCACGGCCCAGAACGCCAGCCACTCGCTGTCACCGGGGAACAATTGGCGCGCGAACCGGAACAAGACAACGGCGGTGGCGACCGACAGGCCGATCGGCCAGAGGCGTAGCGCGAAGTCGGACGACGCGAAGAACAGCACTAGTGACTGTAACCAGCCCACCAGTGGTGGGTGGTCAAAATAACTCCAGTCGCGATGCAGGCCGTAGAGCGCGTAGTGTGCCTCGTCAGCACTGAGTGGCACGCGTCCGGCCGCGAGCAGATGCAGCACGGCCAGGGTAAGGGTCAGCAAGAGTGTGGCGCGCCACGGCCCGAATGCCTGCAGGCGTACGCGGAATGACTTCATGCGCGATTTTTGCGGCGAATCGGTTTATGCAGGTGCACCGGGGCAGCGCGCCGGCGCAATCGCAGGTTGAGCATTTCCACGCCGACCGAGAACGCCATGGCGAAATAGATATACCCCTTGGGGATGTGGAACTCGAGGCCCTCGGCGATCAGTGCCACGCCCACCAGAATCAGGAACGACAACGCCAGCATTTTCACGGTTGGGTGGCGGTCGACGAACTCACTGATGGAGCGTGCCGCGAACATCATCACGACCACCGAGATGACGATGGCAATCGCCATCACGCTGAGCTGCTGGGCAAGACCAACGGCAGTGATCACTGAGTCGAGCGAGAAAATGATGTCGATGACGGCGATCTGTGCCAGCACCCCGGCAAACGACGCCACGGCACGGTGTTGTCTGGTCTCTTCCGGCCCTTCCAGGCTTTCATGGATCTCGGACGTGCTCTTGACCAGCAGAAACAGGCCGCCGCCGAGCAGGATAAGATCGCGCCCCGAGATCGCCTGGCCGAGGGCGGTAAACAGCGGCGTGGTCAGGGTCATCACCCAGGTGAGCGACGCGAGCAGCAGCAGGCGCGTGCCCATGGCGAGGCCAAGCCCTAGGATGCGCGCTTTTTCGCGCTGGTGCACCGGCAGACGTCCGACCAGGATGGAAATGAAAATGATGTTGTCGATACCAAGGACAATTTCGAGCGCCGTCAGGGTGGCAAGCGCCGCCCATGCCTGGGGATCAGAAAGCCATTCCATAAAAATACTCCTGCAGGGAATGATGGGCTCCGCCGCGAGGCGGGCGAACCGTGCGGGAGTGTAGCAGGCGGTGTGGAGTGCGGGTAATTTCGGGCATGCTCATTCGCTCCGGGCCAAGACAACTGCGCCGTCAAAAAGGCCGGTGCAGGGAACTGGCTGGGTGCCGAGGGAAGAGCCGTGTTCAGTGCTTGCCCTTGCCGGCGTGGACGCTCTCCGCGACCTTGTCCATGATTGCGAACAACACGCCGGATATAACCAGCAGGATGTGAATGCCGACCTTCCAGGCGAGCGCCTTGTCCTCGACCGTCCAGCGCCAGTCTTCGCCGGGGGTGCCGAGGTTGCTGACATTCACGAACGCCTTGAGCAATTCGATGGCGGAGATGGCGACGATCGAAGCAATCACTTTGATCTTGAGGCCGGAAAAGTCGACCTTGCCCATCCATTCCGGGCGGTCCTCGTGGCCGGCCGTGTCGATCTTGGAAACGAAATTTTCATAACCGCTGAAGACGATAATGATCAGCAGGTTCGCCACCAGCGACATGTCGACCAGCGTCAGGATGGCGAGAATGATCTCCGACTCCGGGCCGCTCAACACATTGGGAATCAGGTGAAAGAATTCCTGGCCGAATTTGACCAGCAGGATCAGGATGCCGGCCACGAGGCCGAGATAGAATGGGGCCAGCAGCCAGCGGCTGTTGAAGATCAGCAATTCCAACAGGTGTTCGATAGCTTTCATATTGAAGGTTTTTCCATTCAGGTCTGCTATGGTTCCCCGGATTGAGGCGGTACAGCCGGGCGAAATTATCGGTGAATCGTGGCAAGTTGCAAGCGGTCTTTGCATGCTAACCAACTACTGTCGGGGAAGCGGATTCACTCGGGGCTTGAAAATCAGTCCCGTGAACCCGAATTTCCATCGTTCCGCCCTTTTTCATTTCAGTCGGAGATACATGCATGACCGTTGATACCCACAAGGAAACCCTCGGCTTCCAGACCGAAGTCCGGCAACTGCTGGATTTGATGATTCACTCGTTGTACAGCAACAAGGAGATATTTCTGCGCGAGCTGATCTCCAACGCCTCGGATGCTTCCGACAAGCTGCGCTTCGAGGCGCTCAGCGACGATGCCCTGTACGAAGGCGATTCGGAACTCAAGATTCGACTGGCATTCGACAAGGCCGCACGCACCATCACCTTGAGCGACAACGGTATCGGCATGAGTCGTAACGAGGTGGTGGAGAATATCGGCACCATCGCCAAATCCGGCACACGCCAGTTTCTGACTTCACTGACCGGCGAGCAGCAGAAGGACGCCAAACTGATCGGTCAATTTGGTGTCGGCTTCTATTCGGCCTTCATCATTGCCGACTCGGTCACGCTGGTCACGCGCCGCGCCGGTCTGGGCGCCGAGCACGGCGTGCGCTGGACCTCGGACGGCAAGGGCGAGTACACGCTTGAGACGATTGAAAAGCCGACACGCGGCACCGACATTGTCCTGCATTTGCGCGAGGGTGAGGACGAGTTCCTTGACGGGATGCGCCTGCGTACCATTGTCCGCAAGTATTCCGATCACATTACCCTGCCAATTGTGATGCGCAAGGAGAACGCGGAGGAAGATGAAACCGTAAACCGTGCGGCGGCGCTTTGGGCGCGCCCGCGCAATGAGATTACTCAGGACGAGTATGACGAATTCTACAAGCATGTCGCACATGACTTCGAAGTGCCGCTTGCGCACGTGCATGCGCGCGTCGAAGGCAAGCACGAATATATTGCGCTTCTCTATGTGCCGCAGCGCGCGCCCTTCGATCTCGGTGACCGCGAGCATCGTCACGGCATCAAACTGTATGTGAAGCGCGTGTTCATCATGGACGATGCCGAGCAGTTGCTGCCACCATACCTGCGTTTCGTGCGCGGCGTGATCGACACCAGTGACTTGCCGCTGAATATTTCACGCGAAATTCTGCAACACTCGCGCGACATCGAAGTGCTGCGCTCCGGCGCCACGCGCAAGGTACTCGATCTGCTCGACGAGCTGGCGCAGAAGGAGCCGGAGAAATATGCAACCTTCTGGAAAGAGTTTGGCCGGGTGCTGAAGGAGGGAGTGATCGAGGATCACCCGAATAAGGAACGCCTGGCGAAGCTCCTGCGGGTGGCATCCACGCACACCGACCTGGACAGCCAGAGTGTCTCGCTCGCGGATTACGTGGCGCGCATGAAGCCCGAACAGAAGAACATCTTCTACATTACCGCGGAAAGCTTCAGTGCGGCCAAATCCAGCCCGCACCTGGAAATCTTCCGCAAGAAGGGCATCGAAGTACTGCTGCTCACGGATCGTATCGATGAATGGCTGGTGACCCACCTTACCGAATTCGAGGGTAAACCGCTGCAGTCCGTAACCAAGGGCGACCTTGATCTGGGTGCGCTGGCCGATGAAGAGAAAAAGCAGCAGGAACAGGTGGCGGCAGAGTATCAGGACGTGGTTGCGCGCCTGAAGTCCGCGCTCACCGAGCAGGCCCAGGACGTGCGTGTCACCCACCGGCTGACGGACTCACCGGCCTGTCTGGTGGCCGGCGAGCATGATCTGGGTGCGCATTTCGAGCGGCTTCTGAAATCTGCCGGGCAAAAAGTACCCAGCAGCAAGCCGGTGCTGGAAATAAATCCCGAGCATGCCCTGGTACAGCGACTCAAGGACGAGAATGATGAACAGCGTTTTTCAGATTGGGCACGCATCCTGTTCGATCAGGCGCTTTTGAGTGAAGGCGGCCAGCTCGAAGATCCGGCCGGTTTTGTGGCGCGCGCGAACAGCCTCTGGCTGGGGCTCTTGAAATAGCTGCTATTTCACAGTGGTTTGTGCCCCGCCAGCCATGCCGGAATGTTAAGATTCCGGCATGGATGTATCCCGGTCTGCTTGATGATCTAAATCCTGCCCAACGCGAGGCCGTGGCCGCCCCCCCGGGGCCGCTGCTGATCCTGGCCGGCGCCGGCTCCGGCAAGACACGCGTGCTCACCCACCGGGTTGCGTGGCTGGTGGAGGTGTTGAATGTCTCGCCGCACGCCATTCTGGCTGTAACCTTCACCAACAAGGCAGCAGCCGAAATGCGCGGGCGCATCGAGGCCATGCTTGGCTTTGGTGTGGGTGGCATGTGGATCGGGACATTCCATGGCCTGTCGCACCGCCTGCTGCGCGCCCACTGGAAAGAGGCCGGGTTGCCGCAGAACTTCCAGATTCTGGACAGCGAAGACCAGTACCGCGTGATCAAGCGCCTGCTCAAGGCGCTGGAACTGGATGAGGCCTACTGGCCGCCGCGCCAGGCGCAGTGGTTCATCAACGGCCACAAGGATGCCGGACGTCGCCCGGCGCAGCTGGGTGAAGGTCATGATCCGCAGACCCGCCAGTGGATCCGCATCTATCGCGAATACGAAGACAGCTGCAAACGATCCGGTCTGGTGGACTTTGCCGAGCTGTTGCTGCGCGCCTTCGAGCTGCTACGCGACAATGCCGCGATGCGCGAGCACTATCAGAGCCGCTTCCGTCAGGTGCTGGTGGACGAGTTTCAGGACACCAACGCCATTCAGTACAACTGGCTCAAGCTGTTCGCCGGCGACGCACAGGGACGTGCGAGTGTCGCGGGAGGCAGGACGCCAGGAGCGACCGGACACAACAATCTGTTCGTGGTTGGTGACGACGACCAGTCGATCTACGGCTGGCGCGGTGCGCTGGTGGACAACATTCTCAAGTTCGAGAAGGACCACCCCGGCACAAAGGTCATTCGCCTCGAACAGAATTATCGTTCGACTGGCAATATTCTGAAGGCCGCGAACGCGGTGATCGCGCACAACGAAGGCCGGCTCGGCAAGGAGTTGTGGACCGACGACGAAGACGGCAAGCGTATTGAGCTGTACACCGCATTTAATGAGATCGACGAAGCACGCTTTGTTCTCGACCGTATCCAGGCCTGGGAGGCCGCCGGCCACAAGCGCGCCGAGGTTGCCATTCTGTACCGTTCCAATGCCCAGTCGCGTGTGTTCGAAGAGCAGCTGGTGCAGGCTGGCATTCCGTACCGCGTTTATGGCGGGCTGCGATTTTTCGAACGCGCCGAAATCAAGGACGCGCTCGCTTACTTGCGACTGGTGGCGAGTCGCCACGACGACCCGTCGTTCGAACGTGTGTGCAATGTGCCGACGCGCGGGCTTGGCGATCGCACGCTCGACACGCTGCGCCTGCATGCACGCGCCAAGGGCCTGTCACTCTGGGAGGCGGCGCAATCGTTGCTCAGCGAGCAGACATTGGCGGCGCGCGCCGCCAATGCCCTGAAAGGATTTCTTGATCTGATTGAGCGCCTCGCCGCGCAGACTGCCAGCCTCACCCTCGGCGAGCAGGCCGAACAGGTGTTGCACGGCAGCGGCCTGCTCGACTTCCACCGCAACGACAAGAGCGAAAAGAGCGAGATGCGGATCGAGAACCTGGAGGAACTGGCGAACGCGGTACGCAACTATGAGCACGACCCGGCCGAAGGTCTGGACCCATTGTCGTCGTTCCTCGCACATGCCGCCTTGGAAGCCGGGGACGCCGAGGCCGAGGCGTGGGAAGACTGTGTGCAGCTGATGTCCCTGCACTCCGCCAAGGGGCTGGAGTTCCCGCTGGTGTTCCTGACGGGACTGGAAGAGGGTCTTTTCCCGCACCAGCGCTCAATTGAGGAATCTGGCCGGCTCGAAGAGGAACGTCGGTTGTGCTACGTGGGCATGACCAGGGCCAGAAAAGAGTTAGTGCTTACTTATGCTGAAGTCCGTCGTTTGTATGGATCTGAGCACTATACCAGCCCGTCACGCTTCCTGGGCGAAATCCCTCCGGAGCTGATCGACGAAGTTCGCGCCCAAGCCACAGTCACGCGTCCAGCCTGGCGCGGGACGGGTGTGTCAGCCGATATTTCACCGCTTGCTGATACTCACGGCAATACGGCAGGCATGCGGCTGGGAATGCGCGTATTGCATGCCAAGTTTGGCGAGGGTGTGGTGCTGGGCATTGAGGGCCAGGGCGAGCACGCGCGCGTGCAGGTGAACTTTAACCGTACTGGGTCCAAGTGGTTGGTGCTGGCCTACGCCAACCTGCAATCGTTGTAATGTGGCAGCTTGGGCGGAAAAATCTAGCAAAGTACGGCTTTCGTTCGCCCTTTCATAAACTATAGTTAGGATTATCAACAGGTCGCTGGAACAAAAAATAACCGCAATTTGTGCGCGCTCGCGCTTTTGATTAATGGGAGAATTTGTGAAATCAATGGAGGGTGGTGGGGCCGGGTCGGCCAAAAAAGGTCTTGTGGGTTGGCTCAAGGACGCTCATGGCGGCCTCTCGGTGGGGCGAAGCTTCGCATGGCTGCTGCTGTTGTCACTTGCTGGCGCGATCGTTGCCAGTTCCCTCGGCACCGGCGTCTGGCTGACCGCGACACTCATGGCGGTAGTGACAGCAGTGCTCGCGCATGCATTGATTATCACGCCACTGGCGCGCGACTACGAGGCGCACCTCAAGGCCAAGCCACGCGCTGCGTCCACCAGCACCGTGGACACACTCACCCGCGTGCCCAACCAGCGAGGCATTACTGCCAGCTTGTTGAACGCCATGTCATACGCCAATCGCTACAACCACCCGCTGTCGGTGGCGCTGGTGGACCTGGACCTGCTGGCAAGTATCAACCGCGAGATGGGACGCAAGGCCGGCGACAAAGCGTTGCAGGCCGTAGCGGCGGTGTTCACTGAAACCCTGCGCATGCCGGATCATGCCGGACGCTATGGCGACGAAGAGTTTTTGGTTGTCCTGCCCAACACAACGCTAAAGAATGCCACCAGCATCGCCGAGCGCATCCGCGACGGTGTCGAGAACGCTGACTGCAGTTTCAACGGCAAGAAAATCCCCATCACGGTAAGTATTGGCGCCAGTCAGTTTCACAAGGGCGAAGACTTGGAGCGTTTCCTCGCACGCGTGGAAAAGGCGCTCGCGGCGGCCAAGGTCAACGGCCGCAACCGCGTGGTCGCTGAACGGCGCACTTCCGCCAAGTCCAGCGGCCGCGGTGCCGCCGAACGTCGCACGGCCTCAGCGCGTTAAATCCTCTTCTCGCACGAACAGCATTAAAATCGTTCTGGCACGCGAATGCCGCACGCACCTCTCTGCGTGTGTCGTCCTTTCTGAAACGTAGCGTCCTTGCCTGTCGCGCGTCAGGACGATATTCCTGCTTTGTCTCTCGATTTGGAGTAAACCGCCACATTCGGCACAATGCGGTCTTGTTTACGTCACTCGGAGAATAAATCATGAAGCGACGCGACCTCATTAAAGGCGCCGGTGCCGGACTGCTGGCCGGGGCCTTCACACCTGCACAAGCCGCCGATTTGCCTGCTATTCGCTGGCGGATGGCGTCAAGCTTTCCCAAGAGTCTTGATACGATCTACGGTGCCGGCGAAGTGCTTGCCAAGCGTCTCGAACAGATCACTCAGGGCAAGTTTCAGATGCGCGTGTTTGCCGGTGGAGAGATCGTGCCTGGCCTGCAAGTGCTGGATGCGGTACAAGATGGCACCATCGAGTGCGGCCACACGGCCAGCTATTACTACGTTGGTAAAAATAAGGCGTTTGCCTTTGATTGCGCAGTACCGTTCGGCCTTACCGCGCGCCAGCAGAATTCCTGGATGGTCTCGGGCGGCGGGCTCAAACTTACGCGTGAACTTTTCAAGGAACACAACATCCTGAATTTTCCGGGCGGTAACACCGGCACGCAAATGGGTGGCTGGTTCCGCAAAGAGATCAAGTCACTCGCAGACCTCAAAGGCGTCAAAATGCGGATTCCCGGTATCGGGGGCGAGATCATGGCACGGCTCGGCGTGGTACCGCAGACGCTTGCCGGAGGTGATATCTACCCGGCGCTTGAGCGCGGTGCACTGGATGCCACGGAATGGGTCGGTCCGTACGACGACGAAAAGCTTGGCTTCCATAAAGTGGCCAAGCATTACTACTATCCTGGTTGGTGGGAAGGTGGCCCGCAACTGTCGTTCTATGTGAATCTCAAGAAGTGGGCGGAGCTGCCGCCTGCGTATCAGGCTGCGTTTGAAGCAGCCGCCGCCGAAGCCAATGCGCACATGCTGGCCGAGTACGACGCGAAAAATCCACAAGCACTCATGCGATTAGTGCGTTCCGGCGTGAAGCTCCACCCGTTTCCACAAGATGTAATGACTGCCGCGCGCAAAGCGGCGTTTCAACTCTATGACGAAGAAGCCAAAAAGAATCCGTCCTTTAAAAAAATCTATGTCGAGTGGAAGCGGTTTCGTGACCTCAGCATTCAGTGGTTCAAAGTAGCGGAGGCGTCGTACGCGAACTTCCTGTATTCGGGGAAGTAAGATCGTGCAGGGTTGGTTGTACTGAGAACTCCAGCCAACGAGCCAATCTTGTAAAGTGGCAAGTTACTCGCCCGCCGGCGGCGGGAAACCGCCCGGATCGGTGGGCAGCTGGATCTCTATTATTTCATCATTCCCGGCAATCGCCTCGATACCGACCAGCTGTGGATAGTTGATCACCAGAACGATCATCACAATCTGGATCAACACAAATGGCACCGCACCCCAATAGATGTCGCTGGTCTTAACTTCCTTCGGCGCCACACTGCGCAGGTAGAAGAGTGCGAAGCCGAATGGCGGGTGCATGAACGAAGTCTGCATGTTCACGGCCAGTAACACACCGAACCATACGAGATCGATGCCAAGTGCCGCCGCGACCGGTGCGAGCAGCGGTACCAGGATGAACGCGATCTCGAAGAAGTCGAGAAAGAACGCGAGAGTGAACACCAGAATATTCACGACCACGAGAAATCCGAGTGCGCCACCGGGCAGTTGCGTGAGCAGCTGTTCCACCCAGCGGTCGCCGTCCACGCCGCGAAACACCAGGCTGAAAACCGTCGAACCAATCAGGATGAACACCACGAAGCTGGTGAGCTTCATGGTCGAATTCATCGCCTGCTTGAGCATGCTGAGGTTGAGGCGCTGGTGCAGGGCAGCGAGTATCAGCGCACCGACCGCGCCGAGTGCACCACCCTCGGTGGGTGTGGCGATGCCAAGGAAGATGGTACCAAGCACCAGGAAAATGAGAATGAGCGGCGGTAACATGGAAACCGCGGCGCGGCGGGCAAGCGCCATACCGCGCAGCGCGCGCGCTTCCGCTGGCAGTGCCGGCGCCGCGGCCGGCTGTATTGTTGTGACACCGAGTACGTAGAGAACATAGAGTCCCATCAGCACCAGACCGGGCAGCAGCGCCCCCCGGTACATTTCGCCGACTGAAACGCCAAGCTGATCAGCGAGCACGATCAGTACCAACGAAGGCGGGATGATTTGTGCCAGCGTACCGGAAGCGGCAATCACGCCGGTTGCCAGGCGCCGGTCGTAGCCGTATCGCAGCATCACCGGAAGCGAAATGAGCCCCATGGCAATGACCGATGCCGCTACAACGCCGGTGGTGGCGGCAAGTAACGCGCCGACAAAGATTACAGCGTAGGCGAGCCCTCCACGCAAAGTGCCGAACAACTGACCGATGGTATCGAGCAGCGCTTCGGCCATGCCGCTGCGCTCCAGCACCAGACCCATAAACGTAAAAAACGGAATGGCGAGGAGTGTCGAGTTCGACAGGATGCCAAACACCCGTTCCGGCAACGCCTGCAACAGGACGAAGTCGAAGAATCCCGCCTGGATGCCGATGATCGCGAACAACAGTCCGTTGGCGGCCAATGCAAACGCCACTGGATAACCGAGCAACAGCAGCACGACCAGCGCCATGAACATGAGCGGCGCCATGAGTTCGAAGGTCACCCGGACGGCCTCCAGTCATTTCAGAATGAAGGCTCATACCTTTTCCTCCGGTTGCTCGAATGCGGAGCGTGATTTGGCCACGCAAGAATGCGATGCGCTTAATGATTTCAGATATGCCTTGCAGGGCCAAGCAGTGCGAATCCGAGCGGGATCAGGAGACGCACCGGCCAGCGCAGCAGGCCGCCGGCATCCGGTGACATTTCGCCGTGCTGCAAGGCGTCGGCAAAGCCGGGCCAGGAGAACCACACCAGCAGCAGACTGAATGGCAGCAGAAAGAGCAGCGCACCGAGCAGATCGATCCAGGCGCGCGCGCGCTCCGACAGCCGACCGTAGAGAATGTCGATGCGCACATGGCCGTTGTGTTTGAGCGTGTAGCCGGCGGCAAGCAGAAAAATGGCCGCAAACAGATACCACTGGAGTTCCAGCCAGGCATTGGACGCCATGCTGAAGGCGTAACGCATTCCGGCATTGGCGGCTGAGACCAGCGTGGCGGCGAGCACCAGCCACAACACAAAAGACCGACGCGTTCATTCAGGGCGTCGATGGCACGGGACAGGGCGAGCAGGGCCTTCATGGTTGGTTGGATTATGCCCGACAAGTGGCACAGAGAAATGCCGCGCACACCACAGCTGCCACGACTGCTCTCAGACCGGGCATCCGGCAGAAGGATGTACGCCTGGAAAAGTGCAGTCGGCGGTGACAAGGCCCGGCATCAATCGTGCGCTGCTATTATCGGGCGTTGAGTGAACAGGTCCTGGTAGCTTGCGTAGAGACCAGCGATGAACACCGGCAGCGCCACAAGACCGGCGAACAATCACGACGAGGTAGTCGAACGGAAAACCGAATCGCAGGAACAGAATGCGCACTGTCTCGCCGGCAACGGCAAATACACCAATGAAAATGGCAAACGCACCCAGGCTGTTCAGCGCGCCGGAGAAGCTCAGTTCGATCGATGGCAGGGGGTGTTCACGCCGGAACAGGATGAGCGGCATGGTGTAGAGAAATGCCATCAAGAGTAGCGATTCGAGGCAGAGCACCACCAGCAGGCCGATCAGGGCGGTAATCCACACCGTCGGCCCCACGCTGCCCGCCAGTATCGCCGGCAGGCGCGCCACCGACCTTGAGCAGCTGCGCGAGGATCTTGATGACCACCACGCCGCCGAGCAGCAGGGTGCTGATCACCATGATCGGCAATAGCCTGTCTTCTTCCTTGAAGCCGCTAAACAGTCGACGCGCGGCACGCGTGAGCAGGTCGCGCAGGTAATGTAATCCGGGACGAAACGCGCGCACGTCCGGTGACGACGGCATGGCATCGCCCGCTGTCTCCAGGCCGTTGCGCGTGTGCGCCAAGGACAGCGCGCCGAGCATGCACAGCGGGGTGAACAGCACCAGGATTAGCCAGCCGATGAATGGAATCTGGCTGAGCAGAATCGCCAATGATAGATAGACAAAGGACATCGCCAGCCATAGCACGGGCTCTCTCGCTGAACAGCACCATGCCATGCTTGATCCACCCCCAGCCATTCTTTGCCGGGACCCGGTTGGCGTGCATCATACTCATTTCCTCAGAATCGCTTAATCACCCACTGTGGCGGGCTAATGCTTGGTTGAAAATCGTTTCGCACGAATTGCCCCTGGCCTTCGTTGTCAATGAGGTAGTAAGGCCGGCCATTTTTCGGAATGACCTTGATCATGTAGAGCTGGCCGCCGATGCGATATTCCTCGTGCAGGGTTTCGCCTTTCGTGGTGATGGTCACTTCCGGTTCCGGGATCGCGCTCCCTTGGGCATCGACTGCGGCGGCTGGCAGCGGGGCCTTGTAGTACTTCACCGGCTCCGGCGGCTGCGCCAACGTATCAAGGTTTTCGTCCGCGGCGTGCACGCGGAGTATGGACAATGCAAGAATAACTAGTACAAGCAGGCGCATGGAGAAATAGCCTAGAGATTGAGCTGAGTCTGCTCTTCTTCGGCGGAAGGCTCGAAACCGCGGTGCTCATAGTACCGGAAGATGGCGCGTAGCACATCCTGCGGTTCATCCAGTACAATCAGGAGTTCGAGGTCTTCGGCACTGATCGTGCCTTCCGCAACCAGGGTGTCGCGGAACCAGTCGAGTATTCCCTGCCAGAACGGCGCGTGCACCAGAATGACCGGAATGCGCCGGCTCTTGCCGGTCTGCACCAGGGTCATGATCTCCATGAGCTCGTCGAGTGTGCCGAAGCCGCCCGGCAAGCACCACGTACGCCGAGGCGTATTTCACGAACATCACCTTGCGCGCGAAAAAGTGGCGGAAGGTGAGACGGATGTCCTGATAGGGATTGCCGCGACTGTTCGTGCGGCAGCTGTATGTTGAGACCGACGCTCGGGCCCTTGCCGGCGTGTGCACCCTTGTTCACCGCTTCCATGATGCCCGGCCCGCCGCCGCTCACCACCGAGAAGCCGGCATCCGACAACAGGCGCGCGATCTGTTCGGCCAGCAGTAGTAACGGGTGGCCGGCCGGCGTGCGCGCCGAACCGAAGATGCTCACAGACGGGTGGATCTGCTCGAGGCGCTCGAAACCTTCCACGAATTCCGCCATGATCTGGAAGATCTTCCACGATTCACGAGACAGGATTTTTGAGGAGGTCGTGAAGGATTCGGTGGATTTTAGGGGTGACGGGTGTTTTATCTTCCATAATCCTTATTTAGCACACACAAGGCGCAACCACACGTTTAAGGTAAGCAAGCCTGCACAAAATGACCAATGAACGATAAAAAACCCCTGGTGCTCGTGGACGGCTCATCCTATCTCTACCGGGCCTTCCACGCCATGCCGAACCTGAGCAACTCGCGCAATGAGCCGACCGGCGCGGTGTATGGCGTGACCAACATGTTGCGCCGCCTGCTCAAGGACTACGACCCGGAGCAGATCGCCGTGGTATTCGACGCCCCTGGCAAAACCTTCCGCGACGACATTTATCCCGAGTACAAGGCGCACCGCCCGCCGATGCCGGATGACCTGCGCAGCCAGATCGAGCAGATCCACGACATCGTGCGCGCCATGGGCTTGCCGCTGCTGATGATGGAGGGCGTCGAAGCGGATGACGTCATCGGCACGCTGGCGCGCCAGGCCGCGGCCGAGGGACGCGACACGTTGATCTCCACCGGCGACAAGGACATGGCGCAGCTGGTCGACGGCGCACGTCGAGCTGGTCGACACCATGAAGGACGCGCGCTACGACCGCGCCGGCGTGCTAGAGCGCTTCGGCGTGCCGCCGGAGCGCATCGTCGAGTACCTCGCGCTCATCGGCGACACCTCGGACAACATCCCGGGTGTGCCCGGCGTCGGGCCCAAGACCGCGGTCAAGTGGCTCACGGAATATGGCTCGCTGGATAATCTGATCGCGCACGCCGCCGACATCAAGGGCAAGGCCGGCGAGAACCTGCGCGCCGCGCTCGCCCAGTTGCCGCTGGCGCGGCAGCTGGCCACGATAAAGTGCGATGTGCCGCTCGAATTCCGCCCGGCCGATCTGAAACGCCAGGCACCGGACACAGCGCGCCTGCGCGAGCTTTTTCACGAACTCGAATTCAGGACCTGGCTGGCCGATCTCGGTGGCATGAATGCGCAACCGCCAGGAATGGCGGAACCGCCGAGCGCGAAGCCGTCAGTGAATGAGGCCTCCTTCACTGGCGACGCGAAACAGTCCGCGACGGGAGCAAGCGGGATGTTCGCAGAGCAGCTGTTTAGCGCGACGCACGGTCAGCCACAATAATTACCAGGCGATTTTTACCGAGGCCGAACTCGATGTCTGGATTGCGCGCCTGGAAAAGGCCGAGCTGTACGCGGTCGACACCGAGACTACCGATCTCGATGTGATGAGCGCCGAGATTGTCGGTGTGTCGTTCACCGACCGTGCCGGCGAAGGCGCCTACCTGCCGCTCGCGCACGAGTATCCGGATGCACCGCCGCAACTCAACCGCGAAGCGATGCTGCAAAAACTGAAACCGCTGCTCGAAGACCCACGTCCGCGCAAGGTCGGTCAGAACCTGAAATACGATCTCGGTGTGCTCGCCAATCACGGCATTACACTGAACGGCATCGCGCACGACACCATGCTCGAATCGTACGTGCTGGATTCGACCGCCTCGCGCCACGACATGGATTCGCTCGCACTGAAGTATCTCGGCCACAAGACCATCAAGTACGAGGACGTGGCCGGCAAGGGCAAGGGCCAGATCAATTTTCGCGAAGTGCCGGTCGAGCAGGCGGTGCAATACGCGGCCGAAGATGCGGACATCACCCTGCGATTGCACGAACACATGTGGCCGCGTCTCAACGAGACGCCGGCGCTGGTGAAGCTCTACCAGGAAATCGAACTGCCGCTGGTGCCGGTGCTGGCGCGCATCGAACGCAACGGGGTGAAGATCGATGCCGCCATGCTGCGCAAGCAGAGCACCGAGCTCGCCAAGCGCATGCTCGAGCTGGAACGCGAGGCGCACGAACTTGCCGGCCAGACGTTCAATCTCGCCTCGCCCATGCAGATCCAGGAAATCCTGTTCGGCAAACTGCAGTTGCCGGTGTTGAAAAAAACACCGAAGGGTCAACCGTCCACGGCGGAAGAGGTGTTGACCGAACTGGCGCTCGACTATCCGCTGCCGCGCGTGCTGCTCGAGCACCGCGGCATCGCCAAGCTCAAGAGTACCTACGCGGACAAGTTGCCGGAGATGATTCACCCCAAGACCGGGCGCGTGCACACCTCCTATCACCAGGCGGTGGCCGCGACCGGGCGGCTGTCTTCGAGCGATCCCAATCTGCAGAACATCCCGGTGCGCACTGAGGAGGGCCGGCGCATCCGCCAGGCATTCGTGCCCGAACCGGGCTATAAAATGGTGTCGGCCGACTATTCGCAGATCGAGCTGCGCATCATGGCGCACCTGTCGCAGGACGACGGCCTGCTCAAGGCGTTCGCCGCCGGCAGCGATATTCACCGTGCCACCGCCGCCGAGGTGTTCGGCGTGGCACCGGAACTGGTGTCCGACGATCTGCGGCGCTCCGCCAAGGCCATCAACTTCGGCCTGATCTACGGCATGTCGGCCTTCGGACTGGCGCAGCAGCTCAAGATCGAGCGCAGTGCCGCGCAGCAGTACATCGAGCTGTATTTTGCGCGCTACCCGGGTGTGAAGGCATTCATGGATCGCACCCGCGCCCAGGCACACGAACAGGGCTATGTCGAAACCGTGTTCGGGCGACGCCTGTATTTGCCCGAAATCAATGCCAGCAACCAGGCGCGTCGGCAATATGCAGAACGCACCGCAATCAACGCGCCCATGCAGGGTACGGCCGCCGACCTGATCAAGCTCGCGATGTTGGCCGTGGACCGCTGGATCAGCGAGTCCGGCCTGCCGATGGTGATGATCATGCAGGTGCACGACGAACTGGTGTTCGAGGTGCGCGCCGACACCCTTGAAAAGGCCACGGCCGGCATCCAGAGAACACATGACCGGCGTCGCGCAGCTGGCCGTGCCGCTGGTCGTGGATGTGGGTGTCGGCGAAAACTGGGATGAAGCGCATTGAACGCATTCCCCCTTCGTGCTAAAGGGGAATTGTATCCGACAAATGTTAAACAGGAATTGTCTGGATTTCTCCTGCGGAACTTTTGGGCTGAACGGGAAGTCACAGGTAGCAGGACGTGTTGTTGGTCCTGCCCGCTCACTCCTCCCTGAGCGGGCAAGGTTCCGGCCCCCAAGCCGGAACTACTTAAGTGCCCCGGAATTTCTCCCCTTGTTTCCGGGGTTTTTTTTGTCCGGCGGAAAACTGCTCCTGCGTTTGTCCCGTAGAGATGGCTTCGCGCTCCGCACGACCGCCATTCATGTCGGTCGCAGGTATTTAGGTAATCCCGAGCCAGCCCGCAACCATGGCCTGGGCCTCGTCCACGCCTTCGCCACTCAGCGCCGAAAACAACTGGGCGGTTGCACCGGCACCATGTTCCGCGAGGCGCGCACGCACGGCGCGCAAAGTGTTGATGTGATCGTTCTTGTTCAGCTTGTCGCTCTTGCTCAACAGCACATGCACCGGCAGCGAATTCTCGGCGCAGAATTCAAGCAACGCCTCGTCATAATCGGTGAGCGGATGCCGGCAATCCATGATCAGCACCACACCGCGCAGCGACTCGCGTTCGTGCAGGTAGTTGCCGACCATTTCGTCCCACTCGGCGCGCACGCTGCGCGCGACGCGCGCATAGCCATAGCCGGGCAGATCGACCAGGGAATGCTGGTCGTCGATGCTAAAGAAATTGATGAGGCGGGTACGCCCGGGCGCCTTGCTGACGCGCGCCAACCCCTTGCGACCGGTGATGGTATTGAGGGCGCTCGATTTGCCGGCATTGGAACGACCGGCAAACGCCACCTCCGCACCCTGGTCTGGAGGCAGGTGCGTGGCGTTCTGGGCGCTCAGGCGAAAACTGGCCTGGCGCAGGACATCAGCCAGTAAAATTGACCTCACGGCAGGCTCTTGGTATATAAGGCGGCGCTAAACGGGTCTGTTTCGATGGTTTTCCGGATTTTCCGGCGCACTCGCCGGTCCTTCCTGAATCCGGGCACAGTGTAGCACCCCGCGGCGGGCCAGCGTGCCGCGCGTATTCCAAAGATTCGCCGCATCCAGGTAACTTAAAGAGGGGAAAGTATGAAGAAGCTGATTTCGCTGGTCGTGCTCATGGCGTTTGTGGGCGCGGCAGGCAGTGTTGCGGCGGCCGGCAGTGCCGCCGCTGGAAAAACCAAGTCCGCCGCCTGCGCCGCCTGCCACGGAGTGGATGGCAACAGTGCCGCGCCGAATTTCCCGAAAATCGCCGGACAGGATGCCCAATACATCGTCAAACAGCTGGCGGATTTCAAGTCTGGCGCACGCAAGGATCCGCTCATGGTCGGTATGGTGGCCGGGCTTTCCAAGAAGGACATGGACGATCTCGGCGCCTATTACGCCAGTCAGAAGCGCAGTACGGGTACCACCAGCGCCAGCGCCGCGGATCTGAAAAAGGCTGAGCGCCTGTACCGTGGCGGTGATGCAAAAAACGGCATTGCCGCCTGCATGAGCTGTCATGGTCCGGCCGGCATGGGCATCCCGCCGCGTTTCCCGGCTGTTTCCGGTCAGCATGCCGCCTACAGCCAGAAACAGCTGCTGGACTTCAAAACCGGCACCCGCAGCAATGACGGTGAAGTGATGACCCGCATCGCGTTCCGCTTGTCCGAGGCCGAAATCAAGGCCGTTTCCGAGTACATGGCCGGTTTGCGCGTAGCCAAGTAAAGTAAGATCCTAATAAATTAGCATTATCCGTTCGTTTCACCCGGGCGGCGTCTGCCTCCCGGGCGCCTGCCAATCTCGCGGTTCAAAATGCCGTTTTTTGTCATTCGCGCCTTTATTGGGCGCGGAGTGACCTTGCGCGTCACCGCCGAAGGCGATTTTCGGGTATCGCCCCGATCCGGCAAAAACGGTATATATTTATATATATCAATAAGTTGTGTAAGTATTGAACTGTTGGCACAGGCGTTGCAATCACATGGGTCAAAGGGGCAAACCCCCTAATCCGAACAGCCGGGCAGACCGGGTTTAGACAGGAGAGTGACCATGTTGAGCCATATCGTGAATCTCGTGAGCACCTACGAACAGTCCCACGGGATGCGTCCAAACCTCGTGTTCATGAACGAGACCCACTACAGCTACCTGCGCGAGGAACTGCCGGGAGTGCGTGATCACGACGACGTGACCAATATCATCGGTGTCGACATTGCGCTCAGCGACGAGGCCCTGCGCCCGCATGTCGCGACCGTGACTTTCGGTGGAAACCATATTTTGTCGAGCTGATTCCTGGATCAGCCGCTGTAAATTTGTGTGGGGTGTGTGAGGCCGGGGAAACCCGGCCTTTTTTTGCATCCGAGTTCTGACCTTTCATAAAAACATCGCAAGGCTGTTCCCCGTGGCGTTTTTAATGCCGTGCTTCGTTCTCTTTCAGGGTCGGGTCACCGCGTACAGGTTAGCCACATCACTGCCACTTAATAGCTGATTATAAATCCGGATGTCATCGATGTTTCCCCTGTATGGATAGCCAAGAACGCCGGCAACCATCCCACAACCTGCGAAGAGCAGCGAGTCCACCGTGCTGGCAGGCGGCACGGGCGCGGTCCCATTGTTGACCACTACGCCGTCTTTATAGGTGTAAACAAGGTCTGCCGAGGAATCGTAGCCGATTACCCAGTGCTCCCAATTCGATGTCGCTGCAGTCGCGGTTGAAACATCCGCCGAGCCCCACAACCAGACAACCCAGTTGTTGCCAATACCGCTCTCATAAGCGCCGAAGCTGGAACCATTCACACTTCCGTCGCCCCAGGCAAAGGAGGCGCGTGCCGTGCCGGCCGGTGTATTAAAAGACAACACCCAGAAACTCACGGATCGGCTCGCATTGCCTACGATGCCGACATTATTGGTGGATTGGAAACATTGCGGAGTGATGTCCGGGTTGAAGCTGTAGGCACTGAGTGGATGACCAAAGCGATCCAGGGTTGCGACTGGAAGTACAAGGCCGGTCGCTACCGCGAGATGGTTGGCCGTGGCTGTGACATCGTTGCTGTTTCCGCTAAAAGGGTAGTAAGAAACCAGAGTGGTCTGGAAATTCTCCCCGTGGGGGTCATACACGGCTTTATTCTGTTCCTCATCCTCAACCACGACATTGAAGTAGTACGAATTGCCTGCGGCGATTCCGGAGCTTATCGTAATGCTGTCTGCATCGGTGAAAGTCTGCACCAGTGTTCCGGCTTCAACTTCGGCAAGGGTGTCAAAACTTTGGTAAGCCGGATTCGGGCCAGACTGGTAGACGCTGTAAACCAGCGCGGAACTGCTGCTTCGGCCGTCTGTGGCCTTGGTCCAGGAAAGGGAAACCGACGTGGGGGTAATGGCCGTGGTGGAAATACCGGCAAATGCAATAATTGGATCATTCGAATCGCCACAACCCATCAAGAGCAGCGGGACACAGAAAAGCAGACCTCGTTTGAAACGGTTACTCATGCGGTATAGTCCTCTAGCAAAAAGTACTGACATCCCGGCCTGCGAGATATTGCCCCAGTTCACTTGGCGCAAATTCAACAGGCTAACAGTGCACTTGGCCGTTTCATAGATTCGGTCGAAATTCGCGCTGAACCTGATCATTTGATTTTCGCAAATACGCGCTCCGCGGCAGCAACGCTTGCATTGATATCGATATCGCTGTGCGCGCTGGACACGAACCCGGCTTCATACGCGGATGGCGCGAGGTACACGCCCTCGGCAAGCATGCCGTGGAAGAATTTCCTGAAACGTTCAATGTCGCAGGTTGTGGCCTGCTTATAACTGGTAACGCGTGTATCCGTTGTAAAGAAGAAACCAAACATGCCGCCAAGCACGACAGTGGTGAACGGAATACCGGCGCTCTTGGCACGTTCGCGCAGACCATCCATGAGTGCCTTGGCTTTCAATTCCAGGCCGGCGTAGAAACCGGGTTGCATTACCTCTTTCAGCGTTGCGAGCCCTGCCGCCATGGCCACTGGATTGCCGGACAAGGTGCCGGCGTGGAACACCGGGCCGTCCGGAGTGATGCGGTCCATGATGTCGGCGCGCCCGCCGAAAGCACCGACCGGCATGCCACCGCCCACCACTTTGCCGAGGGTGGTGAGATCCGGCTTCACCTTATAAAGGCCCTGTGCACCGCCGAGCGCGACCCGGAATCCGGTCATGACCTCATCGAAAATCAGCAGCACACCGTGCTGGGTGCACAGCTCACGCAGGGTTTCGAGGAAGCCCGGTAGCGGCGGGATGCAGTTCATGTTGCCGGCCACCGGCTCGACAATCACGCCGGCGATTTCGTGGCCGATCTTGCCGAAGGTTTCCCGTAGCTGCTCGATGTTGTTGTAGTCGAGGGTGAGCGTCAATTCGGCAAGCGCCGCCGGCACGCCCGGCGAACTGGGCACGCCAAGCGTGAGCGCGCTGGAACCGGCTTTTACCAGCAGTGAATCGCCGCTGCCGTGGTAGCAGCCTTCGAACTTGATAATCTTGTCACGTCCGGTGAAACCGCGCGCCAGGCGAATCGCGCTCATGGTCGCCTCAGTGCCGCTGCTCACCATGCGTACTTTCTCGATGGATGGCACCAGCTGCTTCAGCAATTCGGCCATTTCGGTTTCGATCATGGTCGGCGCGCCGTAACTCATGCCGGTAGCGGCGGTATCACACACCGCTTTCACGACAGCCGGATGTGCATGGCCGAGAATCGAAGGACCCCAGGAAGCCACGTAGTCGATATATTTGTTGTCATCGACATCGAACAGATAAGCGCCCTCGCCGCGCGCAAAGAATACCGGGTCGCCGCCGACCTGCTTGAAAGCGCGTACCGCGGAATTGACGCCGCCGGCAATTGATTCTCTGGCGCGCGCAAATTGCTCGCGGGATTTACTGTTTTGGTAGCTCATGGAGAACCGCTGTGGTTGGTGAACAGTCGTGCGTAGCGTTCGGCTGCCGCGCGGATGTCGGGTTGGTTAAACACGCCTTCGATCACCGCCAGCGCGTCGGCCCCGGCCTTGATCAGCGAGGTGCCATTTTCCGGGGTGATGCCGCCAATGGCAACTATGGGAATTTTCAGTTCGGCGCGCGCTGTGCGCAACAGCTCGGGTGTGGCCGATAGCGCCTGCGGCTTTGTGCGTGACGGGAAGAAACGGCCAAAGGCGACATAATCAGCACCCGCCTCCTGTGCTGCCTGGGCGCGCGCCAGCTCGTTGTAGCAGGACACGCCGATCAGCGCCGCAGGTCCGAGCGCTGCTCGCGCCGCACCGATGTCCGGGTCATCGCGCCCGAGATGTACCCCGGTTGCCCCCACGACCCCAGCCAGACGCACGTCATCATTGATGACGAGAGGCACCCCGTGTGCGCGACAGACCGCATTCAGCGCGCGGGCAATGGTTTCACGTTGTGTTGGATCGCTTTTCTTGTCACGGTACTGGATGACGACGCGCGCCACCATCGAGGGCTGCGCGTACCGCCGGCACGAATGTATCGTCGTGCAGGTAGGCGCTGTCAGCGATGGCATACAGGCCGGTGACGCGCGGCTTGACGGACATCATCAGTGCAGCGGCTCGTCGAGCGGGCCTTCTTCTTCGTCTTCGTCGCGCGCCCAATACAATCGGTCGGGCAGGTGCTGGCCCATGCCGAGGCGGTGGGCGTGCAGCAATGCGTGCCAGGTAAAATCCTGAGCCTCGGCTACGGCCTCGATCGGATCGAAACCGTGTGCAAAGGTCGCGGCGCAGGCGGCCGCCAGGGTGCAGCCCGAGCCGTGATAGCTGTGCGGTAAACGTTCCCAGTGGAAGCTTTCCAGCAGGCGTCGATTGCCATACAGGCGGTTCACCACTTCTGTTGTCTTCTCGTGCGTGCCGGTGACCAGTACAAAAGTGCAGCCGGTGGAAAGCAGTTCCTGCGCGGCGGAGTCAATATTGTCGGCATCCGGCGCGAGGTGCATCAGCTCCAGGGTGTTGGGCGTGATGAGCGTGGCTTTGGGAATGAGCAGCGACTGAAGTGCGCCGACCAGCGAATCCTCCGCGAGCGGGTCACCGCGCCCGGAGGCGAGTATCGGATCGAGGATCAACGGGATATCCGGATAGTCGTGCATGATCGCTGCCAGTGCCGTGGCGTTCTCGGCGTCTGCCAGCATGCCGACCTTGAAAGCCGCCACCGGCATGTCCTCGAGCACGGCGCGCGCTTGCGCAATCACCATGCCGGCCTCAACCGGTGCGAAATGCTTGACGCCAGCCGTGTCTTGCACGGTGAGTGCGGTAATCACCGGCGCCGCATGGCAGCCGAGGCTGGTAAGGGTTTCGATGTCGGCCTGAATACCGGCGCCGCCGGTCGGGTCGTTGCCGGCGAACACCAGTACCACAGGGCGGCTGTTGGAAGTCATCAATGAAACCCTATGCTGTACAAGGACGCAGTACTGCCGCGAGAGGGCAGGAGCCCGAAGCGGCCTGCGTACGTCTTCTCATAATTTAATGATCACCCGCCTGCAGTACAAGGTCGGTAAGCGCGCGCACCAGGAGTGGGTGCTCGTTGAGAGCGGGCACGACCCGATAATGCGTGATTCCGGTTTCCTTCGCCAGCTTCTCGTATTGAATGCCGAGTTCATACAAGGTTTCGCTGTGGTCGGACACGAATGCGATCGGGTAGACAAGCATCTGCCGGCAACCGCTCGCCGCCTTCTGTTTGATCGTGTCCTCGGTATAGGGCCGCAGCCATTCGAGCGGCCCGACGCGGCTCTGATAACAAAGCGTGGTGTGCGGCCAGCCAAGCCTGTCGGTCAACGCATCGAAGGTGGCGCGGATTTGCTGCTCGTACGGATCGCCGCGCTCGACCAGCTTCTTCGGCAGGCCGTGCGCCGAGAACAATAGCTCGATGTGCGCGGGATCCGGGTCGGGCAGCTTGCGCGCCTCGGCTTGTATGCTCTCAATGATCGCTTGCTGGTAGTCGGAATTCCCATACCACTCGCGCACAAGCCGGGTACGTGGGTGGTAATTCTGGCGTGCGCAGGCGCGGTTGAATTCGTTCACCGAGCTGCCAGTCGTGGTGCGTGAATACTGCGGATAGAGTGGCATGAAAATTACCTGCGCATAACCTTGCTGCTTGAGCTCGGCCACCACGGATTCGGTCAGCGGGTGCCAGTAGCGCATGCACACAAACACGTCATAGTCGCCATGCGCGCGCAGCGAGGCTTCCAGCGCCCGGGCTTGTTTCTGTGTGTTTTCCAGCAGTGGCGACTTGCCGCCGATGGCCGCGTAGTTGTGACGCGCCTCGGGTGCGCGCCGACGTGCCAGCAAACGCGCGAACGGTTTCTGGGTGAGAAAGCCGAGCGGTAATTTGAAAATGTCCGGGTCGGCGAACAGGTTGAACAGGAATGGCTCAACTGCGTCGAGTGAATCCGGTCCGCCGAGATTAAATAACACAACTGCCGTGCGGTTTTGCATGGGGTCGCTGTCGGAAGGAATAGGCCAGATTCTACCTGAAGCATGGCGTGGCCGGAAAACCGCTGGTGCATTACGGCACTTCTGTCCTCCATGGATGGAGAAATGCCGCGTGAGGGCAGGAGTCCGTAGCGGCCGCAGTTCCCGACGCGACTCTACCTCCTCCATCCCTGGAGTCGTATCCCCCGCCATCCATGGCGGCCTCATTTCATGCATCGGCTAAACATGCGAAAATCGGCGAGCTATTTCCGCAGCGTGAGGGAGAGGAATGAAGGCATACATGTGTGTTATCTGCGGGTTCGTTTACGAAGAGGCCAAGGGTGTTCCTGACCAGGGCATTGCGCCCGGCACCCTGTGGAAGGATGTGCCCGAGAACTGGACGTGCCCGGATTGTGGCGCGCCCAAGTCTGACTTTGAGATGGTGGAGATCTGAGTAGATCATGAATCATTTCGTGCAGGGGTGTCAGCGCGTATGTTGATTGCGGCACTTTTTGGACACCGTTCACCACTGCCGGAACGCGACGTTCTGCCGCCAGAGGAAGTAAGCCGGCAAGAAAATAGCCAATCCGGACCGGATACCGGTCTGGTCTATTCAATTCGTACGAGCACGCGTCGCCGCACCCTGAGCCTTGAGATGCGCGCCGATGGTTCGCTGAACGTCGCTGTGCCTCGTGGTCTGTCGCTTGGCGCTATCCGCAAATTCGTCGCAAGCCGCCGGAACTGGATTGTGGAAAAGCGCGCGCTGTTGGCGCAGACGCGCCCGTTGGCAACATCTTTCCTTTTCCAGAATGGTGCGCGCCTTCCTTTTCTTGGCAACGAACTTGCGTTGGGAGTTTCGATTTCTCCAGCCCGGCGCGCCGCGTGTCGCTGTGAGTCGGGTAAATTGGCGCTTAACGTCCCGCACAGCGCGGCGATTCGCCCGGCCATCGAAGCCTGGTACCGGCGCGCGGCAGCGATCCACGCCGCCGCGCGCCTCGCCCATTTTGCACCGCAAGTGGGGCGATCTGCGCGCAAGCTGGTAATTCGTGCCCAGCGCACCCGCTGGGGCAGCTGTTCGGCGCGCGGCACCATCAGCCTCAACTGGCGGCTCATGCTGGCACCCCCGGATCTTCTCGATTACGTGGTGGTGCACGAGCTATGTCACCTGCTTGTACCAAACCATTCGCCACATTTTTGGGCCGAGGTGGCCCGAATCCTGCCGGATTGGCGCCGCCAGCGCGCCGATCTCCATGAATTTGGCCGTTCCCTGCCCTGGTAGGCTCTACAATCTGTTCGAGGTGTTGTTTCCGCCACAGGCAGGTTTATTATCAACGCACATTATCAGGATTCCGGCAGTCGCCGCTTAGCAGCGATTTCTATGCTGAGAGTTCGGCCCGGAAGTCTTCAAACTTATAGTAGGGATACGCGCAATGAGCCTCCTCTGGATTTTGGCAGCACTGGCAGCGATCGGGGGGCTTGCCTATCATCGCGCGCCGCTCTGGCTATGGTCGGCGCTCGCCGCGTTGGCTCTTGGCATTGTCATGAACAACGCTGCGCTGGCGACAGGCATCCAGATCGCCTTGTGGTCGGTCCTCGGCGTGCCCTTGCTGCTACTGAATCTCCCGCCGCTGCGCCGTAGGTTACTAACGCAGCCGGTGTTCGCGCTGTTCCAACGCATCATGCCGGCGATGTCGGATACCGAGCGCGAGGCACTCGAAGCCGGCACGGTGTGGTGGGAAGCGGAGCTGTTCAACGGCGCACCGCGTTGGGAAAAACTGTTTGGCGTGTCCAAGGCGCAGCTGTCGCCCGAGGAGCAGGCATTTGTCGATGGCCCGGTCGAGGAACTCTGTCGCATGCTCGACGACTGGGACATCACGCATGTGCGGCGCGATCTGCCGCCCGAGGTGTGGCAGTTTCTCAAGGACAAAGGCTTCTTCGGCATGATCATTCCGAAGAAGTACGGCGGTCTCGAGTTCTCCGCGCTCGCGCACTCGGCGGTGGTGATGAAGGCCACCTCGCGCAGTGTCACGGCCGGCGTCACGGTGATGGTGCCCAATTCGCTGGGGCCGGCGGAACTGCTGCTGCGTTACGGCACCGACGCGCAGAAAAACCACTTTCTGCCGCGCCTGGCGCGAGGCCAGGAGGTGCCGTGTTTTGCGCTCACCGGTCCCGAAGCCGGTTCGGATGCCGCCAGCATTCCCGATCGGGGCGTGATCTGCCGCAGCGAATTCGAAGGCCAGAAAGACGTGCTTGGCATCCGGCTCAACTGGGAAAAGCGTTACATCACCCTCGGCCCGGTGGCAACCCTGCTCGGGCTCGCCTTCCAGTTGTACGACCCGGATCAGTTGCTGGGCCAGGAGGTCGATCTCGGCATCACTTTGGCACTTATACCTACTAATACACCGGGAGTGAAAATCGGCAGTCGCCACAATCCACTCAACATCACATTTCAGAATGGCCCGAACTGGGGCCAGGATGTATTCATTCCGATGGACTGGATCATCGGCGGGCGCGACTACATTGGCAAGGGATGGCGCATGCTCATGGACAGCCTGGCCGCTGGCCGTTCGATATCATTGCCGGCCCAGGCGACCGCTTCCGGGAAACACGCCGCGCGATTTGTCGGCGCCTACGCGCGCATTCGCAAACAGTTCAAAATACCCATCGGCCGTTTCGAGGCTATCGAAGAAGCCCTGTCACGCATCGGCTGGGTACACCTACCTGATGGATGCGGCGCGCGTGTTGACCGCACGCGCTGTCGATCTTGGCGAGCAACCGGCGGTCGCCTCGGCCATCGTGAAGTATCAACTCACCGAACACATGCGCCGGGTGGTTATCGACGCCATGGATGTGCAGGGTGGGGCCGGCATCTGTCTTGGGCCGAACAACTTCATGGGACGCGTGTACCAGGCCGTGCCGATCAGCATCACCGTCGAGGGCGCCAACATTCTCACGCGTTCGCTGATTGTCTACGGTCAGGGCGCGATTCGATGTCATCCCTATGTGCTCAAGGAGATGCGTGCCGTCAGCAACCCGGATCGCGCCGCCGGCCTCGCGGCATTCGATCGCGCATTCTTTGGACATGTCGGATTTGTCATCAGCAACGTGGCACGCTCCCTGTGGCTCGGGCTTGGTGGCGAACATTTCGTGCGCGTGCCGATCGATGGCCCCGGCCGGCGTTATGCGCGCCGGCTCACCCGCGTGTCAGCCACTTTTGCGCTGGTGTCCGATTTTGCAATGCTGATTTTCGGCAGTTCGCTCAAGCGCAAGGAACGTATTTCAGGACGCTTCGCCGATGTCTTGAGCTACATGTATCTGGCCTCTGCAGCCATCAAGCGGTTTGAAGACGATGGCCGGCCCGCCGAGGATATTCCGCTGCTGCGCTGGGCGTGCGATTACGCGATTCATCAGGCCGAGAAGACCCTGGTGGGAATTATCAAGAACCTGCCCAACGCGTTTCTGCGCTGGCTGATCGGTGGCCTGTCATTTCCAGCCGGGCGCCGCTACCTGGTGCCAAGCGACAAACTGGGCCACGAAGTCGCGTCACTCTTGCTCGAACCGTCCTCGGCGCGCGATCGTCTGACGCACGGCGTGTACATCACCAGTGACCCGGCCGACGTCACCGGCCGCCTTGAAGACGCCCTGCCGAAAGTGATCGCCGCCGAACCACTCGAGCGCAAACTTTCTACACTGGTCAATGAGCGGCCGATATTGCACGGTGACCATGAGGGCCAGATGCGCGAGGCGCTGGCGACAAAGTTGATTGATGTCCAGGAGGCCGACATATTGCGTGCCGCGCAGATTGCACGGCGCGCGGTAATAATGGTGGATGACTTCCCGCCTGGTTGAAGGGTGGGTAGCGTGAACAATTGGTGATGCCCAATAGTCGCGGGGAGATCGTATGAACCAGCAGCGAGTTTTTGTAGTGGATGGCGCGCGCACACCGTTTCTCAAGGCGCGTGGGTCGCAGGGTGAATTCAGTGCCACCGATCTTGCGGTTGCCGCCGCGCGCCCGGTGTTGGCGCGCATGCCGTTCGCGCCTACCGCATTTGACGAAGTGATTGTCGGTTGCGTGATCGCCGCGCCGGACGAAGCCAACATCGCGCGTTTCATCGCCCTGCGTCTGGGCTGCGGCAAAAGTGTGCCGGCCTATACCGTGCAGCGCAACTGTGCTTCCGGCCTGCAGGCGTTGTCGAATGCGCGTGAGCGCATCGCACTGGGCCAGGCACATCTCATTCTGGCCGGTGGTACCGAGGTTATGAGCCGCGCACCCATCCAATGGAACGCGGGGATGGTGAATTGGCTGTCCAACGTCATGCGCGCGCGCAATATCGTTCAACGTCTCAAGGCAATCGCCGGTTTCCGTCTTGGCAATCTCAAGCCTGTTTTTACGCTGCTGCTCGGCCTCACCGACACGCTGGTCAAGCTCAACATGGGCCAGACCGCCGAAATCGTTGCGCACCGCTTTGGCATTACGCGCGAGCAGATGGACGAGTACGCTGTGGCCAGCCACAGGCAGCTGAGCGCGGCGTTCGATGCCGGCAGTATGCATGACGAGGTCGTGCATCTGTATGATACCCGCGGCAAGGTGTTCTTCGAGGATACCGGCCTGCGGCGCGATACCGACATGACGGCACTCGCCAAGCTCAGGGCAGTGTTCGATCGCAAGTACGGCCAGGTCACTTCCGGCAACAGTTCGCAGGTGACAGACGGCGCCGCCATGCTGGTGCTGGCGAGTGAAGAGGCGGTGAAGAAATATCAGCTTGCCGGTGCTCGGCGAACTGCTTGGCGATGCCTGGGCCGGGGTGGAACCAAGCCAGATGGGACTTGGGCCGGTGCACGCGGTGGCCAAGCTGCTTCGGCAATTCAACCTGAAGATGGATGACTTGAAGCAGATGGAACTGAACGAGGCCTTCGCCGCGCAGGTGCTTGGCTGTCAGGCGGCCTGGGACAGCGCCGACTACGCACGTACCGAGCTCGACTTGGAAAAACCACTCGGAAAAATGGATCCGGCGCGCCTCAACCCGGAGGGTGGCGCGATTGCCATCGGCCATCCGATTGGCGCGAGCGGCGCGCGCGTCACCCTGCACTTGCTGCGTGCGCTGCAACGCAAAGGTGGCGGTCTGGGCGTCGCGACGTTGTGCATTGGCGGCGGCCAGGGTGGGGCGATGCTGGTAAAAGTAGACGCGGCGGGAGGTGCGGTATGAGTTTCCGCCACTGGCATCATGAAGAAAATCAGAACATCGCCACGCTCACGCTCGACGTCGAGGGAGCAAGTGCCAATGTGTTGTCGCACGCGGTGCTCGACGAACTCGATCAGCTGTTGACTACGCTTTCCGGTAAATCGCTGGAAGGAGTGATTCTGCGCTCGGCCAAAAACAGCTTCATCGTCGGTGCGGATGTCAACGAGTTCCGCGGCATCAGCGACAGCGCGAGTGCCGCCGATCTGGCGCGCGGCGGGCAACATATTTTTGAGCGACTCGCCAATCTGCCGTTTCCTTCGGTGGCGGTAATACAGGGGCATTGTCTCGGCGGTGGCCTGGAATTGGCGCTGGCCTGCACCTACCGCGTGGCGCGCGAGGATGATGGCACGCGCCTGGGATTGCCGGAAGTGAAGCTTGGTATTCATCCGGGCTTCGGTGGCACGGTGCGCCTGCCGCCGCTGGTTGGTGATCTGGCGGCGCTCAATCTCATGCTCACCGGCCGAACCGTGGCGGCACGCGCCGCGAAACGCATGGGGCTGGTGGACGAAACCGTGCCGGAACGCCACTTGCTGCACGCCGCGCAAATGCTGCTCGCCAAGCATCCGAGGCCGCGCCGCGCGAGCTGGTGGCAACGCCTCCCGTCCTGGGCGCCGCTGCGCAAGCCAGTGGCGAATTACGTTGAACGCAGCGTGCGCACCAAAGCCAATCCCGATCACTATCCGGCGCCATACCGCATTCTCGAATTGTGGCGGAGTGCTGCTTCCCAGGAAGATGAAGCACGTTCGCTGGGCGAGCTGCTGGTTGGGCGCACCAGCCGCAACCTGGTGAATGTGTTTCAGCTAGCCGAGGAATTGAAGCGCCGCGGCAAGCGGCACACACACAATATCGAGCGCGTGCACGTTGTCGGCGCAGGCGTAATGGGCGCGGACATCGCCATCTGGGCGGCGGCGCGCGGTTTTTACGTGAGCTTGCAGGATCGCAATCCGGAAATTCTGGCGCGCGCGGTGAAGAAAGCCCATGGCTTCTACAAGAAGAAGCTGAAAGCACCGCGCGCCGTGCAGGAAGCCATGGACCGGCTCATGCCCGACCTCAACGGCGATGGTCTGGCGCGTGCCGACCTGGTGATTGAAGCGATCATCGAAAATGTCGACGCGAAGCGTGAGCTGTTCAAGCAGGTCGAGACGCGAGTCCGGCCCGAGGCGCTGCTCGCCAGCAACACCTCCAGCATTCCGCTCGAAGACATCGCTACGTCTCTCAAGGACCCCACACGTCTGGTCGGATTGCACTTCTTCAACCCGGTGGCACAGATGCAGCTCGTCGAGATTGTGCGCGGCGCGCAGAGTGCGGAAGAGGCGCTGAACCGCGCGCGCGGCTTCACGGTCGCACTCGATCGCCTGCCGCTGGATGTAAAGTCGAGCCCCGGCTTCCTGGTGAACCGTGTGCTCATGCCGTATCTGATCGAGGCCGTAATGCTCGCTGAGGAAGGCGTGGCGCTGGCTGATATTGACGGCGCGGCGCTCGACTTCGGCATGCCCATGGGACCGATACTGCTGGCCGACACGGTCGGTCTCGACATTTGCCTGTCGGTCGCAGAGGAGCTCGCTGGCCCCCTCGGCATCGAGGTGCCGCAGCGTCTGCGCGAAACCGTCGCCGCCGGACATCTCGGCAAGAAGAGTGGCCAGGGTTTTTACACCTATGACAAGAAGGGCAAGGCACGCAAACACGGCCAGCGCAGCGAAACCCATGTGCCGATCACCGAGCGCCTGATCCTGCGCATGGTGAATGAATCCGTGGCCTGCCTGCGTGAAGGCGTGGTCACCGATCTCGACAGTATCGATGCCGGCATGGTCTACGGCACCGGCTTCGCGCCCTATCTCGGCGGGCCGATGCGTTACGCCGAAACGCTCGGCGATGTCGGCATCTGCAGCACGCTGCGGCGACTCACGCAGGAATACAACAAGCGCTTCGAGCCGGATGCCGGCTGGACGCAGCACGAGATATTTAACCGGCAACTGCTGCCAAAGGAGTGACCATGCGCATCCTTCCCCAGGAAAACTGGACACTGACCGATCTGTTTCTCGAACGCGTGCGCCTTAGCCCGGAGGGCAAGGCCTATCGCTGGTTCGACGGAACGGCGTGGGTAGACATGAACTGGGCCGAGGCTGGAACCGAAGTCGGTCGTTGGCAGGCAGCGCTTTCCAGGGAAAACCTCAAGCCCGGTGATCGTGTTGGGCTGTGCTCACGCAATCGCGTGGAGTGGATGTGCTTTGATCAGGCTGCACTCGGCCTCGGGCTCGTGGTAGTGCCATTGTTCTATAACGATCGGCCGGACAACATGGCCTATTGCCTCACCGACGCAGGCGCCAAATTGCTACTGCTCGAAGATGGCAAGCAGTGGGAGGCGCTGCGCACCCAGGCCAGTACCATCGAACGTGTGGTATGCCTGAATGACGCACCAAAAAACGACGCCAAGGCTGTGAGTGCGAAGCAATGGCTGCCGCAGAAAGGCGCGGCGCTGTTACCGAGCCCGACCAAGGCCGACGAGTTGGCAACACTGGTGTATACCTCCGGTACCACCGGCCGGCCAAAGGGCGTGATGCTTTCACATCGTAATATCGTGAGTGACCTGCGTGCGGTGCTTGAGGCCGTGCCGGAAATCTGCGGCCGGTCGCAACGCTTCCTGTCGTTCCTGCCGTTGTCGCATATGTTCGAGCGTACCGCCGGGTACTATGTGCCGATGTGCATGGACGCCAACGCCCAGGTGATCTACGCGCGCGGTATCCTTGAGCTCGGCGAGGACATGATCAGCCAGAAGCCCACTATTATTGTCAGCGTGCCGCGCATCTTTGAGCGCGTGTATTCCAAGGTGGAAGAAAACCTGCCGCCCGGCACGACCAAACGCAAGTTGTTCGAGAGAACCGTGGACATTGGCTGGAAACGCTTCAAGAAGGAAGCCAGTCTGGGCGAGCAGCTGCTCTGGCCGGTGCTCAATACGCTGGTGGCTAAGAAACTGCGCGCCCGCCTCGGCGGCGAACTGGAATACATCTTCCTCGGTGGCGCAGCATTGGCACCGCACCTGCTCAAAATCTTTACCGGTGTCGGTCTTACATTTGTGCATGGCTACGGCCTCACTGAAACCTCGCCGATTGCCACTTGTAATCGCATGGCCGACAACGACCCGATGTCAGTCGGGCACCCGGTGCCCGGCGTCGAGGTGCGCACGGCCGAGAACGGCGAGCTGCAAGTGCGCGGACCGATCGTCATGCTCGGCTACTGGAACAATCCAACTGCTACCGATGCGGCCATCGACAAAGATGGGTGGTTCCACACCGGTGATATTGTCGAGATGCGCGAGGGCCGCATCTACATTCGCGGGCGCGTAAAGGATGTCATCATTCTCAGCAACGGCGAAAAGATTCCACCCGGTGATGCCGAGCAGGCGATCACACGTGACACGGTGTTTGAACAGGTCATGGTCGTGGGCGAAGGCCGTTCGCACCTCGGCCTGCTGGTGGTGAGTAAACTCGATGACGAGCGTGAATTGTGCGCCCGCGCCAACGCAGAACTGAAGGATTTCCCCGGCTACGCCAAGATCCGCCACCTCGCGCGCGTCAGCGAGCCGTGGACGGTGGAAAACGGTTTGATCACGCCTACCCTCAAGCTCAAGCGCAACAAGATCGAAGAGCGTTATGCCAAGGAGATTGAGGCGATGTACAAGCGGACGGATGTGTGCGGCGGTTGAAAGTGCCGTGCCATAGCTTCCCTCAATCCGTTGTTCGTGCAATCGTTGGGGACAGCGTGCTGTTTCCTGTTCGCGGCATTCTTGCGGCCACCGGTCTGTATGTCACTGCACTCATCGTCAACTGCGCCTGACTACCAATTGCAGGCGACCCGCCTGAAGCGCGCGCCTTAACCGGGACGTAACATGTGTCCCGGAAATACCAGAGAAAAAAGATCGCCAAATTTGTTACAAACCTATGCGCCTTTACGTGTTAGGAAGATGTGATGAACGAGAAGGCTGTTGGTAGTGTTCACTGGAGTTTCTGGGTAATCGGCGCCGTCGCGCTGATTTGGAACGTTATGGGCGTCATCAATTTCTTCGTGCAGATGAATCCGGATGCACTCGCTGCGTATCGCGAGAGCGAACGCGCGATAGTCGAAGGCAGGCCCGCCTGGGCTACAGGAGGTTTTGCGATCGCTGTGTTCGGTGGCGTACTTGGCTGCCTTCTGCTTCTGTTCAGGAAGTCGGTTGCGTACTATCTGTTTATCGCGTCGCTATTAGGCGTGATTGTGACAATGACTCATGCCCTTGGTGCTGGCATCGACTTCGGTTTCGGTGAGATCTTTGGGATTATTCTGACGCCGCTGCTGGTGGCCGCGTTTTTGATCTGGTATTCGAAGCAGGCAGAGAGCAGGGGCTGGATTCGCTAGGAACGAGAGGCATCAAGATATTACAAACTAGAATGAATAACGAGGTGAAAAAATATATAGAGTCAATCCCCACGGAGAGAATAGAGCGGTTCAGTGCGCTTCATACATTAATTATCGAGCTCTATCCAGCGGCTACTGTCGATATGAGTTACAAAATGCCAACGTACAAGATTGGCGGGGGATGGGTAGCGCTGGCAAATCAGAAAAACTATATTTCCTTGTACACTTGTGGCTACCATCACATTGAACCATTCAAGGCTAAACATCCAAAAATAAAGACCGGAACAGGATGTATTAATTTCAAAGATAGTGATGCATTGCCTATCGCTGATGTCAAACGAGTAATTCAGCATGCCATCGAGCACCCAAAACCGGGTCAACAGCACTAACAACACCTGCCAGGTGTCGCACAAGACGAGGCGCGCCTCGTTTTCCATTCAGGCACAGGCGATTTCCTGCAGTTATCCGCATTTTGCAGGGGAAAATAGAGACTGGAATGTTGATTTCGTTATTTCCCGGCCTGCATGTAGCATGTGTATATTGAGACAGTATCCGGAATCAACATCCATCAACAGGAACACCTGCTAAAGGGGGTGCCAACTTGGCAAAACCAAATTATCAGTTCGAGAAACGCCAGAAAGATCTAGCCAAGAAAAAGAAGAACGAAGAAAAACGTCTGCGCAAACTGGAAAAAAAGAACATCGCGGCGGCTGAGACGTCAGACCAGTCTCCGGATGAGAAGACCAGGGATCCAGAGTAACCTGCCGTGAGCACTTTAAGTGTTGAATTTATCGTGTCGGGCCGCTGTTAATGCCTGCTCCGGTGCAAGCCAGAATGAAGTCATTCCTGTGGTTGCTTATTGTGGCGGCACTGTTTGCGGGCGGCTGCAAACAGAAGCCGCCACCGGACCAGCCTTCGCGCACGCCGCCACGCACCGACTTTTCCCCCGAAGACTTCGGCATCGGCCGCAAACACACGAAAAGCAGTACCTGCAATCGCGAGATCGATCAATTGCTCGAACAGCTGCGCCTTTGTTACGGTTCGCGTCCGATCACCGAGTGCGAAGTGCTACAGCGTGGTAACTCGGACAAGATCGGAAGACTCAAGAATACCAGTCGTTGCAGCCACTGAGGTTCGTGTCTTCTGCGAGCAGTCCGCGGCTAGAGTCGGCGAAATTCCGTATTGCGGCACTTCGAGCACGCCGGCAGGTGCGCCGGTGTATTCAGCACGATGTGCTCGCCGCAGGCCGTGCATTCCAGTGCGCCACTCGCCGCCATTTCACCGCTGTGATAGGTCTGCGTCTTCAGCTTGTCGCTGGCTTGCTGCAGCCAGTCGCCCACCGCGACCGTGGCATCCGTCAGAAACCGTTCGCTGCGGTCGCGCCACACCTGGAACAGGTCGGCGGTTTTTTCTGAATACGCGTCCCAACGCGTGCCGATCTTCTGCGCGGCGTTGACCATGTCCTTCTCGACACTCGCCGCGACCTTGTCGATGGTGTCGGCGGTGTGTTCCCCGATCTGCTTGAGTTGTGCGACCGCCTGCGCGAGCGCCTGGCGAATGGCCTCGGCATTCAGATATTTCCTTCGCGTCACCGAGGGCTTTGCCGACAGCTTCGCGCAGCATCTTGTACGCGGCCAGTTCGCGCTTTTGTTGTTGCGGGCTCGGCAACATGCGGTTGATCTCACGTTCGGCCACCAGCCAGTCCTCCATCGGATCGCCGCCGTTGAAACCACGGTGCTCTGCACGAAGGTACGCGGCCTGCTCGATCATGCGGTGACGCTCATCGGGCGATATGTCCAGTCCGGGGTTGTCGTGGCTGGCGCTGGCCCGGGTGGTGCTGCGACGGCGAGTAGACTTTTCCTTAGCCATGGGCGTCCTCCTGGGGTATCTGTCAGTGGAATGCAATAATTTTAGGGTCTGTCTGGCCGGAACCGCTTTGATATTTCTCAAATATCACCGGTAACGATCCAGTCCGCTGAATTTATTGCGTCACGTCAAGGCAGGCAGTACGTAAGTGATTACATGAGGCAATGCATCGACCACCAAAAGCGGTCAGGTATGCGCGAAAGCGAAACGTCCGGCATGGCGGATCAGTTCCTCGGCGGAAAGCAGAAACACGCTCTCATCGCCGCTGGCGCTGGTCAGCCATACAAACGGTATTTCCGGGAAACGTTCGGCGAGCGCGACGTGGCTGTTGCCGACTTCGGCGACAAGCACGCCACCAGGTTGCAGGTGCGCGGGAGCGTGCGCAAGTATTTGCAGAATGGCATCGAGTCCTTGCTTGCCGGATGCAAGCGCGAGGGTCGGTTCGTGCCGATACTCGTCGGGAAGTGTGGCCATGTCAGCGGCCTCCACGTACGGTGGGTTGGTGAGTATGAGGTCGTAGCGCCGGCCGGCGAGTCCCTGAAACAGATCGGACTGCACGAGATGCACGCGTGCACCGAGACCATGCCGTTCGACGTTGATGCTGCGCGACCGCGAGCGCATCGGCCGAGATGTCTGCACCGTCCACTTGCGCCTGCGGAAAGGCGAGCGGCGGCCGCAATGGCGATGCAGCCGCTGCCGGTGCACAGATCGAGAATGCGGTGCACACGCGCGGGATCGATCCATGGCTGAAACTGCTCGTGGATGAAGTCGCCGATCAGTGAGCGTGGCACGATCACGCGCTCGTCCACATAGAATTTGAGGCCGGCAAACCAGGCTTCGTGCAGCAGGTAAGCGAGTGGCTTGCGCGTGCTGAGGCGCGCCTCGACCCGATCACGAATGGCCTTCTGTTCGGCAGCGTCCAGTTGCCGTTCGGCCTGTGCGCATCGAGCCCGTCGTAGGGTATGTGCAGAGTCGAGATGACGAGCCACACCGCCTCGTCGCGTGCGTTGTCGGTGCCGTGACCGAAGTAGAGCTTGCCTTTGTCGAAGCGCCGTTCGGCCCAGAGAATGAAGTCCCGGACGGTGCGTGGTTCAGTTTTTTTCGCTTTGGACATGGTGCGGGCACAACGGAGAATGGTACCGGTGCATGATAGCGACTTGTCCCGGGATGCGCATCCGGACGATTTGTCATTCAGGCATCAGGAGGTGACTCATGGTGTATGCAAAGCGGCTGGTGAGCACAACACTGCTTGGCGTGGCAGCGGGAGTAATGTGCTGGCAGGGCGGCGTGAGTGCCGGCATTTTCTACACGCCGGCGATGATAGCCGGGACTATCCTGAATCGTTCTTTCATCGGTTTTGTCATTGGCCTCTCGGCGCTGCGTTGGCCGTACCTGGCGCACGGCGCCTTGCTCGGTGTGCTCGGCTCGCTACCGATGGCGGTGTTTGCACCTGAGGCGCGCGGCGCCATTATGCTTACAGTATACGGCGGGCTCTGGGGAGTGCTGATCGAGTTCATCGTCACCAAGGCTCTCAAGGCGCCGATGCGCTAAGTATGAGTACGGCAGGGTGCGTCTGTCGTACTCGCTAGCGGCTCTGCCGTGCAAGTGGTGCACTGTCCTGCTTGAGCAGCGGTTCGAGAAAAGGCCAGACGTTCTCGAGCAGGCGCGGTTGCGCGACGGCGCGCGGGTGTATCCCGTCGGATTGCATGAGCCCGGGGGTGAGCGCGACACCTTCGAGCAGGAAAGGGACCAACGCTGTGCCGTGGGCGCGCGCCAGATCGTGATAGATCGCATGGAACTTGCCGGTAAATTCCGGGCCATAGTTGGGAGGCAAATGAATACCGACCAGCAAGACCTGTGCCCCGGCGGATTGCGCGGCTTTGATCATGGCATCGAGATTGGCGCGCGTTTCGCGCAGTGACAGGCCGCGCAGGCCGTCGTTGCCGCCGAGTTCGATTATCACGATCTGCGGGCGGTGGCGCTTGAGTGCATCCGGCAAACGCGCGCGGCCGCCGGATGTGGTGTCACCGCTGATGCTGGCGTTGACCACCGTGTGCGGATATCCCTTTTTGACCAGGCGCTGTTGCAGGAGTGTGACCCAGCCCTCGCGCATTTCGATACCATAGCCGGCGCTCAGGCTGTCGCCGACAACGAGAATGGAAGGCGCGGATGCCGCGCTGGCAGGGTTCGCCAGAATCAGTGTTAACATTAACCAGAATATTTTCATTCACTGTCATTACACCATGCCCATCATCGAGTCGCAAAACCTTACCAAGCAGGTCGTCAGTCCGGAAGGCACGCTCACCATTCTCGACAATGTCAGTTTCTCGCTCGAGGCCGGCGAGGCATGTGCGATTGTCGGCGTTTCCGGTTCCGGCAAGTCCACGTTGCTCGGTCTGCTGGCGGGGCTCGACACACCCACACACGGGCGTGTCCTGTTAGACGGCATCGATCTCGGCACGCTCGACGAGGACGGGCGCGCGCGTCTGCGCGCCGGACGCGTCGGCTTCGTGTTCCAGTCGTTTCAATTGCTGCCAAGCCTCACGGCGATTGAAAACGTCATGCTGCCGCTGGAACTCGCCAACGAACCCGCGCCGGTCGAGGCGGCGCGCGAGGTGCTGGCGCGTGTCGGACTGGCCGACCGCGCCAGCCACTATCCCAGCCAGCTCTCGGGTGGTGAACAGCAGCGCGTGGCAATTGCGCGCGCATTTGCGGCGCGCCCGAAAATCCTGTTTGCCGACGAGCCGACCGGCAATCTCGATCAGGCGACCGGAACGCGCGTCACGGAACTGTTGTTTTCACTCAATCGCGAGCATGCCACCACGCTGGTGCTGGTAACGCATGACGAGTCACTCGCGCGGCACTGCACGCGCCGCGTGCGACTGGAAGCCGGACGCGCGCAGGACGTAAAGCCGAAGCGCGCGCGTCGCCCGAAGGCGCGCGCGTGAGGACAGCGATGCTGCATTATTCGCTGCGCGCACTGCGCCGCAACTGGCGTGCCGGCGAACTCAAGGTGCTGGCCGCGGCGCTGGTCATCGCGGTGGCGAGCATTACCTCGGTCGGATTTCTTCACCGATCGCGTGCGACTGGCCATGAGCCAGCAGGCCGCCGAACTACTGGCCGCCGATCTCGTGGTCACGGCCGGCAAGGCACCGCCGATCGAATGGGAACAACACGCGCAATCCAGAAACCTGCGCACGGCCCGCACTGCCAGCTTTCCCAGCGTGGTGCTTGCCGGTGACACTGCGCAGCTGGTGGAAGTCAAGGCGGTGAGTGCCGGGTACCCGTTGCGCGGCGCATTGCGTGTGGCGGATGAGGCGTTCGGCACGGAGCGTGTGACGGACGGTATCCCGGCGCCCGGCACGGTGTGGGTGGACGAGCGGCTGCTGGGTGTGCTCGGACTCAAGATTGGCGAATCGATCAAACTCGGTGCATTGCGTTCGATATTGCGCAGGTGATCACGTTCGAACCGGATCGCGGCGGCAATCTTTTCAACTTCGCGCCGCGCCTGCTCATGAACGCTGCCGATTTGGACCGCACCCGCCTGCTTGGCCCCGGCTCGCGCGTGAGTCACGGCTTGCTGCTCGCCGGCGCCCCCGAGGCGCTGGCGACAACACGCGCCTGGATCGAGACGCGCCTGGGCGAAGGCGCACGTGTGCTCGACGTGCGCGATGCGCGCCCCGAGCTGAAGACCGCGCTTGAGCGCGCCGAAAAATTTCTCGGACTTGCGGCGCTGGTGAGCGTCGTGCTCGCCGGCGTCGCCGTGGCAACCGCCGCGCGCCGCTACAGCGCGCGTCATCTGGATGGCGCGGCGGTGATGCGTTGCCTCGGCGCTACCCAGGGCTTCATCACCCGCCTGCATTTTCTCGAGATGTTCTGGCTGGGCGTGGGCGCCAGCCTTGTCGGTTGTGCCATCGGCTTCGGTGCGCAGGAGGTGCTGGCGCAGCTGCAAGCCGGCTTGTTTGCCACGCAGCTGCCGGCGCCGTCGCTGCAACCGGTTCTGGTCGGTGTGTTCACCGGCCTCGTTCTGCTGCTGGGATTTGCGCTGCCGGCTATCCTGCGACTCAAGTCCGTGCCACCGGCGCGCGTGCTGCGCCGCGATCTCGGCCCGCTACCGGCCGGGGCGCTGTCCGTGTATGGGGCGGCCCTCGCCGCCGTGACCGCGCTGCTGTTCTGGCAAGCGGCCGATATCAAGCTGACTGCCACCGTGCTGGCCGGGGCCGTGGCGACGTTGTTGGTGCTGGTGCTTGCGGCCTTCGCCTTGGTGCGCGCCTTGAATCTGTTGCGCGGGCAGGTTGGTGTGGCCTGGCGTTATGGACTCGCCAATATCGCACGCCGTGCGCAGGGCAGCATCACGCAGATTCTGGCATTTGGCCTTGGCATCATGGTGTTGCTGTTGCTGTCGCTGGTGCGAACCGACCTGCTGGCGGCCTGGCAGTCGAAACTGCCGGTCGATGCGCCCAACCAGTTCGTGATCAACGTGCAGCCCGGGCAAGTGCAGCCGATGCAGGCATTTTTCGCCGCGCGCGGCCTGCGTGAAGCTCGCCTCCACCCCATGGTGCGCGGCCGGCTGACGGAACTTAACAACAGCCCGGTGTCGGGTGCGGACTATAGTGACGATCGCGCCAAACGCCTGGTCGAGCGCGAGTTCAACTTGTCGTGGTCGGCGCAACCGCCGGAAGGCAACCGCGTCGTTGCCGGGAGCTGGTGGGCGAAGGACGCACGCGGCCTGCGCGAAGTGTCGGTGGAGAAGGGGTTGGCCGAAACACTTGGTTTGAAGCTTGGCGACACACTGTCCTGGCGCATCGCCGATCGCGAAATGTCTGTCACCATCACCAGTTTGCGCAGCGTCGAATGGGACTCGTTTCGCGCCAATTTTTTCGTCATTGCACCGCCCGGTCTGCTCGAAGACTTTCCGGCAACATTCATCACCAGTTTTCACCTGCCGGCCGAGAATCGCGCGTGGCTTGCGCAACTGGTGCGTGAATTTCCGAACGTTACGCTCATCGACGTGGACGCACTCATGACCAAGGTGCGCAGCATCATGGATCGAGTGAATCTGTCGGTGCAGTATGTATTCCTGTTCACGTTGTTCGCCGGGCTTACGGTGTTGTACAGCGCCATCCAGTCCACGCAGGACGAGCGCCTGTACGAAAGCGCACTGTTGCGCACGCTCGGCGCCAGTCGCGCGCACATTCTCAAGGGACTGGCGGCAGAGTTTGTGGTGATCGGTTTGCTCGCGGGTTTGCTGGCTGCGTTCGCCGCGAACCTGGCGGGCCTTGTCCTGGCCCGCCAGGTGTTCCAGCTCAACTATTCGATCGACCCGTGGCTGTGGGTGGCCGGTCCCGCCGCCGGTGCGCTCGGTGTTGGTCTGTTCGGTGTCCTCGGCGCGCGCTTCGTGCTGAACCGGCCACCCATGCAGTCGTTGCGCGAGCTCTGATGTTCGCGCTGATCAACGGCGCGCGTAGCGCTTGTCCAGTGCTTTCTTGATTTCATCAAGATGCGCCTGGTTTGGGAACGCCTTGCAGGCGTTGCTGTGCAGTTGTTGGTCCATGGCCGTACGCACCACACCCGACAGCACCCAACCGAGCGGAATCTTTACATCCCCGTTCTGGCACAGACCAAAGTGCAGGAAGTTGCTTTCGCCGACATGCCAGCGCGCGGTCACGCGCGCGTACTCGCCGCGCGCAGTGCGCGTATTCACCATCGTCAGGATCGGAGACAACACTTCGTTCCCGGCGGGAAACGGTTTGATCCGCTTATTATCGCTTGCGCCGTCAAGCTGATCTTCGACAAAGCGCATGTCCACGGGTTCATTGCTGATCAGGATCACATACGGTTTGACCTTGTCCCAGCTGGTTCCGGGTTCGGCAAGCTGGCCGAGCACTTTCAGAATTTCCAGTACGGAGGTGGCACCGGAATTCTCGAAGTAACCGCCATCCACGGCACGGCCGTGGAGGCGATCGTCTTTAACGAGCGCACCGGCCGGACTGACGTAGGTGAAACGCGCGCTCAGGTGCACAGCAGCGCTCAGCGGCAGGGCGCGCTGGTCGTAGAAGCGGTGCACGTCTTCAACATCAGCGAATTCCGCCAGTTTTTCCAGCTTCTCTTCCTCCGGCAATCGCTGCACGCGCAGGTTGCTGGCGATCAGACGCTTGCCGGTTTCGACCCAGGTGGCATTGAGCAGCAACGCGGGCAGCCAGCGATCGCCGTGGTTCTGCCAGAGGCCATCGAATGCTTCGGCAAAGCGCTGACTGCCTGCATGCTTGTTCCAGGCGCGTTCCCAGGCGGTTTCGAGCGCGCGTGCGCGATCGAAACGCGCAATTGCTATCGGCAGAATACGTTGCAACAAGTCCGGATATAGAGTCGCCGCGACCGCTGGCGCCAGAAAATCTTCGCTCAGGATGTGCTTTGCCTTGGTAGTCAGCGGCGCCACCGGCTCGCGGTCACAGCGTGTCGCCGGCTGGTTCCGGTGCTGGTCGGCAAGCAGTGCCGTGAATACCGCCGAGCCAAGACTGCCGCCGGAGACACCGCTCAGCGCGAACAGCTGTTCGGCAAAGCAGGGATTGTCGTCCTGTATGGCGGTGAGCACGCTCGCCGTCCAGTACGCGGCGCGAATACCACCGCCTTCAGCTGCCACGATGAACAGTGGATATTCCGTGCGCGCCCGCGCGGCGGGGTGTTGGGTCTGGTGTTTGAGCCATTCGCGCAGTGCCGCTTCCACGTTGTCGCGTTGTGACCATGCCTTGGGTTGCGGCTGGCCGAGCGTGCGCACCGCGTGGTTGTCGTTGAAGAAACTGAAGGCCACTGCCAGGATGAACAGCAACGTGAACACTGGAATTCGAAAACGCATGCCCAGCAGATCGAAGGCGCTGCCAATGCAGATCCAGCCGGTCGCGGCAAGCAGCAGTATCGTCACCGTCCCGAACGCCGGCGCGCTGGCGGCTGCATCCCAGGCGAACAAGCCAAACAACAGCAGCGCAAACGCCCCCGGCACAATCAGCCACAGCCAGGTGGCCAGTGGCAACTCGGAAATCTTCGACGTGCCGAATTGCTCCTGGCCGACCACCACCATCGCTGGCAGTACCTGGCCTACTCGTGCGGTAACTCGGTATTTGCTCAACCACGCCGGCAGGCGGCGGCGCGTGAGTACGAACACAACGAAGAAAATGCCTCCGGCAAGCGATAGATAGAAATACTCGCGCAGAATACCGGCCGCGACATTGTCGGTATCAGTATACGATTGCCCAGCGCGATGAAATGCCAACGCCAGGCTGAAAATTGCCAGTGCACCAACTAAACGCGGCATCCACGCCTGCAGAAAATGCACCCCGGGCGTGGGACGTGGCGCCGGTTCGAGCGCGATGTACGTCATGACACGCGCCCAATACCAGCTTCCATAAACCCAGAGTATGGCGCCAGCCAGAAAGAACGGCGTCTGTATGGCCACACGCCCGTGCGTGAGTTGGTATTCGGCAAAATAGCGCAAGGTATCCAGGCCCTGGTCGACAAACAGATAGATGACCCCGGCCGTTACCATGAGCAGGCTCAGGCGCATCGGTCTGAGCGCGAGGCCGAGGTTATACCACGTCGCCCAGCGACTCCCGATCCAGGCAAGCAGCCGTGCCAGTCGCGGAAAACGGGCTGATAATTCTGTGGGTGTGGACATGGTTTCAGCTCCGGAAGAGTGTGGGTGGTGAGGGTGTAGCCAGCGCCCGGGAAACCACGCGTTGCGTCAGTGGCGCAACGTGGCGATGCCGGAGAGAGTCGGTGGCCGATATTCCGCCATCGCCTCCCAGCGTTTCCACGCGGAGTCATCCACGGTTTCGTTTACACCGCGACCGAAGGCACGGTAGTGGCGTTTGCCGCCCTTGAAGAACTTGTACAGCCCGGACATGAATTCACCATAGGAATCGTTGATGTTTGCGAGCGGTGCTCGTTCGTTGACCACGACATCGTTCCTGAATCCGAGTCCGGCTGCCTTGGCTTTCTGCTGCAGCCAGGCAAGTGCCAGGCTGGGCAAGGGGTCGTTGCGGTAACCGCCGCCGACGTTGGAGTGCGCGCCAATAAACCAGCGTTGTTCGACATCGATGTTTTCCGGCTTGCGCAGCGTCCAGACTGCCGGGGCAAAATCCTTGCGGTGCTCGTCGATGGCCAGCGCGTGATAGGCGTAATCCACAATCTTGCTGAGCTCGGTGTCGTGCCACTGGTAGAAGTCGCGGCTGAATGGCACGCCCGTGGCCGGAATGCCGAGGCTGCCGACCGTGTCCCACACGCCGATGAAGCGGATGCGCGTTTCCAGCGCAAAGCTGGCGCGGAACGCCGCGGCCTCGGGATTGTCGGGGTGAATGTCCTTGTCGCGGTACAGGTCATATGCCTGATGGATCAGGCTCTTGTCGCCTGAGCGCAGAATCCCGCACTTGCGAATCAGGCCGGCGAGACTGCGCGCCGTGTACGCGCCGCGGCTGAAACCGAACAGGAACAATTCATCGCCGGGACGAAAGTGCTCAGCCAGCCAGCGGTAGCCATCGCGGATATTTTCCGAGAGTCCGTAACCGAACGTACCACCGAGAACCCGGTCGAGCACATGGGTACCGACCCCCTTGTCGTAAAACGGCGGCAGCTGCTCGCTGCCGTCACCGCTGGTCGTGGCGATCAGCTCGGCAAGGCGGATGACGTTGGTGCGATCCTTGGTGGTGTTCCAGGTGCCATCGAACAGAACGGCGAGTTTACGTGCCATGATCCGCCTCCGTGCGGGATTTTTTTGTTATCTTACTCAGTGGCTGGTACAGGGCAAGCCTGTGCGTTCACCGAAAGTACCGGTGCTGCGGTCGCAACAACGCAGAATTTTTGCCGACCGCTCTGAGCGCAGTTGTTGGACGGCGCCTGAATTGACTTGTTATGTTTTTTCGTCCGCGGGTCCTACCCAGAACAATGGATTGTGTGCCACCTCCCAGAGGTGCCCATCAGGATCCTTGAAGTAACCGCTGTAACCGCCCCAAAACACCTTCTGCGGTTTTTTCACCAGGATCGCGCCCGCCTCGATGGCCTGGGCCACCACCGCATCCACCTCTTTCTCCGAGCTGACGTTGTGGGCGAGCGCAAAGGATTCGAACCCTTCGCCTTTGGAAGAGACGGTCGCATCATCGGCCAATGCTTCGCGGCCATACAAACCGAGCCACGTTCCGTTGAGGGTGAAGAACGCCACTTCGGGCGGCGAATCCATGCGGGGAAAACCAAGCCCCTGCTCATAGAATCTGACTGCCGCCGCCAGATCGCGAACACCGAGCGTGATCATGCTGATTCTTGGCTTCATGGGTCAGACTTCCATTTTTACAATTAACGTTGCCCATAAGCCGCGCCGTCTTATGGCGTCGGCTTGATGGGCTTGTTATGTTGCGTGTTCTTCTCGACCGCTTCAAACACGCTTAAGAGTTCAATGGTTTTATTTAGATTTTTATCGCGAACATTTGCATAAACTTTATATTTCCCCAGTGGTTCACCTGGTTCGATAATTACCCTTATATAGCCAACGCTCATTCCGAGGCTTTTATTTGGCGGGACGGGTTTGTCTACCCATGCTTCTTGATACGGCAAGTCCGCATAAGTCTTTCCGTCGGGCTGCACAATCTTAAACTTAACCACCAAGTCACAATTCCCATTTTTATCGGTGCCGCAACCACTAAACATTACTAGGGCAGTTAGGATTTTCCCTCTTTCGATTTTGTCCGTTGAACTTAGATATACCCCTTCTGATGGTGCATCCCACCGAGAGAATGCCTCGCTCTCTTTATCTGTAAGAACCAGCCACGCACCAAAATCACCAATTGATTTTCTATCTGGCGCATCCGGAAGCGGCTTTCCTTCCCTGTCTACCCATCCTGCGAGGGCAAACAGTGGCGCCAGCAGCACACAAGCCAGAATGAAGCGAAGTGTTTTTCTCATGTATTAGGGCTCCCTACGCAACATAACTACATTTCGGCACCCTAAAAGTCCCGTTGCAACGGGACTATTCGGGGGTCATAATTTTTTCATTCTATGAATTCAACAGGTTCAGTAAATTTATTGGGCCTCGAAGACTCGCGACCAGCTTCCTGCCCACGATATAGCCACATCTCAAATAAGTGCGCCAGCATCAAAGCGGTAAATCAGTATGCACTGAAATACCCAACATTTGAGTGAATGGGAATGTGGCGTCAGATCACCCGATCATTCCCACCGTCCACCGGAATCTGCGCCCCGGTGGTTTTGGCGAACAGCGGGCCGCACAGTTCGGCGGCGAGTTCGGCGACGTCGCGGCTGGTGATTTCGGTCTTGAGCAGGTTCTTGCGTTTGTATTGTTCAATGCTCAGGCCGTAGTGCGCGGCGCGGGCGGTGAGCACTTCTTCGGTCCAGATGCCGGTGTCGAACACGGCATCCGGGTGCAGGGTGTTGAGGCGGATGCCGTCGCCGGCCCATTCGAGCGCCGCGACGCGCGCGAGCTGTTGCAGTGCTGCTTTCGAGGCCGAGTAGGCGGCCGCGCCCGGACCGGGCGCCGGCACGTTCTTCGAACCGATGACCACCACGCGCCCGCCATGCGGTGCGAGCTTGAGCAGGGCATGCGCCTCGCGCAGCAGCGCGAGGTTGGCGTCGAGGTTGACGCGCATCACCTTGTGCCACTCGTCCATCGCCAGCGACTCGATGCGCGTGCCGGGTGGAAACAGGCCGGCGTTCAGGACCAGCATGTCGAGCCCGCCGAAGGCGCGCACGCCTTGTTCGATTGCCTGCATCGAGTCGTGGTTCGTCGGTCACGTCGCACACGAGGCCGATGAAATCAGGGCGGCGGTGAAGTGTGGCGATCGCCGGATCGATGTCGAGACCGATGACCGCCGCGCCGCGCGCCAGCAATGATTCGACACAGGCCTTGCCGATGCCGGAAGCGGCGCCGGTGACCAGTGCCACTTCCCCGGCGAACAGTGGCGGCTTGCCGCCTTTCTTCAGCTTGGCCTGTTCCAGGTCCCAGTACTCAACATCAAAGATATCTTTCGGCGAGAGCGCCTGATAGCCGCCAAGGCGCGCGGCGCGTAACTGGATGTCCATGGTGTGTGAGTAGATGTCGTGCACGATGGCCGCCTCTTTGGCACTGCGTCCCAAGGTGCAAACACCGAGCTGCGGATCGAGCAGCACGCGCGGCGCCGGGTCGAGCATGGTCTTCGGTTCCTTGGCCTGCGCGCTGTAGGCACTGAAGTATTTGCGATAGGCGTTTTCATAGGCCGCCACGTCGCGCCCGAGCAGTGGCAGGCGCTTGGTGCGAATGGCGTGATCGGGCGTGGCCGGGCCCTGTTGCGTGAGCCTGGCCAGATCGTCGCGGCGCGCGAAGGCAAGGCTGCGCGAATCGGTGTGCGCGGAAAGTATCAGCGGGAAGCCGGCGACTCTTGAGACCTCGTGGCGCAGCGCCGCCAGTTCGTGCCGCAACGGCACCGGCCCGGGCGTCAGCGCCGGTTCCGAAATATTCCAGGCATTGTGCTTGGCGAGATAGTCCTCGGCGCGCGAGACGAGGTCGATCATGCGCTCGTAGGATTCGCGCGCCGTGTTGCCGAAGGAAAACACACCGTGGTGCAGCAGGATCATGCCAATGGTCATCGGTCCGGCCGCTGCCGGGAAGCGTTCGGCCACGGCGCGCGCCAGATCGAAGCCCGGCATGACGTAGGGAATGATCACCACGCTAGTCGCCGTAGATCTCGCGTATGCGCGCCTCGCCGTCGCGGCTGTTCATGATGGCAAGCACCGCGTCGGCGTGGGTGTGATCAACGAACCGATAGGGAAGGATGGCGTGCAGAATCGCCTCGACCGAAGGCGTGGGCGCATCGGCGCGCGTCATTTGCGTGCGCAATGCGTTCACCATTTCCGGGTCGGAGAGCGCCGGCAGTTTCGCCAGCTTGAGAAGCGGATCAAGCCGTACGGGTGAGAAGCCGCTGGCTTCGATGTGTTCGAGATCCGCGCCGCTGCCTTTGACATAGAGCAGCGCCTCTTCCTCGCCCAGCAGGTTGGTCTCGTTCAGCTTGACCGAGGTATTGCCACCGCCGTGCAGCACCAGCGCCGGTTCGCGGCCGAGCAGGCGCGAACTGTACACGCGCTGGCCCAGCTCGTCCTGGTAGAGGCTGGCTTCGTCGTCATTCCACAGGCTTTTCATGAGGATGCCTTGCTTGTTGTAGTGTCGAACGTCGATGCCAAGGTGTGGCAGTGCCCGGAAAATGCTTGAGGCTGAGATACTACAGGATCACGATGAACGCGAAATAGACCAGCAGCTACAGTTTCTATTTCATGGGGTAGGGGACAGCAGTGTTGCCCCCGATCAATTGGCCGCCAGCGCCACCACGGACTGGGCGCGCCCACGCTGCTTGGCCTGGCTCAAGGCTTCGTCGGCACGTTTGAGCAGTGCATCCGGCTGCTCGCCATGCGAATAGAGCGTGAGCACGCTCGAGAACGACGGCAGCGGAAGATTCTGGCCGTTGAATTGAATGAAGGTGCCGGCGGCGTGCTTCTGCGCCTTGTCGAGGGCACGCACGGCGCCATCTTTCTGGGTGTTCGGCAGCAACACCGCGAACTCATCATCGGCGTAGCGTGCCACCATGTCGTAGCCGCGAAACAGCGACATGATCTCTCGCGCATAGGTGTGCAGGATGGCGTCGCCAGCGGCATAACCATGACGTTCGTTGATGGCATTGAGATCGTCCAGATCGATCAGCGCCAGTGCCAGGGAAAAACCATATCGCCGTGCGCGTCCGATCTCGGCTTTCAGCTGGCGCAGGAAGGCGCTGCGGTTGGGCAGCCCGGTGAGTTCGTCGGTGAGGCTGTTTTTGCGCGCATTGTTGAGCGCCTTTTCCATCTGTTGCCGGTCGTCGGCCATGACCTGCAAGCCGCGCCTGGTTTCTGCCAGGGTTTCTCCGAGCGTGCGGTGTTCGGCGATAAGCTCCTCGATGCCGGTTCGTAACAGTTCCTTGAGCTCGGCCACTCCGGCGTCTCGTCTGCTCTCATCGAGTGTCTGCAGACTGGTGCGCAGCAGGCTGTCGAAGTCGCGTCCATGCGTCAACGCGTCTGCCATGCGCTGGGCAAGTTGATTCGGCAGGCTTTCGCTTTCACTGTGGTTCCGGAGCCGTCGTTGTGGATTCGCTGAACCACCTCGTCAGGCACGTGCGGCGCCGTTGGAGGGTTCTCCACGACCGGCGTTTGCAGTTCGCTCCGGCGCTGTGGGTGCGGCATGCGTCGGAATTTCGTTGAGGTAGGGACGCAGACGCTGCTGGATGACCTTGATGCGGATGCGCGTGGCGGGATCGCTGTACGGGCCGTCGAGATAGCGGACCAGCAGTTTGTCGACGAAAGCCAGGAACGCCATCTCGATCCGGGTCGCCCCAAACTTGAGCAGACCGCGCTCGATGAATGCTGTACAGCAGCCGCGCCATCGTCGGTTTTCTTCAGGCCATCGAGAATCTGCCGTACGTTGGCCAGCAGTTTATCGTCTGCGGTTTTCTGCGGTATGTAGCCATTGTTCGCAATACCGCCATGTCTGCCTGAAAAAGTATGCACGCCCGGCGTCGTCGCGCCCATGCGCGCCGGACGGGCGCGAGAAAGCGCCGGACGGCCGGGCGGCTCAGCCGGATAGTGCGCCGGATAAGGGGCGCGTGCCACCCCCACGTCAATCGCGGCACGCGCCACGGCCGGCGGCACTGTCGCGAGCAGACGCGGATCGAGCGGCTTGGGAATGATGTAGTCATGCCCAAAGGCAGCTGCGTGAGGTTGTAGGCGGCCAGCACTTCCTTCGGCACTGGCTGGCGCGCGAGCGCGGCAAGCGCATGCACGGCCGCGATCAGCATCTTCTGGTGAATCGTGTGCGCGCGCACATCGAGCGCGCCGCGAAAGATGAACGGGAAGCCGAGCACGTTGTTCACCTGGTTCGGGTAGTCGGAACGCCCGCTGGCCATGATGAGGTCGGTGCGTGCGGCGTGCGCCAGTTCCGGACGGATCTCCGGGTCCGGATTGGAGAGCGCGAACACCACCGGCTTGGCCGCCATGCTGCGCAGCATGTCCTGGGTGAGCAGGTTTGGCCCGGACACGCCAAGGAACACGTCGGCACCCTGCATGGCGTCGGCGAGCGTGCGCTTCGTGGTTTCGGCTGCGAACGCGCGCTTCTGCGGATTGAGTGTCGGTTCGCCCGCTGTGAATCACGCCTTTGCGATCCACCAGCAGGATGTTGGCGCGCTTCACGCCGAGTTCGAGGAGCAGGTTGAGCGAGGCGATGCCGGCAGCGCCGGCACCGAGGCAGACGATGCGCGCGTCCGCAATGTTCTTGCCTTGCAGTTCCAGCGCGTTGAGTAGTGCCGCGCCGATGATGACGGCGGTGCCGTGCTGGTCGTCGTGGAATACCGGGATATCGAGTTTTTCGCGCAGCACGGCTTCGATTTCGAAGCACGCCGGCGCGGCGATGTCTTCGAGATTGATGCCGCCGAAGGTTGGCGCAATGGCGATCACTGTGTTGATGAATTCCTGCGGCGTCTTGGCATCCACCTCGATATCGAACACGTCGATATTCGCGAAGCGTTTGAACAGCACCGCCTTGCCTTCCATGACCGGCTTGCCGGCGAGTGCGCCGACATTGCCGAGGCCGAGCACGGCGCGTGCCATCGGTGATCACCGCCACCAGGTTTCCCTTGATGGTGTAGCGATAGGCGGCCTCCGGGTCGTCGGCGATGGCGCGCACCGGTTCGGCCACGCCTGGCGTGTAGGCCAGTGCGAGGTCCTGCTGGGTGGCGCAGGGTTTGGTGGACTCGACGCTGATTTTGCCGGGCGTTGGTAGCGCGTGATAGTCGAGTGCAGCGATTTTCAGGTCGTCAGTCATATTGTCGGGTGCAGTTGAGTAGGGTTAGTTTTCCAGGCGCCGTGATTGGCGCAATGGACTTTGTGCCAGCGTGCATTCCCTAGCGGATGGTCTTCACAAGTTCGCCGGGCGTCGGTTCGCCCTGCGGGTATTTTCCGTTGATGCAGGCGCAGAATCGCCTCCGGCTCGTTTTTAAGCGGCGCGCGGCGCGCAAGCTTGGCGAAGTTATCGCTGGCGCGTGCCGTCATCAGTGTAATGCTGCTGGCCGCGGGCGAGTGCGCGTTCCGCAGGGCGCAGCGCATGCAGGCTTTGCACGGTGTCGAGGAAGGCGCGCTCGATCGCATTGTCTTCGGCGCGCGCGACGCCGAAGAAACGAAATGCCTGTCCATGCAGGAACACGACCGCAACGTGCGTATCGCGCTGCCCGAACGGCGTCTGCATGCGGGTGATCGCCGGCGTAGGCCGGCAGCCCGTTCACCTTGAGTGCCTGGGTGTCATGCAGGTCGCGCAGCTTCATGCCGACCACCAGATATTCCTGTGGTGTGCGCACGTTGCCTTTGCTCGTGGTCTGCATCTCGATGAGCGCATCCTGCCCGGGACTGGTCGCGAGCAGGCGCTCCGGTTTGTTGTCGACGCGCCAGCCGGCCGGGAATCGTACCGCGAAGTCGAGACCCTTGTGATAGAAGCCGGTGCCGCGCCGGATACCCTGCGCCTCGCTGTCGCCCCAGGCCAGGCCGTCGAGCAGTTTCAGATAGGCCGTGCGCTCCACGCGTCCGTTGGTCACGCGGCGGTGTTTTTCTGCTTCGCCCACCACCTGTTGCAGGCGCTCATCGGCGCTTGGGTGACTGGCGAACACGCCGTGGTAGACGCGCGGCGCGCGCCCTTCCTTGGCGGCGAGCGCCTTTTCGAATACTTCCTGATTCTTGAGCAGCGCGATGACCTCGATCATCGCCTTCGGTTCGTAATCACTGCGCGCGAGGTACTCCGCACCGAGCCGGTCGGCCTCCAGTTCATGATCGCGTCCATAACCGGACAGCAACGCGCCGCCGAGCGTATTGAGCAGCGACTGGCCGGCACGCGATCCGAGTTCCGGCACCAGGATCGAGCCGAGGGTAAATCCGACATTGGCGGCCATGGCGGCCGAGTACTGACGTACCGCATGACGCGCGGTGACGTGCCCGATTTCGTGGCCGAGCACCGCGGCCAGCTCGGCCTCGGAATTGAGATGCGCCATGATGCCGCGCGTGATGTAGATATAACCGCCGGGCAATGCAAAGGCATTCACATCCGGCGAATCGAGCACGGTGAAGCTGTACTTGAGTTGCGGACGGTGGCTCGTGGCCGCGAGGCGCTCGCCCACCTGCTGCACGTACGCCTGCAGGCGCGGATTCGCGTACACACCATATTGTTTACGCACGGCGACGTCGTTCTCGCGCCCGAGCTCGCAGTTCGTCCGCTTCGCTCAGGAGCGCGAGTTCGTGGCCGCCACTGACCGGGTTGACCGCGCACGCGGCGATCAGCGTTGCGGCCAGGCCGGGCAGCAAGAGCAGCAGCAGAAGTTCGGCGCAGGTGAATGAGCATGTGGCTATTGTCTTACAGATTCCCGGTTCAGGGCAGTCGTTGCAGCATCGCCGGGTGGCCGATGCGCATGTGCAGCCGTCCATTCTGCTCGCTGATCCAGCCGCGCGCCTCGATTAGTGTGCCGCGCCAGTCTTCGGGTCGGCTCATGGAAATACTGCTTCCAGTCGGCGTGTCCGATACGCAGTGCGAACCGCGGGCCCATGTCCAGATACACATATTTCTGGCTGCGTCCGACATGGGTCACCCGGCCGCGCACAAAATGGAAGCCGGTGTGCGACGCTGGCCAGCGATTCGGCAGGAAGCGGTGTGGAATAGGCAAGACCCCCAGATGCCGCGCCGTGCCGTGCGCGCGGTGGATTCGGCGTCGAATAGTCGGCGCATCTGGCTGACGTTCGGTGGAATGGCAATCGCCGACGCCAGCCCTTCCTTAAGAAGGTACTTCCTCCACCTTGGTGCCGTCCGGCAGCTCCAGGTGCGCGAGCCAGCGGCCGTAATGGTCGCGCTGTTCTTCCTCCAGCACCAGCTGCACACTCTCGACCCTGGACCAACTCACGCAGCCGGTCGCGCGCGGCGGCGGCCAGCGGTTCGTCCGGTTTGCCTTGTTTGCCGAATTCCGGGGCATTGATGCCGATGAGCCGCACCTGGCGCTGGTCAGTCAGGATCACGCTGTCGCCATCCAGCACATGCCGGACCGTAACGCCCTCGGTGCCGGCAATCGCCGTGAGTGGCAGGAGGCAACAACGCCAGGACAACCAGGAACGGTACAGGGAAGCAGCCAGTAACGAAACCAGGAAAGCAGGAGTGCGACAGGGATGTCGTGTTTACGGAGCCGAGAATGCAAAAAGGCGCCGGATTGCGGCGCCTTTTGCAGGAATCGGGCGAACGGCTGCACCGTTATTTTTTCACGCCCATGCCGTACTTCTGGCGGAACTTGTCCACGCGCCCGCCGCTGTCCACGACCTTCTGCTTGCCGGTGAAGAACGGGTGGCAGTTCGAGCAGACTTCCACGCCCAGGTCGTTGCCCAGGGTGGAGCGGGTGACGAAGCTGTTACCGCAGGCGCAGGTCACCTTGATTTCCTTGTACTCGGGATGGATGCCTTCTTTCATGTTCAATGCCTCAAATCGTGCCCCGATTGCCGACCGGGAGCGGAAAGGCCGGGGATGTTACGGAAAACCATGCCCGGACGCAAGTTTTGGCCGGAAAACAGGTGTTATTACTGAATTCGGCCGATTTCTTGTTTTCTGAAATCCAGGAGGTCAGCTGCCAGCCTGTTTCAGCGCTTCATCGAATCGAAGAACTCACCGTTGCTCTTGGTGGCGCGAATCTTGTCGAGCAGGAACTCGGAGGCTTCCATTTCGTCCATCTGGTGCAGCAGCTTGCGCAGGATCCAGATTTTCTGCATGTCTTCGGCGTTGAGCAGCAACTCCTCACGGCGCGTGCCGGAGCGGTTGATGTTGATCGACGGATAGATTGCGCTTCTCGGCCAGACGTCGATCAAGGTGTATTTCGGCGTTGCCGGTACCCTTGAATTCCTCGTAGATCACGTCGTCCATTTTCGAGCCGGTGTCGATTAGCGCGGTGGCCAGAATGGTGAGGCTGCCGCCTTCTTCGATGTTGCGCGCCGCGCCGAAAAAGCGCTTCGGGCGTTGCAGGGCGTTGGCGTCGACACCACCGGTGAGCACCTTGCCGGAGGCCGGCACCACCGTGTTGTAGGCGCGTGCCAGGCGGGTGATCGAGTCAAGCAGAATCACGACATCCTTTTTGTGCTCGACCAGGCGTTTGGCCTTTTCGATCACCATTTCCGCTACCTGCACATGGCGGGTGGCCGGTTCGTCGAAGGTCGAGGACACGACTTCGCCGCGCACCGAGCGCTGCATTTCGGTCACTTCTTCCGGGCGCTCGTCGATCAGCAGTACGATCAGTGACACATCCGGGTAATTGCTGGTGATGGCATGCGCGACGTTCTGCAACATCACGGTTTTACCGGCCTTCGGGGGCGAGACGATCAGGCCGCGCTGGCCGAGGCCGATGGGCGAGATCAGGTCAATTACGCGTGAAGTGAGGTTTTCGCTGGAGGCGTTGTCGCGTTCGAGGCGCAGCCGCTTGTTCGGGTGGAGCGGCGTCAGGTTCTCGAACAGGACCTTGTTTTTTGCGTCTTCGGGCGCGCCGAAGTTAATGGTATCGACCTTCAGCAGGGCGAAATAGCGTTCAGACTCTTTCGGCGGGCGTATGGTGCCGGTAACGGTGTCGCCGGTGCGCAGGTTGAAACGCCGGATCTGCGAGGGCGACACATAGATGTCGTCCGGTCCGGCCAGGTAGGAGGCATCGGCAGAGCGCAGGAAGCCGAAACCGTCTTGCAGGATTTCGACAACACCCTCGCCCATGATGTCTTCGCCCTTGCGCGCTTGGGCCTTGAGCAGGGCAAAAATCAGGTCCTGCTTGCGCATGCGACTGCCGCCTTCGAGTTCCATGCTGGCGGCCATTTCGACGAGTTCTGTGGGTGTCTTGCGTTTGAGTTCGGTGAGATTCATGGCAGTAAGTGAGTGAGAGTACGGCACCGTGCGGGAACACGTGCCTGCCCCGGGGGCCGGGACGGATACAGCAAAAGGATGGTTTGGTTTGCTACGACAGGATTATTATTGCTACTTAAAAGGAAACATAGCACTGCTTCCGCCCGGCGTCTAGCCGGAAAATGCCGGGCGGGCGGTGCTTTTTTATATGTTACCGTCGATGAATGCGGCCAGCTGCGATTTCGAAACCGCGCCAACCTTGGTGGCCTCGACCTGTCCGTTTTTGAACAACATCAGAGTCGGGATACCACGGATACCGTATTTCGGCGGGGTGGCCGGATTTTCGTCGATGTTGAGTTTCGCGATCTTGAGCTTGGTGCCGTATTCCCCGGAAATTTCCTCGAGCACTGGTCCGATCATCTTGCAGGGGCCACACCACTCAGCCCAAAAATCTACCAATACTGGCCCTGCTGATTTGAGCACTTCCTGCTCGAATGATGCATCCGTAACATGGTTAATACCGCTACTCATGGTCGCGTATCTCCGCGTAGTCTGGTGGGCTTGGGTCGCCGTCGGGGCGAACTGATGCGGGTTATTTGAGCGGAATCGTCAGGGTAATGCAAGGGTGACGTCCGTAAGTCCGCGAGTCTATGCGGATTTCCATGCCATTTGCTTCGAATTTCTGGTATCCTGCAAGTAACTCAATGACCGACACCCATCTATCCGATAAGGCCTTCGCTGATCTGGACCTGCCCGAGCCCCTGCTGGCTGGCGTGCGCGAGGCCGGATTCGAGCGTTGCACCCCCATTCAGGCCGGCACCCTGCCGATCGCCTTGGCCGGACACGATGTCGCCGGACAGGCCCAAACCGGTACCGGCAAGACAGCCGCTTTTTTGCTGGCGGCGTTCGCCCATTTGCTGAAACACCCATCGCGACCTGAACGCAAGGCCAAGAGCCCGCGTTCCATCATGCTGGCGCCGACCCGCGAACTGGCTATCCAGATTCATAAGGATGCCGTGTTGCTCGGCAAGCACACCGGTTTCAAGCTCGGGCTGGTCTACGGCGGCACCGGCTACGACAGCCAGCGTAAAATGCTGGAAGACGGGGTTGATATCCTGATCGGCACGCCCGGCCGAATCATCGACTACTTCAAGCAACATATTTTTGACCTCAAGGGTGTGCAGGTCATGGTGCTGGACGAAGCCGACCGCATGTTCGATCTCGGCTTCATCAAGGACATCCGCTTCCTGCTGAACCGCATGCCGCCTCCGGCCGAACGTCTCGGCATGCTGTTTTCGGCGACACTGTCCTATCGGGTAATCGAGCTCGCCTATGAGCACATGAACACCCCGGAACTGGTGAAAATCGAGTCCGAGAAGGTCACCGCCGATCGCGTTACCCAGGTTCTGTACCACACTGCGAACGAAGAGAAGCTGCCGCTGCTGGTCGGATTGCTGCGCCACATGGATCCGCATCGCTCCCTGGTGTTCACCAATACCAAGGGCGCAGCCGAACGCGTGCGCGCCTGGCTGCGCTCGAACGGTTTCAACGCCGAGGTAATTTCAGGCGATGTGCCGCAAAACAAGCGCGAGCGTCTGTTGCATGATTTCCAGTCCGGCGAGTTGCCGATCATGGTGGCCACCGACGTCGCCGCGCGCGGCCTGCATATTCCCGATGTGTCGCACGTGTTCAACTACGACCTGCCACAGGATGCCGAGGATTATGTGCACCGTATCGGCCGCACCGCGCGTGCCGGCGCTTCCGGCGATGCCGTCGGGTTTGCCTGTGAAGAATATTCGTTCTCGTTGCTCGATATCGAGAAATACATCGGTTTCAAGATTCCGGTGGCGCGCATCACCCAGGAGTTGCTGCCCGTGCTCACGCCGCCACCGCGCGGCGAGATTCGTGAACGCGCACGCGAACACGAGCAGGCACGTACCGGCGGCCGCGGGCGGCGCGAAGAGCACGGCCGCCGTGGCGCACGTCCACCGCAACGCGCTCGGCACGATACCCGACCGACCGCTCACGCGCAGAAACCAGCACAGGTTGCCGAAGCAAAACCGGACGCAGCGCCGCCTCGCGCCACAGAGGTGCCTGCCTCAGGGCCGAAACATACCCATTCAGCAGCGGAACGGCCCAAGAATGGCCGGTCGCATGCCAATGTCCGCCGGCGCAAAACGGAAACCCCGGTGATCGGCTAACACGCTACTTGCCGTACAGGCCGACCGCACATCACGTCCCCTCTGGTCCACGCCCACGGCACTTGTGTATCCTGCACTTCAGCCGTTTTCACGCAGTCTTGTGCAAACGGCGTTTTTCAACCCCCATACACTGGAGGATACCGCATGGCCCGCATTATTTTTCCGGACGGCAAGGAAAATACCGATCTGAGTTTCATCCAGCCACGCCTCAGCAAGCTTGGGATCACCCTCAGGCACTGGCCCGCGCCGGAAGACAGTCGGGCTCAGGCGCTTCTCAACCAGCAGGCGTTGAACGATACCGAGAAAGAAGAATTGCTCAAGAGCGTCGAGAATCGCTTCGAGGAACTGAAGCGCGACAAGGGATATGCCACGCGTGACATGGTGGTAATACACGAAGCCATCCCGGGACTCAACGACATGCTCGCCAAGTTCGACAAGATTCACCTGCACACCGACGACGAGGTGCGCTACATCCTTTCCGGCAAGGGCTACTTCGGTTTTGTCGAACCGGATGGCAACCAGTTTCTGCTGGAAGTTACGGCCGGCGATTACATCAATGTGCCGGCCAATACCGAGCACTGGTTTGTGATGAAGGACAGCCCGCGTATCAAGGCGGTGCGCTATTTCATCGACACCAAGGGTTGGACGCCGGTATACACCCAGCGCGATATGTTGTTCGGTTGATTCACGAAAAATTTGTACCGCTCAGGATTCTTCCGGCGGCGGCGCAACTCTCAATATTTCTTCGATGGTCGTCAGCCCCGCGCCGACCTTGCGCGCGCCGCTCAGGCGCAGCGGCTGCATGCCATCCTTGAGTGACTGGGCGCGCAGCGCCGCCACATCGCTTTCCGGGCGAATTTGTTGACGCAGCGCAGGTGTGACAGTCAGCATTTCGTAGATGCCAATGCGTCCGAAATAACCGGTATTGCGGCATTCGAGGCAGCCCTTGGGGAGAAACGCCGAGGCAGGCTTGGGTACATTCCAGGGATGCGTCAATCGGCGCCAGGCTTCATCATCGAGTTCGCCGGGTTGCTTGCAATGTGGGCAGAGCATGCGCACCAGACGTTGCGCCAATACACCCAACAAGGTTGCGTTGATGAGGTAGGCCGGGGAGCCAAGTTCCAGCAAGCGGGTAATGGCGGACGGGGCGTCGTTGGTGTGCAGGGTTGAAAACACCAGATGGCCGGTGAGTGACGCCTGCACCGCCATTTCCGCGGTTTCGAGATCGCGGATTTCACCGATCATGATGATGTCCGGATCCTGACGCAGTAGCGCACGTACCCCGTTTGCGAATGTGAGATCGATGTTGTGCTGCACCTGCATCTGGTTAAAGCTCGGCTCGACCATTTCGATCGGATCCTCGATGGTGCAAAGGTTCACCTCGGGCCGTGCCAGCTGTTTGAGGGTTGAATAGAGCGTGGTGGTTTTGCCCGAACCGGTCGGGCCCGTGACCAGCACGATGCCATGCGGTTGTGTCACCAGCGACTGCCATACATTGACCTCCTGCGCGTTCAAACCCAATTCCTTAAAATTGCGCAGCAGCACACTCGGATCGAAGATACGCATCACCATTTTTTCACCGAGCGCGGTCGGGATACTCGACAGGCGCAGTTCCACTTCATCGCCGTTTGGTGTACGAGTTTTAAGCCGGCCGTCCAGCGGCCGGCGTTTCTCGGCTACGTCCATGCGACCCAGTGTCTTGATGCGCGCAATGATTGCGCTCATCACCGGGGTGGGTACTTGGTAGACCTGGTGGAGCACGCCGTCGATGCGAAAGCGAATGTCACTCTTGTCACGGCGCGGTTCCAGATGAATGTCGCTGGCGCGCTGGTCGAAGGCGTACTGCAACAGCCAGTCGACTACTTGCACCACATGATGATCACTGGAGTCAAGTTTTCCCTTGCTGCCGAGTTCGACCAATTGTTCAAGGTTGTTGATGACGCTCGCCGGAGACTCCGTGGCATCGGTGAGCGCACTTCGCACCCACCGGTTCAGGGAATAAAACTGGTCGAGGTAACGGCCGATGTCTACCGGGTTGGCGAGCACACGGTTGATGCGCTTGCGCAGCACACGCGCCAGCTCATCCTCCCAGTCCGTGACAAAGGGCTCGCTGGTGGCGAAGGTGATGGTCTCAGTGGTTACGGCGATCGGCAGAATCTTGCGGCGCGCGCAATAGGCGTACGAAGCGGTAGCGGTGACCTGGGCCACGTCGATCTTTAGCGGATCAATGCGCACGTACGGCAACTCGCAGCGGTCCGCCAGCCACTGAGTAAGCGATTCGAGTGTCAGCAGCTTGTGCTGGCGGCGAGAGTCTTTCAGGTTTCTCTCCGCCAGGACCACAAGCGGGTGCACATCCACTGGCGTAAAGCGGGCTTTTAACGCGACAAGGTCGGCAGCATCCTGCGCAGAAATCAATCGGTCGGTCGCAAGCCACGACACAATCTCGGTCAGCTCAAGCCGCCGGCTTGTTGGCATCGCGGTTTGGGAGTCAGGTTTGATTTTTTTCATGCAGTTACTGGACTCGAAACCAGTGCGGGTCAGATTCACCAGTATAACCCCGGTGGGCGCCGGGCGGCGAAGTCGCTGCTTTACAGGCATTCTGTATACTATGGTCCATGGCTCAAGGGCTTGCAGCCGGGACAGAACAAGCATGGCAAAAACGCTAGACGACCTGCCACCGCGCGCCGCACTGGTGGAAATAGCGCGTGACTTCCACCAGCGTGGCTGGATGAGTGGTACTGCCGGGAATCTTTCCGCGCGAGCTGACAGTGACAACTTCTGGATTACGGCAAGCGGCCGGCCGAAGGGCAGACTGGACGAAAGCGATTTTCTGCTGGTGCGCATCCACGACGGTGAAGTCGTCGAGCGCGCCGCGCCCGGCAACAAACCATCCGCCGAAACCGCGATTCACCGCACTATATATGCGTTGTTCCCGGACGCGCGCGCCTGCTTGCACGGGCACAGCGTGGATGGCTGCCTGGTTTCCGGGCGCGCAAAACGCGCCGCCAAGGTGCTGCGCCTGCCGGCGGTTGAAATGCTCAAGGGATTTGATATCTGGAAACAGAACCCGAAAGTGGATTTGCCGCTATTCGAGAACACGCTCGATGTGGCCCGGATTGCCGTCGAGATCGGCAAGCGCCTGAGCAAGACTCCGCCGGCGCTCAGTGCGCTCATGGTCCGCGGCCATGGCGCCACGGTATGGGGACACGGATTACAGGAAGCCTACAACCGCTTCGAGTGTCTGGAGTTTATTCTTGGCGTAGCGGCGCGAGCTCGCTGATCGGAATCGAAGGATATTTCCGGATGCAGAGCCTGATACGTATTTTCATTGTCGTCGTGGCCATTCTGTTGCTTCTGCTGGGCATCGGCTTCATGCTGCCTGGTGCCTGGAAGGTTGAGCGATCGGTTGTGATTCGCGCGCCGGCAGATTCCATTTTTCCGCATCTCAACAGCTTCAAGCAGTGGCGTGAATGGGTCGTCTGGTACCGGCCGCAGCCGGCGTTGCAGATTGAGTTCAGTGGTCCGGACTCCGGCGTAGGCGCAACCAGCCGTTGGCGCGCCCTGGAAGGTCGCGCCATTATGAAGATCATGCAAAGTGAGCGTGAGAAACTCGTGGCCTATGCCGTGTTGTACAACGCAGGCGAGTTTCGCTCCGATGGAACCTTGACCCTCGTCTCAGAGCCCGGCGGCACACGTGTAGTGTGGCGTGTCACGGGTGATACAGGAGCCGGTCCGGTGAGCAGTTATATTGCATTGCTTAGGGAGCAGCGAATCAGCAATGATATTGATGACAGCCTTGAACTCCTGAAACAGAAACTCGAAACGAAGTCCTGAGACGTTCCAGCCATCTCCACGCACTGTTCCGCACCACACAGGACACAGAACCGAAGCTTGGATTGCGGATGACAACAATACACAGGATTCGCATGGCTTCTGGTGTGGCGGCAGTCACCGGGATTATCGATTGCATTCATCGAGCGGATTCGAGCCCCCTGGACATGCTGCCTGTTTCTAATACTGAGATATCGTGATGTCGTTAACTAGACTTCTTCAACATTTCGGGACCGCCGCCATCGGCACTGCGCTGCTGGTTGTTTCCTTGGCAGTTCAAGCGCGCGACGTGCGCTTATCCAACGGAATGGATATTCCGGTGACGGTGCATGATGCTGCCGGTGACACACTGCTTTTGTGGCTGCCATCCGGAATCCCTGGCGCCACATCAGATGCGGCGCTGGCCGAAAAAATGCGTACGCAGAGTATCGAGGTTTGGCGCGCCGATGTGCTGGAGGCACGCTTCCTGCCAACGCTCGAGAGCAGTCTGGAACAGGTGCCGGATAGTGACATCGTCACGCTGATTGACGCCGCGCGCACGCGCGGCAAGCGGGTAACGCTGCTGGCTTCGGCGCGCGCCGGGCTGCTAGCCCTGCGTGGCGCACATGCCTGGCAGACGGCGCATCCCGGTGCGGCCGGATTGGACGGCGTCATTCTCTTGCACCCCAATCTGTATCTTGGACCACCCGAGCCGGGACGCGAGGCCGAGTTTCATCCGGTAGTTGCGCAAACGCATCTGCCGGTGCACGTGATCCAGCCGGAACAGTCCCCGTGGCGTTTTCGGATCGATGCACTGAAGTCGGAGCTGGGGCGAAGCGGCGCGCCTGTCACAGTAGAGTTCCTGTCTGGGATTCGCGATCGCTACTACTTTCGAGCGGATGCCACACCCGAAGAAGATGCAGAGTCCGTAAAATTTGCAGCGCGACTGCGCGCTGCGATAGATGGTCTGCGCCAGGCGTCGGCTGCTGATCCGTCTGCAGCCAAGGTATCAGGCACAAAGTCAGCCGCAACACGCCACGTCGTTCGCGGCCTGCAACCATACAAGGGAAACCCGGTGCCGCCGTCACTGAAATTATTCGATCTTGACGGTCGTGCACAGGATCTAGTGCAGTGGCGCGGGCGCGTGGTGCTGATTAATTTCTGGGCAACCTGGTGCCCGCCGTGTGTGCGCGAAATGCCATCCATGCAACGGCTCAAGGAGAAACTGGCCGACAAGCCGTTTTCCATTCTCGCCATCAACATGGCCGAACCGGACGAGAGTGTGCGTGCATTCCTGTCAAAAATGAAATTGGACTTTACAGTGCCCATGGACCGGGATGGCGTTGCGCTTAAAAGCTGGAAGGTATTCGTGTTTCCGACGAGCTTCGTGCTCGATGCGGAAGGCCATATACGTCTCGGTGTGTTCGGAGAAGTGGAGTGGGATAGCCCGGAGGTGATGGCGAAGATAGTCGAACTCTTGCCGGTTGTGCACTAAGGCCACGCTGGCCTCTGTATTCGATACGTCAGGCCAGCCAGTCGCGCGGCTTGAGAAAACCATCGTACAAGCGCGCCTCCGGCGTGCCCGGTTCCGGTCGCCAGTTGTAGCGCCATTTCACCAGTGGTGGCAGCGACATCAGAATTGACTCGGTGCGTCCACCGCTCTGCAGACCGAACAGCGTACCGCGGTCGTAAACCAGGTTGAACTCAACATAGCGCCCACGCCGGTAGAGCTGAAAATCTCGTTCGCGTTCGCCGTATGGCGTGTCCTTGCGCTTCTGCACGATCGGCAGATAGGCGTGAATATAATGATCGCCGACGCTCTGCGTGAAGCTGAAGCACTTTTCAAAGCCGTGTTCGTGCAAATCATCGAAAAACAAACCGCCGATGCCGCGCGTCTCGTTGCGATGCTTGAGGTAGAAATACTCATCGCACCATTTTTTGAATCGCGGGTAGTAATCTGAACCGAATGGATCGCAGGCCGACTTGGCTGTTTGATGCCAGTGTGCACAGTCTTCCTCAAAACCATAATACGGAGTGAGATCAAAGCCGCCGCCGAACCACCACACCGGCTCCGCATCTTCCTTTTCGGCGATAAAAAAGCGCACGTTCATATGCGACGTTGGCACATACGGGTTGCGCGGATGGATGACCAGCGATACGCCAAGTGCCTGCCATGCGCGACCGGCCAGCTCCGGACGGTGTGCGGTCGCGGATGGCGGCAGGGTCTTGCCGAATACGTGCGAGAAATTCACACCTGCCTGTTCGAACACCGCGCCTTCGGTCAGCACGCGCGAGCGGCCACCACCGCCCTCAGGACGATCCCAGGCATCTTCGTTGAATTTCTGCGCCCCATCTTCGCTCTCCAGCGCACTACAGATGCGGTCTTGCAGACCAAGCAGATACTGCTTAACGACAACAATGTCGGGTGGGTTCATGGGTTCGATGCAAGCTTTAATAGTTGAAGGGACAAGGATACACGTTACCCGGGTCTAATCAGTCTACCCGTTAGCGCATCGCGGATCGGCGTCGGAGCCATTGCTGTGCCAACATGGCCAGGCAGAATAAAATCGACCAGCCTGCCAAAGCGGCGCGCCACCTCACGCTCAGACCTCGCCGGGACCTCGCCGGCGCGGTTGGCGCTGGTCGAGACAATCGCCATGCCGGCCGCACGGCACAGCGCCGCCGTCTGCGCATGCGCGGTGACACGCAGCGCAATCTTGTCGTGTCGGCCAGTTATCCAGGCAGGGACGCCGGGGCGGACCGGAAGGAGCCAGGTGTGTGGTCCTGGCCAGCTAGCGAGTGCCGATGCGGGGAGGGTTGTGGCATAGGGAGCAAGCTGCTCGGTACTGGCAGCCAGAACAATTAATCCTTTTTTCGCCGGCCGGTGCTTGAGGCGAAGGAGCCGGAACACGGCGTTCCGGTTGAACGGATCGCAACCAAGGCCAAAGCAGTATTCGGTGGCGTAGGCGACAATGCCGCCCTGTTTGAGGATGTGTGCCGCGCGCTGGAGATCGCTGGTATACATCTACTTGATGAACGGCTTGTCTGTCACCTCGTCCGTCCTGCTCATGTCTTATTCCCGGGTCTGTTCACGTGCAATGGCGCGGAAGCCAATGTCGGTGCGGTACTGGGCACCGTTCCAGCGAATCTGCCGCACGACGTCGTAAACCTGCTGTTGCGCTTCCGCCACTGTGCCACCGAGCGCGGTCACGCACAATACGCGCCCACCGCTGGTGACAATCTTGCCGTCTTTGAGTGCGGTGCCTGCGTGAAACACTTTGGTGTTGGGCGCGTCTGTATCGGCCAGGCCTTCGATGACATCGCCCTTGTCGTAGGAGCCGGGATAACCACCGGCCGCCATGACCACGCCGAGCGCGGCGCGTGTGTCCCACTCGGCTGTGACCTTATCGAGCCTGCTGTCGAGCGCAGCCTCGATGAGTGAGACGAAGTCGGACTTGAGGCGCAGCATCACCGGTTGGGTCTCCGGGTCGCCGAAGCGGCAGTTGAATTCCAGCACCTTGATATTGCCGCGTGCATCGATCATGAGTCCGGCGTACAGAAAGCCGGTATACGGATGCCCCTCGGTTTGCATCCCGCGTATAGTCGGTTCGACTACCTCGCGCATCACGCGCGCGTGAATTTCCGGGGTCACGATCGGCGCCGGCGAGTAGGCGCCCATGCCGCCGGTATTCGGGCCGGTGTCGCCGTCGCCGACGCGTTTGTGGTCCTGGGAAGTGGCGAGCGCCAACACGTGCGAGCCGTCAGCCATGACAATGAAACTCGCCTCTTCACCTTCCAAAAACTCTTCCACCACCACCCGGTGCCCGGCCTCGCCGAATGCGTTGCCGGCCAGCATGTCGTGTACTGCGCGGATTGCCTCATCCGTTGTTTCCGCAATTATCACGCCTTTGCCGGCGGCCAGACCATCGGCCTTGACCACGATCGGAGCACCCATTTTCCGGATGAATGCCTCGGCTGCGGCGACGTCGGTAAAACACCCGTAGGCCGCGGTTGGAATTTTATGACGCGCCAGGAAGTCCTTGGCGTATGCCTTGGAACCTTCCAGCTGCGCGGCGGCCTGCACCGGCCCGAAGCAGCGCAGTCCGGCGGCGCGGAAACGGTCCACCACACCCAGCACCAGTGGCGCCTCGGGGCCGACGATGGTGAGATCAATCTTGTTGCTCTGCGCAAACTTCAGCAGACCATCCACGTCCTCGACGGCGAGCGTGACATTCGCGCACTTGGCTTCGCGCGCCGTGCCGGCGTTGCCGGGCGCGACATAGACTTTCCGGACACGCGCCGACTGCGCCGTCTTCCAGGCCAGCGCGTGTTCGCGGCCACCGCCGCCGATGATGAGGATGTTCATCCCTGGCCTGCCTTCATTAATGACGGAAATGCCGCATTCCGGTGAACACCATGGCGATGCCATGTTCATTGGCGGCATCGATGACTTCATCGTCGCGCATCGACCCGCCTGGCTGGATGACGGCGGTGACGCCGACTTCCGCCGCCTGATCGAGGCCGTCGCGGAACGGGAAAAACGCATCCGAGGCCATGACGCTGCCGTGCACCTCGAGCCCGGCATCGGTCGCCTTGATGGAGGCGATGCGCGCGCTGTATACACGGCTCATCTGGCCGGCACCGACACCGATGGTACGGCTTTCCTTGCAATAGACGATGGCGTTCGACTTCACGAACTTAACCACTTTCCAGGCAAACAGCAGGTCGGCGAGTTCGCGTGGCGAGGGCGCGCGCTTTGTGACGATCTTGAGATCATTCTCGCTGATCATGCCAATGTCGCGTTCTTGAACCAGCAGGCCGCCGGTGACGCGTTTGTAGTCGAGTCCACCCGGGCGTTTCGCCCCCCATGTGCCGCAGGCCAACACGCGGATGTTCGTTTTTGTGGCAAGGATCGGCCTGGCGTCCTCGTTCACCTCCGGAGCAATGATCACTTCGACAAACTGCCGCTCCAGAATATTTTTCGCGGTGGCGGCATCGAGAGGCCGGTTGAAGGCGATGATGCCGCCAAACGCCGAGGTCGGATCGGTGATGTAGGCATTCTTGTAGGCATCGAGAATAGTGTTCGCCACTGCCACGCCGCACGGGTTAGCGTGCTTCACGATCACGCACGCCGGTTCGTCGAACGCCTTCACACACTCAAGCGCGGCGTCGGTGTCGGCGACATTATTAAAAGAAAGTTCTTTGCCCTGTACCTGCTTCGCCGTAGCAACACAAACCTCGGCCGGTGCCGGTTCCACATAGAACGCCGCCTTCTGGTGCGGGTTTTCGCCATAGCGCATTTCCTGCGCCTTGCGGTACTGGGCGTTGTAGGTGTGCGGGAACACCGTTCGCGTGCCATCCGGCTGGATACAGCCGAGATAGTTGGCAATCGCGCCATCGTATCGCGCGGTGTGTTCGAACACCTTGACCGCGAGCGCAAAGCGCGTGGCGGCGCTGACGCTACCGGCATTTGCCTTCATTTCATTCAGCACTGTTTCGAAGTCGCTGTTGTCGACCACTACCGTCACCGAACCGTGGTTCTTCGCGGCGGCGCGCAGCATGGTCGGGCCGCCAATATCGATGTTCTCAATCGCATCTTCGAGCGAGCAATCCGGTTTTGCGACGGTCTGCTCAAATGGATAGAGATTCACCACCAGCAGATTGATCGGCGGGATGCCGTGCTGATCCATGGCGGCAACATGCGCTGGCAAGTCGCGCCGGCCGAGCAGGCCGCCGTGGATTTTCGGATGCAGCGTCTTCACGCGCCCATCGAGCATTTCTGGAAAGCCGGTGTAAGCCGACACCTCGGTAACGGCAATGCCGTTGTCGGCCAGTAATTTGGCAGTACCACCGGTGGACAGGATTTCAATCCCGAGTTCTTTCAGCGCGCGCGCGAACGCGACTACGCCAGACTTATCGGAAACGCTGATCAATGCACGCTGGATGGGGGACATGCGGTGTCTCGGTCTTATATATGAATGGAAAAACGAAGCAGGGCTTCAATGGATCTACTTTGTAATCACGGGAAGCGCATCCCCGTGTTTTCCCGCGATGGAACGGAAATTATTTGTCCAGCCCGTGCAGCTTGAGCTTCTTGCGCAGGGTATTGCGATTGATGCCAAGCATCTCCGCCGCTTTGCACTGGTTGCTCTTCACGTGCTTCATCACGATTTCGAGCAGCGGCCGCTCCACTTCGTGGACCACCATGTCGTACAGTTCGACGGCCGGCTTCTCGCCGTCGAGATCGTGGAAGTAGCGTTCCAGCGCTCCCTTCACGCAGGTCGATAACGGGCCCTTGCGCGGATGGTGTTCTTTCATGCCGCCAGCCCGGTGGATGCGTCGGCGACCGCCATGGATGGCGGAAGTGCGGAGCGCGAAGCCGTCAGTGAATGAGGCTCCATACACTGGACAAACGCAGGAGCAGCTTTTCCGCCGAGATCCGCCTGGTGCGAAAAGAACTCGTCAATCATGGCGCGCTGGCCGTTGGTGGATTCCACCTGGTTGATAGCGTGCCGGAATGCACCGCCACCGACACAACCCTTGCTGTACCAGGAGATGTGCTTGCGTGCCACGCGCACGCCCAGGTGCTCGCCGTAGAAGGCATACAGATTTTCGAGGTGGCCGAGCAGTATGGCGCGTACTTCGAGCGGTTCCGGTTCGGGCAGTTTTTCGCCGGTTTTCAGGTAATGCTCGATCTCGCGAAAGATCCACGGCCGACCCTGGGCGGCGCGCCCGATCATGACGACCGTCGGCGCCGGTGTGGGCGAGCACCTGTTTGGCCTTTTCCGGCGAGTCGATGTCGCCGTTCGCGATTACCGGAATGGTCACGGCCGTCTTGATGGCGGCGATGGTGTCGTATTCGGCCTCGCCCATGAAGGCGTCGGCGCGCGTGCGCCCGTGCACGGACAGCGCCTGGATGCCGCACTGTTCCGCAAGGCGCGCGATGGCTACGCCATTGCGCGAACTGCTATCCCAGCCGGTGCGGATCTTGAGCGTCACCGGCACGTCCACCGCCTTGACCACGCTTTCCAGCAGACCGCGCAACCAGTGACTCGTCGCGCAGCAGCGCCGAGCCGGCCATGACGTTGCAGATTTTTTTTGCCGGGCAGCCCATGTTGATGTCGATGAGCTGCGCGCCGTTTGCGACATTGACCTTGGCGGCCTCGGCGAGCATGAACGGATCGGCGCCGACGATCTGCACCGATTTCGGTTCCGGTTCGCCCTCGTGGTTGGCGCGACGCTTGGTCTTCTCGCTGCCCCAGAGCAGCGAGTTGGATGCCACCATCTCGGACACGGCCAGTCCGGCACCGAGTGAGCGGCACAGCAGGCGAAACGGCCGGTCGGTGACGCCGGCCATGGGCGCCACGACCAGATTGTTTTTGAGTTGGTAGGGACCTATGCGCATGCGGAAGTTCAAATAAAGCCCTGCTCAGTTCGTGCTGTCCGGTTTTCCGGAAAGGGCGGCATCTTACCCACAAAAGCACTGCTCAGGGAAGAGGCAATCAGGTGTCGTGGACGGATGGAGGTAATGAAACCCTACACTGTTCGTCGATTCATAATATTAGCCATCGGTGATTGGAAACGGGGGAAAATAATTTCAGGACGAAAGCAGATAGAGTCACGTGAATGTGGCAAGACAGAACGTGCTAGCGCTTGATTATTCAGCTGGTGGCAGCAGCAGAACCTCATAACCGCTTGCCTGCGTACTCGGACTGGTGATGTCGAGCTGTACGTTAACCGCTACCTGCGGCAGCAGGCCCTGCTGGATGGTTTCCGGTTTGCTCAGGTATTCACGTGGTGGATAGGCGCGCCGCGCGACCAGTTGGCCCTGACTGTCGATCAGGCTCACCTCGAGCATCGGATATGGCTGTACATTCGCAGCACGATTGACGAGCGTTGCCTTGATGCGCAAGGCCTTGTCAAAGCGCGGGTGCGGCGCCACCCGGGTTTCGACAAGGTCCATGTTGCCCATGTCTATCCTTGGGAGTGTCCGGCAAGGAAGTGCGGTACAGAGGGCTTCGATCGTCGGTTTCAGTATTGGCGTCTTGCGCGCGAAATCATGTCCATAAAAGATCAGTGTCTGACCGGCGAGCAGCAAGAGCAGCAACACGCTCCCGGCTGCCCAGTAGATGGTCCGGGTGCGTGCCGGCAAACGCCGCAACAACGGCACAGGCGGCGGCGCGTAATGCTCTGGTGTATCAACTGGAAAGTGCGCAACAGTCTGGCCAGTATCCATGGATACTTTCTTGCCGGTGGTGCGTTTGCGCGGCGCCGGAGAAGCGCTTTTTACCGTGCTCCTGACGGGCTTGGGCAACAGGTGTTGATCTGCGCCAAACACGTGCTGGCAACGCCCACAGCGTACTTTCCCTTCGCGTGCCTTGAGTTGCGCGGTGGTGATGCGGAATACGGTCTGGCATTGCGGGCAGCGGGTGTACACGGGTGCCTCAATTTGCGGCGATCAGGGTAACTAAGAGTAATACTAGTTCGTGAATCTGCAGCATACCTTAGGTAGTCTTGCGTCCGGTCAGCATTGCCCAGCCGTCCTGCACGCGACGCTCAAGGATGAAGTCCGCGGCGTACGCCGCCTCGACCTCATCGGCCTGATTCGCCAGCAGCCCGGAAAGTACAAGCTTGCCTTCCTGACGCACCAAAGCAGTCAGGCGTGGCGCCAGTTGCACGAGTGGCCCGGCAAGAATATTCGCCAGCACCACATCGGCGTCTGGTATCCACTGGCACCGCATCCGGAAGGCAAAGCGCAAGTCGTCCGGAGACCTGATTTCGTTCGGCATTTTCCTGGCTCACGGTAAGCGCTTGCGGATCGGTGTCGGTGCCGAGCGCGTGCGCAGCACCGAGTTTGAGCGCGGCGATTGCCAGTATCCCCGAGCCGCAGCCATAGTCGATGACGTCGAGATCGCGCGGCGGGTGCGCCGCCAGCCACTCCAGGCACATGGCAGTGGTGGCGTGCGTGCCGGTGCCGAATGCCATGCCCGGATCGAGAATAATGTTGGCCGCATCCGGATCGGGTGGCGTGAGCCAGCTCGGCACTACCCAGAGATTTGCGCCGAAGTGCATCGGCCGCCAGCGATCCATCCAGACACGCACCCAGTCCTGGTCGGCAATGGTTGCGGTTTTGAACGTTGGCAGTGCGGGCAGGCTAGCAACGTCGCGACCATACTCATCGCCGCCGGCACGTCTGCGTCTTCGGGAAATAGTGCCACGACACGCGTCTGCTTCCACACTGGCGTGGTGTCGTTCCATTCCGTCTCGAACAGCGGCTCGGCATCCGCACCTTCGAGGCTTACTGAAACAGCGCGCCGCTTCTTCGAGTGCGTCGCTCAGGCGCTGTGCGTCGTCGCGGGTGGTATCGAGAGTGAGTTTGCAACCAGGGCATAAATTATGAAAAGTACAAAGAAGTAGGGCTTCGGAAAAGCAAGGGCAGCTTCGCCGCCTGCTCCGTATCTTGCGAACGGCGCGACGTGATTTACTTCAGGCCGAGCTTCTTTTCCAGGTAATGGATGTTGACGCCGCCGGCCTGAAAGGCGGCGTCATTCATGATGTCCATGTGCAGCGGGATGTTGGTCTTGATGCCATCGATCACCATCTCGGAGAGCGCGATGCGCATGCGCGCAATGGCGATTTCGCGCGTGTCACCGAAGGCGATCAGCTTGCCGACCATCGAGTCGTAATAGGGCGGCACGAAGTAGTTGCTGTACACGTGTGTGTCCACGCGGATTCCCGGGCCGCCGGGCGGGTGATACATGGTGATGCGTCCGGGCGAGGGCATGAAGGTTTTCGGGTCTTCGGCGTTGATGCGGCACTCGATGGCATGCCCGCGCCAGGTGATGTCCTTCTGGCGGATCGAGAGCTTTTCGCCGGAGGCGATCATGATCTGCTCGCGCACGATGTCCACGCCGGTGATCATCTCGGTTACCGGATGCTCGACCTGCACACGCGTGTTCATTTCAATGAAATAAAATTCTCCGTTCTCGTACAGAAACTCGAAGGTGCCGGCGCCGCGATAGCCGATTTTGCGGCAGGCTTCGGCGCAACGCTCGCCGATTTTATGGCGCAGTTTTTCCGGCAGGCCGGGTGCCGGCGCTTCCTCGACCACTTTCTGGTGACGGCGTTGCATGGAGCAGTCGCGTTCACCGAGATGCACGGCGTTGCCGTGCTCGTCGGCCAGCACCTGGAACTCGATGTGGCGCGGGTTCTCCAGGTACTTCTCCATGTACACAATGTCGTTGTTGAACGCGGTCCTGGCTTCGGTGCGCGTGAGCGAGATCGCGTTCTTGAGCGCCGCTTCGGTGTGCACGACACGCATGCCGCGCCCACCACCACCACCGGCGGCCTTGATGATCACCGGGTAGCCGATTTTCTCGGCCAGCCGCAGATTCTCGCGGTCATCATCGCCGACCGGGCCGTCCGAGCCGGGCACAGTTGGCACGCCGGCCTTTTTCATGGCCTCGATGGCCGAGATCTTGTCGCCCATGAGACGGATGGTGTCGGCGCGCGGGCCGATGAAAATGAAGCCCGACTGCTCGACGCGTTCGGCAAAGTCGGCGTTTTCGGACAGGAAGCCGTAGCCCGGATGAATCGCCTGGGCGTCGGTGACTTCGGCCGCTGAAATCACCGCCGGGATATTGAGGTAGCTGTCCTTGGCAGCGGTCGGACCGATGCACACGGATTCGTCGGCGAGGCGCACGTACTTGGCTTCGCGATCGGCCTCGGAATGCAGGGCCACGGTCTTGATGCCGAGCGCGCGGCAGGCACGCAGGATGCGCAGCGCGATTTCGCCGCGGTTGGCAATGACGATTTTTTCGATCATGGGCGCTGAAATTTACTCGATGACAAACAGTGGTTCGCCGAACTCCACCGGCTGACCGCTTTCCTTGAGGATTGCCTTTACCGTGCCGGCCTTGTCGGACTCGATTGTGTTGAGGATTTTCATCGCCTCGATGATGCACAGCGTGTCGCCGATCTTCACCTGGTTGCCGACTTCCACGAACGCCGCGGCGCTTGGCGACGGTGAGCGATAGAAGGTGCCGACCATGGGCGAGGTGACCATGTGTCCAGCCGGCACGCTCGGTGCGGCGGGCGCGGCCAACGGGGCGGCTGCGACCGGTGCCGCCGACTGGTGCGGGCGCCGGGGCACTCATCCATTGAGCAGCCGGCGCGGCGGAACCGGCGCGCGAAATGCGGATGGATTCCTCGCCTTCCTTGATCTCGATCTCGCCGAGGTTGGATTCCTCCAGCATTTCAATGAGCTTCTTGATCTTGCGGATATCCATAGCGTTAGTTGCCCTGGTTTTTCAGAATGTGGATGGCTGCGCTGAGCGCAAGCGTATAGCTTTGCGCGCCGAGGCCGCTGATGACGCCGCGCGCCAGGTCGGAGAAATACGAATGCTGGCGGAATGCCTCGCGCGCGTGGATGTTCGACAGATGCACTTCGATAAACGGGATGCCGGTGGCCGCGAGCGCATCGCGCAGCGCGACACTGGTGTGGGTGAGGCCGGCCGGATTAATCAGGATAAACGCAATTTTTTCCTGCATCGCGGCCTGCACCCGGCTGATGAGCTCGTGTTCGGCGTTGCTCTGGAAAAACTGGATTCCATGACCAGCGGCACGTGCCTGTTCGGCAAGCTGGGTATTAATGCTCTCCAGGGTGTCGCGCCCATAGTGTTCCGGCTCGCGCGCACCGAGCAGGTTGAGATTCGGACCGTTCAGGACAAGGATTTCCGACATCTGGCGGCCAAATTCCGTTATTTTCTGGAAAACACCCTGTATCGTCCGCGCTCTATTTGTCTGGGCGCGAGCACGCGAATGGTACGCAGCGAATAAGGGTTTGTCCAGTAAGGCGGTTATTCAGCGCAGATCGCAGATAATTACCGGATAAATCAGGGCGAAACCGGTTTAGATACAAGCAAATGCGGCTTAAGGGCGGTTTCCAGTTCTTCACGATGGTAAGCCCCGATTTTTGCCCCGGCAATCCGGCCATCGGCGGTAATCAGCACCGAATAGGGCAGGCCACCTTGGCGGTTACCGTAGGCGGCCATGAGTTCATAGGTGGTTTCGTCGGCGATCAGCAAGGGGTAATTGATGTGCATCTCCTGCCAGTAACGCGCCACGGCTTCCGGATTGTCTAGTGAAATGCCGACGATCTGCAGTCCCTGCTTTTCATAGCGCCGTTGCAGGTCGATGAACAGCGGAATTTCGCGTCGGCACGGCGGGCACCAGGTGGCCCAAAAGTTGAGCAAGACAACCTTGCCGCGCCAGCTGGCGAGACTGTGGGTTTTGCCGGCCAGATCGCGGAGGGTGAAGTCGGTCGTCGTGGTGGGTGCCTGGATGGTTCGTACGTTCAGAAAACGCGCGACGCTGAAGCCGAGAATTGCGGCTCCAAGGCCGATCACCACCACCCACAACGCAAACTTCAGGCGTCGGGGCATGCCTCAGACCTTGCCAAGCAGGGCAAGAAATTCTTCCGCGTTTCGGTAGCCGTAAAAGCGCAGATCCTTTTTCTCGCTGCCATCAGCGCCGAAGAGCAGCAGGGCAGGGGGTCCGAACACACCGAATTTCTGCTTGATGGCAGTGCTGGCGTCGTTGTTGTCAGTCACATCCGCCTTGATCAGCACATAGTTCTCTCAACACCGCGCGCACGCGGTGATCGGCGAAACGTGGTTTTTTCCATGCGCACGCAATCGGTGCACCAGGTGGCATAGAAATCCACGAAGCGCAGGTTTGCCCTCGCGCTTGGCGCGCACCAGGGCGTCCTCGACTTCTTTGAGCTGCGTATAGCGTTGAAACAGTGCACCCGCCGGCGCCGCCGTGGCGGCAGTGGCCGCCGAACCGGCAGTCAGGCCCGCGAGATTCTGCAACGGCACGGGTTTGAGAATGTCGCGTTCACCGATCAGTCCGCCGAACAGCGCCAGCACGCCCCATATCAGCAGGAAGGTCCCGAGTCCTTTCCACAAGTATTGCCAGCCGCTCGCTTCTTTCGGCAGCGACTGGGTGGCGCCGAGAAATACGGCGGTCACGATCAGCAGTACCGACCACAGGATCAGCACCGGCACCTGCGGCAGTGTGCCGAGCAGGTAAATGGCCACGCCGATGAGCATGACACCAAACACATATTTCACCCGGTCCATCCAGGCACCGGCCTTGGGCAGCAGGAAGCCCGCGCCCACACCGACCGCCACCAGAATGATGCCCTGGCCGTGCGCCATGGCGAACATGATGCCGCCGCCGAGTATCGGGTCCTTGGTGGTGATCGCCACGCCCAGCACCGAGAGCAGTACCGGCGACACGCAGGCGCCGACAATCAGCGCCGAGACGATGCCAAGAATGAACGCGCCGATGTAGCTGCCACCCTTCACCTTGTGGCTGTGGTAGTGCAGGCGCGACTGGATGAAGCTCGGCATTTGCAGCTCGAACAGGCCGAACATGGACAAGGCCAGGAACGACAGAATGGCGGCGAAGCTGCCAATCGCCCACGGATTCTGGAAGTAGGCCTGTAGCTGGCCGCCGGTCGCACCGGCCAGTACGCCGGCTGCGGTGTAGGTGACCGCCGTGCCGAGTACATAGGTGTAGGACAGTAATCCACCCTGCAGTTTACTGATGGTCTGGTCACCGCTGCGCACAATCATGCCTGACAGAATCGGGATCATCGGCAACACGCACGGCGTGAAGGTGAGCAGCAGCCCGACTCCGAATGCGGCGAGGATATAGCTGAAGTAACCATTGCCTTCGACTGTCGGCTTGCGTGCTGGCGAGCGGGGTAATGACCGGCTTGTCCGCGCCCACGGCCGGCAGGCGCAGGCTGACCTTCTTGGTTATCGGCGGATAGCAGATACCTTTCTCCGCGCAGCCCTGATAGCCGACTTCAAGCTCGATGTCGGTGGCGGACAGAGTTCTTGCGTACCAGCGGAATACGAATACTGAGTTCGTCGTGGACCACCTCGGTTTTGCCGAGATACGGGTCGTCCTTCATCTGGCCACGCGTGATGTCCGGTTTACCGAGCTTCACGTCGTCGCCGCTCACAAGCTTCGCGCTGGTCTTGTCGCGGTACAGGTAATAGCCAGGCGCAATGCGCACGCGCGCCGTGACCGTGTTTGCATCGTGTGACATCGGTGCTCAGCTATGAATGCCTGGTCGGGTGGCAGGAATTCCTGGTTACTGCCCGGTTCGATGAGTCCGACCAGATCCTTGAGTGACTTCACGCCGTGGATTTGGTGTCGATGGCCGCTACTTTCAGCGGCGGCAGCGCCACGCTGAGCTCCTTCACCAGCGGCGGATAGCATACCCCGATTGGTTCATTGCAACCCTGGGCGGTGATGCGCAGTTTGACAGTTTGCGCGCTGTTGGCGCGCTGCCCGATGGGCAGTTGGATTGTGACTGTATTGATGTAGGTTTCGACTGTCCCGAAAGTCGGGTCCGATTTTTTCTTGCCGGCCGGAATCACGGCAGGCTTGAGAACGAGCGCCGGATCCAGTGACTCGAACTTGAACTTGTCGCGGTACATGTAATAGCCCTTGGCGATTTTCCAGCTTGCCTCGAGCGTGTTCGGCGTCACGCACGCGCAGACTGAGTGCGAACGCCTGGTCCGGTTCCAGCAGTTCCTGCGGGTCGTTGATGGCATGTGCCGGTGACAGGGCGACTGCGCACAGCAGGAGGGCGATGAGTTTTTTCATTCGTATTATTCCGGGTGATTGAGCCAGGCCAGGTATTCGGGCAGTCCGTCGGCGATTGGGACCGCGATGATCTCGGGAAGTTCGTACGGGTGCAAGGCGCGCAGCCGGTCGCGGATAGCCGGGAAGCGCGCCAGCGTCGATTTAATGACCAGCAGTTGTTCGCTGGCGGTCTCGATTTTACCCTTCCACTTATATATAGATTGCATCGGCGGCAGGATGTTCACGCAGGCGGCCAGCCCTTCTTCCACCAAAGCTTGGGCAATGCGCTCAGCGCAGGCCTGATCCGGACAAGTGGTCAGGACGATCTGAAAAAGGGTCTGATTCACAGGAACTCGCTGTCTACGGGCCAGTCACACATGGAGTCCGGATGCAATTCGTAGCTACGGACTCCTCCTTTAGTGTTGTGGGCAGCGGCCAGCCGGTCGCTGCCATTTTTTTATCCCATTGATTTTAATAAATTCTTTCCAGATTGGTTTGCGGGCAATCCTGTGCGTACTCTACCTGATTTTCATTGCCTGGAAAGGCAGGAGCTTGACATCGTTCCACTCGCGCATATCATTAGCACTCTCTTTCGCCGAGTGCTAACAATCCGTCACGCCTACCTGACCCCACCCAGGGTTATGTCGGCAGTGAGGAACCTTGGCGAAGGGAATGATTTCAGGCATCGGGCCAATCGGCCCTCTTAAATTCTAAGGAGAAGCATCCACATGAAGAAAATCCGCCCCCTGCACGACCGCGTGATCGTGCGTCGCCTCGAAGAGGAACGCAAGTCCGCCGGCGGTATCGTGATTCCGGACAGCGCCAAGGAGAAACCCATTCAGGGTGAAGTGATCGCCGTCGGCACCGGCAAGATCCTCGAAGACGGCAAGGTCCGTCCGCTCGACGTCAAGGCCGGCGACAAGGTGCTGTTCGGCAAGTACTCCGGCACCGAGGTCAAGGTTGGTGACGAAGAGCTTCTCGTGATGCGCGAAGAAGACATCATGGGCGTGGTCGAGGCGTAATCGCGCCAGTCCGCCGTACAACTGAACACATTCATTCGATCATAGAGGGAAACGAACATGGCAGCGAAAGACGTATTGTTTGGTGATTCCGCCCGCACGCGCATGCTGCGCGGCGTCAACATCCTGGCCGATGCGGTGAAAGTTACGCTCGGTCCCAAGGGCCGCAACGTGGTGCTGGAGAAGTCCTTCGGCGCCCCGACCATCACCAAGGACGGCGTGTCCGTGGCGAAGGAAATCGAGCTCAAGGACAAGTACGAGAACATGGGCGCGCAGATGGTGAAGGAAGTCGCCAGCCAGACTTCCGACATCGCCGGCGACGGCACCACCACCGCGACCGTGCTCGCCCAGGCGATGCTGCGCGAAGGCCTGAAGAGCGTCGCGGCCGGCATGAACCCGATGGACCTGAAGCGCGGCATCGACAAGGCAGTCATCGCCGCGGTCGAGGCGCTGAAGAAGATCTCGCGTCCCTGCTCCGACAACAAGGAAATCGCCCAGGTCGGCACGATCTCGGCCAACTCCGATGAGTCGATCGGCCAGATCATCGCCGAGGCGATGGACAAGGTCGGCAAGGAAGGCGTGATCACGGTGGAAGAGGGTTCCGGCCTGCAGAACGAACTCGACCTGGTCGAGGGCATGCAGTTCGACCGCGGCTACCTGTCGCCGTACTTCGTGAACAAGCAGGAGACCATGAGCGCCGAGCTCGAGAATCCGGTCATCCTGATCAACGACAAGAAGATCTCCAACATCCGCGAGATGCTGCCGATCCTCGAAGGCGTCGCCAAGCAGGGCCGTCCGCTGCTGATCATCTCCGAGGACGTCGAGGGCGAAGCCCTGGCCACCCTGGTGGTGAACAACATTCGCGGCATCCTCAAGGTCTGCGCCGTGAAGGCCCCGGGCTTCGGTGATCGCCGCAAGGCCATGCTGCAGGACATCGCCATGCTGACCGCCGGCACCGTGGTTTCCGAAGAGCTCGGCATGAGCCTTGAGAAGGCCGAAGTCAGCGTGCTCGGTTCCGCCAAGCGCGTGGTCATCGACAAGGAAAACACCACCATCATCGACGGTGCCGGCAAGAAGGCCGACATCGAAGCGCGCATCAAGCAGATCAAGGCGCAGATCGAAGATGCCACCAGCGACTACGACAAGGAAAAGCTGCAGGAGCGCGTGGCCAAGCTGGCCGGCGGTGTGGCGGTGATCAAGGTCGGCGCCGCCACCGAAATGGAAATGAAGGAAAAGAAGGCACGCGTGGAAGACGCACTGCACGCCACCCGCGCCGCGGTTGAAGAAGGCGTGGTGGCCGGTGGCGGTACCGCACTGGTGCGCGCCATCCTGTCCATCAAGGCCAGCAAGCTCAAGGGCGACAACCACGACCAGGACATCGGCATCCAGATCGCGCTGCGCGCGATGGAAGAGCCGCTGCGCCAGATCGTGCAGAACGCCGGCATCGAAGGCTCGGTGGTGTATCACAAGGTGGCCGAGAGCAAGGACAACAACTACGGCTACAACGCCGCCACCGGCGAGTACGGCGACATGCTGAAGATGGGCATCCTCGATCCGACCAAGGTGACCCGCACCGCGTTGCAAAACGCCGCGTCCGTCGCCGGTCTCATGATCACCACCGAGGCCATGGTGGCCGAACTGCCGAAGGAAGAAGCGCCGGCTGGCGGTGGCGGTGGCGGCATGGGTGACATGGGCGGCATGGGCGGCATGATGTAAGCCGACCGCTGCATGTTGAAATAAGAAAGGCCCCGGAAACGGGGCCTTTCTTTTTTAGGACTCCGGAAATTGTCCAGAACTTAAGATTGATGGCATTGAAGCCAGGGAAACGGTTGAAGTTTAAATCCACCGGATCCATGTTACTTCACGCATGGGTCGCGGACACCGTTGTAATTAAGAAAGGCCCCGGAGACGGGGCCTTTCTTTTTGAGAATTCCGAAAAAGTAAGCTCAGAACTATTAGGGCGGTGGCATTGACGCCAAGGATACGTGTTGACTCATGCGTCGATAGCGCCGAACAATGCCAGGGCAATCTCGGAAAATGGGCACGAAATTTTCGGATGTCATCATTTTTGTTCAGGGAGAAGAGGCCGCATCGCTGAAACTATTTGGGATACTCGCATTGTTGAGTGCATCACTGCTTTTAACCGCTTGTCCGCGCCATGTGCGGCCACATCCGCATCGTATACCCCATCCGGTGTTACCAGTGGGTTCCATGTTCCAGCTTGAAGGCGAGGCAATGAGGTAATGTTGCCGCCGCACAGAGCGGAGCCCGCAGCAGCCGGAAGCGAATCGAGGGACCGAGTCATCTCGGCTGAGAAATCGCATCAGGGAATTTCCCTAATCCTTTGGAAACCGGTATTAAGTTTGTCGCGGCTGAACGTCAGTAGTTTTCCTTGTCGGCATCGATAAACACAAAGTCAAAAACGGTATCGGCCGGCAACGTGGCAATGGTTTCCAGCGCTGGTCCAAGTTGTGGCTTGATTCTTCTTCCATATGGACTGCGGCCCAGAACGATTGGGCAATGGCATTGGTTTCCGGGTCGATATCACAGGTGATCAGTTCACCGTCGTCCGGCAGGCCCGCAGCCATGCTGAGCGCCGAGTAGCCGGTGAAGGTGCCAATCTCCAGCACCCGTTTCGCAGCGGAGACCTGCACCAGCATTCTCAGAAATGTTCCTTCCACCGGTCCGGTGAGCATCTGCGGGAACTTGCAGTGCGCGTGGGTGTAGGCGGCCAGCTCGTCGAGCAGCGGGTCGGCCGGCGTGGTGTGGGCGAGGCAATAGGCGTCAATGCGTGGCGGGACAATCGGGATCACGGCGGCGGCCTCGCGATTCGGATGAATGAGCTGACTATATTATGATGCGGTGAGCGAGACCGCACCCCGCCGCCGAGCCACATGCCCGATACCCTGAAAAACGCATTCGAAAACGGAGTAAGGACGTTGCCCGAGGCAATACAGGCCGCGGCGCGCGCGCACTGGTCCGATATTGCGAGCGCACGTCGAGGGCTTGCCGGTCGAAGTTCACGGGGTGCGCTGGGCCGATTCCCTGGCACGGGTCCTGGGACTGAGCGATTTTGTTGCCCGCAGCGTGGCTGCCCAGCCGACAGGTGCTGGCTGATCTGGTCGAAAGTGGCGAACTGGTGCGGGTCGATGCACAGGGCGCCTTGCACGCACGGGTCGTGGCGGCCGTTGCGGATTGCGTCGATGAAGCCACGCTTAAAGCAGCGCTGCGACGCATGCGCAATCGGGAAATGCTGCGCATCGCCTGGCGCGATCTCGCCGGCTGGGCGGATCTCGCCGAGACCGTCGCCAGCCTGTCGGCGCTGGCCGATGCCTGTCTGGATGAAACCTTGGCAAAGCTCTACCAGTGGGCCAGCGCGCGCGATGGCGTGCCGATGGAAGAAGCGGGTGGCGCGGCCGCGAAGTTCGTGGTGCTGGGTATGGGCAAGCTCGGTGGTGAGGAGCTGAATTTTTCTTCCGACGTCGATCTCATCTTCGCCTACAGCGAGGAAGGCGACGTACAGGGACATACTGGTGTCGCGGGAGGCAGGACGCCGGGAGCGACCGAGACTGACAAGCGCGACCTGAGCAACCACGAATTCTTCGTGCGTCTTGGCCAGCGCCTGGTCAGCGTCATTCAGGAGCCAACCGGCGACGGCTTTGTGTTCCGCGTGGACATGCGCCTGCGGCCGAACGGCGCGAGCGGGCCGCTGGCATTGTCGTTCGACGCCATGGAGCAGTACTACCAGGCGCATGGCCGCATGTGGGAACGCTACGCGTTCATCAAGGCACGCGTGGTGGCCGGTGATCCGGCCGCCGGCGCGGAGATCCTGCAGCGCCTGCGGCCGTTCGTGTTTCGCAAATATCTCGACTTCACCGCGGTCGAAGAAATCCGTTCGCTCAAGACCAGCATCCAGCGTGAATTGTTGCGCAAGGGTATCGAGTCGAACATCAAGCTCGGTCCGGGCGGCATTCGCGAGGTCGAGTTCATCGGCCAGGCCTTTCAGCTGATTCGCGGCGGACGCGACCTGCGCTTTCAGGAGCGGCGCATCCTGCCGGTGCTCGCATCGCTCGCCGACGAAGGCGACCTGACACCACAGGCGGTGCGCGATCTGTCGGACGGCCTATGTGTTTTTGCGCAATACCGAACACCGCTTGCAGGAGATGCGCGACCAGCAGACCCAGGTGTTGCCGACCGATGCACTTGACCGGTTGCGCGTGGCAGTCGGCATGGGATTCAGCGATTGGCCGGGCTTTCACGCAGCGCTCACGCGCCACATGCAACGCGTGCACGAGCACTTCAATTCGGTATTCGCCGCGCCTCAGGGCGAGGCGCCCGCACCGGAGGAACAGGGCCTGCATGCGCTGTGGGCCGGGACGCTCGACGAGGCGGCTGCCCATGAGCTGTTGCAGGCGGCCGGTTTTGCCGACGCCGGCACAACCCTGAACTTGCTGAACGGGCTGCGCGCCAGTGGTGCGTACAGTGCGCTTTCCGCGAACGGCCGCGAACGTCTCGATAAACTCATGCCGTTGCTGCTCGCCGCCGCCGGACTCACGCTGGATCCGCAAACCACGCTCGCGCGTCTGGTCGCCTTCGTCGAGGCCATCGGCCGGCGCTCGGTGTATCTGGCGCTGCTGGTCGAGAATCCACTGGCGCTGTCGCAGCTCGTGAAGCTGTGTTCGGCCAGCGAGTGGATCGCGCATTACCTGAACCAGCATCCGATTCTTCTGGATGAGCTGATGGATGCCGCCAGCCTGTATGCACCGCTGACGCGTGAGGCGCTGGCCGCCGAGTTGCAGAGTCGTCTGGCGCGGCTGCCGGTGGATGATCTGGAAGCGCAGATGGAAGCGATGCGCGAATTCCACAATGGGCATGTGCTGCGCGTGGCGGCAGCCGACGTCGGCCCCGGCCTTACGCCGGATGAAATCGGCCGCTACCTCGGGTACATCGCCGAGGTGATCGTGGCACAGGCGCTGGCGCTCGCGCACGATGACTTGGTAAGCAAGCATGGCCGCCCGACACTCAAGCAAGACGGTAAAACCAGTAATCCCGGTTTCGCCGTAATCGCCTACGGCAAGCTCGGCAGTCTGGAGCTTGGCTACACTTCCGACCTCGACATGATTTTCCTGCACGGCGCCGAGCAGGAAGGTGGCGTTACCGACGGCACCCGCCCGATTGCCAACGAGGTATTTTTCGCGCGCCTCGGACAGCGCCTGATTCATATCCTGACCGCCCGCACCGGTGGCGGCATACTCTATGAAGTAGATACGCGCCTGCGCCCAAGTGGCGGTTCCGGCATGTTGGTGACCAACCCGGCGGCGTTTCGGGAGTATCAGGATTCACATGCCTGGGCATGGGAGCACCAGGCCCTGATACGTGCGCGGCCGATTGCCGGGGATGCCGGTTTGGCCGATGTTTTTGAGGAAATTCGCGCCGCCACCCTGTGCCGGGAGCGCGACCCGGAAACCCTGCGCGCCGAGGTGACCGCCATGCGCGAGCGCATGCACGCGGCGCAGGCGCCACACGATCCCGGCAAATTCAATCTCAAGCACGATCCGGGCGGTATGATTGACGTGGAATTTATGGTGCAATATGCCGTACTACGCTGGGCGCATGACCACCCGGAACTGATTCAGCACCGGGGCAACATCCCCCTCCTGGAAGCGTTGCAAGCGCGCGGACTGCTGGACCCCGCGCCGGCCGGCTTGTTGCGGGACGCCTATCACCGTTATCTCGGTGCGGAGCAGCGGCTCAAGCTCATGGAACGCCGGCCGCTGGTGGCGCCGCAGGAACTGGGGGATTTTCCGCAACGGGTGCGGTCACTGTGGCGGGAAGTGTTTGAGAAATAGCAGACAGGCTGGGCAGGGCCCTGCCTGACCAATGGTTTGATGACGTAGTGGAGAACAATAATGTCGATGTCTGACCGAGACGGTGTCATCTGGTACGACGGCAAGCTCGTGCCGTGGCGTGATGCCACCACCCATGTGCTGACACATACCCTGCACTACGGGATGGGCGTGTTCGAAGGCGTGCGCGCCTACGAGACGCCGAAGGGCACGGCGATTTTCCGCCTGCAGGCGCACACCGACCGGCTGTTCCGTTCGGCACATATTCTCGGCATGGCTATTCCTTATAGTAAGGACGAAATCAATGCCGCCACGCTCGCCGCAGTCCGCGAGAACAAACTGAAGTCGGCTTACATCCGTCCGATGTGCTTCTACGGCAGCGAAGGCATGGGCCTGCGCGCCGATAACCTCAAGGTGCACGTGATTGTGGCGGCCTGGACCTGGGGCGCCTACATGGGCGAAGAAGGACTGGTGAATGGCATCAAGGTACGCACCTCGTCCTACAATCGCCACCACATCAACATCACCATGTGCCGCGCCAAGGCCAACGGCCAGTACATGAACTCGATGCTGGCATTGCGCGAGGCGCAGTCCTCCGGTTGCGACGAGGCGCTGCTGCTCGACACCGAAGGTTATGTGTCCGAGGGCAGTAGCGAAAACCTGTTCATTGTGCGCGATGGTGTGATCTACACCCCCGACCTGACCTCGGCGCTGGACGGCATCACGCGCGCCACCATCGTGCAAATTGCCGGAGAACTCGGCATCAAGGTGGTGGAGAAGCGTATCACCCGCGATGAGGTGTACATTGCCGACGAAGCGTTCTTCTCCGGGACAGCCGCCGAGGTGACGCCGATCCGCGAACTCGATGGCCGCAAGATTGGCATCGGCAAGCGCGGTCCGATAACCGAAAAGCTGCAAACCCTGTACTTTGACCTGGTGCATGGCCGAAATGGCGGGCATCCGGAATGGTTGGCGCTCGTAAAATAGATAATTCGGGTGCGCCAGCGCACTCCGCGAAGGATGAAAACCATGGCCAGCACAAAAAAGAAACCGTCGAAAGAAATCCCCCCGAATACGCTGAACCGGTACGAAGTAACGCGCGCCGACCTGCCGGTGCATTGTCCATTGCCGGGCATGAGCCTTTGGAACTCGCACCCGCGCGTCTACCTGCCACTCGAGGAAAACGGTGAGGCACGCTGCCCATATTGCGGAGCGATGTACGTGCTCAAGCGTGACTAATAGAAAAAATGGATTTTCACCTGCTCTCTCTCAAGGGACGGGGCGGGGAGAAGGTGCGCCGTTCCCCGGGCAACTCCGTATTTCACAAATGTCACGAACTCTATTTCCTCCGGAAGAAGGGTGGGGTGAAGGCTTGCAATGCAGCCAGTAGTCGTCTGGGCATTCACCGACGGCAAGGCCGGTCACGAAAATCAGACGCGTGGACTGCTCGTTGCGTTTGCCCGACACCGCCCGGTTGACGCGCGCTGGATTCATGTTCCTGCCTACGCGTCAGTACTCTCAAGCCTGATGACGCGCCGTTTTCTGCCCGGTGTCGGTCTGCCGCCGCCCGATCTTCTCGTTGGCGCCGGACACCGTACCCACCTGCCATTGCTGGCCGCGCGCCGCGCGCACGGCGGGCGCACGATTGTGCTCATGAAGCCGTCACTGCCGCGCGCCTGGTTCGATCTGTGTGTTATTCCGGAACACGATGGTGTGACTGGCGCGAATGTACTCACGACGCGTGGTGCACTCAACCCGGTAGAGCCGGGAAAAAAAGACGCACGCGCCGGACTGATCCTGATCGGCGGGCCGTCGCGCCACCATGGCTGGAGCGAGAACGATGTTCTCAGCCAGGTAGAGACAATCGTGGCCAGCGAGAAGGATATGAATTGGAAACTTACCACTTCGCGTCGCACGCCGTCGGCGACCACGGCACGTTTGCGTGCACTGACATACAAGAATCTCACCGTGGTACCGGTGAGCGAAACCGGACCGGGCTGGTTGTCGGAACAACTGGCGGTCGCCACACAGGCCTGGGTTACGGAGGACAGCGTGTCCATGGTGTACGAGGCGCTGACGGCCAACGCCGCGACCGGCATCCTCAGCGTGCCGGCGAAACGTGAATCGCGCGTCGCGCGCGGCATCACCGCGCTTACCCGCGATGGCATGGTGACTGGCTTTGCCGAATGGCAGCGTGGCCAGAAACTTGCGCCACCCGCCGAGCCTTTTAATGAAGCCACGCGAGTGGCTGCCTGGATCGGTGAGAAATGGCTAAGCAACTGACCGTGGTGCAGATGTTGCCGGCGCTGGAATCAGGCGGCGTGGAGAAAGGTACACTTGAGGTCGGTCGCTATCTCGTGCAGAACGGCCATCGCTCAATTGTCATTTCTGCCGGCGGGCGCATGGTGGCGCAGCTTGAACGTGAAGGCAGCGAGCATATCGCCTGGCCGGTGGGCGCCAAGCGGCTCACCACATTGCGTTATATCTGGAAGGTGCGTGAATTTCTGGCGCGCGAGCAGCCCGACATTCTGCATTTGCGCTCGCGTTTGCCGGCATGGATCGGTTACCGCGCCTGGAAGGGACTGCCGACCGGGAGACGTCCGCATCTCGTCACCACCGTGCACGGGCCGTACACGCCCGGGCGTTACTCGTCGGTGATGGTGCGTGGCGAGCGTGTCATCGCCATCTCGGACATGATCCGCGAATACATATTAAGGAATTACCCGTGGGTGGATCCGGCCATCATTCGCGTCATTCCGCGCGGCGTCGATCCGCAGGACTATCCGCACGGTTACCAGCCACCGGCCGAGTGGCTCACCAAGTGGCACGCGCACTATCCCGGACTCGATGGAAAATACGTCATCACGCTGCCGGCGCGGCTCACGCGCTGGAAGGGGCAGGAGGATTTCATCCGCATCATCGCCGGGCTGAAACAGCGCGGCCTGCCGGTGCATGGCGTGCTGGTCGGCGACGCCCACCCGCGCAAGCAGTATTACACCGATGAGTTGCGCGCACAGGCGCGCGCCGCCGGCCTCGAAACGGACATCACCTTTACCGGACACCGCAGCGACGTGAAGGAAATCATGGCGGTATCGGACGTGGTACTGTCCCTGTCGCTCGATCCGGAGGCATTCGGGCGCGTGTCGCTCGAAGCGCTGACCCTCGGCATACCGGTTGCGGCCTACGATCATGGTGGTGTCGCCGAACAACTGGCCGCGTTTTTCCGCGAAGGGCGCATGCCGGTCGGCGATACCCAGGCGACGGAAGAGAACACTGGCACACTGGTATCGTGCAACGTCCTGCGGTACCAACCAGCATCCCTTTACGCTTGAACGCATGCTGCGCTCCACGCTGGAGACTTATCTTGAATTGGCAAACAGTTAAAAAACCTCACCCACGTCCAGGTCGGTGTATTTCTGGCGCTGCTGATCTTCGCGGTCATGCCCAACTTCGGCCTCAAATACGGTGCCAGCCCGGCTCTGCCGGCCGGCCTGCTCGCGCTGCTCGGTGGTTGGCTGGTGTGGAAGCAGCGCGCGGCCGTGTTTGCAGCAGCGTCCACACGCCGCCTGACGATCGTGTTCGCCTTGCTGCTGGTGCCGGTGCTGATATCGATTCCGGCTTCGTACAAGCCGGGTTACTCGATCAGTGTTGCCGGGGCGCTGGTGCTGTATTACTTCTCAGGCCTGGCGCTGGTGCGGGTGCTGCACGGCGACGCCGAGCGCGCGTGGCTCGCGAAATGGATCCTGTTCGTGCTCGCATTCTGGGTCGCAGACAGTGTGATCCAGTACCTGTTCGGAACCGATTTGTTCGGTATAGAGCGCACAGGCGACATGCGGATTCTGGGTCCGTTTGAAGGTTCGCTACGCCAGCCGATGCTCATCGCCCTGTTCCTGCCGGTCGCGCTCTGGGTGTTGCTTCGCAAAGGTGCGGTGCCGGCCGTTCTGTTCTTCATCGTCGCCGCTTTCATTGCCACGCTCGGTGGTGCGCGCACCGTGGTGGTGATGCTGGCGATCGTTGCCGCGGGCTTTTACCTCAAATTGCCGCGCTGGCGTTTCAAGATTCCTGTCGCGCTGCTGGCGGGCGCGATCGTGCTGACGGCCATGGGCCTGACGCCGGCAATGAAGCAGCGCATGAATCTTCTGGGTGAGATCACGGATACCAAATTTGAGACATTCGATCGTTTTTTGAGTGGACGCCTGACGATATGGGAAACTGCGAGCCATATGCTGATCGCCCACCCGCTGACCGGTGTCGGTGCCGGCGCCTTTGCCAAGGCCTATGACGATTACTCGACCCGGCCGGACGACAAATTCCGCGGCGGAGTGGTAGAGAAGGTGTATCACGCCCATCAGGAGTATTTCGCCGTGGCTGCCGAAACCGGACTGCCGGGTCTTCTCAGTCTCATTGTGGCCATCGTGCTGTGCGTGAAATGGTATTGGCTCGCAGCGCCGGGCAGGCGTGACCAGGCGTGGCCCTATGCGCTCGGTTTGAGCGTGTATTTCTTTCCGCTGAACAGCCAGGCGCCGCTCTACCACGGCAACTGGCTGTTCCCGGCGATATTGTTGCTGTTTGCCGCCCTGCTCGCGGCGCTAGACGGGGAGCCGTCTGCGAAAGGCACAAATGCGACGGAACGGGGCGGATAACCGCTCCTGCGTTTGTCCAGTGAAGGAAGCCTCATTCACTGGCGGCTTCGCGCTCCACACTTCCGCCATCCCTGGCGGTTGTATAATGCGGTCAGTCCGAACGAGGAAGTATCGATGAAGAAGGCACTGAAAGAACTGAGTCGTACCCTGCGTATCCCGTTCAACCGCTACTTCGCATTCCGGCGGCTGCGAAAATATCACGCCGCGCCGCACAGCGTCGAAGAAACCGTGGACTGGGCGATGCGTTTTGGCCGCTACGGGTACTTCACCATCCACACGCTGCAGAAACGCTCCGAAATCATTGCGCTCGCCAAAGCGGTGGCGGCGCTCAAGCCGAAAATCATTCTCGAAATCGGTACGGCACGCGCCGGCACGCTGCTCATCTGGTCGAGCATCGCGTCGGACAAGGTCATCACCTGCGACCTCGTGCACCGCGATGCGCAGCGGCCGCTGCTCGAGGCGTTGCCGCCACCCGGTTCGGCATGCCGGGTGAAGCTGCTGACCGGCAACTCGCATCAGCCGGCGTTCAAGCAGCGCGTCGCGCAAGAGCTTGGTGGCCGGAAAGTGGATTTTCTGTTCATCGACGGCGACCACACCGAGTCTGGTGTTGCCCAGGACTATAACGACTACAAGGAGTTCGTGTGCCCGGGCGGGATTATCGCCTTCCACGATATCATCGAGTACCAGCCGCTTCCCGATAATCTGGTGTATCACTTCTGGAAGAAAGTGAAACCGGGTCTAGTGACTGAAGAGTTCGTGGATGACCCGAAGCAGTGCGGCTTCGGCATCGGCATCATCCGCGTACCGGCGTGAGCGGCAGCGCGGCCAGTGCTGTGCGCAGCTGTGCGCGGATCATGTCGGTCGAGAAATATTTTTCATAACTGGCGCGTGCCGCCATGCCGGTCGCGGCCAGCTGTTCCGGCTGTGCAGCCAACGCCGCGACCGCGGCCGCCAGAGCCGCCGGATCGGCAGCCGGGACCCAGGCAACCCCGCTGTTGGCAGCGGTCAGCAGCTCATCCGGATAGGACGGCGCGCGGCAGGTCACCAGCGGCCGTCCGCAGGCCAGCGCCTGAAAGACCTTGTTCGGCATGACGCGGCCGGCCTTGGCGGTCGGGCCGAACACGCCGAGCAGGATGTGAGCGCGATGGATGCGGGCCGGAAGCTCGTGATACGGAATCCGGTCCTCAAAATGTACATTCGATAGGCCGCGCGCACGGCGCTGGCTGTCGGCCCGCAGCGGTCCCTCGCCCAGCAGCGTCCAGCGCACTGGCGGTCCGGTGTAGAGGCGCGCGGCTTCGACGATCACCTGCGGGCCCTGCAGCGGAATGAAGCTTCCAAAGAACAACACTTCCAGTTCGCCATCGATGGCTGTCGCCGGGGCCGGCGCGAACAGCGGCTCCTCGGCGCCGACGTACACGATATTTACCTTCGCCGGATCGACCCCCAAGGTCTGGGTGAAAAAACGCGCGTGTTCCGGGGTATCGGCCAGCACACGGTCGGCGCCGGAGAACAGCCAGCGTTCATAACGCAGCAGCCAGCGGGCGCGCAGACTGTCGACCGGAAGATGGTACTTCTCGTAGACCTGCTTGTCATAGGCGCTGGTCAGCGGGTCGATGAGCAACGGCAGGCCATGGCGGCGGGCATATCGCGTTGCGGCGGCCATGTCACGCTGGCGAAAGCATGGCAGATGCACCAGGTCAGCCGGCGGCGGCCGGCGCACGAGCGCTTCCACATCGCCACGTGACGCCGACCAGCAGCGGGTGGAAGTCGACGATGCGCCAGCCGAGCGCAGTATAGGCCTGGCGCAGAATGCGATTGCGCGAGTAATCAGGGTCAAAGCGCCCCCACCACAGCACGGTCTTTCCGGCGCTATTCATTCCCGCCGGCCTCCTGCGGTGCCGGTCGCGGGCGGAGCGATGACATTCTTTGCCAGCGGTATTGCCGGGGCTGTAGTATTCACGCCGTTGCTGTTCTTGTGTCCAATAATTCTAGGCAGGGCCGGATCATGAAATTATCAGTTTATATCGTAACCCTTAACGAAGAAGAAAGACTAGAAAACACCCTGCGGGCGGCCGCAAAGGTGGCGGACGATATACTGGTGGTGGACAGCGGGTCCACGGATCGCACCGAGGAGATTGCGCGCCGCCATGGCGCGCGCTTCGTTTTTAACAAATGGAAGGACATCTCGTCACAGAAGCGCTTTGCGCAGAATGCCTGTGTCCACGATTGGGTGTTGTCGCTGGACGCGGATGAGGTGCTGTCCGAAAAACTGATCGCGGAGATCAATGACCTGAAAAGGCTCAACGACCTGCCGGACACGAACGTCTACAAGGTGAAGATCACCGCCTGTTATCCCGGCCAGGCCAAACCGGGGATATTCGCCAACCACTACAATCTGGTGCGACTCTACAATCGCACCCGGGTGACCATGCCCGACAATCTGATTCTCGACCGGGTGGTGCTGGGCGACGGCTGCGAAGTCAAGCAGCTGAAGCATGAGGTCTATCACTATTCGTACATCTCGCTGACCAGAAGATCTGGTACGAAGTACAACCTGTACAGCGACGAGCAGGTCAAGGCCGCGATCGCGACCGGCAAGGGCTATCCGAAAATCCGGTTGATCTTCGAACTGCCGGCGCAGTTCTTCCGCTATTACATCCTGCGCGGCCAGTTTCTGCACGGCTGGTGGGGACTGATCGCGGCCACGACCTCGGCCTACTTCCGCTTCCTGAAGGTCGCCAAGTACGTCGAATACCAGATGACCAAGGGAAAAGAAAAATCCTGATTCCGGCCCGCGTCCCTATTTGCCGGTCACGACCGGATCGCGCCCGCGCGGGCACTTGTCCGGCAGCCCCCAGTGTTCCGGTGCGCCCAGCGCCAGCCACGCGAGCTGCATGAGATAGATGAGCGCCTTCTCGCGGATCCGGGCGTGCAGGCCGAGCGTCAGGACCGTCGCGGCGAGGTTGATCACGGCATTCGCGCACAGGCGCAGCACGCGAAAAATCGAAACGAACAGCGCCAGCGACGGGCTCATGGTCTTGTGGTAGAACTGGAATCGCGCGCGCAGCATCTCCACCTGCGCGCCGCGCCGCTTGCCGCGCGTGGCGCCGCCCTTGATGTGGGTGATGCGCGCCGCGGGGTCAATCACCACCAGCCAGCCGTGGCGGCGTATGCGGTAGGACCACTCGATGTCTTCGCCATAGAAAAAGAAATCATTATCCAGCGAGCCGGCCTCCTGGATGGTCGCCATGCGCACCGCCATGCAGGCGCCGACCACGATCTCGCTTTCGACCAGGCCGTCGTGTTCCACCCACACCGGTTTTTTTTCAGAAACCCCAAGCCGAGTTCGTTCAGGGCCGTCGGCAGGCGGCCACCGGAGCGTTGCAGTCCACCGGCCGCATCCTGAAGCTGCCCGGTGATGGCCCCGACCCGGCGCTCGCGCCGGAAGTCGGCCTCGAAGCGATCGAGCACATCGGGCGCGACCACGGCGTCGCTGTTCAGCAGCAGCACGAACTCGCCCGCGGCGCGCGCGATGGCCTGGTTGTTGGCGCGCGCGAAACCGTTGTTGCAGCGGTTGCGGATGATGATCGTCCGGGGGAAGGCGGCCGCGACCCGTTCGAGGGAGTCGTCGCTGCTGCCGTTGTCCACCAGGTACACTTCGTCGCGGGTTTCGTCCCAGGCCCGGGACAGGGCGGACAAGGTATTGAGCAGCATTTCCGCCCCGTTTCTGTGTACAATCACAACCGAAAATCGTTTTTTCATCTATCGTTTCAGGCGGGATGACACATCGACCAGGGTCGTTTCACCGGCAGCAGTCTAACAATAATGACTGACGCAACAAATGCTTTTCAGCAAGGCGATCGATGGGGCGAACCAGAAACCACACTCGCAGTTTGTTGAAAAACGAGTTTTCCAACAAACTGCGACGCGCGTCGCGGACATGCGCCGCGGCGCTCGGGCCGTTCGGATAACCCCTGGCTACCCTGCTCTACAGCCTGTTTCTGTATCTGCTCACCCCGCTCGTGCTGGTGCGGCTGGTGTGGCGGGGCCTGCGCAACCCTGGCTATTGGCGGCGCTGGGGCGAACGCTTCGGTTTCGTGCCGCGCTTGTCCGGCCCGCTGATCTGGCTGCACGCCGTGTCGGTTGGCGAGGTACGCGCGAGCGCGCCACTGGTCAAGGCGCTAGCCCGCGACTATTCGGGGCACAGAATCCTCATCACCACCATGACACCAACCGGCTCGGCCACAGTGCGTGAGTTGTTTGGCGCTGCGGTCGCACATTGTTATGTGCCTTACGACCTGCCGACTGCTGTCTGGCGCTTTCTCAATCGCACCCGACCACGGTTCGCGCTGATTATGGAAACGGAACTCTGGCCAAATCTGTTTCACCAGTGTCGCAAGCGCGGCATCCCGTTGGTGCTCGCCAATGTGCGCATGTCGGAGAAATCGGCACGCGGCTACCAGCGTTTCGCCGGTTTTACACGCGCTACGCTTGAATGTATCAAATGTGTAGGCGCGCAAACCGAAGCCGATGCCGGACGCATGCGCGCGCTCGGCGCCCGCCAGGTTGAAGTCACCGGCAGCATCAAGTTCGACATGGATGTGCCGGCTGATCTTGCAGTCCGGTCATCGGCCCTGCGCAACGGTTTCGGCGAGCGGCCAGTGTGGGTCGCCGCCAGCACCCGCGTTGGCGAAGAAGAATTTGTATTGGATGCTCATGTCCGCTTGCGCATGCGTATCCCCGGGCTCCTGCTGGTGCTGGTACCGCGCCACCCCGAGCGTTTCGACAGTGTGGCGAGGCTCTGCCACCAGCGCGGCTTCCGCGTGGAGCGACGCAGTGAGCGCAAGGACAGTGTAGACGCCGATACAGAAATTCTGCTCGGGGACAGTATGGGTGAGATGTTGTTGTTTCATGCCGCCGCCGATGTTTCCTATATAGGTGGCAGCCTGGTACCGCTGGGTGGGCAAAACCTGGTCGAAGCCGCGGCAGTTGGCACACCAGTGGTGTTCGGCCCGCATATGTACAACTTCAGTGACATCAGCCGTATGGCAATCGAGCGCGGGGCCGGCCGGCAAGTGCAGGATACGGTTGAATTGGCCAATGCTGTCGCGGACTACCTGGAGAATCCCGTTGCGCGCATCGCTGCCAGAGAAGCAGGATTACGGATGGTGGCGGAGAACCGTGGCGCGCTCGACAGAACCCTGGTGCTGGTGCGAAGTGCCTTCAGTGGCTGAAAGCAGCTGTGCTATCCGATTGTTGCGGAACTTGTGCGCACCTAGAATGACGGGCTGTTAGGACGGAGTGAACCAATGATCATCCTGCGTCATATGCGGCGTCTGACGGCTTTTGTCCCGCCTCAGATCATCCTCGTTCAACGTGCGCGGCGAGCCGATTGTCTGTACCCCGGAAGATGAGTTCCGCTGATTCATGGGCACCGAGCTGGACCAGCTGTATGTCGGAAACTTTCGGCTTGTGAAAGACGAACAGGATCCCGAGCTGAGAGAGAGTTATTATCAGAAGTTCGATCTGGACTGAATCCGCCGCGCGCAGGTAAAAAACCGCTCCCGCGATTGTTTCCATGGGGACGGCTTCGCGCACCATACCGCCGCCCTCCATGGCGGCCGCACGGTGGGTGCTGGAAAATCCGCCCGCGTGCGGGCATGATTGCCATTCCCCACGTTGCTGAATTATCGATCGAGAGGCAAAAATATGGGCGCCACCGCATCTGCTGTATCCGCCGCCGCACCGCTGCTGAAACCGGCGATCTTTGAGAAGTCCGAGGCTGTCATCAAGTCCGAGCCGTTTCCGTACGTCATGGTCGCGGGCGCATTGCCGGAATCCGCGCGCGCCACGATCGCTGCCGACTTTCCGAACTACGATCGCACCGGCTTTTTCCCCTATCAGACCAGCGAATGCGGTCCGAGCGTGCAGCGCATCGTCGATGAGATGCAGAGCCCGGCCTTTGCCGACGCCCTGGGCGATCGCCTCGGTGTGTCGCGGCTCAGCCAGTATCCAACCATCGTCACCATCCGCAAGTGGAGCAAAGAGACGGACGGCCGCATCCACAACGACTCCAAGTCCAAGATCGTCACCGCGCTGCTCTATCTGAATGACACCTGGCCCAACACCAGTGACGGCTGTTTCCGTTTCCTCTCATCGCCTGAAAGTTTCGATCATCAGGTGGGTGAAGAGGTGAAACCCTTGTATGGCACATTCACGGCATTCCGCCGCACCGAAACCTCCTGGCACGGGCACCTGCCTTACAAGGGCGAGCGCCGCGTCATTCAGGTTGCCTGGCTGACGAGCAAGGAGGAACTCGAGCGCAAGATGCGGCAGGGACGCGTTACGCGTTTTCTCAAGCAGATATTCACCCGGACCTGACAGTTCCAGTTGGGAGTTGCCAGACAACCTTCTGGACTACGGTTGTAACGCCGGTAACGGCTGAACCACTGCGTGTAACTTTTGGCTTGGCGTCAGACGTACGTCACTAGTGCAGGATTTCCGGCGGGTTGCCGACGCGTGTCGGTGATGCATGGTGCATCACCATGCGCCAACCCTTGTCGGTGAAGCGATAGACATTGGTAGCAATTACTGGCGGCTGGATCTGGCTTTCCTTGCCGAGGCGGATGTGTTCATGCACCACGTGCACCGTCAGATTCTGATCCTCGTAGCGCGATTCATCACTGAGGTGAATCTCCATGCCCGACGAATGCGCGAATATCTGTTCCCAACTCTGGCGAACGGCGGCACGACCATCGAGGCGCTGGCCGCCAGGGTGGATGCACGAAATGTTCTCATCTTCGTCCCACACCGTCATCATCAGGTCGAGGTCGTTTTTCTGGAGGGCGCGGTAAAAAGCTTCTTCTGCCGCTTCCGGACTGGAGAACATGAGCTTGTTGTCAGACATGTGTGTACCTTCAATAAGTGTGCATGGCAGGATCGATTTCGCGTGCCCACGCATCCACCCCGCCTTGCAGATTGTAGAGCTTACTGAAGCCGCGGCTCGCAAGGAAGTAGGCGACACGCAGACTGCGCACGCCGTGGTGGCAGACCACAACCATCTCCTGCTCCGGATCGAGCTCTTCGGTGCGCGCCGGGACCTGGCCCATGGGAATATGCCGCGCATCGGGTAATGCACAGATCTTGAGCTCCCAGCCCTCGCGCACGTCGAGGAGCACGGGTTTCGCGCCGGGTTGTGCCAGGCGCTCCTTGAGTTTGTGCACCGTCAATTGTTGCATGGTTGCCGCGCCAGATCAGGGTTCGCTGTTTTCCCAGTGGTCATGACGATGGCGGCGTTCCTGCCGATAGTTGGTAATTTCAAGCCGGATTCCGTCGGGATCGGAGAAGAAGACCGCGGAATAATCCGGGGCATACTCTGGATAGCGCTTGGGTTCGCTCACGGAAAAGTCTCGCGCCTTGAGCATAGGGATTCAGCTGATTCAGTATCCGTGCAGGTCGCAGTACATAACCGAAGTGGCGATTGAAATACTGAACGTGTGCTTCACCACTTTGCAGGAACCGGTTTTTCCGGAAGCCGAGTATACCCATCACCACGTCATAGAATTGCTCGGACCGATGCAGGTCCGAGACGGTGAGGTAGATGTGGTCAATGCTAATGACGTCAGGCATGTCCTCATTCAGTCCTGGCACCGGCATGACATTGCAGGATGTGTCGCCGCTTTTTTCGCAAGGCAGTTAAAACACGAACGCGCTCGGTGCGAGTGCGTTCTGAAGCGGTGGCAGGTCGGTTTCGAACAGACCGCGGGTACCGAAGCTGGTTTCGGTGAGGCGCGTGACCAATTGCGCTTCCATGGCCGGCGACTGTCCGACAACGGCGACCAACCGACCGCCGATCCTGAGCTGATTCTTGAATTCCTCCGGCAGCAGCGGCAGTGAGCCGGTGACCAGGATTACGTCGTAGGGCGCCTGCTTGTTCCAGCCGCGCGCGCCATCGCCGATTTCGAGTTCCACGTTGCGCACGCCATGGGCGGCCAGCTTTTCCGAGGCACGGGCGGTGAAATCCGCGCGTATCTCGACGCTATGTACCTTGACGCCAAGCTGCGCCAGCAACCAGGTCATGTAGCCGCTGCCGGTGCCGATTTCCAGGATCTTGTCGGTTGTTTTGATGGCCAGCTCCTGCAACAGGCGCGCTTCCACCAGCGGCGCCATCATCACTTCACCATGGCCGAGCGGAATCTGCATATCGACAAAGGCGAGGTTGCGCAGCGCGTCCGGTACAAAATCCTGACGCGGACCGCGGCCCACCAGTTCCAGGATGCGGTCATCCAGCACCTGCCCGGTGCGGATCTGGCTCACCACCATGTGGTGGCGGGCGGATTCGATATTGATAGCGGTCATGCGTTCCTCCATACAGCTGATATTTATACCTGCGCTTCTCAGGGCAGGGAAAGCCTAAGCGCAGCCGCCGAAGCAAGCAAGCCGGGTTACATTAATAGGGTCATCAGGCATTTTCGGCAGGCGGCTGGCCACAAACCCGCAGACTGCGTAGCCCTTTATGTTGCTTTCCCTGCCTCGTTCCATTAATTTGCTTCCTTATATACAGCTAGGGGTGCCCGCCGACTTGTTCCGGCCGGGCTGAGACACACCCTTTGAACCTGACCCGGCTTGCACCGGCGTAGGGAAGCACGTCGTTGTTCATGACCCCGTGCTCCCGTGCCGTACATGGATGTACTAATGCCGTGAAGCGCAGGACGCGCGCGAGCGGCAGCCCCCACATTGGAAGAGACCCATGAGCGCGATCCCCAAAGATTTCCAGCAGACCACGGCCCGCCTTTCGGAAGAGGCCACGCGCCCCTACCCGAGTTCGCGCAAGATCTACGTCAGCCGCGTGCGGCCGGATGTGCGCGTCGGCATGCGCGAGGTGCTGCAAACCCCGACCCCGCTTGCCAACGGCGCGGAAGAAAACCCGCCCATTCCGGTGTACGACACCTCCGGCCCGTACACCGATCCGGAGGCACACATCGACCTGCGCAAGGGCCTGGCCGCACTGCGTGCGCAATGGATTCTGGAACGCCACGACACCGAGGAACTCGCCGGCCCGAGTTCCGACTACGGTCAGACGCGTGCCACGGACCCGGCGCTCGCCGCGCTGCGCTTCGAGCACATCCGCAAGCCGCGCCGCGCCATGGCCGGTAAAAACGTTTCGCAGATGCACTACGCACGCCAGGGCATCATCACGCCGGAGATGGAATACATCGCCATCCGCGAAACCCTGATGCTCAACGAGCTGCGTGCCGACCCGCGCTACCCACGGCTGCTCAGGCAGCACAAGGGCGAGAACTTCGGCGCCGCGATCCCCGACGAAATCACCCCCGAGTTCGTGCGCGCCGAAGTCGCCCTCGGTCGCGCCATCATCCCGGCCAACATCAACCACCCGGAACTCGAGCCGATGATCATCGGCCGCAACTTCCTGGTAAAGATCAACACCAACATCGGTAACTCCGCGGTCACCTCGAGCATCGAGGAGGAAGTGGAGAAAATGGTGTGGTCGGCGCGCTGGGGCGGCGACACGCTCATGGACCTGTCCACCGGCAAGAACATCCACGAGACGCGCGAATGGATACTGAGAAATGCGCCGATGCCGATTGGCACGGTGCCGATCTACCAGGCACTGGAGAAGGTCAACGGCAAGGCCGAAGAGCTCACTTGGGAAATGTTCCGCGACACGCTCATCGAGCAGGCCGAACAGGGCGTGGACTACTTCACCATCCACGCCGGCGTGCGTCTCAAGTACGTTCCGCTCACCGCGAACCGCGTCACCGGCATCGTGTCGCGTGGCGGTTCGATCATGGCCAAGTGGTGCCTCGCACACCACCAGGAGAGTTTCCTCTACACGCACTTCGAGGAAATCTGCGAAATCATGAAGGCCTACGACGTGAGCTTCAGTCTTGGTGACGGCCTGCGCCCCGGCTGTATCGCCGACGCCAACGACGCCGCCCAGTTCGGCGAACTGGAGACTCTCGGCGAGCTCACCAAGATCGCGTGGAAGCACGACGTGCAGGTGATGATCGAAGGTCCGGGACACGTGCCCATGCAGCTCATCAAGGAGAACATGGACAAGGAACTCGCCGACTGTTTCGAGGCGCCGTTCTATACTCTCGGGCCCCTTGACCACCGACATCGCCCCTGGTTATGACCATATTACGTCCGCCATCGGCGCCGCGCAGATCGGCTGGTACGGCACCGCCATGCTTTGCTACGTCACGCCGAAGGAACATCTGGGGTTGCCGAACAAACAGGATGTGCGCGACGGCATCATCACCTACAAAATTGCCGCCCACGCCGCCGACCTCGCCAAGGGCCACCCCGGTGCACAGCTGCGCGACAACGCACTGTCACAAGGCGCGCTTCGAGTTTCGCTGGGAAGACCAGTTCAATCTCGGTCTCGATCCTGACAAGGCGCGTGACTTCCACGACGAAACCATGCCCAAGGATGCGCACAAGGTTGCGCACTTCTGCTCCATGTGCGGGCCGAATTTCTGCTCCATGAAAATTACCCAGGATGTGCGCGACTACGCGGCCAGTCTCGGTGTGGCGGAGGACGAAGCCATCCAGAAGGGCATGGAACAAAAAGCGGTGGAGTTCCTGAAGCAGGGCGCCGAGATCTATAAGAAGGCATAAGTGCCAGGAATGGCCTCGTTCGAGGCCATTTTCCCAATGCGCAAATCCGGTGAGTCTACGAAGCGTACTGCGGTATGACCACGTCAGAAAAAAATTCTGTGGGACATGCGCTTCGTTACCGGGACCGATATTGATATGACGCTGGTTTGCAGAATAAAGGCCGCGCCGAGTCTACAGCAACTTACCCGTTCGGTTCATTCCGCGCTTCGCGATGCAGGCCCTCAAGCATGGTGATGTTATGTTGTTTCCCTTCTTCGCGTAACGCGCGGGCCGGGGCGGTAAAATAGCGATGCGAGCGCAGGAAGCGCATTTGCGTTTCCAGCCATTGCACCCAGCTCTGGGGCCTACCGAGGGCCGCATTTTCGCGCCATAACGCCTTGCTGGTATCGAGGAAATCGGTTCGGCCAAGCCCGTCCATGTCGGCATCCGCGAGCAGCTGTTCCAGTTCGTTCTTTGGTGATTGGGGCATACGGGTGGCCATGATCAGCCCCGTCACGCGTTCGATGTCCGAGGGAGCGAAGCCGAAGCGTGGCAGGGCCTCGGCCATAATCTTGACGCTGATGGCTTCATGACCATACGAGATGTAGATTTGACCGATGTCGTGATACGCCGCGCTGACCTCAAGCAGTCCCTGTTCGGTTTTCGTTAAGCTGCTGAGCTGGCCCAGGCGCCGAGCCGCCGGCAACACATCATGTTCGGTATGCCAAGCGCAGTGATAGAACAGTGTGGGCGGCAACTCGCTGCGCAACCGGTCGAGTGCGTGTTCCATTGCCTGGACATAGTCCGGGGAATCTGCCGCTGTGGTCGTCTCGTCCATTCCAGATCCTTCAACTAGTACACGTTATTTCGCTGTCATCGCAATGACGCCGAGGTCGTCCGGGGTTGCGCCGGGGCGCAGGTTGGCCCGGCAGCGCTCCAGCAGAAAGCGGCTCGGGCCATCCTGGGGAAAGTTGCGCAACAGGCTCTCGAAATGCTCGGCTGCCTGCGTCCAGTTTCCCTGCTCGAATGCCGCCAGTGCCGGCGCAAACCGCGCGCACAGATCAAGTTGAGAGGGTGTGGCGCTGGCGCGTATTGCCACGACTTCGGAAATGGGCAGCGCATCGTGCTTGCCGACAAAGCGATACTTGCCAAGAAAGCGCACCAGCAAATCGTCCTGGCCGTCTACCACGCTACTGGTCGCGAGCAGCTGCGTGCCCAGGTGTTTGTTCAGGCCCTCTATGCGAGAGGCGGTATTGGCGCAGTCGCCAACGATACTGTAGACGAAATGCCCGCCACCACCGGCGTGACCCACGTAGAACTCGCCATCCGCGAGACCCACGCGCACGCTACCCGTCAGATTGCGTTGTGTATTGAAGAGGCTGATTGCCTGGGCCGCATCCAGTGCAGCCAGCAGCGGCTGGCGACGTACGGCGACGTCGTCGGCCTCTCCAGTCCACGCGCACATAATGGCATCAGCGCGGAATTCCGTGACCTCGACGCCGTGACGCTTGAGCGCCTGGGCCAGCACTTCGAAATATTCATTAAGGAAATTCGCCAGGTCGCCGGGCCCCATTTTCTCCGCGATGGTGGAGAAGCCCGCCATGTCGGTGGCGAGGCAAGTGCCGTAGGTGACCTTGTTCACGCTGTGCGGAGTTTGTCCCGAAGTGGTCAGCAGGCGCGAGACACTTTCCGGCACGTACTGGCGAATGGCTTCGCTGATGTGTTCGACACGCCGGCGTTCCAGCCGGTACTGCGCGAGCAGTCCGATGAACAAGGCGAGCGGGAGTTGCACCAGCAGCGGTGTGGCCAGCGGCCACCAGATGCCTGCGCTGTTGAAGCTCAGTTGGGCACCGGTGGCGTAGGCAGCGGCCAGGACAATGGCGAGCGTGACACCAAGAACGGCCGGCGTGAGGTACACCAGGGCGCCGACGATCAAACCAAAAAACAGCAGGGTCAGCAGCGTGGTGCCGGCGTCGAGCGGCTTCACCGATTCATCGGTAAGCAGATTGGCGAATGCCGTTGCCGCGATTTCCACACCACTCAGGTCCACGCCGTCGTCGCGGGTGAACACCGTAAAAAACCGGTCCGGCTGGCCCGGATCGTAGAGGTCCGAGTAGCCCACGAACACAACCTTGCCGGCGACGTCCAGCGTAGCCGGTGCTGACTTTGACTCCGCACCCTTGATGACGGCCTGGTAGGACAGGGTGGGAATGGTGCCGGGCGGTCCGTAGTAATTCAGATAGCGCTCGAAGCTGCCGGCATAGAGGGCCAACAACGCATTTTGTGTGCGGCTGGATGCGTCATCGGGAGAGGCGGGTGTGGATGTCATGGCAATTCGCGCGGCCAGCCCGGGGTCCTGGCCGAACAGGTGGTAGGTGCCTTGCATCAGTGCCTTCATTTGTTCGGCATTGCGAACCTCGGCGGCCCTCACAGGCAATCCGTCAAGAGGCAAACGCGTCGATCCCGCAAGCAGGTTGCGCCACGGTTCGTAGTGCTGAAGGGCATAGAGTTGCAAGGCGGCTGCCGGCATCGTTGGCGTGTTGCGCGCACTCGGCTTGAAGGTCCAGAACTGGTGGACGGCGGCACCCAACTTCGGCAGCGGGAAAGGAGCGAGGGCCCGGGCCGCGCCGGCCAATGCGGGCAGGGGCGGCTCCAGTTCTTCTACCCAAATCGAGCCTTGAATACGGCCGTCCGGTCCTTCGATTGGCTTGCGGCGGCCGCTCAAATGCTCGAACAGGACGACGCGATTCGCCGAGGCGATCGCACGCGCGAAGATCAGGTCCTGTTGCTCGCTGCGCGACCGGCGGAAATCAAAGTCAAAAACGATTACTGCGGCACCGCGCCGCGTCAGTTCCTCGACCAGTCTGGCGTGGATCGAGCGCGGCCAGTCGCGTGGCAGCGGCGACAGTCCAAGCTTCTCACCAGTGCGCCCGTCGATGGCCACAATGGCCACGTCGGCCGGCGGCGGCCGCTCGCCGCGCAGATGGAAGAGCGTGTACAAACCGACGCGGGTTTCGAGCGACAACTGCAAGGGTGTGAGAGCAAGCACGATTCCGCACGCGCCGATGAAGACGCCGATAAGCGTACCCCGAAGCCAGCGTTTCATGGTCAGGCGTGCCGCTCAAGTGTGTTGGGATTCGCACCATCGTCCGGCGTCGTTTGCGTGATTCGCAGCGTGAAAAGAGACATCTTTTTTACATGCAAGGCGACGCGTACTCCCTGAATAAGGTTCGGTGTCCGGCCGATTGCTTGGGGAGAATGTTTTTTAGACGGCATTTTCCACGCCGAGGTTATCGGTCAGGAACCGGTCGTATTCTCCGGTGCTGACGATGTGCGTGCCATCGCAATTGAATTGCATTCGTATGGCATCGCGGGTGATGCTGATCCCCATGTTGCGCAGATAAAAGTTGGGAATGGTGCGCAGGATTTGCAGCTTCTTGACGACGTGTATGATTTCTTCCTTTGTCAGGGGTTGCCAGTTCTGGTAGCGGCGTTTGTAGGCGTCCGTGTAATTTTCGGGAAGGCTCAGATTACTGAATTCCGAGGCGAGCGTGTCGTATAGCCGGCGGATCAGGCGGGTTTTTTCCTCATAGGCCAGTACCGGAAAATGGCGGTCCAGATAACTGGTGTCGATCAGTTTGTTGGCGGGATGGATTTCATAATTGAGCGGATCGAAGATCGACGTCAGCCGGATTTCACCGCTGTTGAAGTGCAGGGAAACTTCGCTTACGCAACGTTCGACCAGCAGGACTTGCAGACTGGGAACCAGCTCCGGCAGCACCTTGTCCATCGGGCTTTCACGCCGCTCGCGGTCAAAGACCGATTCGCGCATGGACGGGTCGCCTTTGATGCTGACTTGCAGGTGGTTGCCCTTGATGCCGGTGGTGGCGAGCAGGTTCTCCTTGAGTGTAAGCTCTTTGGTGCGCTGCGCGATAATTCGGTTAACTTTTTCGCTCACTGCGCAATCGGAGGCCATGAGCTTGAGGAAATGTTCCTTGTCCAGGACAATCAGCGTCGTGTCGGTCGTGGCGGTGACCGAGGCCGTGCGCTTTCCCTGGCTGATGATGGCCATTTCACCGAAGATATTGCCACGACCGCGCTGCCCGATTTCCACCCGGTTGGTGAACTCGTGCAAAAAAATCGAAACCTCGCCGGACTCGATAAAGTAGGCAGAATCCGCCGGCTCGCCCTCGGAAAAAACCACTTCACTCGGCTGATAATGGCGTACCGTGCCGCAGGCCCGAATGGTGTCGAAGTCCAACGCTTCAAACATAATCTCTTCCATTGCTCGCCTCCTCTGTGCACGATGGGGCAATCTATCGGGATATCCAAGCACGAATTCTGGCTAGCATACAACAATGTCCCGCCAGTTCCCTTCTGTTATCGTGGTCGCGCAGGACCAGATCGGGGAACGGCAGTCCCGGACATTGGCATGGAATGAGCCGGTTTCGGGCGTACGATTGGCCTCAATCACTAGGATATATAAGGAAGGCGTTTATTCATTCTGAACCAGAAGGCGTGACACATCGCGGGCGGGTTTGGGGCGCGCTTTCCGGCGGGGCGGCCGTAGCCGCGGCTTCCCTGCCACCCGTGATCGCCCTTGGAGTTCTCGCTGCCACACCGCTGGGTTCCTCGATGCTCGTGTCCGGTATGGTGGCTGCTTTTGTCGCGGCAATATTCGGCCGCGCCTGCGCCGCGTTTATCTCACGCACGCCGGGAGAAGTCTCCACACCGGATATCGCACTCACGATCGTCTATGCATCACTCTGTGCCGACCTCATTCTCCGAAGCAACTCCCAGCTGGCAGTGGGTGAAGTAATCGCTGCATTGTCGCTCGCGGTCGTGCTGATGGGTGTGCTGCAGATCCTGGCCGGCTGGGCGCGGTTGGGCAAGATGCTCAATTTTCTGCCTTATCCGGTTACCGCCGGTATCGTCACCGGCACGGGGCTGCTTCTGGTGTGGGTACAGCTTGGCCCGTTGATCGGGCTTGAGGGTCGTCTCACAAATTACGACTGGGCAAGTCTTGTCCGGGGTTTTAATGCACTGGCGTTGCTGATCGGCGTTGCCTCCGCGCTGGCGGTGTGGTTTTCCCCGAAGCGGATCCAGCCGCTGCTCGCCGGCCTCGTTGTCGGCACTGTCCTCTATCATGTTGTGGTCTCCTTTTCCGGAGCCGGCACCGCAGGACCAACGCTCGATGCGATGTCCGCGTTCAGCGTTGCCCACGAGCGGGTAGCAGGATTCTGGGGTCGGGTGGATTCGGCGTGGCTGCTGGAGACGAGCATTCGAGTCCTGCCGTATGCGGCCCTGCTTGCTCTCGAAGGCACGCTGGAACTCGCACACACTTCACATGCCGTCAGCGAAATATCCGGTGTGCGGACCGATATTCACAGGGGATTGATTGCCCAGGGCGTCGCGAATATTTTGTCCGGTGTGTTGGCCGGTCTGCCCGTGGCGCCGAACCATTCGCAATCGGCGACGGCGGCACGCATGGGCGAAGCAAGCGCATTTGTTCCAGGCGTGAGTGCCGCGGTCATCTTTCTGGCTGCGGTGGCGTTCGGAGGATTTCTCGCCTTTGTACCCGTTGCGGCGCTCGCCGGTGTGCTCGTGGCCGTTGGGCTGGGGCTGATCGACCACTGGACACGTGGCCTTGTCCACCAGGCGGCGCGCAATCAAGACGCACACGTCGAGATCAAATGGAATCTTGTCGGCGTTGCCGCGGTGGCGGGCGCGTTCTTTTTCAGCGGCGTGCCGTTGGCGCTGCTGGTAGGCACGGTGCTGGCCATGGTTCTGCTGGCTCGCAGTCTGTCCGCCGCAACCAGCTTTTCTCCCGAGCATGGCGTACATTTCACATCTACCCGCTTGTGGCCGACGGAACAGGCGTTGTGGCTCAAGTCGAAACGCCATGTCATCCGTGTGTTACGGCCTCGCGGTGGTTTGTTTTTCGGCACCGCCGAACAGCTTGCCGAACAGCTTGCCGAGATCGAAGCGCCCATACGCTATTGCATCATCGACTGCTCGCAACTGACCGTAATGGATGCGACCGGCTGCCACATCATCGCCACCAGCGCGAGAAAACTCGCCGAACGGGGCGTGATTACCCTGCTCGCGGGGCTTGATACGGAAAATCCGCGCGACAAGGGACTGGTAACGCTTGGTCTCGACTCTCCATCGCCACAGAAGTACTGGTTCCGCGACCTGGATCACGCGCTGGAATGGGCGGAAGCGGAACTCCTGCGTGAGCGCTGGCCAGAGGCCGCAGCCGACGATCCAATCGGGCTCGGTGACACGCTGCTGGCAAAGGGAATGTCCCATGCGGAGATGACGGCATTGCAGCCGCACCTCGGGGTGACCGATCTCGAGGCGGGGACGCTGTTGTTCGAGCGCGGAGCGGAGGGCGATTCCCTGTACGTCATCAGCCAGGGCCTGATCGAGATTTGTGTATCCACAAATACCCGGGATGGTCAGAACCGGCGCCTGGCCGTGATCGGCCCGGGTTGTATATTCGGCGAGATCACCATGCTGACAAATGGACCGCGCACAGCGGATGCGGTGTGCGTGAAACCCGCGCGGCTTTACGTGTTGCGGCGCGAAGGACTGCTCGAAATCGAAAGGCTGTTTCCAGGAATCCACGCAAAGATCATCGTCAATCTAAATCAGCACCTTGTGACACGGCTGACGGCGACGACCGAGATCGCGCGTGAACGCTAGTCGCGCGATCTCGGCTTGCTCCGCTTGAATCTCGATCTTTGCAGAAAGTGCGCTTGCTTTTGATGCCTCGGGCATCTCTTGCCCCTGCCAGTATTGAAAACCAGGGGATCGTTGTAAGACATGGACTCCGGGCAGATTCTGCGCGTGATATCCACCGACCCCGGTTCGGTGTGCGACATGGCTGCGTTTGCTGCACAAACCGGCAACCAACGGTTGGAGCAAGGCAGCGAAAACAGCAAGTTTGTTTTCCATCCGATAAAAGCCTGAACGCCAGTCACAGCCAACAATCCGATTCGTGGCGAGTTTCTCGCTAAAGGCATCCGCGGCAGTTCGGCAGCAAGCGGCGGTTAATACCATAGTGTATCTGTCGGGTATAGTGTCGTGATTCAACTGTCATTTATCGAATGCGCCGTTAGGGCAGCATAATCTCGCCCATGTTTGGTGCGCGCCGCAGGCGTTCGGTGTAAGTTTGGTGCACGTTGTTGGCATTCGGTGAAAGTTTGAATGTGACAAAGTAATTATATTCTTCACCAGCTAGAGTATCCCGCAGTTTTTTCAGTACAATGAATCGCGTCGTGTAGTTCTCGAACAGTCAAATCAGAACCAGTGTGTGAATCACTCGTTCTGTTGTGAATCCAAGAACAACAAAGCTGTAACAAGCCTGACTGCGTTTGAAGTGCCAGGAGCTGTCTGCCATGGATCCAAGGCAACAATAAAAAAATCGCGTTGGAGGTTATGGGGATGGCAAGGAATTCTTCTGGCACGCATGCGTGCCACGAAAGTCTTGTGCGCTTGACGTTCGTCACAGCTGTCTTCGCATTTCTTTTCATTCCGAATTCGTATGCTGCCGCGCCTTGCGATCCTGCCGCCGGACAGATTGCGAGTGTGGAAGGCAAGATTGAAATCCAACGTGGCGTCGACGCACGTTGGGAGACGGTCAAGTTGAAAGACACCCTGTGCGAGGGTGATTCATTGCGGGCCGCCGAACGCAGCCGCGCGACGATTGCACTGGCGAATCAGGCAGTCTTCCGCATCGATCAAAACAGCACCATTCGCCTGACCAATATCAGCAGCAAGCCCGAGGAGCGCTCGTTCCTGAACCTTCTGAAGGGAGCGGTTCAGTCGTTCAGCCGCAAGCCGCGTCAGTTCGAAGTCAGCACCCCCTACCTGAACGGTTCTATCGAGGGCACCGAGTTCGTCATTCGCGTGACCGAGAATCAGACCATTCTTACGGTTTTAGAAGGCACGGTGCGGGCGGCCAATGAACAGGGGAGCGTAACGGTTCCTTCCGGACAGGCGGTCGCCGCCGAGGCCGGCAAGGCACCACAATCGCTTACCGTAGTGCGCCCGCGCGACGCCGCCCAGTGGACGCTTTACTATCCGCCGGTATTGGATCTGACGGATAGCGCCGCTGCACCAGCCTCCTTGCGCGATGCCCAGGAGCACGCGGCCCGCGGTGACTACCCCGCGGCGTTTACCGCGCTGGATGCCGTGAAGCAGGGTGAGCGTGACGCCCGCTATTCTCTTCTTCGCGCTTCGCTATTACTGTCTGTTGGCCGGATAGACGAGGGGCGTAAGGAGATCGACCGCGCCCTGGCGCTGGATGCCAATTCCGGTGTGAGCCATGCCCTCAATGCAGTCATTGCCGTAGTATTGAACGAGCGCGACCTGGCCTTGGCGGAAGGCCGCAAGGCAGTCGAATTGGCGCCGGATTCTGCCGCGGCATACATCGCCTTGTCTTACGCACATCAGGCACGTTTTGACTTGCCTGCGGCCCGCGAAACACTGCTGACGGCTGTGAAGCGTCAGCCGAAGGATGCCCTGGCCTGGGCACGTCTGGCCGAATTGCAGCTGATGCTCGGCGAACGCAACGAAGCCATTGCCGCAGCCGAGAAGTCTTCGGCCCTGGCACCTGGCCTGGGACGGGCGCACACAATCCTTGGTTTTGCAGCCCTTTCGGGCTTCCGTGTCGCGGCGGCAACCAAGTCTTTTGAAAAGGCGATCGCCGCCGATAACGCCGACCCCATGCCGCATCTGGGTCTCGGTCTGGCGCGCATCAATCGCGGTCAACTGGAAGCAGGTCGACGCGAGATTGAGCTGGCAGTTGGTCTGGATTCGAATAACGCCTTGCTGCGCGCCTATTTGGGCAAAGCCTATTTCGAGGAACGCCGCACGGACATCGACGCCCAGCAGTTCCAGGTCGCCAAGGAACTCGATCCGCGTGATCCCACGCCATACCTTTACGACGGTATCCGGCTGCAAACCGAGAACCGCCCGGTCGAGGCCGTACAGGCGTTGGAAGACTCGTCTGACCGCAACGATGATCGTGCCGCTTATCGCGGGCGACTGCTGCTGGACCAGGACCGTGCCGCGCGCGGCACCAGTGTGGCGCGCGCCTACAGCGACCTCGGTTTCTCGTCGGTGGCTGCCAACGAAGCCACGAATTCCCTGGCGGCGGATCCGAGCAATGCCTCGGCCCATCGCTTCCTGGCCGATTCACTGCGTGATGATCCGCGCCGCGAGGTCGCGCGGGTGAGCGAGGAACTGCAGTCGCAATTGTTGCAGGATATTTCGATCTATCCGGTGCAGCCGAGTGCCGGTGAAACCGGCCTGAACGTGGTGACCGCCGGTGGCCCGGCGAACGCCGGCTTCAATGAATTCACGCCGCTGTTCCAGCGTGATCAGGTGCAGGCGACGGTCAGCGCATTCATGGGCGGCCAAAATACCTCCGGTTACGAAGTGGCGGCGTCGGGTCTTTATAAACGCTTTTCCGTGAGTGTCGGCGCCTACGAATACACGAGCGACGGTTTCCGCCCGAACAACGACAACAAGCACTCCGTCAATAACTTCTTTGCCCAGGCCGAGGTGGCCGACGGGTTTAACGTGCAGGTCGAGCACCGCCATCGCTATTCCGAGAACGGCGATCTCGTCATGCAATTTGACCCGACGACGTTCTATCCGGACGCTCGTCAGAAGCGGGAAATCGAAAGCGATCGCATTGGTGCCCGCCTGAACATCGGTCCGCGCTCGACGCTGTTGCTCTCTTCCATATTCTCGGATCGTTCGGAGGATGGCGGACTCACGCTGGTAAATATCCCCAACGTTTTCGTCTTCCGCAGGGATTTTACGGTTCGAGAGGACAGCAATCAGCACGAACTGCAGTACCTGTATCGCGGCGATCAGTTCAAGCTTCAGGCTGGCGCCTCGCGCTCGAGTTCCGATGTGGATACCCTGGATCTGGCATCGTCGACGGTGTGGGTGCCCCTGCCGTCACCGCCGTTCCCCCCGGGCTCGACAACGCCGGTCACGAGTGTGATCCCGACCCAGGCGAACAACGAACTGATCGACACGCGCGGCTATCTCTACGGCTACACCCGGTTCCCGTCGGTCGTGCAATGGACGGTGGGAGCCGGGTATGACAAGCATGAAGAAGATGCCTACAACTACGACGACGCGCAAATCAGCCCCAAGCTGGGCGCCAAGTGGGACATCACCAAAGCGGTGGCCTTGCGCGCGGCCTACATCAAGTCCGTCAAGCCGGGCCTGTCGGCCAACCGCACGCTGGAACCGACCCAGGTGGCCGGGTTCAACCAGATTTTCGATGACGCGAACGGCACCAAGGCAACACGGTATGGCGCCGGCCTGGATTGGCGCGCGGCGCGCAACGTGTTCACAGGTCTCGAGGCCACCTGGCGCGACATCGAGCACCCGAATATCGTCAGCAGCACCATCCAGTTCGAGGACTGGAACGAACAGTTGCATCGCCTGTACGCCTACTGGGTGCCCACCGCACGCTGGAGTCTGGGTGTCGAGGGAGCCTATGACATGTTCGAAAGTAACTCCCTGGACATCAGCCGGCCGCGCAATGTCACCACGTTCACGGCGCCTGTGCGTTTGCAATATTTCCACCCGAGTGGCTGGTTCGCCTCTCTGGTGACGACGTACGTCGATCAGACGGTCGAAAACAACAATCTTGCACCGCCGCCCGCAACGATTCAGCTGGACAGCAAGTTCACCGTGACCGACTTTGCACTGGGTTACCGGTTACCGAAGCGGGCGGGCATCGCCAGCATCACAGTGCAGAACCTGTTCGACCGGTCGTTCGACTATCAGGACAACAGCTATCGTGCCTTTCAGGATGTGAGTATCACGACGCCGTATCAGCCGGAACGTGTGGTGATGGGTCGCGTGACACTAAGTTTCTAGTAATGTAATACAGAAATTGGAGCGTCTTGTTTATTGTGCCAAGGAAACAGGGCCAAACCTCATAACTCAAGCAGGAGAACAGCAATGATCAACAAGTCAGGTGTGAAGTGGTTACTAAAGTTGGCTCTGGCCTCTCTGGCGATTGGAGCTTCGAGCAACATCTGGGCAGCCTGTACACAGGCCGCGCCCGGTGCAAAGACAGTTCTAAATCTCAAAGGCGTTGTGGCATGCGATGCCGTCGCCGGACGAGTTGGCTGTGACATCGCCAATGGTAGTGGCAGTTGTACTGCGTACTCAGGTAGCACCCCGATGTTCACCGCCAATAGCTCGATTAATTCAGACGGAAGCATCAGCTGGAACATCACTTCTGGTTCCCAATACAATGTCGACGAGGTTTTTGTGCAGGGCACCACCGGAGGCGAGACGTGCGAGTACGCGTACGCGGACGAAGCCACAGCGGGACAGTTGCTCGGCTTCTATAAGGATAACCAAACTTACCAAACCGTGAAAAATGTCAGCTTCTGCACCGATGGCAAAAATCAGGTAAAGCAGGTGGCTAAGCCGCTGCCGGGTTGCCCGGCTGACGTGCAGGCGGCCCTGAATGATGGCACCATTCCGGGTGACTACGCCATCGTCGGTACCATCACCGACGGTGACTCGGCGACCCTGTGTCTCAAGAGTGGTGTCACGGTCGAGCCGTGCATCAACGAGGAAGGCAAGGGTCTCGGAACCACACCCGCCGGTAAAGTACCGCGCTGCTCGGAAGGTCCGAACGCGGCTGGCTCACCGTCCTTCAAGCGCAACCTGACCTTCTCGATGAACAAGACTGGCGAAAACAGCCAGCTGTTCGTCTGCCTGCCCCCGACCTATACCTTCGGCGGTGGTCAGTCCTGCGGTTGGGTATACTATTGATTGCGTGACGCACTCGCGTGAGATCAATGCCCCCGAAAGGGGGCATTTTTTTGTTTCTAGTTTTTGTTAAGGCTGGCCAGCCCGCGTTTTGACACCCTTCCCTGAACCAGCACTTATTCTCACGGTTCAATCACAATTCTTTTGTTCCGGTGTGTATGCAGGTATGTTGCAGCCATGCCCGTAAACATTGCGATTGCCGTGATTGTTGTCGCCGAATTGTTCGGCACCTCACTGTGGTTCAGTGCCAATGCCGTGGCCGATGCGCTGCAACGCCAGTGGGGCATCTCCGTTCTGGATCTCGGCCACCTCACGAGTGCGGTGCAGTTCGGGTTCATCAGCGGTACCTTTGTCTTCGCTTTCTCGGGCGTGGCCGACCGGTTTTCCGCGAGCCGCATTTTTGCGCTGTGCGCAGTACTGGGCGCGGCAACCAATGCGGCATTTGCCTGGTCGAGCGGCGGGCTCGCCAGTGCGCTGCTGTATCGCTTTCTCACCGGTCTTGCACTCGCCGGCATTTATCCAATTGGCATGAAGCTGGTGGTGAGCTGGGCGCCACAAAAGGCCGGCAATGTATTGGGTTGGCTGGTCGGCATGCTGGTGTTCGGCAGCGGCCTGCCGCATTTCGTGCGCGGTCTGGATGTGACGCCAAACTGGCAAGGTGTGATCTACACCGCCTCGGCTCTCGCGCTGCTCGCGGCGTTGATGGTGGGCTGGCTCGGCGACGGGCCGCATCACGGCACCGCCCGGCGGCTGCAATGGGGTGCCGTGCTGCAGACGTACCGCATTCCGGATTTCCGCGCGGCCGCGTTCGGTTACTTCGGCCACATGTGGGAGCTGTATGCGTTCTATGCGCTGGTGCCGCTGCTGATCGCGCAACGCATCGGGAGCGTTGCATCGAACGAAGTGTATCTCGCGGCAGCGGGCGTGTTTGCCGCGGGTGGCATCGGTTGCATTGCCGGTGGCCTGATTAGTCATCGTTGGGGCAGCGCGCGGGTGGCGATCGTGGCGCTAGCGGGTTCAGCCACCTGTTGCCTGTTGTATCCGCTCGCGCAGGACCTGTCGTCGCCGATGCTGCTTGCCTTGTTGCTGGCGTGGGGATTTTTTGTCGTAACCGACTCGCCGCAATTTTCAGCACTCGCCGCCGGCGCCTGCCCGCCGGAGCGGGTAGGGAGTGCACTGGCGCTGATGAACAGTGTTGGATTTGCTATCACCATCGTGGCTATCGAACTTGCCACCAGCCAGTGGGAAGGCATGCGAACCCATATCGCCTGGTTGCTGTTGCCGGGCCCGCTGCTGGGCCTCATTGCCATGCGCCGGTTGTGGCACCATAACGAAACAGCCTTCTAAAATTCGGCCAGCCCGGCGAGGTGTGGTTGCCGGAGTCGAGGGGCTGGAAGCGGTAATGGAGACAAATGAAAAACGGCCCTGACCTTATATATCTGCTGCTTGCTGCCATGGTCGGTAGCAACACGCATTCCATGTCTGTCGCCGATTCGACCGTCGTCAATGGTTCAATGGCGTTTAACCCGATCGCCGGTTCTGCGTACACCGCGCTTACCTCGGATCCCGTCATTCTCTCCAGCCAGCCGTGGGTCATCCCCGAGGGCTATACGCAGCGCATCATCGCAGACGAAACCAACCTGAATATTTATGCCGGCCCCGACTGGAGCGACATGAATGTGGCCAACGAAACCGGCAAACACGCCGGCCGATATTTGTATCGCACCCACGAAGTGCGTCCGAGTTCGAGCAACCCCGGCGCCTACACCGGTGGCGCCGTGTCGGTGGTGGATCTTAAAACCGGCAAGGCCAGGGTTATGGCGCAGCGTCACGATTGGGAAGCAGTGGATGGACTCGTGTGGTCGCCGTGGGGCACGCTGCTGTTTGGCGAGGAGACCGGCAACGCCCGGTTGCGCGATCCGGATCATCCGGCGGCGATCCGCGGCCTGATTTACGAAATGAAGCCCGACACGCACGATCCGACCCGTGCCGAATGGATAAAGGCGCGACCGATGCTCGGTTCGGTGTCGCATGAAGGCATTGAGCTCGACAGCGAGGGCAATGTGTATGTGATCGACGAATTCGCCTCGGGCGCGATCTACAAGTTCGTGCCGAAAAAGCACGGTGACCTGAGAGACGGCCAGTTGTACGCCCTAAAGCTTGATGGCAACAGCAACGCGGATCGCACCGGTCCGGCTACCTGGGTGGCGCTCGACATGGACCGCGTGCAAGTCGATGCGCGCACCGCCGCCGCAAACGCCGGTGCCACCGGCTACGGCCGCCCCGAGGATCTGGAACGCATCGGCGACAAGCTGTACGTCGCAATCACCAGCGAAGCGCGTGTGCTGTCCATCAGCCTGGGCGGCAAGCCAGTGGTGCAGAATTTTGTCCGTGCCGGGCTGAATGTCCCGGTCGAGAACCGCTCCGCCGGCATCACCGGTTTCCGCAAACCGGACAACCTGGCCAACGGACCGGACGGCAACCTCTGGATCGTGGAAGACAACGTCCCAAGTGATCTCTGGGTGGCACTGCCGGACAGCGATGGTGACGGCGCCAGCGATGGCGTGTCTCTGTTCGGTTCGCTCAAGGACAACGGTGCCGAGGGAACCGGCATCTACTTTGGCAAGGACCCCGACACGTTGTTCGTGAACGTGCAGCACTCGGTCACCGGCAATGACAAGACCATGGCGATCACGAGTCGCAAGCACCAGATTCCCAGCCGTCCCCGTTAAACTTGGTTATCGGAGTCGGGGGCGTATAAGCTGGTAGTGATCCGGGAGTGAAGCTTGGTTGTGGGTGGGAACTGACAAGGCCAGATATTATTCGGTGAAGGGCGGCTCTTTGCCTGACGTTGACAGCAGCGAGCCGGCAACTTATCTCAATGTGAGCAACAGCCTTGGGAGGAAACATGAAAATACGTCGCCTAGGCAGCGTGGCAGTGATGGCGAGTTTGGTGAGTGTGCTGGCGCAGGCGGCACCCACGGCGGTCGTTCTTGGCACGGCCACCAAGGGCGGCGGATTTGAACTCTACGGACAGCACCTGGCTGAGGTAATCGACGAAGCCGATGCGTCCTTGAAAATCGAAATACGCGCCACCCGCGGCAGCGCGGAGAATCTGCCGCTGCTCGAAGCCGGCAAACTCGACATCGGACTGGTCGAAGGCAATGCCGTGCATGCGGCCTTCGAGGGCATCGACCGGCCGAAGTCCGCATTGCGTATTGTGGCCGCCATGTATCCGGGCCCCGGCATGTTCGTGGTGCGCGGCGACAGTCCGTATCGGACTGTCAGCGATTTAAAAGGAAAATCCGTGGCCTTCGGCACGCCGGCCTCGGGCCTGACCAAACTCGCGCGTGATGTGCTCGATGGTCTGGGGCTGACACCGGAACGCGATTTTAAAGCGGTGTTTCTGGACAAGGCCGGCGATGGCCCGGCATTCGTGCTGGACGGAAAAGTCGCCGCGCTCTGGGGCGGCGGCATCGGCTGGCCGGGATTCACCAAGGTAGCCGCCGGCCCGCACGGTGCGCGCTTTATTGTTCCGGATGCAGGCGAAATCAAGTTTATTCAGGCCAAGCATCCGCACCTGCGCCGCATGACTGTACCGGCCGGGACCTATGCCGGGCAGGACGCGCCCATTCATTCGGTAGGTTTGTGGTCGTTCGTGCTGGCACGCGCCGATCTGCCGGACGACGTGGCCTACAAGCTGGCGCGCGCCGTGCACCGCGGCGAAGCAAAACTGGCCGCGCGCCTGGCGCAGGGCCAGTATTCCACCGCGGCCAATACCGCGAGCGAAGCGCCGCGCGCCGAGTTGCTGCATCCCGGCACGGCACGCTACCTGCGCGAAATCGGCGCACTGCGCTGAAGCGGAATTATCGGCGGAAGCCCCATCGTGCCATACAAGACGGTTGCCGATCTGCCCGATGCCGTGCGCCAGCATCTGCCACCGGATGCCCAGCACATCTACCTGGCGGTGTTCAACAATGCCTGGACTGAGTATGCGGAACGTGCCGACCGGGAGGTGATTGCGCACAAGGTGGCGTGGTCAGCGGTGAAGAAGCAATTCGTGAAACGCGGTGACCAGTGGGTGAAGAAGTAGCGGCCGCAACGCCATGACCTCAACATTGGCAGAGGCCGGTCAGTCTGGACAGTAGCAGTTGGTTACATGCCAGTCCGGATGGAAACGCTTGCCGTGCTCTTCGCATGCGCCGCGCGCCGCGGCGATCGTGTCCGCGTAGAAATATTCGTGGCACAGGCGACACTTGCAGAATTTTGGTTCCTTGGTGACGGAGTGTGTTGTCGGCCTGTGCTTCGGTTCGCTCACATTCTCTTCCTGTTGTGCTTCACACACGCTTGCGTCGGGTGCACACATCAGGCCGCGGTCGCGGCGACAGCCTGCAGTATTTTTATGAACTCGCGCAGGAAGGCGGGCAGGTCGGCCGGCGTGCGCGAGGTGACGAGATTGCCATCCACCACCACCTCGGCATCGCGATAATTGGCACCGGCGGCCTTGAGTTCGTCCGCCACCGAGCGGTAAGCCGTGGCCGTGCGGCCAGACAACACGCCGGCCGAGATCAGCACTTGTGGTCCGTGGCAGATGGCGGCCACCGGTTTGCCAGCCGCAAAGAAATGCCGTACCAACGCCAGAACTTGTGCATCCTGGCGCAGTGCCGCCGGCGCCTTGCCGCCCGGCAGCAGGAGCGCGTCGTAGTCTTCGGGGCGAATCCCGGCTATCGCGCGGTTGGCGTGCACGCTTTCGCCGTGCTTGCCGCGAATCGGACCGACCGTGAACGAACCGATATCCACCTGCATGCCTTCATCGCGCAGTCGCGCCAGCGGCACAAGCAGCTCTGAATCCTCGAAGCGGTCAGCGCCCAGAATCAGGATCTTCATTTCCGCCCTGCGACGCGCCGGACTTCCAGGTGGTTGACCACGTTGCGCACTCCGACCAGATACCAGGCGTTGTACTCGGTTTGGCGCCGCTCCTCCTCGTTGGTGACCACGCCGCTCAACGTGACAACATGATCGCGAACGCTGATACCGATATCGCCGGCATGCGGCATGAGCGGGTCTTTCTCCAGAACCAGGCGCAAGGCATCGGTGATCTCGCCATCGTTATCGGCCTCGGGTGGCACGACCTTCATCTCGTTCAGCACGTCGCGGCAACCCGGTGCCCACCACGCCAGTGCCCCGGTCAGCCGTTTGTGCGACAGGCTGCCGAGATGTCCGTTGAGTTCTACCACGCCATCCACAACGGTCACGCCGATAACGTCCTTGCCGCCCGGCGGGACGCGCAACGTCTCCATCACGCCCTTGTGATAAACATGCAGTGCACAATCGCGCAGTGTCGGCTCGTTGAGGATCGCCTGCGTGATCGACTCGCGGATCGCGCCATCGCCGCGCGGCTCGCTCGGTCGCACGCGCAGCCGGTCCATGATGCCGTCGACACCGTCCACACGGCTGACACACTCGTAGGCGCGCCGCTTGGCGATGACACTGTCGACCTCGCCTTCGAGTATGAGTGAGCGGTCCACAACGTTGTATTCGATTTGCACCGGCCTGCGGTGCTGCTTCACCGCCGGCTCGCGCTCGAGCGCCGCAAGCACGGCCTTCTCCACTGCGGTTCGTTCGGCCATACCGCCTCCTTCATCCGGTTGAGGCATTGATGAGGAAAATAGTGTATGCCGCGAAACACGGCGGCTGCATTGCGGAAGGTCAAAAAAAACCGCTTCGTAGCGGGAGGATCGGGGCGAAAATCATTCGCGACAACTCCTCTGTGGCCCGGTTTTCTGCCGATATTGGCAATCGGCAGGTGTCGGGTTGTTGAAAACGCCTGCCTGTGCGTAAATGCCAGCAGTCGTGCAGAAGTTGCAGGGCCCCCTCGATCACATGGCGCACTCATGATCCATTCACATTTCGCTGCACCCTCATGCCGGTAGCTTTCTGGTTGCTGCGTCTGGCGATACATCTGTTGAGTCTGGTCTCACCAGAATTGGCCGCGCGCTGGGTGTATCGCCTGTGGTTTCAGCCGCTGCGTTATCCCGAACCACAGCAGGAAAAGGAATGGCGCCGCACGGCCCAACCGCTAACCGTGATGCATCGCGGTCAAACGCTGGCGGTTGAGTCCTGGGGAGCGGGGCCGACTGTATTGATGGTGCACGGCTGGAACGGGCGCGGCATGCAACTCGGTGCCTTCGCGCCCGCGCTGGTAAAGGCCGGCTACCGGGTTGTGACGTTTGATACGCCGGCACACGGCCGCTCGCCGGGGCGCGCCACCAACATGCCGGAAATCAGCGAAGCCATCCAGGAGGTCGCGCGCGCCTGCGGGCCGGTGCACGCGGTGATCGGTCATTCCTTTGGTGTCGCCTGCACGCTCCTCGCGGTGCAGCAGGGGCTGAACGTGAACCGCATTGTCGCCATCAGCCCGCCGCACAACGTGCGCGGCCTCACGCAGAAGTTTTTCACGGCACTGGATATCGGCACGCCGGTACAGGAAATCTTTAACCGGAAATTTGAGAAGAAATTCGGCGCCGACCTGTGGGAACGATTTTCCACTGAAGTGCTGGCACGCCAACTCAGTGTGCCGGGCCTGATTGTTCACGACCAGGACGACCGCGACGTTCCCCTGGCCGAAGGCGAAGCCGTGGCACAGGCCTGGCCGGGGGCGCAGCTCGTTCGCACCACGGGCCTCGGCCATCGCCGCATCCTGCGCGACCCGGAAGTCATTGCGCGCGTCACGGCGTTTATCGCAGCCTGACCCCAGGCTGTACGGTAACGCCGCAATCAAGGCGTTACGGGTGGCGGTCGTGTACGCGTGTTCATGACATGAACTAATTCAATCCAGAGCAGCACTCATGGCATCCGTAGAAGGGGTGTCTCTCGGGACCGGATTGCTGTGCTGATATGCCACGTTCAGGTATCGACCGCAAACGACACTTCCACGCACAGGCCCTTGCCGTCCTCGCCCGCGGCGAGGGTGACGTGCGCGTGATGCAGATCGGCTATGCGCTTGACGATGGACAGGCCAAGGCCGCTGCCGGTTTGTTCGGTGCCGAGCACGCGATAGAAGCGCTCCCAAACAAGTGGCTGCGCCTCGGCCGGGATGCCCGGGCCCTGATCGACAACGGAAAAAACTGCCTGGCCATCGCGGCTTGCGATGGCCACCCGCACCTGGCTTCCGGATGGGCTGTAGCGTATGGCGTTGTCGATGAGATTGCGCATCAGGATACCGAGCAAGGTGGCAACGCCGGGCGCGCGCACCGCGGCACCTTCCGCCAGTTGCAGCGTCGATGTTTTTTTGAATGGCAACGGGCGCCAGCGCGGAGATCACGTCCACGGCCAGCGCGCGCAAGTCGCAGGATTCGCCTGACTGAAGTTGTTCCGGCTCCAGCCGGGCGAGCGTCAGCAGTTGCTCCACCAGGTGCGCGGCACGCGTGCAGCCGAGCACGACGTTGTCCAGTGCACGCTGCCGTTCCGCATCCGCTGCGGCGGCGCGTGCCACTTGCGCCTGGGTCATGATGGCGGCCAACGGCGTGCGCAATTCATGCGCGGCATCGGCGGTGAAGCGCCGCTCCTTGTCGAGCGAGTCGCGCAGACGCGCGAACAGCTGGTTGAGTCCCTCCACCAGCGGCATGACCTCGACGGGAACAGAACTGCCTTCCAGCGGCGTGAGATTGTCGGCGCGCCGTTGCGCAACCTGGTTACTCAGTGATTGCAAAGGGCGCAGGCTGCGCGCGACGCCGAACCAGATGAGCAGGCCCAGCACTGGCAGCGCGAACAGCATCGGCCGCAACAGGTTTTCGGCAATGGTTTCCGCCAGCTCGTCGCGCACTTTGCGACGCTCGCCGACCTGGATGAGGTAGTGCCGCGAGTCGTCCCAGGCGCTGAACACGCGCCAGGATTTGCCATCGACACGGCTGTTGCTGAATCCTTCCTGCGTGGTTGACAACGGTGAGTTCGGCGCGCTGGCCGAATGCAGCACCAGCTTGCGTCCTTTCTCCCACACCTGAAACGCCACGTTGCGGCTGTAGCGGTGCAGTGGCGGTGCGTGTTCGGTGTCGTAGTCATCGGCTTCGTGGCCGATCTGAACGAACAGCAGTGAGGCGGACTGGGCCAGGTGCGCGTCGAGCAGTTCATCCAGCTCGTGACGCGTGTCCCGATAGCTGAAGATCAGGGTAACGCCCCAGGCCAGCAGCGTGACCAGCAGCAACACCACCAGCAGGCGGCGCTTGATGGAATGCCGGGTGCGTCGCTCAGTCATGCGCGTCACGCGGTATCAGGTAGCCCACGCCCCGGATGGTGTGCACCAGTTCCGGCGCCAGTTTACGTCGCAGGTGGTGCACATGCACTTCTATTGCGTTGCTGCCTGGTTCTTCGCCCCACGCGTACAGCCGCTGCTCCAGTTGCTCGCGCGACAGCACGCGCCCGGCGTTGAGCATCAGTTCATGCAGCAGGGAAAATTCGCGCGCGCTGAGTTCAACCGGCTGGCCGCGGAACAGCACGCGGTGTTCCGCCGGATTCAACTCCAGATCATTCACATGCAGGGTCGCCGCCGCTTCGCCGCGGCTGCGGCGTGTGAGGGCGCGCACGCGCGCCGCCAGTTCATGCAGATCGAACGGCTTCACGACATAGTCGTCCGCGCCACTGTCCAGCCCTTTGATGCGATCTTCAATAGCATCGCGCGCTGTCAGGATCAGCACTGGCACGGTATTACCGCGGGTACGCACGCGATTCAGCAGTTCCAGTCCGGAAAGCTTCGGCAGGCCGAGATCAAGCACCACCGCCGCATAGGTTTCGGTTTGCAGCGCCGCATCCGCCTGCGCGCCGTCCTTCACCCAATCGACCGCGAAACCGGCTTGACCCAGTCCGGCCTGAATACCGTCACCGAGCAGACTGTCGTCTTCGACCAGCAATAGGCGCATGCCGCTATCTTATGACACTCCACAGCACAGCCATACTGGTCAGCAGGCCGGCACCGAGCAGCCAATGCGCACGGCCCACACCCTGACCGGGTTCGCCGGTTTTGTAACCGTTGATCATCGCGCGCACCAGATTCTCGCGGTGCAACAGGCTGCTGACCAGCACGCCGAGCACATGCACCGACACAAGCGCCAGCATGGTGTTGGCAATACCTTCGTGCAGATCTTCCAGCCACTCGCCGCCAATCTTTTCGTAGGTCGCGTAGCCGGTAACGCCCGCGAGCAGACCCAGGAACAGCAGTCCGAAAATCACCCAGCTGCCCGCCGGGTTATGGCCCACGTAGTGTTGTGGAGAACGGGTGAGCAGCGACTTGAGGTAGGCCACAACTTTGGCGGGACGCAAGGTAAAGGCACTGAAGCGCGCATAACGTGTCCCGACGATGCCCCACAGCAGGCGGAAGCCGATCAGCCCGAGCATGGAATAACCGATCAGCACGTGCACGTCTCGAAAGTATTCCGACTCTGCGGTCAGAAACGCGCCGACAAAGGAAATGGCCAGCAGCCAGTGAAACAGGCGAGTAGGGATATCCCACACCAGAATGCGTGTTTTCATGCTGTTCTCCTTCATTTCGGCAGTCGTATGCCGCGTTCGCTGTAATTGCCCTTGTCGCCGTCGACATGGCAGGCCGAGCAGTTGGCCGCGCTTTTTACTTTCGGGTTGTTCCAGGTGTGCGCCGGCACCTCGTCGTGCTCGTGCATGAACCAGCGGGTTTCGGTAATGCGCAGCACCGGCGTCGAGGAGCCGGTACGATCGCGCCCCGCGTTCTGTTCCAGGAAGGCTGTAACGCGGGCCGCGGTCTGCGGATCGAGGCTGGCGTCTGTGCCGAAATGCTTGTCGAGTCCGGACATCAGTGCGCGCCACGATCGCACCGGCAACAGCCGTGGCGGATAGGCGATGTGGCAGCTGGCGCATTCGGCCTGATAAGTCGGGTCGCTGATGTTGTAGACATGGTCGCCGGCCTCGGCCAGGCCGGTGCCGCCGGCAAGCGCAAGAATAAAACCAAAACGTTTCATCAAGTGCATGACAGGCTCCTGTTAGCGGACGGACATGAGATAGGTGAGCACATCGCCTTTTTCCGCGGGCGTGCAGGCGCGGCCGAGCACATCGTTGCAATTGCGCCGGAACCACTTCTCAACCTTGTCGGCCCGGGCAAAGCGTTCGGCATTGGCTGCTGGCGCGAGCGGCGCAATTGGCTTGTCGGTTTTGGCATGCCGGCCCTCAGTCGCCGGATTGCGCGTATGGCAGGCGGCACAACTCCACTCCCGCCCATGGGTACTGGTAAAGAAGGCCGCGCCGCGCGTGGCGGAGAAACCGGCGAAGCCGGTCTGTTCCTGTCGCGCTGCCGCCTCAAAGGTACGCAGGAAATCCGCCGGGGTTTCGGCGCGGGCCGAGACGGCAAGCGCCACAGCCAGCGCGGCGAGGCCGGCTCGGACCAGAGGGAATGTGTGCATGGTGATGTCTCCCGCAGCGGTTGATTGCGGGACATACCCTAGCGCCCGAACCTTATGGGAAACTTAACAGTGGCAATGAATCCGCGAGTATCCGGGCAGGAGAGGAGTTGTCGCGTATATTAGGAAGAATTCCCCTCTGGCGCGGGTTTTCGATGAGCAACTTCCGCACCTGATGAGCAAGATCGGTGTCTACACCTTATATAACCCGGAAGACTCGGTGACCAGAAAGAATTCAGCCGTCCCATCCAGGCCGACGCTCGCGCCTGGAACGTTTCCTCATCCGGCACCAGGCCGGCATGCCGCGCACCATGTTGCGCTACGCCATTGGGCATCTGCCAGTGCCACAGCGCGGCGTTATCTTCAGGACAAGTCAGCACGAAGAGCGCAGCCGTTCGGAGCTTTACCGGACTATGTACAGCACATGTATCGCCACACCGGTGCATACAAGGGCGTCCCGTCCGGCAGCAGCGGCGTCTTCTCGTCGGTGACAACCGCGCCGTGGGCGTCGTTGTAACTGCCGGTGGACGGCAACGCATCGCTGTGCAGCATGTGCGTGTTGTTGTAGGGCGCGGCGACGCTGTCGACATCGATCGGCGCGCCATAGTCGGCCAAACCCATCAGCGTCCACGCCGCCAGCTTCGCCGGCAGGTTGTCACGGTCGTGGTTGAAGCCAAAGTAGCCAGCGGTCGGGGTCACGTGGTTGCGGTCCTGCCACGGTGCCACGCCATAGCTGTTGCCGTCGCCGGGGGCTGCAAACATCAGCACCCGGTCGAGAACATAATACTTCCCGATCACGGCGGCGTGCCCGGCGCCTTGCGAGTGGCCGGAAAACTGCAGGCGTGACCAGAACGGCTGCCCGTTGTCCAGGTATTGGTCCCAGCCTTCACCCGGCCAGGTCGCGTGCAGGTATTGCAGCAGTTTGATCAGCCGGTTGATGATGGAATTGTTGGCGTTGACCGCCACCAGCGTGCTGCGATCGGTACCGTCAATGATCTCGAGGCGAACCCGTTCGTAGCAGGTCAGGTCCGGATCGGTGGCGCACAGATCGATGACCTCCCAGGAGTTCGGGTAGCGCAAGCCGATGACATGGTTGCCGGCTGCCGCCATCTCCTGCATGTAGCGCTGACTGTTTTCGGGTTTGCCGTAGGAACCCGGCAAGTGCACCAGCAACCGGCCGCGTGCCACGACGCGCGTGTCGCGGTAGGCGTAGTGGTCGTCGAGCCAGTTGTTGATATTGGTGTCGGTGGCAGCTGGCGCCACGATGTGTTCGGACAGCGCACCGGCGGGTGGCGCGATGGGGGTGTCGCCACCGCCACCGCTCCCGCCACACCCGGCAATGTTCAACATCACTACCAAACCGGCAAATCCCGCCTGCCATGACATCGTATCCTCCCGTGGGCGCGCTTCGCCCCAACCCGAATGGCGGAGCATGCAATCATAACGCACCGATTGGCCAGCGGTTGACGCCGGCTGAATCTCCCCCACCAGAAATAGTCGTCTCCGATTGGAAGCGACTCGGATTGTTAACGTTTTCCAATCGGAGTGTCGGCACGGCGCAGGGCCCAGACACTGGTGGTGAAGTTCGAGCCGTTGGGCACCGCCGAGTAGAACACCCACGTCTTGGAGGTTCCGATGTAGGGCTCGGGTTCGGATTTCGCCAGGCTGGCGACGGTCAAGTCGCTCGTATTGGACAGTCGCCATTGCGATTCCGTAGGCGGCGATTGCAGCACCGTCGAGAGCCAGATCTCGCCAGTGTTGGTGATGGTGTCGTAGAAACCGAGGCCTCTTTCGTTCACCTGGTAAGTGGTGTAGAGCAAGTCATCGAAGACAATGCTCTGGTTGGATTGTGCGAGTGCCGGATTGACGAGCAGCGAGTCGGGCGGCGTAATCTGCTCGACACTGGTGAACAGCGTCTCCCCCGAACTGCGCTGGTAAACCGTGGTGGTGGCGGTAGCATTGATGCCCGGAAGGATCAGCTCACTGTCGCCGAACACCATGGACCACGGGTCGATCTTGTTGCTCGGATCGCCGGTCACGAAATAGGGCGGCGTGCCCGGGCTGTCCACATCGAACTCCTTCACCTGCACGTAACCCCGCGCGTCGAAGCTGCCAAAACTGAGCGCGGCCTTGCCGCGGAACCAGCGCGCGAAGCCTGCATCCATCGGGGCGAAGCCGTTCGCGGGCAGCGGCTGGGTTTCCACATCGTGCACGCTGGCGGGATCGGCCAGGCTGATGTACTGCAACGTGAACGAGGTGTTGCCCGGGGGGCTGTAGCCGGCGCCGGCGACCGTCGAGTTGCGGATCCAGAAGACGTAGTTAGTCGCGTTCGGAAGGTTGGTGGGATAAATAGCGCGGCGCAGCGTGTCCACCGCGGTCGCGAGTGTGGTAACGGTTCCGGTGGTGGCACTGGTCGGGCGCACGAGAATCAGTTGCCCGGTACGATTCATGCCCACGTAGAACGCACCCTGCGCATCAATGCCGGCATTGGCCCGGCCCCAGGCGCTGCTGTCGAAAGCGCGAAAGCCTTTGCCGTCCGGCGGGTCGAGTGTTCCGGTGGCGGGGTCCACGGCACAGTGCCACATGGTGCCCAATCCGGAACCATCGGTGGACTGCTCAAACCAGACCATGTAGCGGCTATCGTCCGTGAACTCCACGTTGGCATAGCTTACGAGCGGGTCGCCCACCTGCACGTCGTTTACCGCAAAGGTGTGCGTCTGCGCGACCACCGCAGAGGACGGCGCCGACATGGCGCCCGCGCTGTCCTGGGAAGCCACTTGGTAACTGAAGCTGGTACCTGCAAACAGCCCGCTGTCGTTGAAATGGTTGCTGGTTGAGGTAGTGACTGGCTGGCCGTTGCGGTAGATCACGTACGAAGCCGCCGCGGTGACCACATCCCAGGCGAGGCTGATCTCCGACGACGACACTGCATTCGCCGTCAGGCCTGTGGGCGCCGTCAGCGAACCGGGTGGCGGGGGCGTCGAGCCAGAACCACCTCCGCCTCCGCACGCTGACAGGAATACGCATGACAAGAGGAGTATCGTCAGTCCAGTTGAACGCATCATCACTGTTAACCCCGGTTTCAATTTATGTGTGAACACAGCTCGTCTGCATGACATCGTGTCCTCCCCGTGGGCGCGTTTCGCCCGGGCCCGGAAACCGGGGGCATGCAGTCATAACGCACCGACAGGCTAGCGGTTGACACGGCTGAACCTCCCACACCAGAAATAGCCGTCTCCAATCAGAAGCGGCCAAGGCATCAGATGTTTGCGTTGACACACTCGACCCGCGCCGTGATGATTCAACAAGCCGGCAAGGAGAATATTAAGAAGAAACTGTTACGAGCCGGCCTCCGTCCGAAGGGAGAGTTCCGCATGCGCACGAGCACTCATGTTCTGCTGGCAGCGGCAAAAAAACCCGGGTCAGAGAGGAATTGTTGCTAATATTAGAAAATATTCCTCTCTGACCCTGATTACCCAGTCCCCTCACGACGTAGTCAACGAAACAACACAGCAATGAGCAGCCAACCCAAGTGCCCGAAGTGCGCTTCCGTCTACACCTACGAAGACGGAAACATGTTTGTCTGCCCGGAATGCGCGCATGAATGGTCGAAGGAGGCGGCAGCCGAAATTATTGATGAGGGCCTGATAGTCAAAGATGCGCACGGCAACCTGCTGCACGACGGTGACAGTGTGTCCGTCATCAAGGATCTCAAGGTCAAGGGTTCCTCGTCGGTGGTGAAGGTTGGCACCAAAGTGAAAAACATCCGGCTGGTCGAGGGCGACCACAATATCGACTGCAAAATCGACGGCATTGGGCCGATGAAACTGAAGTCAGAGTTTTTAAAGAAGGCGTAGTTTATGAAAAGATGATGTAGTGATTAAACTTTTGTCACTGCGTACCCTAAAATGTCTTTAACAATTTCATCTTTCATCACCGTGGAATCCATGAAAGCAGTTGTCCACGACCACTACGGCCCACCGGATGTGCTTCGGGTCTCGGAAATCGACAGGCCCATCCCCCGTAACCTGTGTTGGGCGAATGTCGCGAATACTGCACTGAATTCCTTTCCGGCGCGGATCAGCTGGCGTATTTAAAAAAATTTCACTTGTTCGTCATATGCCTGCCATGCAGGCAGGCATGTCCCCGGCTCGCTCCGGCGCGCGCCGCGGCGGCGCCTGAGCCGATTTAATGAACAGGTAACAAACGGCCACTAGAGTTCCTGTCGCAGTGCGCACCCGCACCCCAAACCTTTGCTTACCGGGAGACAAAATGAACAGGAAATCCTTGCTTGCCGCCGCGATCAGTGCCGTCGTGGTTTCCGCCGCCGTTGCCGATTCGACCGTCGTCAAGGGCCCGATCGCATTCAACCCGATCGCCGCCTCCGCGTACGCGGAGCTGACCACCGATCCGGTCATCCTCAACAGCCAGCCGTGGGTTATTCCCCAGGGCTTTTCGCAGCGCATCGTGTCCGACGAAAACAACCTGAATATTTATGCCGGCTCCGACTGGAACGACATGAACACGGTCAATGAGACCGGGAAACATGCCGGCCGATACATGTACCGCACTCATGAAGTGCGTCCGGACACCAGCAACCTCGGCGCGTACACCGGCGGTGCGGTGTCGGTGGTGGACCTGAAGACCGGCGAGGCCAGGCTTGTGGTGCAGCGCCTCGATTGGGAAGCCCTCGATGGCATCGTCTGGACGCCGTGGGGCACGGTGCTGTTTGCCGAGGAAACCGGCAGCGCCGTGTTTGCCGACCCGGATTATCCGGCCGCGATCCGCGGCCTGGTCTACGAGATGAAGCTCGACCGGAGGGACCCGACCCGCGCCGAATGGGTCAAGGTGCGTCCGATGCTCGGTTCGGTGTCGCACGAAGGCATTGAATTCGACAGCGAAGGCAACGTGTACGTAATTGATGAAACCAGCCCAGGCGCAATCTTCAAGTTTGTGCCGAAGCACTATGGCGACCTGAGCGATGGACAGCTGTACGCGCTGAAGGTGGACGACAGCGCCAACGGTGATCGCGTCGGCCCGGCCGAATGGGTGGCGCTCGACATGAACCTGGCGCCGATGGATGCACGCACTGCCGCCGCCAATGTCGGCGCTACCGGCTACGGCCGCCCCGAGGACCTGGAGCGCATCGGCAACACGCTGTACGTCGCGATTACCAGCGAGGCGCGCGTGCTGTCAATCAGCCTCGGCAACACGCCGGTGGTGAAGAACTTCGTCAAGGCCGGCCTGAATGTCCCGGTGGAGAATCGCACGGCCGGCATCACCGGCTTCCGCAACCCTGACAACCTCGCGAACGGACCGGACGGCAAGCTCTGGATTGTAGAAGACAATGTGCCGAGTGATATCTGGGTGGCACTGCCGGACAAGGACGGCGACGGCGTCAGCGACGGCGTTTACCTGTTCGCCACGCTCAAGGATAACGGCGCCGAAGGCACCGGCATCTACTTCGGCAAGGACCCGCACACCCTGTTCGTGAACGTGCAGCACTCGGCCACCGGCAATGACAAGACCATGGCGATTACCAATCGTCAACGCGGTCATGGTGGCGATGACGACGATTATCACGTCGGCCGTTAACGCTGATTCGTATCAGGTTACCAGTTAGGGAATAGTCTTCATGATTGCCGCGGCGCTGCAATGCGCCGCGGCATTTTTTTTGCCCAGCGAGCCTGCGGCCGTTTCATCTGAAAAATATCATCGCGCCAAAATCACACTGATCAACGCAATCGCTACCTCTGCAAATTCCGGATTGGACTTATAAATAATTGCTGGAGTCCACCGGCCGGAAGTAGTTGCCAATCGCCGCCACATGGCGGTGATCGGTGCCGCAGCAGCCGCCGACCACGCGCAGTTTCGGCAGCAGTGTGCCGAGCGCGCGGTATTCGTGTCCCAGTTCCACCGGGTTGCCGGCATCGAGGTCGGTGCTTTCGTCGAGTTCGGCATGGCTGCGTTTCGAGGCATTGGCGCGCAGCCCGCGAATGCGCTGCGTCCACGCGCCGCCATTTTTCAGCTCGCGCTCGAAGTGCGTGGGGTGTGCGCAGTTGATCATGAAGTAAGCCGCGTAGCCGCCGGTCTCGGCGTCGGTGCGCTCGATCGCGCGTTGCAGCGTGTCACCGCTCGGCAACTTGCCGTCGGTTTCGAGCGTGAACGAAATCACCACTGGCATCTGCGCGTCGCGCGCCGCCACGCGCGTGTCGCGGTAGGCGTAGTGGTCGTCGAGCCAGTTGTTGATATTGGTGTCGGTGGCAGCTGGCGCCACGATGTGTTCCGCCAGTGAACCGCCGATTGGGCTGCCCGGATTGTTGCTTCCGCCGCCACAGCCGGACAGGGCCAGCATCATCACCAGACCAATAATCAGCAATTGTAAAGACATCAGAAATGAACCCTTCTGGTTGCACAGCATTCTGTTCCAGCCCGGTGTCCGGCGTATACAGCCATAACGCACCGGTCGACAAATGGTTGACGTCGTTTCGATATTCAATGCGTAGGCAGCCGGGTTTTGATCGAGGCACAAGTTACTGCGCCAGAATCTCGCGAATTGCCTCGATCACGAACTCCGGTTTGTCTGACTGGATGAAGTGCCCGCTCTCCACCCACTGCTGACGGCCCTCCGGGTACAGGCGCGCGAAATCCGCACGCGTATTGTTGGAGTGCTTCACGACGTCGCTGTCCCGCTTGTCCACCGCGCTCAGGATACTTACCGGTTTGTTGGTAACCGTGGGCAGGGCCAGCACTGCCTGACCGGTGGCGGGTGCGGCATCGAACTCTCTTTTCTTTTCGCCGGTTAAATAAACGTGCAGGAGCGCGCGCACCCACCACGATTGCTTGTCGAGCGCGCCGGCGCCCTCCATCTGGGTGGGGTGTGTGGCGTCCACCAGCACCAGGCCACGGACTTCATCCGGATACTGGCGCGCGAACAGTTGCATGTACAAACCGCCGAGCGAATGGCCCACCAGCACATACGGCGGCATCAGCCCCTGGCGGCGCAGCAGCGTGCGCAGCTCGTCCACGATATGCGCGCCGTCGCGCGGCGTTACGGCCGGGTCGCTGCCGCCATAACCCGGCCGGTTGTAGGCGAACACCGTGGCGTCCTGACCGATGTCGCGAAATACCTTGTCCCAGCTGTGCAGGGACGCACCGAGACCATTCTCAAACACCACCACCGGCGCACCGCCCTTGATCAGCGCGAATTCGATATGTCGTTGATCAATCGTTGCCACGTCGACAGCGGGCAGGCTGGCGCAACCCGACAGGAGAGCGAGAAGCAAGAATGGAATTCCCAAAAAGCAATTTTTCACCAGCTATCCTCGGCATGCATGATTCGTGACAAAGATTCTCCGTGTGACCATGGCCGCAAGATGCAGAACCTACCGTAAACGGTTAAGGTGATCATTCACAGAGTGCTCATGCAATCGGCGCAGCCCTTGTCGGTGTCGGAGAAATTATTTCAGCGGTGTGGCCGGGTTCGCTCGATTACCGTCGCGGGCGGCGCGTGCGCGATCCTGTAGATAGGCCTTGATCCCGGGGTTTTCCTGCGAGGTCGCAATGTCGGAATAATGCAGAGCGATGCGGGAACGAAGGCTCTCGTTCCAGGGCGCGAGCGCCAGCGCGTCGTCGTATTGACGAAAGATCTCCATCGCGGATCCCGGCCCCAGGCTGATGCGGTAGCCGTTCAGGTAAGCCTGTTCGGCGGCCAGCGCGCGTTCGAGTTTCTCTGCCTCGCCCTTGCTGCGCAGCTTGATCGCCGCCAGGAAGTCGTGTGCGGCGGCACGTTTCAGGTCCGCAATAAACTCGATGTTTGCAGCGATCCGCAGTTTGTGCGGGACCGCATAATCCCACGGTGAGAAGAATTCGTAACGTGGATGGACCAGCGTATTCTCCGGCACGTCCCGCAGCACGCGCCGGATATGCTCGCCGTCTGTTACGAACTGCGCCAACACCGCCTCCGGCGTCGTCAGGCCGTAACGCGCGAGCCCGGCGAGGGCTTCGTGCCCGGAGCGCATGACCCGTTCAATGCGGGTGCTGTCGAGTACAATCTTCTCGTTCGAGCCGATCAGGATTGTGTTGTAGCCGCTCGCCTTGAGTGCGGGCATGAAGAAGCCCATCAGCATATGCGGGAAGCTGTCGGCGAAGGTCTTCAACACCATGGTGTACTGGCTCGGCGGCAGGTTCGCCGGCATCCACTGAATCAGCATGCCACCGGGTGCCAGGCGTTGCCGCAGCAGGTTGTAGTATTCACGAGAGTAGGAGAACCCGTTAGACGCAAAGTCGAGCGATGTCTTCTCATCGGCGGAGATCACGCGGTAGCGATCGTTCGTGGTCCGCAAGTAGTTCGCGATGTCGTCGATCACCACGCGTGCTCGCGGGTCAGACAGGACGCGGTGGTTTTCGTTGGTGAAGAACACCGCACCCGTGACGACGCTTGGCTCGATTTCCACGCAGGTAATCGTTTGCACCCGCGCATGGCGGATGCTTTCGCCCGCGAGAATGCCGGAACCAAGCCCGATCGACAGTTCGGTCGAGACATCGTCCAGCAGCAACTTTGGCAAATGGGCCAACAACAGTTGCTTGTACTCGGTGAACGTATTGCCGCCGATGACGATGCCGTCGATGGCCATTACCTTCTCGCCCGTGACCGGGTCGAGTGTCACCTTGGTTGTGGCCGACGGTCCGTCCTGGTAGAACATGGTCAGATGCGTCGGGCTCTCATTTTCGGAGGGAAAATGAAAGTCGAGCGGCACGTGCGCAAGAACCAGCAGCGCGCCCACGGCCGCCGCGGGCACGGCCCAGCGCAAACGTCGTGCGCCGGCCAGACGCAGCGCCAGGAAGGTAAATCCGATACAGGCGTTCAGTGCCGCCATCAGCAGGATGCCGCGCTGGATACCGAGCCAGTTCAGCAGCACGAAACCGGGCAGCAAGGCACCGGCCACATTGCCGAGGGTATTGCTCGCGTAAATCAGCCCGACGCGCCTGCCCGTGTGCTGAAGGTCGACAATGCCGACGCGCCCCACCAGCGGGAAGGTCGCGCCAATCAAGGTCGCCGGCACCAGCATCACGAGTAAACGCGATGCCGAAGCGCGCGACAGTGAGCAACCCGATATTGCCCGTCGCTTCACTCAGGAATTCGCGGATTGCCTGCGGCCCGAGGAATGCAAACAGCACCGGTAGCGCCACAGCCGAAGACACGGCAATGAGCACCTGAATCCAGCCAAACAGTGCCACCCGGTCAACGACCCGATCAACGAACAGGCGGGCCAGGTAACCACCAAGCGCGATGCCGGTAATAAATGCCGTGAGCATCGTCGTGAGCGCGTAGGTCGAATTGCCCAGGAGAAAAACGAGCGATCGCGTCCAGTAGATCTCGTAGGCAAAGGATGTCAGGCCGGACACACCGAGAGCGAAGAGCAGCAATGCATAGGTTCTGGGCGAGAGCGCCTCGCCGTTCGGTGCCGGCCTTGCGTCGGGTAGCGGCACCGCCGTCGCTGGCACCGGGTTCACGCGGCGGGACGCGGCCCACGCGATCAAGCCCAGACCCAGGTTGCCCACGACCGCGACGTAGACAGTCACGTGGATACCAAAGGTTCCGATCAGGTAAAAGCCGCTTGCCATGGCGCCTGCAACTGCGCCAATGGTGTTGATGGCATAGAGAGTGCTCAGATCGGCACCCGCCGCGGAGAGCCGCCGGACCACGAACCGCGCGAGCACCGGCAGCGTCGCGCCCATGAGAAAGGTCGGTATCATGACCAGACCAAAGGCGAGCACGAAACGCGAAGCCGCGAGCATCGCTTCGGAATGACCCGAGATCTCGTAGAGTGCGAGATAGGCGGGCGTAATTCGCAACAGCAGAAAATGTACGGCGAGCGCCGCGAGACCAATCCCGATTTCCAGGAGGGCATAGAAGCGCAGCGAATTGGTGTTCCGGTCCGCGACTTTTCCGAGCAGCCAACTCCCCAGCGCGAGTCCCGACATGAACGCTGCCAGCACGACACCCACGGCAACGGCCGTTGTTCCGAACACATGCGTGAGCATTCGTACCCAGACGATCTGGTAGACGAGGCCGCAGGCGCCGGAGAAGAAAAACAGGGTTAGGATGAGTAGCCGCATACCACGCCTATTCTGACTGATAATGCAGTCAGATATTAAGGGTATCGACCCCTTTATTTCCGCGGGGCGGTTGCGTTAAACCTGTTTTGTATTTGCAAGTAGCTTTCGCGGTACTGTACATCGTTAGGGATCAGGCGTTACGCATGGCCGAGATAGGCGAGCGCCTGATCCATGCAGCAGTTCGAGTGCGACAGGTTCAGGCCTAGCTGATACGACAGCTCGGCGATCATGGCTTCATCGTTGGTTCCCAGCTCTCGCGTGTCCATGGACATTGGCCCGTAGCACTGTGAATCGTAGAGCACGGTGTAGTGGACAATCGCCGGATAGCGTGCCACCTCGAGCCGGAACACGCTGCAGGGCACCTCCTTGTCACAGTCATTCCTGCACACGCCCGTGCCGAGGTGCAGGGCTTCCTCGGGAACACCCGCCGGCGTCGCGATCTTGCAGGTTTGGCGCGGAGCAGCTGTGTCGTGTTCTGTCAGTTGAAACACACGCGGCCCGTCGTGCCGGAAGCTGGCCACCGCCTTCGGCACCACGCCGCCCTGGAAGAACAGCCGATAGCGGCCGCGTGTGTATTCGCCGCAAAGCCAAGCGCAGCGGCGAACAGCAAGCCGCAGCAGGTGGTTCGTGCCGGCCCTGGGCGGTTTTTTCAAGATCGTTGACTCTGCAAACCAAGCTGGCGAATATCGGCAGGCGGCAGGGGAGATGGAAAATCCAGGCCCCCCGCATCGAATGATAGTGGGGGGTTAGCGCATGCGAGTATCGTTCATCAGGACCGCACAGTTTTACAGCATATTGCTGCTGCTCTGGACCGCAAGCGGCATGTCGCCGGCCTCTGCCAACAGTCCGCCTGACACACCGTCAATTGACGCCCCGAGCGTCGATGGAACGATCGTCCACCCCGCCGACGTGCACATGGAAACGAATACGACGTTTTCCGACCCCGATCCCGGCGACACACATGTCTGTACCGATTTTGAAATCTGGATCGTCGCGCCTTCGGAACGCGTCTGGGTAGCATCGTGCATAGCCGGCCCGCAGAAGTATCACACCCACATCGGCGACGGCGTGTTTGAGAACTCGCACGCGGGAAGAACCGCGTTCATGTTCGAAACCGACTATCTGCTTCGCGCACGCTTCAAGGACAGCAGCGGTGATCCAGGCACGGAGTGGAGCGATTGGGGCCAGCGCCTTTTCCGCACCGCTTCCACCCCCGCGCCCGGCGGGCCGATCGCCTGGACCGTGATGCAACCGGATTACGAAGTCGAGATTTTTGCCACGGGGTTCGAGCTTCCGGTCAACATCGCCTTTGTGCCAAATCCGGGGCCGAATCCGGACGACATTTTCTTTTACGTGACGGAGCTGTACGGCCGCATCAAGGTGGTCACGCGCGACGGCACCGTCACGGATTACTTTAGTGGTGCACTCAATACAACGCCGAGTGGGGAGTTTCCTGGCTCGGGCGAGATGGGCCTGGCCGGAATCGTCGTTGATCCGGCGACCGGCGATGTCTTCGCCAGCATGCTTTACGATGCCGATGGCGTTGTGGGCGGCCCGAGTTATCCCAAAGTTGTGCGCTTCCACAGTCACAGCGACGGCAGAATAGCGGACGACGCCACCACGATCCTGGATATGCCCGGCGAGGACAATTACGAATCGCACCAGATATCCAACCTTACCATCGGCCCCGACGGCAAGCTCTACGTGCACTTGGGCGATGGCTTCGATGAATCTACCGCGCAGTACCTCGACTCCTACCGTGGCAAGATACTGCGCATGAACCTCGACGGCTCACCCGCGAGCGACAATCCGTTTTACGACCTCAGCGACGGCATTAATTCCAGAGACTACATATTCGCCTATGGATTCCGCAATCCGTTCGGCGGCGCCTGGCGGGCGGCCGATAACGCTCACTACGCAGTTGAAAACGGACCTGGTGTAGACCGGTTCGCCAAGATTGTGCGCGGCTGGAATTACCTCTGGGATGGAACCGATGACAGCATGCTGAATTTTGCCATCTACAATTGGTCACCCGCCGTCGCGCCGGTAAACATTGCTTTCGTCCAAACGGCGACTTTCAACGGAAGCAGGTTTCCTCTAATAAAGATGGATCACGCCTACGTTACCGAATCCGGCCCGACGTGGGCCACCGGCCCCGTGGGTGAATTCGGAAAGCGAATCAGCGAATTCGCCCTCGATCCGGTTGGCAACTTGCTGAGCGGTTACCCCAGGACATTGATCGAATATAGCGGCACTGGCAAAGCGACGGCTGCCGGTTTGGCCGCGGGTCCCGACGGACTCTATTTCACGGATTTGTACGTTGACCAGCGCTTCGACACCGCAGTCGCCGTGGGCGCCAACGTTCTTCGAATCAGGTACGTCGGTACACTGCCTGTTCCTGAACCGCCGCCTGTCCCGTCGCCGTCCGCCAAGGCGGATGGGGCAAAGTGCTTTATCGCCACCGCGGCCTACGGATCGCCAATGGCGCATGAAGTGCGATACCTGCGCGCGATGCGCGACCGCTATCTGCTTCCCAGCAATCTCGGCCGCTGGTTTGTTGAACAGTACTATCGGTTCAGCCCGCCGCTCGCACAGACGCTGCGCGTGCATGATGATTTAAGGGCGGTCGTGCGCGTTGGCCTTGCACCGCTGGTGGCGTTCAGCAAGTGGTTGGTGGGTTCCGATGAGTCCGAAGGCGATACGATCGGTGGGGTCAGGGTCAATTAAATCCCGTCGCGCTGCCGCCATCACGCAGGCAATCAACGATGCAACCTAGCAAATGACGAGGTCAGGTCTTGCAAAGATCATTGGATCTAGCAAGACCTGACCCTATTGTCTTGTGTCTTGCAGGCGTATATCGGCATGCACGCTGCCCTGAAAATCGCCAAACCGTTGCATGTATTCAATGATCAGCGACGACCGGATCGGGCTTCATAAAAAACTGCTGGAGTGCACCGGCCGGAAGTAGTTGCCAATCGCCGCCACATGGCGGTGATCGGTGCCGCAGCAGCCGCCGATCACGCGCAGTTTCGGCAGCAACTTGCCAAGCGCGCGGTACGCGTGTCCCAGCTCCACCGGGTTGCCGGCATCGAGGTCGGTGCTTTCGTCGAGTTCGGCATGGCTGCGTTTCGAGGCATTGGCGCGCAGCCCGCGAATGCGCTGCGTCCACGCGCCGCCATGTTTCAGCTCGCGCTCGAAGTGCGTGGGGTGCGCGCAGTTGATCATGAAGTAGGCCGGGTAGCCGCCGGTGTCGGCGTCGGTGCGCTCGATCGCGCGTTGCAGCGTGTCGCCGCTCGGCAGCTTGCCGTCGGTTTCGAGCGTGAACGAAATCACTACCGGCATCTGCGCATCGCGCGCCGCCAGCACAATGCCGATCGCCTCCTCGACATAGGTCATGGTGAACGCCGCCACCAGATCGGCGTCGGTCTGCGCGAAGGTTTCAATCTGCGGCGCGTGGTAGGCGCGCGCCTCTTCCACCGACATGCGCGCATCGACGCGGTAGCCGTCGCCGCGCGGGCCGAGGTTGCCGCTGATCGGCATCGGTGATTGCGCGGTTTCGAACGCATCGCGGATTTCCAGCATCAGGCCAATCGCCTTGCGGTTGGCGTCGGCCAGCGCGACCGCGTCGTAGCCGAGTTTGGCCGCCCAGTCCGGGTTGGCGCGCCAGGTGGGAGCTTCCAGTACCAGCCCCATGCCCTGGTCGCGGGCAATGCCGGCATAGCAGCGATAATAATCGCGCAGCCGTTCGAAACCGGCATCGTCCTTGAGCAGGTCGAAGGACGCGAAATACGGCAGGTCGAGCCCGTCGTGGAAAATCAGTGTGGTTTCGAGGCCGCCGTCGGTGAGGAACAGCTGGTCGCGAAGTTGTGGGAGATGCTCGCGGTATTTGCTCATGACGTTTCTCCGTATTGAGTTGATGGTATTCGGTTTCAGGAATGTTCGTTCGCCCGGCTCAGCCACTGCGCTGCTGCAGCACCTCCAGTTCCTCGTCTTCGGAACGCGGGCGCGACACATCCTGCCACCGCAGCATGTCGATCACCCGCGCCGAGGCCCCGTCGTAGAAGCCGGTTTCGCGCGCGAAGTCCTTCGGGTTGTGGAAGGTGCCGAACAGGATGTCGAACAGCGGCAGGTCGCTGTAGTTGCGCGCGTGCACGCCGCGCTCGTGGTGCGCGGAGTGGCTTTCCGGACGCTGGATGATGTAGCCCAGCCACCGTGGCGTGCGAATATTGCTGTGCTGGAACACGCCGAGGAAGGTGGTGGTATAGATCACCAGCACCGTCGCCTCGGGGGTGATGCCGACGATCATCGTGAGGCACAGGCTGCTGAGTGCCGTCCAGCCGATCATGTCGAGCGGGCTGAACCAGAAGGCGCCGGCCGCATCCAGTCGCTCGGCGCTGTGGTGCATCTGGTGCACGCTGCGCCACAGCCAGGTCGAGGCGTGCATGCTGCGGTGATAGACCCAGGCACCGGCCTCGTACACCAACAGGCCGGCGAGTGCGCCGCCCCAGGTGCCGAGGGCGGTGAGATCAAACAGCCGCAGGCCGGCGAGCGCCTCGCCCCACACGAACGGCAGGTACGACGACACCAGGAAAAACACCGCAAACATGGCGATTCCCTTCGCTTGCCAGCCGCGCACTTTCGGCAGTTTCCGCGCCGGGGCCACGGTTTCCCACAGCATCAGGCCGCCGATGATGGTAAAGATCACAAGCGAAACGGGGTCGAGGATCAATTGCAAAAGGGTTGGCATGACAGGGCTCCTTGGATAATGATGAACGTGCACGCAGGCTACGCCGCCCGACCCCGGCCCACTAAAGCCAAACACGCCACCAACCGGACATATCAGCCATGCTCAATCCGAATCCGCCTGATTCACCGCCTATTCCGGTCGCGATGCTGGTGTTTCCCGAGACCACGGCCTCGGTGGTGTATGGCATGTACGACATGTTCATGTCGGCCGGGCGCGACTGGAGCGTGATTCTCGATGGCCGGCCCGGCCCGCAGCGGATGCAGCCGATGCTGGTGTCCGCGCGTCCCGGTCCGGTTGCCGTCGGCAACGACGTGTCGATTGCCGTGCACGCAACGTTCGCCGACTGCCCGCCGGTCGAGATCATCTGCGTACCGGAAATGAACCTGCCGCCCGGCGAACCGTTGGGCGATCGCTTCAAGGCCGAGATCGACTGGCTGCATCGAGCGCCACGCGCAGGGCGCCATTCTCGCCAGCGCCTGCTCGGGCGCCATGCTGCTGGCCGAGGCCGGACTGCTCGACGGGCTCGATGCCACCACCCACTGGGCATGGTGCGCCGATGCTGTGCGAGCAGTACCCGAAGGTGAAGGTGCGCGAACAGCGCGCGCTGGTGGTGAGCGGCGAGGGCCAGCGTCTGGTGATGGCCGGTGGCGGCACCACCTGGCTCGACCTCGCGTTGTATCTCATCGCGCGCAGCGTCGGCGTCGAAGCCGCGATGCAGGTGGCGCGCATTAACCTCATCGACTGGCACGCCATCGGTCAGCAGCCGTTCGCGCGCCTCGCGCGTTCACGCCAGGTGGAAGATGCCGTCATCGCCCGCTGCCAGGCGTGGATCGCCGAGCACTACAACGAGCCCAACCCGGTGCACCGCGCTGGTGCGACTCTCGGGCCTCGCCGAACGTTCGTTCAAGCGCCGCTTCCAGCAGGCCACCGGCATGCCGCCGCTGGAATACGTGCACGCGCTGCGCATCGAGGAAGCCAAACAGATGCTGGAGGCGGGCGAGGAACCGATCGAGACCATCGCCCTTGAGGTGGGTTACGAAGACGCGGCGTTTTTCAGCCGCCTGTTCAAGCGCAAGGTGGCCTTGAGCCCGGCGCAGTACCGCAAGCGCTTCGGGGCGCTGCGGCAATCGCTGATGAATCCGCCGTCGCCCGGTTGACCTGTCCTCGTGCACGGGTGCTTCGCTTCATTTGCAGTAGCCCGGGTTTCGGCAGACACTGCAAGGCTTGGTCCGCAACCGCGGAGCAAGCGAGCGAAACGGAGGCCGACCATGAACAAGGTGGAAGCGAAAGACAAGCAGCACAAGAGCTGGACGCTGGTCGCGCCGGGCTGGGGCAAGTATGACTCGTTGATGCGCGCCTGGAGCGCGCCGGTCACCGAGCGCATGATCGCGCTGGCCGCCATTCGCGAAGGTTCGCGCGTGCTCGACATCGCCTGCGGCGCCGGCGAGCCGGCGCTGACCGTGGCCGAGAAGGTCGGGCCGACGGGTGCCGTGCTGGCCACCGACTTCGTCGAGGAAATGGTCGGCTTCGCGCGCTCCAAGGCCCAGGCGCGCGCGCTCACCAACGTCGAGTTCCGCTGTGTCGATGGCGAAGCGCTCGACGCCACGGGCGGCGCGTTCGACGCCGTGACCATGCGTTGGGGCCTCATGTTTATGCCCGACCCGGTCGCGTGCATGCGCCGCGTGCACGACGCGCTCCGGCCCGGCGGCAAGGCGGTGGTGTGCTGCTGGACCGAGGCCGCAGACAACCCGTTCGTCACTGTGCCGCTCGGGGTGCTCAAGCGGCACATGGAGGTTCCCCAGCCGCCCGCCGGCGCCCCCGGCATCTTTGCGCTCGCCAGCGCCGACCGGTTACACGAAATCTTTGCCGAAGCCGGGTTTCGCAACGTGGCCATCGAGCAGGTGACCATCCCGATGGCCGATTTCGCCACCGGTGCCGAGTACGACGAATTCATTCGCGAACTGGCGGGACCGGTGGCCAGCCTGTTTGTGCAGCTGCCAGCCGAAACACAGGAAGTAGTAAAAAAAGAAATCGCCCGCGATGCCGAGGCCTACAGCGCCACGCCCGGGCGCGTGGTGCTGCATGGCATCACCCATGTTGTGGTCGGCACCAAGTAGCCGGATCCAGTCCGTAGCGTTGTGTTGACACACCCAGTCACCGCCACAGGGGGGAAGCAGCACAGGCGCAGGGAAGCACGGGTTTTCATATTTATAAAAAGAAAAGGCCCGGTGATGACCGGGCTCGAAGACAAAGTGAAAATGATTTATGAACCGTTCAGGCCTGGCCCGGATCGCCCGGTGATCCCTTGAGCGGTTGGCCGCCCTGCCGGGCACAATCGTCGGCGGGCAGAATCAGGTAGCCCTTGCCCTTGCAGCTGTTCATTCCACCGCAGGCGTTGCTGGCGGTGGCGCACACGGTCTTGCCCTTGCAGCTGTTGATACCGTAGCAGGCGATCTCGCCGGCCTCGACCTTGGGCGCGTACACATCGACGGATTTGTACAGGCCGTAGAAGGCGCCGGCCGCGGCGATGCTCAGGGCGGCGCCGCGGGTGAGTTGCGCCTGGCGCGGGCGCTCGCGCCTGGCCACCGAGCGGATCATTTCCTCCAGGCACCGGTCCGGTTGCAATGGCAGCCACAGGCAGTACACGCTGGCGGCAAGCAGAACCGCCAGCGGCGCGATGAGTGACCACAGCGGCAGGGTCATGGTATTGGTGATCATGAGCCACAGCACGACTGCCGAAATGGCGGCGCTGGCGGTGCCGACCCAGAACGGCGCGAGCCGGTCGCGGCGGATGCCTTCGCGGTACAAGCCGTAACTCGCAGCCGCGACGGAGGCGACGAATAGCGGGTACATGTAGGCGTGCGTGGCGAAGGCCGCGGCGCCCACCGCGCCGAACGCGGCGACCAGCAGCGGAATACCCGCGCACACGCCGGCGGCAACCACGGCGCCGGCGAGTGTGAACAGCTGACGCGCCATGACGCTACCACGGCGACGCCACGAGGATTGTTCATCGATGAACTGCTGCAAGGCGGCGCCGGCCGGCTTGTCCGCTTTCAACACCACGCTGTGGGCGCCGAACAGGCCGGCGACCTCGCGTGTCTTGTCGCTGTTGCTGCCGGTAAAGTAATCGAGCTGGTCGACAATTTCGACATTGCCGAAGCCGGCGGCGCGGAACATTTCCAGGTAGCGGTCTTCGGACACCGCCCGACAACACATTCGGCCCACAGGGCCGGGTCGTTCTGGAACTGCGCGCCAATCGGCTGGCGCAGCGCGATGTCCGCCAGTTGCAGCCGCCCGCCCGGGCGCAGCACGCGGAAAATTTCCGCCAGCGCGCGCGCCTTGTCGGGCACCAGGTTCAGCACACCGTTGCTGGTGACGACGTCCACCGAGGCGTCGGGCAGCGGAATGGATTCGGCATTGCCGCCCAGGATCTCGACATTGCGGATGCCGTGTTGATCGAGGATGCCGCGCAGCTTCGTGCGCATCGCCTCGGTCATGTCGAGCGCATAGACCTTGCCGCGTTCGCCCGCCTGTCGCTGCGCGATCATCACGTCGGTGCCGGAACCCGAGCCGATGTCGAGCACGGTATCCCCTTCCCGGATCGCGTCGGCGGCAAAGGGGTAGCCGACACCGGCAAACGATTCCAGCGCCGCCGCCGGCAATCCGGCGAGGACCGTGGCCGGGTAGTGCACAAACTCGCAGGCCGTGCGGCCGGTGGGGAAATGAAAATCGGACTGTGGCGCGTTCGCGACCTGGGTGTACATCTGCTTCACCGCGCCGAGTATGTGCTCGCGCTTGTTGCTGGTGATGGCAACCATGCTTTTCTCCCGTGGTGATCGGCGCAGGGCTTTGTTGTGTGGGTCGACGTGATTATCCGAAACCGGACGCCGGATTAAAACCGTTTGGTCAATTTCCGGATGCGCTGTCGCAGGGCGTCCGGCGCGACGGCGATTTCGGGGGCCTTGATCATCCCGTGCAGGCGCTTGTCGAACTCCATGCGTGAGAAGCAGGCGCGGCATTTGTGCAGGTGCGCATCAACCGCGGCGTGATCGTTCGGTTCCAGTTCGTTGTCGAGGAACTCGAACAGCATGCGGATGGCTTCGTCACAGTTCAGTGTGCGGGGTTCTTTGCTCATTGTTCCTCTTTCGGTGGCGCGTCCACCAGCCCCTTGTCGAGGGCGTGTTGCCATAGACACTTCTGCATCATGCTGCGCGCCCTGGCCAGGCGCGAGCGCACGGTGCCGACCGGGAGGTCCAGGTTCTCCGCGATCTCGTGGTACTTGAAACCTTCAACGTCGGCCAGCATCAGCACCACGCGAAAAGATTCGGGCAGGCTGGCGAGCGCCGACTCGATGTCATCATGCAGCAGCCGGTCGAGGAACTGTTGTTCGGGGTTTCCCCACCACAGTAGCACCGGCTGGTGCAGGCGCTCGAAGATCGAGAACGGCCGGTCATCGCCCTCCGGCTCCTCGATGTATTCCTCGTGCGGTGTGCGGTTCACGGCCCGGCGCCGCTCGCTGATGAAATGATTGGTCATGATGCGCATCAGCCACGCCCCGATGCGCGTCGGGTCCTGCAGCGTGTCGATACTTTTCCACGCATGCTCAACCGTGTCGGCCACCAGGTCTTCGGCGTCGTGCGGATTGCGCGTCAGTCGCCGGGCCTTGCAAAAGAGCTGGCCGAGGTTGGTGTCGATGTACTGCCCCAGCAGCTCGAGGGAGGGAGTCGGAGAGTTCATCTGCCGAATGATCACCACGTCTGTTTTAAGTGTGATCCCGATCATACACGAACCCTCCGGCTTCCCGGGGCACGGGCCGCCGCGGGGGAGCAAGTGTAGTCGGAATGCGGTGTTTTCCTGTTCATAAGGGGCAAGACGCAAACCCCCGGCAAATGGTTCCCGCCAGTTTCGATGTTCCGGAAAAAGTTTTGCCCCTGCCCGGGGACGGGAACTCTTTCGCGGGCGTGTTGCGTCATGCAGCCTAACGGCGGAATAAACCGCCCAATACCAACCACCAGCACTACTACTACGGAGGATTTACCATGAGCCTGACCTGCCCAGTTAATTTTGACGTGGACTACCTGCGCCAGCAGGTGGAAATTGAATACGACCGCGTGGCCCGCGAGCCGCATGGCGAGTTTCACTTTCACCGTGGTGCGGAATACGCCCATCGCTACCTCAACTATTCGCGCGAGGACCTGAGCCTTGTGCCGACCGTAGCCAGCGACCGTTTCGCCGGGGTCGGCAACCCGCACCGGGTCGGGCCGATTTATCCCGGCGAAGTGGTGCTGGATCATGCCTGCGGTGCCGGCATGGACCTGATCATTGCCGCGCACCACGTTGGCCCGCGCGGCCGGGTGATCGGCGTGGACATGACACGTTCCATGCGCGAGAAAGCGGCCGAGGGCGTGCGACTCGCCGGTGTGGCCGACCGCACCCAGATCCTCGACGGGCTCTATGAGCAGCTGCCATTGGAAGACAACAGCGTGGATGTCGTGATCTCGAACGGTGTCATCAACCTGGCGCCCGACAAGACCCAGGTGTTCAGCGAGATCAACCGGGTCCTGCGCCCGGGTGGCCGGGTGTTCATCTCCGACGTGGTGATCGCGCACGAGCTGAAGGTCGAAACGCGCAGCAATCCCGATATCTGGGCGGCCTGCATCGGCGGCGCGTTGCAGGAGCATGAGCTGGTCGAACTGGCCCTCGGCGCCGGCATGAAGAATGCGCGCATCACCGAGCACTTCGACTGCTTCCGCGACACCCCGGCGGAGCGCAAGGTGGCCAAGGCGCTGAACGTGCACGGCGTGAATTTCTTCGCCAACAAGGCCTATCAGGTGTATCAATAGTAGAGGCATCGAGGTGAAGCGGAAGATCAAAACCCGGCCACTGCCGGGTTTTGATTTTTAAGCGCGTCGACCTGATGCTCGGTTGGCATTTGTTGGTCAGGGCCCGGCCCGCGCATTGACACACCCCGCCCGCGGCCGCGATGATTCAGCAAGGCTGGCGATGTATATATAAGGATAAACTGTAACGCGCCGGCCACCGCCACAGGGGAGAGAGCGCATGCGCAAGGAAACCCGGGCTTTACTGGCCGTCCTGCTGCTCGTTACCAGCACGCTGTGCGCCGCGTTCGAAATCAAGGAATACCCGGTTCCGAAAGGCGCGCACCCGCACGATGTCGCGCCGGCCGCCGATGGCGGCGTGTGGTACACCGCCCAGCATCAGGGCGCGCTCGGGTATCTCGACCCGAAAACCGGCAAGACCCGCCACATCCCGCTCGGCAATGGTTCCCGTCCACATGGGGTTATCGTGGGGCCGGATGGCGCCGCGTGGATCACCGATTCCGGTCTCAACGCCAATCGTGCGCGTCGACCCGAAAACCGACAAGGTCGAAGTCTTCCCGCTGCCCAAGGGCACGCCGAACGTCAACCTCAACACCGCCACGTTCGATAACGCCGGCATCCTGTGGTTCACCGGCCAGAACGGTTACTACGGCAGCTTCGATCCCAAAACCAAAAATAACCAAGGTGTTCGAGGCCCCGCAAGGCCGCGGGCCGTATGGCATCTGCACCGCGCCGGATGGCAGCGTGTATTACGCCTCGCTCGCCGGCAGCCACATCGCGCGCATCGATACCAAAACCGGCAAGGCCACGGTCATCGAGCCGCCCACGCCGTACCAGGGCGCGCGCCGCGTGTGGGCGGATTCACAAAACCGAATCTGGGTCAGCGAATGGATCTCCGGCCAGGTGTCGCTGTACGACCCGAAAACAAAAAAATGGAAAGAATGGAAAGCCCCGGGCGACAACCCGCAGGTGTATGCGGTGTACGTGGACAACAAGGACATTGTCTGGCTGTCGGATTTCGGCGCCAACGCCATGCTGCGCTTCGACCCGAAGACCGAAAAGTTCACCGTGATCCCGAGCAAGAGCGGCAACGCGCGCGTGCGCCAGATTCTCGGCCGGCCCGGCGAGGTGTGGTTGCCGGAGTCGGGGGCGGATAAGTTGGTGGTGATACGGGAGTGATGGAATAAGAGTGACTAGCCAGAAAATAAATCTGTCCCGGTTTTAGTCCCGATTCTGTTTTTTATGACGGCATGTTTTTTTATCAGACCTTAATGCCGGGTTGCAAACCCGGCATTAAGGAGGTCTAATAAAAGTTGGTGCTCAAGGAGAAACACTGTGGCCGAACTCGTATATGTCGACAATTCCAACGTGTTCATCGAAGGCGAACGCGTTATGGCTGTTGAAACAGGGATTGCGATGAACATTTACGACGCTATGAACAACCGAATTCTGGACAACTCCTACAAGATTGATTTCGGTCGTTTGCACGAATTTCATAGCCGGTAAAGATCGGTCCAATATTAAGAGATGCATGCTATTCGGCAGCCGTCCTCCCCCCAACGATTCAATTTGGCAAATCGCCAGAAAAGCAGGCTTCGAGGTAATCACCGAAGATCGAAATGTTGCAAACAAAGAAAAGAAGATCGACACAGGAATCGTCGCGGCTATGACGAAAGACGCCTATACCATCGCAGACAAAGCTAATGATACGATTACCCTCGTCGCGGGTGACGCAGATTTCGTACCGTCGATTCGAATGCTCAAGGATGACGGATTCAATATAGAAGTAGCGTTCTGGGATCATGCTTCCAGAGAGTTGCGGGAGGTATGTTCTAGATTCATCTCCCTTAACCCAATACTCAAGCATTTAGCCTATTAGGCTTGAGCGCTAACGAGTCAATCGCGCTATGCTAAAAGTGTCGAGGCTATTTAACTTGATGGAAAAACCAGTATTCCCTTAGACAACAAGGTTTTCGTCTAGATGTCGGATTTCGGCGCGAATGCCATGCTGCGCTTCGACCCGAAGACCGAAAAGTTCACCGTGATCCCGAGCAAGAGCGGTAACGCGCGCGCGCCAGATTCTCGGCCGGCCCGGCGAGGTGTGGTTACCGGAGTCGGGGGGCGAATAGGTTGGTGGTGGTGAGGGAGTGACTGATAGTTTTGAATCTATTATTTCGAATGGCGTAACAAAGTATTACAGAGCTTTCGGGCCACTTGACTGCCTCACCGTACTTTACCATTATGAACCGAAGTATCCCAAAGGACTAAAGATCTTCCATGTACGTCTATGACAATGAAACAGGCTGAAGGCAACACGGCGATGAAGTGTCTCGCACCCCTTGTCGGGATATTTTCCGGATCGATGCTTGGCTGGGCACTGTTTTTTCTATCGCCGGATTTCGCATCGGAAAAAATCACTGTGGGCGATATTTGCGCGCGACTATATGGCTTGGCATTCGGATTTTATGGTTGGGGTATTGCCATTGTTATCGGCCAAAACAAGAGTCTTTTTTGCGGTGGCTTCAATGAGTTTATGAGTGAAGATCGTTTAAGGATAAGCGGGCTTGCAGTGGTTTCTGTCGTGCTTCTCATAGTAGATGCGGGTTTGTTAGTGAAAGGCCACTACGAGATTTATTCAGTAATCTGGGTTATTTTGATGTTTGGATTTCTCGGCGAGGTTGGCTGGGCAAATCCGTTATATATACCTAAAAAGTTTATCGACTTTTTTATTTGAGTGAATGACTGTGTTTGTCTGGAAAACGGATACTGTCTTATGAAAAAGATGATTATTGCCAAACGCAACGCACGTGTACTCGGTCTGGTTGTCGGTATCATGTGGCTGACCACGTGCCTAACCTCAATGCTTTTGGTTCTAGATTTAATTCTAAGCCGAAGTGTGACCATTTATGGTTTGGTTTACCCATTGGTCTTGGCCTCGTGCGTGATAGCAGGTTTTGTCGGCGCTACCGTATTGTCGAAGCTGCTTGCGTCGTTATTTACGGTTCCCAGCGCACCAAGTGTCCGGACTATTTCTTCACCGAATAAGTACACTCTCGCCGGAAGTCCGGCAGCCTTTTGTTCGATAGTAGCTATTGCAGTGATTGCACCGGTTCATTTCGTTGGCGGTGTGGCGTTATCTTCCGATACGACATCCGCCCCTATTTACCTCAGTGATGACACACAGGCAACTCCTAGCCCATCGGAAGTAAAAAATTTCGGTAATTAATCTGAGCGCTACTTAAAACATGTCAAACGATAAAAAATATCCATCGGTTATTTGGTCCATCCTTGCGGATGACGTCAGACAGGAAACGGGCTCCAAGATATCCATCATTGGCGCTTATACTGGCAACGATATAACAGTTACGCCAACACAGCAGTTGCCGACAGGTCAATCGATTGGATTTCCGTTGACAGTATTGTATGTATTCGAAGGTGTCGAAGGTGAGCACGAAGCGCGGCTAAACATCTTCGATCCATTAGGTAAAGCAGTTGGGAATGGAGTTCTGAAGTTTAATCCGGGCAAGGTGAGTACTGTTAACGCGATATTTAAGTTACCAAATTTTGTTGTATCTGAGTCTGGTCAATATACCGCCAAACTTTCATTTGGTGATCAAAAACCATACGAATTCAAGTTCAAGGTTAAAATCGCACAAGCGTAAGAATTAAAGGGGTCAGTACCCTTTTAGCCTCGCAGTACCGCAGAATCCAGTCAGATTGAACGGCCACGCCATTTCATTGCACGTGCTGTAACAACGCCTGTTCGACCTCGTCCAGCGAAAACTTGCCCACCTCGACAACCGTGGCCCGCAACTATGGGGTCAGGTCTTGCAAGTTAACTTCCACTAAAATCAAATCATGGCGCAAATTGATTGCTCAAGACCTGACCCCGTTTCACAGCGGAGTTGGTTTCTCGGACAATGTGAACGATTGCGGATCAAAGCTGCCTGCGAAGGAGATAACGCATGAAAGCAGTTGTGTATGAGAAATACGGGCCGCCCGAGGTTCTTCAAATTCGGGAGGTTGAAAAGCCCGTACCCAAGGACAATGAAGTCCTGATAAAAACACATGCGACAACGGTTACATCCGGGGACTGGAGGGTGCGGAGTCTCAATGTGCCTGTCGGCTTCGGGCTCATCACGCGTTTGGTATTTGGAATTACAAGACCAAGGCAACCCATACTCGGGACAGAGCTGGCGGGTGTCGTTGAATCGGTCGGCAACCATGTAAGCAAATTCAAGGTCGGTGACCAGGTTTTTGCGTTCAGCGATGCCGCCATGGGTTGTTATGCGGAGTACAAATGCATGCCACAAGACGGGGCGATGGCATTAAAACCGGCCAACCTGACCTTTGACGAAGCCGCCGCCATCTCGTTTGGCGGCACAACGGCATTGAATTTCCTCAGGAGAGGAAAACTTCAGCGCGGAGAAAGCGTACTCGTCATTGGGGCGTCCGGCGGGGTAGGCACCGCAGTGGTGCAGCTTGCCAGGCACTTCGGCGCCGACGTGACCGGGGTGTGCAGTAGCGCGAACGTGGAATTGGTGAGGTCACTGGGCGCCCGTCATGTTATCGACTACACCAAAGAAGACTTCACGCAGAATGGCAAAACCTATGACATCATTGTCGATACCGCCGGCACGGCGCCGTTCTCCCGCAGCAAGGCTTCATTAAAGGCAGGCGGCCGCCTGCTACTGGTTCTGGCTGGGCTGCCAGACATGCTTCTGATTCCATGGGGGGCAATGACAAGCAACAAGAAGATCATCGCCGGGCCAGCGTCCGGACGCGCGGAAGATCTGCGTTTTCTCGCGAGTCTGGCTGAGACCGGTGAATTCAAACCTGTCATTGATCGGCGCTATCCGTTTGAGCAGATCGCCGAGGCACACCGCTACGTCGATTCCGGACGCAAGAGGGGAAACGTCGTCATCACGCTGAAACATGACAATTAAAGGGGTCAGCACCCTTATAGCCTCGCAATACCGCAGTACCCGGTTCAGATTGAACGGCCCCGCCGTTTCATTGCACGTGCTGTGACAACGCCTGTTCGACCTCATCCAGCGAAAACTTACCCACCTCGACGACCGTGGCCCGAAAATAATGTGGGTCAGAGAGGATTATTCCCTATAGTAGGGAACATTGTTCTCTAACCCGGTTATCCGTTCGTACTCCACCTGGCCACTGACCTGTCATGCTGTTAGGAAGTAATCGACTTCTCTTCACCGCCGTGTTTGTTTCCGTGGCCTTGCATGCCATGGCGTTTGTGCTGTCTGGCCATCTGTTCAAACTCACCGGCAAGCCAGAAGTCCTCGAACTGAAGAACGAGATTATCCTTACGGAGGTGTTGCCGCCTGCGGACAATCCGGTCACGACACCCGTCACGAAGAACCAACCGGCCTCGCAGGCAGCCCCGCCTGCCCCGACGGCGGAAGCATGGGCCTTTGCGGGCCGGTACACGCTCAAAAACAGCAAGGGCTACCGGTATAACTGGGGACAACAGGTTCGCAGCATGATGGGCACCGCCGTCGATGGGCCCGATCAGGGCCTCGTCCGGTTTCGTCTGGAAATTGCACCCGACGGGACGTTGGCAAAACTGGAAACGCTGTGGACCACCTCTGCCGCCGCCGAGCGGCTGGCTCGCCAGGCCATCCGCAACCTGCCGCCGTTGCCGCCCACCCCGACTGGCAAGCCGTTGATCTTTGATCGAACGATTTCGTTCCTGTCCGATACCACGGAAAGCCCGCCGACCTACAAGGACGACTGTGATCCGGTGCCACCCGCGTTCGAGAGCCCGTACACCTGGGACGGCAAAGAACCGTGGGTGCCGCCCAAACCGAAACCTGTTGTAAAGCCCGACCCGCAGGCCATGGAAGAGTGCCTCAAGCAACTGCCGCAGGATTCGATCGAGGCAGAACTCGGGCGCAACGAGGACCTGTACGGACGATGGGGGACCCGCGAGTCGGAGCGGTAGAAAAAACCGGGTCAGAGAGCAATTCTTTCCAATATAAGCAACAATTCCTCTCTGACCCAGATTTTCCTAAATGCTACGAGCAGGCATGGACCAAACTAAAGTTGGCCCGTGGCCAAGCCGTGAGGCTTTGCAGCGCAGGTATAGGGCAAATGAAACTATGACCAAACTAAAGGGGTCGGAGTGATTTAACTTTAATCACTCCGACCCTTATTAACTTTTTAAACTTGCGTTCGATCCTTACGGCTTCAGGTAGGCGTACTTTTCCTTGACCTGGAGTCGCGTGACCTCACGGACGCCGGAGGGCACGAGCTTGATGACCGACAGAAACTTCTTCGGGTCGAGGTTTCTGCGTTTCAGGGTGATTTCGCAGACGCGGAATTCCACACCCTTGGACGCCAGCTTTTCCACGGGAATGCTGTAGGGATTACCTTTCTTGTCTTCCGTGCCTTCCATCAGGAAATCGACCCCGCTGGAGTGAGTGACCACGACGATCTTTGCATTCGGTTCGACTTCCAGATGGTTGCTGATGTTGCGCAACGCGTCCGAAGCCTGCTCATTGCCGAGGTTCACGTGATAAAGCACCTTCTCCACGTCGCTGTCGGCAGCCATCGCCATGCCCGAAATTGCAATAGCACCGATCGCACCGGCGATCAGAAATACTTTACGAATACCCATAGTCCAGCTCCTCGTTGGTGGTTGTTGGGAATCAAATCCCGTTGTTCCGAAGGGAACATGAGGGAGACGGGCGCGAAGGGGCTAATATTTCAGAAGAATTATTACTTATAACGATTAATACCATTGATGGTATCGGGATGCGAGGCAAGCCAAACCGTGCCGCTATCCGGATGCTCCGAAAGGAGGGGAAAGATTGATTTTCTGCACCAAACGATGAAAGTGGACGCTAATTCAAGGTGTCAGGAGTTAGAATTATAAAGAGTCGTAGTGATGTATCGTTAATCACTCCGACCCTTTTAATTCGACGCTTTAATCGTTTGCTATTAACGTTTTTCCACTTTTCCTTATGACTAAAATAAACGCGATGCGGGTTTTGTTTTCAGTTGTTTGTTTGAGCATGGTGGCTTTAAGCGCGCAGGCGGCGGAACCCATTCGCCACTACGCTGGCCCATTGTTTGATGCCCATTTGCATTACAACGCCGAGGCGGGTGATGGCCAGACTGACCCGTTTCCGCTCCCGGATGTGTTGGCGCGCATGCAGCGCAATGGCGTGCGCGGCATCCTTGCCAACTCGCGCCCGAATGATGGCACGCTGGCGCTCGCCGCAACGCCGCTCGCGCGAAAAGCAAATGTGCAGGTGGTTCCTTTTGTGCGCCTCTATCGTAACCAGGCGGATTACGACAGCTGGTTCGGCGATGAGTCTATTTACCAGATGGTGCAAACTGAATTGGCACGTGGCACGGGAGCCGGGCCATTCAGGGGTTTGGGCGAATTTCATCTTTACGACAGCGCCAACGCCAATGGCGTGGTGGTGAAAAAAATAATGGCGTTGGCGGAGGAAAAGAATCTGGTGCTGCTCGCACATGTGGACGATGTGGCGATTGACCTATTAATGGCCAGCACCGTGTCGCGCGGCCAGAAAGTCCGCCTGATCTGGGCGCACACCGGTATTGACGGCGCACCTGTAGCACGAGTGGAGGAGTTGCTGGTCAAGTACCCGTTGCTCATGGGGGAGTTGTCCTACCGGCCGGGGCTGGCTTGCGGCGATTTCAATTTTTGCCCCGAGTGGCGCGCCTTGTTCATCAAATACCCCGGCCGCTTCCTGATCGGTTCGGACACCTGGAACAATCAACGTTGGCTGAGTTATGACGACCTTATCAAGCGTTACCGCATCCTGCTGGCGGATTTACCTGCCGATGTGGCGCGACGCATCGGATGGTTGAATGGCAAGGAGTTGTTTGGGCTGTCGGAGCCTTGATTTTTTAAATGCGAGCTAAAACCACGAAAATCGGGTCAGACCACAGTTTCTTAAGGTATCTGTAATATAAGGGGACGGCGGGATTGCTGTTCGTGGTTAAGCTGATCAACACCAGACCTTATGTGCTTATAGATTTATAGGAGTAAAAATGAGATTTTCAATTATTATTTTACTAATAATGTTTTTAGGCGGCTGCGCATCAGGATTAGAAAAGTTGCGTAATGTAAATTCTGGTATGACGCCGAATGAAGTAGATCAAATTATGGGAAACAGGGATGATTTCAGTACTATAGAAAAAAATGGTGATACATTCACCCTCTATAAATACACAAATCGATTTTGCAATTCTCACGTCGACATAAAAGATAAATGTGATTACTTTGTCGTATTTAAAAACGATAAGGTAACTGAAACGGGTATAAAAAATATAGGCGCCAACAAACCGAGTCTGGAATATACGAATATGAAATATATTAATCTTTTTCAGAAATAAACTATTGCGTAACAAGTCGCCCGTTGGGACGCTTTGCCGCGATGCGGCTAATAAAAGGGGACGGAGGGATTAAAGTTTAATTCCTCCGTTTTGTGAATTCATTAAGTTTCTCCGGCCTTTTTGTTACCCCGTGCTTGTGCTGTTCTCAGCTGCGGGGGACGGTTTGTTTACGTGCGTGCTGCAACTCCAGTTCAAGCAACATGTCTTTTTCCAGATTCTTTAAATAACCCGGGTTCGTATTGTGGTAGCCGTTAAGAAAGGCGATGCGGACTTTATTGTCCGGTAGCGACAGGATTTCGACACGGTACTCGATTTCCTTGCGTGTGTAGCTTCCAGTGCTCCGACCTGGTTCGCTTTTCAATACGGTCCAACCACGCTTTAACAGGGCAATATTCGCCACTTGTTGCAGGGTGGCGGGTGTGGCATTGAACTTCTCCACATTGAGCGTAACGTATTCAACAAACAGGGCCGGTTCATCCACCGCCTTTTTGGCCACAGGCTTTACTGCACCGGGCGTACCCGTGTTTGATTGGGGCGTTGGCAGTGTCGGAATTGTTTTGGCCAGGTAGTCGGCCATGGCTATCATGTCGGGATCGCTACGGGGGCTTATGGTAAATCTTTCGACGGCTTCCTGCGCTGTGAGTTTAGCGTTATTCCGAATTCGGAAATCAGCGCCGTTCCTGAGTAAAATTGCCGCCACCGGCCGGTGCATGTAGACGCCCGCCAGATGCAGGGCGGTATCCCCATTGTTGTCCTGAAGATTGAGGTCGGCCCCGGCCTGGACCAATTCCTCGACGGCGTTCTGTTTTCCATAGCGTGCCGCAATCATCAAGGCACTGCGGCCGATATCGTAGCGCTTGTTGATGTCCGCGCCGGTGCTGAGTTGCGCACGCAGCGCTCCCACATTGCCTTTTTTGGCAGCCTCATCCAGGGTCGGCGCGGCGTGTACTACCGGTACCAGCAGTGAGATATTCAAAAAAAATATGATATAGCGAAACATGGATTCTCCAGATGTAACAGACCGGTGAGTATGCAGAAATAGTAAGCGTTCCTTTCAGGAAAAACCACGCGTGCTCAATCGACGTCGTTTCTTGCTCACAACTATGCAAGAATCTGTGTCAAATATTCAGGGTCAGAGTCAAAACTGCGCACTTCTGTACAATTAGTTAAAGGGAACGCAGTGATTTAGGTTTGATCCCCCTATCTCCGTACCACCACCGACACACGAGGACCACCCATGGATATCCAACGACTTGCCGTTCTCCTTTCCATTTGTTTTGCCGTAACCGCTTCTGTTGTCGTGGCCGACGATGTCCCGGGCATCAAGGACGGCGACCGGTTGACACAGGACGTTGCCGGCAAAGTCGCTGACATCTCCACCCCGGACTTGCAGCGCGCGATCGAGAAGATTCCGGACCTGGTGCTGATCGACATCCGCATGCCGAGCGAAATCGAGTCCATGGGCGGCGCCATCAAGGCGCCGCAGAACGTCAACATCCCGCGCGGCTGGCTTGAATTCCGCGTTACCAACACTGCCCGGAGCAAGGACACGCCCATCGTCGTGTACTGCGGCGGCAACATTCGCAGCGTTCTGGCCGCCCACACGCTACAGCAGATGGGCTACACCAACGTGAAGAACTACGCCGACGGTTTCTTCGGCTGGAAGCAGAAGGGGTTGCCGGTCAAACAGCAAGACAAATAGGGTCAGTGAGCATTTGTTGCTTGTAAGAGGGAAATTGGTGTCGGAAGGATCAGTACCCAATTATTCGTTGCGAGTTGGACTGTAAAGGGGGACGGAGAGAGTTTAACCCCTCCGTCCCCCTTTTTACGTCCTGAATTCCTTGCGGTTTGACAGCGATTCCGTCCACGCGCAAGCTGTAAGCCGCTTCAAGTCCCGGTCTGAATCGCTTTCTCGCAAGATCCGTTCCGCGCCGTCCTGGCGCCCCTGCACGAGGAGAGATCGTCATGCCACGTTATATGATTGAAGTCCCGCACAGCGCCGACAAGCGCGCCTGCCTGAATGCCGTTCACATTTTTCTCAAGACCGGCTCCCACTACCTGACCCACTGTGACTGGGGTTGTTTCGATGGCGAACACAAGGCCTGGATCACGGTTGAAACCGACAGCCGCGATGATGCGCTGCGCATCGTGCCGCCCGCGTTCCGGCACGAGGCGAAGGTGACCCAGCTCAACGGCTTCAGCCTCGAACAGATCGAAGGCATGATGGAAAAACACCCCGGCTAACTGTTTGCATCGCCGATGCCCCGGGAGGGGAAAATTCATGTCAGACTTTTATCTCGACAGTCATCGTGAACTGCAGGATCGCTTCGACACCCGGCGTCTCGCCGACCGCCTGGACGAGGCGCTGGTGCATGACACCATCACCGAATCCGAGAAGGCGTTCATCGAAAGCCGCATGATGTTCTTCATTGCGACCGTGGACGAACGCGGGCACGCCACCTGTTCCTATCGCGGCGGCGACCCCGGGTTCGTGCGGGTGGTGGACGAGCACACTATTGCCTTTCCCAACTACGACGGCAACGGGATGTACCAGTCCATGGGGAACGTGCTCAACACCGGCCAGGTTGGGATCCTGTTTATCGACTTCGAACGGCCGCAGCGACTGCGCTTCAATGGCGAGGCGCGTATCGACCACAGCGATCCGCTCATGGCGGCGTATCCGGAAGCGCAATTCGTGGTCCGGGTACGGGCGCGCGAAATTTTCGGCAATTGTCCGCGCTACATTCACAAAATGAAGCTCGTCGAACGCTCCCATTTCGTACCCAAGCGCGGTTGCCAGACACCGGTACCCGGCTGGAAGGCCGGGGAATGGGTGGCGGATGTGTTGCCGCAGAGCGATCCGGCCCGGGACAAGACCCGCGAAGTGCTGTAACCGCCCACCTGACGGGCGCTCGGAATAACATAGATAGAGTCTGTGTGTCGCCATGCCAGCACATGCCTGGGCTATCCCTTGGGTGCTCAGTCCGGCTCGACTAGACTTATTGTCAATGGCACGTGGTAGGCCAGCGGATGGGCGTGTGCCGAAAGCCACATGGGCGGTAACCATAACGCATGCGCTTCGTCCCATCTCTACGACTCATCGGTGCGCTGTACGCGACGATCGTCACCCTCATCATTGGGGCCGCATCGGGCTACGTACTCTACGATCTCTATCGCCAGTCGCAGCAGCAGGGTGCGCAACGCATCGAGCGTGAATTCGCGCAGCAGGCGCAGGGCATCACCCAGCTCGTGCAGTTCTACAGCGGGGTGGCCGAACGCCTGGCGCGGCAGAGAACGGTTGTTGACCTCGCCCTGTTCGCCGACCACACCAAGGCGCAGGAATGGTCCGCCTCGTTGCGTGCGCATCTGCCCGATGTCACCGGACTTGCCTTGTTCGCCACCGACGGCGGAATCCTGGGTGAGTCGGCACCGCAACGTGTCGGACAACTCTGTCTTGCCGATATGCGCCGCCTGGCGACGGGCATGGCGGCACCGCGCTTTCCGGTACACAGCGAACGTGCCGGATTGGAGCATGTCGACATCACCGCAATGGTCAAAGAGAGCGAGAACACCGCGGGCATTCTGTTCCTCAGCCTTTCACTGCAGCGACTGCAGCAGACACTCGAAGAGGCGGCAGTCGCCGGTCAGGCCCTTGTGTTGCGCGACGCCGAAGGCAAGCGGATCGCAAGCATCGACAAGCTCGGGGAAGCGTCCGACGCTCAAACCGAGCAAGGACCGATTCCCGGCACACCCTGGTCGCTGGAACTCACACAGCGCAGTCCGGATGTCTGGCGTCTGTACCAGGTGTTTATTCCCGCCACCGTCGTGGCCGCACTCGCAGCGATCGTGCTGATCCTGGTTTTGTCCTGGAACTCGACGCGCCTGTTCACGCGCGAACTCGACCAGTTGCGAACCATGTTGCAGCAAGTGGCCGAAGGCGCGCCGCTTGGGCCTCAGCGGCAGCCGTGGTTACGTGAGTTGCAGCCCATCATTCCGGCCATTCACGTGCTCGCCGCTCAGATTCAAGACAAGCAAAATCAACTTGCCGAGCTCAGCGCGACCGACGCCCTCACGAAACTTGCCAACCGACGGCGCTTCGAGACGGACCTGGCCAGCGCGTTTGCCAACGCCCAACGCGGTCACGCGATGTATCTGGCGCTCATCGACCTCGATTATTTCAAGGACATCAACGATCAACAGGGGCACGACACCGGTGATCGCGTGTTGTGTGCACTGGCCGACGTACTGCGTCACGAATGTCGTGCCGGCGACCAGGTCGCGCGTCTTGGAGGCGATGAGTTTGCGGCGATTCTGGCCGATACCACCAGCGAGGGAGTGGAGCAGTGGTACGAACGTCTCCGTGAGCATTTACGTAGTACCGCGGTGACGGCGTCCCTCACGATCAGCGTGGGTTTCATTGCCCTCGGGGGCGACCGCTTTGACCAGACGAGTGACGCACTGCGTGCGGCCGATGCCGCACTCTATCAAGCCAAGGAGCGCGGTCGCAATTGTGTGATCGAGGGCTGACAGGTTCCGGAGCGGGGTGCAATAGCTGTCAGAGAGAAATTCTTTCTAATACAAGAGCAATTGCTCTCTGTCCTCGTTTCATTCTCTATACCCACGCGGCCTGCACCATGCGTTTTTCTCAGTCGTTCAAATGGAGGAGAATGCACGATGCGTATTGGAAATCCCGGCACACTCGATTTCCGTAGCGTCGTAGCCGAGAATGGGAAAGAGGTTGTGACCTTTTGCTTGACACGTGCCCAGGGAAGTCCTGCATCTGCATGTTTGCGTGCAGGACCGAGACGGTCTGTGGGTATATGACTGCTGTCCCACCCGCGAGGGCTTTGAGTCGTTTGCTGAAAGTGAGAATTTTCAGAATGCAGTGAAGGCCGCAGGGCTCCCGGCGCCGAAGGTAACGCCGATGGGTGATGTGCACGCCGCATTTCTGGCAGGACAGCGTGCCCTGTAAAAACAAGAAACAAGTCGTGAATGGATTCTGAATCCACTCCACAGGAAAACCAAATGCCAACGGCACGCTTTCGAAATGCAGCACTGGTGATAGTGGGCGCAGTGGTTGTCGGGCTGGGCGTAGTGACGGCTTCGTATCAACGCGACATTCAACAGGCCCGCGAGCGGGTGGCGACTGGCAGCCGCATTGCCCAGACGCCCTGCGGTCCGATTGAATACGCCGTGGTGGGTGACGGTCCGCCAGTGCTGGTGGTGCATGGCGCCGGCGGTGGATTCGACCAGGGACTGGATTTCGCGACGCCACTGGCTGGACGCGGCTTTCGCCTTATCGCCATGTCACGCTTCGGTTATTTGCGCACGCCGCTGCCGACGGATGCCTCGCCGCCGGCGCAGGCCGATGCGCATGCCTGCCTGCTGGACGCACTCGGCATCAAGCGCGTCGGCGTTTTCGGCGCTTCGGCCGGTGCCCCGTCTTCCCTGCAGTTTGCCTTGCGGCACCCGCAACGAATCAGCGCACTTGTGTTGCTCGTTCCGGCCACTTATGTACCGCGACCCGGCGACGCACCGTCGGTGACCAAGCCCAGTGGCCTGGAATTCGTGATTGATATGGGCCTGCGGTCGGATTTTCTGTTTTGGGCAGCTGCGCGGCTCGCGCCTCAAACCTTGACCCGCGCAATACTCGCGACACCGCCGGCCGTGGTGGCGGGCGCCAGCCCTGAGGAGCAGGCACGCGTGCAGATGATGCTGGACCACATCCTGCCGATTTCGCAGCGCCGGTTCGGCCTGCTGAACGAGGCCGCCGTTATCCCTTCCATCCAGCGCTATGCGCTCGAACGCATCCGCACCCCGACCTTGACGATGAGTTTTGCTGACGACCTGTTTGGTACCTATGAAGCTGCCCGCTACACGGCCGAGCAGATACGCGGCGCTCACTTTGTCGGCTACCCGAGTGGTGGACACCTGGCAGTTGGACGCCAGCAAGAAGTATGGAACGAGATTGCGCGTTTTCTGAAATAGCAGCTAACAACGTGGACCAGGTAATCGTGTCAGCGATAAGAGTGGTCAGAACACATCCAGGAGATACGAATAGTAAGGGCCAACGTATAAACAGCTCACTTCTGCACCATTGCATGTTTTCCGGTTGATTCGACCCCATGCCCCATATGACTATTCCATCCAGGCTGGTTATACCAATAGCCCGGGCCTTCGCACGTGGATTAGATTGGGATACCTTCCCTGGAACGAGATAAAGGTGAAATGAAGATGAAAAACAAAATACTGATCGGAATTGGAATTCTGGTTGTCATTCTGGCTGTTGCATGGGTCTTTGCCGAGCCAGTGGAAAAGTATAAGGCTGGCGACGCGTTCCCGCCGACGAAACTCGTGAACATACACGGTGTTGAGGTCACCATCCCGAACTCAAAATCAAAATGGATTCACCTTCAATTCCGCAGATTTGCCGGCTGCCCAATCTGCAACTTGCATCTTCAGTCATTCTTAAAAAGAAACTCAGAGATTGAAGCAGCGGGTATTCGTGAGGTTGTCGTATTCCACTCGCCCAGAGAGTCGCTGCTGCCGTATCAGGGTAAATTCCCGTTTGATGTCATCGGCGATCCCGACAAGAAGTTGTACGCACAATTCGGCGTCGGGACGTCAATATTTTCCTTGCTGGATGTACGCGCCTGGCCGGCTATCGTGCGAGGCAATTCTGCAAAAGACAAACCGACAGTGGATCCGGAGGGCAGCGTTTTGGGTTTACCGGCAGACTTCCTCGTCAATTCAGAGGGCACAATTGTCGCCAGTCATTATGGCAGACATTCCTACGATCAGTGGTCGGTAGATGAACTTCTGGCGCTTGCGAAATAGAAATTCGAATCCGGGGGCAGATTTATTTACAGCGCGCGTATCTGCAGGGACAGTGGAAAGTGCTTGCGTTGATAAGCAATATTCCCTCTGCCCCCTTTCCCGTCCTCGTCAGATTAGAAACTGGAGCAGGCTGGCCCATCCTTGCCCGCAAGGACGCCTTTGATATCCGGATGATTTTTTAGCTCGCCCAGTATTTTGCTGTAGAGCGCGTCAGGCGTATTTCTGGCGAAGACAACATCAAGATAGCCGTCCTCTCCAATGACATAACTTGTGAATTCGTCCGCATCGTACTTAAAAAGTATATTGGTAACGGCAGTACTGGTTTTTGCCTGAGCATCCTCTGCAAGAACTGTTTCAGTACCAGCGATTCCGCAGAACATCATGAACGTAAATAAAAAAGGCGTTATTTTCCGACGCATTGTAATTCCTCGCTTGTAGATCAGGGCAACACCCTGACGATCCTAATCACCAGCAGTTGATATATTAGGTGTGGCAAAGGCGTATCGTTTTTTTGTCGTCCGTGTTTTGAGTGTAGTTCGACTGAGTGCAGAGTACAGGCGCATCTCATTGCCTGTCAGGCCCTCGTTTGGGATGGGCGTCAACTGATCGCCGGCTATCCGATCGAAGAAACCAGCCCCATCGACTGCTCCAGTGAGAAGAGACGAGTGATGTCTATCCGGAAACCCAAGGCAAAAAGTAGACGCCTTGTTGCGGCGTATTTTCTTTCAGGACCTGACGGTTTGCATGCTCATGGTAGTGTCCTTTTTGGTAGTTAGGGACACCAAGCCTAGCCGGGGCCTGCTGACAGCCTTATGTCAGTAGGCTTTGAAAAATAATGCCTGTCGAAGCGGGGATCGAACTATGGGGGCAGACCACGGATCCTTCTGTATTGATGAATGGGCCTGGTGCAAGACGCAGCCTTTGTCCCAACTTCTCAACTGAGAATCTTTTGTCCTTGACCTGAACTAATACCGGAAGATTGGTCATTCCCGACTCAGTGTAAATAGGCGTAACCGTCGTGTTGCAAGCGGACGATCTCCGCATCCGCCATGGGCACGAGCTTGATGAAGTCCTCAAAATCGTTCCGGCCGAAGCCTTGCATTTTTGCCGAAGCCTGACAAAGCCGGAATTGGATCACGTCGCCGATAGCGAGATCCCGTGCGCGCCTGGCATGGTCCTGGTGATGTTTGCGCGTGCCTTTCGCGAACGGTTGAATCGCACCGTCGTGGATTACGACGACGATTGAGGCGGCGAAGGGATCGCTGCCATAAATAGTCTGCAGCAGACTAACCCGATCGAGAATCTGCATTAATTTGGAAGGATCGGCGCTGGAGACGTCGTACACCACCTTTGCCGGTGCATACCGACCTGAATCGGTCGCCCTGACGGGCGCGGCAACCAATACCAGCATCAATGCGGCGATGACGTAACGGATTGGCATGTTCATCCGGCGAATCAGAAATTGTCGATCAGCTTCTTCAAACGATTCTGCAGCGAAGGGGGAGTTTTATCCGCGCCGGTTTTCTTCAGGCGCTCGTTGATCTCCCGCTCGATCTGGGCGCGGGAAAAGCAGCTGCGGCAGTGGTCGAGGTGGTGCTCGATCATGTTTATGTCTTTCGGATTCTTCAGCTCGCCATTCAAGTACGCATAGAGATGATCGAACGCCTCCAGGCAGTCGCTGTCCAGGTTTTCGGGCTTGTCGGGTGTGTGTGTCATGAGTGCGATTCCATCTGGTTGCAGTTAGGTACAAGACCGGCATCCTGTGCGTGCTGCCACAGGGATTTTTGCAGCAAGGTGCGGCCCCGGTTCATTCGTGAACGGATGGTGCCGGGTGAGACATCCAGAACCTCGGCGGCATCGTCGTAGGACAGCCCTTCGATGTTGATCAGCACCACCACCACACGGAACGACTCGGGCAGGCTTTCAATCGCGGCGAGCAGGTCGTTGCCGAGCAGTTTATTGAATACTTCCCGCTCCGGGTTGGCCCACCAATTAAGAAACTCATCGGATTGATGGATAAGCAGGCTGGCGATTTCACTGTCATCACCTGCCGTGGACAATTCATCGTATGCGGTTTCCGTCGGGCGAACGGATTTCTTGCGGTAATCGCTGAAATAGCAGTTGTGGAGAATGCGGAACATCCACGGGCGGAAACGACCCTGATCCTCCAGGCTGTCGAGGGACGACCACGCCCTCGATGCGGCCTCCGCGACCAGGTCTTCGGCATCGGCGCTGTTGCGGGTGAGCCGCAGCGCCACCGAATACAGTGAGTGCATGTTGTCGTCGATGCGTCGGCTGAAGAAGGCCTTCTTGTCGTCTTGATCCGACATCGTGTTATCCCGCGGCCATTCCCGATTGATAAACCCGTATACCACCCGGAGACAGCAGGCGCCAGTTCTCGTTCGTCAATGGCGCGGTTGCCAGCAGCACCTGCGAGTTCCGGCTGATCGATGTATAGAAGGTCTGTTCCAGCACATGCAGCTGTGTGTGGGCATGAACAAAGAGGTATTCGCCGTTGCTGAGAATGAAATTGAATTCCCCGAGTGCAGACAGCTCGTTGACGACCGGCTCTATCGCGGCCGTCACGTCGCCCGGAAAAATTGCGCTGCCGTGTTTAACATTGGTTGCGATGGCATCCAGCAGCATGCAAAAAGCCCGCTCGGAATCGGTATTCCCCAGCGGCTGAAACCGGCCGGGGGTGCATTGACTCACATCGGCCAACCCCGGCAGTTTGCCGTTGTGCGCGAAAATCCAGGAGTGGCCATTCCATTCCCTCTCGAAGGGGTGGGTGTTGGCGGCCGTCCGGCCAGCGCTGGCGGGATTGGCCCTGCGAATATGGGCAACCACGGTTGTGCTTTTCAGACGCGATTTCGCCAGCAAGGAGAGATAGCGACTCTCTGACGCGGGGACCGCGTCCTTGAAGACGCGCGAAGCACGGCCCTCGAAATAGGCTACCCCCCAACCGTCGGCGTGCGGTCCACTCTTCCCACCGCGGGGGATCAGGCGCGTCAAATAATGGCCAACATCCGTTGGCTGGTTCGCGCTCATTGCAAAAAGTTCGCACATGATCCACCTGTCTTTCGTTATGCCGGAAGCCGGGCCTCTATGGCTATAGACGCAGTGCGTGGCACGTCAGGTCCCGAAAAGAAGAATAAATTTCGGGACCTGACGCCAGGGCCGGTTAAAACGTAAGCGTTGCCGCGCCTTCGCTGACCACACCCAGCATGGCGACCGACCCGGCCAGCACTGCGCCATCGATCAGGTCTTCCTTCTCGTAACCGCGCACCTTGGCGCAGGGTGGGCAAACCATTATGGTGCCGCCGTTGTCCATGATGTTCTTCATCATGTCCTTGATCGGCGGGTCGAGCGGGTTCGGCCGGGCCATTTCCGCCGCACCCTTGCGCGCCCAATCGGCGCCTGAGCTCACCAGAAACATCGTCACGTTGTAGCCGGAAGCGATGCCGCCATTGGCAACGCTCCATGCCACGGAGGCGCGTTCATCGTTAAAACCGTTCGTTACCACAACGACCAGCTTCTTTGTGTCTGACATGTGTATTCTCCCAGTTTGGTTGAACTCAGGACATTCGCAATGTCCGTCGATTTGCTCCTCAAGAGCCCGCATGTTCCGCAGTTTTGGACATGCTTATGGGTGAAGACGCATTGCCATGTCATCCAGGTCCCGGGAATTCAGAAATTTTTATAAAAGCAGAGTTTAAACGTTGTTTACCCCAACCCATTTCGTTGCTGCGTTTCAGAAAGTGCCAAGCCCGGCAATACCATGGCTGTTATCCCCCCGGTACTTCGTGATAGCCGGATTGAAGAACTATTTCCCTGTTTTGATCACGCCCACGTCTGATCTCGATCAAGGAAATGGAGGCGTATGGGCGTAAGGTGATAAACGGAATCAAGTAATTCTCAGCGAGGAGGTGTGTTCCATGCTTCCTGCTCAACCCCAATTACCTGTCAGACAGCCTGTCTGTGGATTATTGCACCCGGTCGATCGTGCCTTTCTTGTTTCAAACCGACTGCACGCTGACAAGAAAATGATTAATTGTTGAAAACATACGATGACACACCTTGTAAACGCGAATATCACGATATCGAAACGGTTAACAGAGTTACCGGATCAACATATCCAGCGCATGGCAGAAATTGTTGTCCACTATTTTCCCGATCAGAGGTTAATGGAAGAGACGATACGCAATCACCTGAAACAAGCAGGCACGGTGCGCCTTGCCTGGCGTCAGGATCGAATTGTCGGTTTTTCGATCGCATCAGGATACAAAATGCTGACACCTTTTTACCCGAAACCGGCGAACGTCATCTTTCAGCGCATGTTGTATCTGGATCCGGATATTTTGTATCGTGGTCTGGGTCTGCGGCTGCTGTCGGTCACCCTGAAAGATCTGTTCGGCTGGCTGTGGCCGCTCAAACGGCTGGTCTGTATTTGCCGCACCCAAAATCCTGTCGTGGCCAGGATCATGGACATGTATAACGTGTCCTATCCGCAGCATCAGCAGCCAGTGCCACAAGAAATCAGAAAGTTTGGCGAAAGTTTGTTGCCCATTCTTGGCGCCGATTCTCTGGATGAACAATGTCGGCTGGTCGGCACGCTTACATCGTTTGCCGGCAGGGACTACACGGATATCTGGAATCGGTTTCTGCATCGTCGTAATAACAAATATGAGACGCTGATGTTGAACAGCGCATTCAAGGAAGAAAAAGGCCGCATAATCAATAGTGGCGCATTTGTGTTGATGATCGCCTATGCGAAACCACTCCGGTTTATTCGTTATATTTTCCATTGATGTCGAAGTGGAGGAATTTCAGCGACGAAAGGGATCGACCAAATGGGTGGGAGTGATTTTCACTTTAAACTCTCCGCCCCATTATCGTTCGCTAATGTAGATCAGAAATCTCTGGCCAGAGCGGAATTTTCTACAATAACCTGTTGCTGCTAGTATTTACGCGTCCTCGACGAGGTATACGAACAGTACCGCAGCCGAGTGAAAAACTGGTTCTGACTCGAGGGCAGGGCCGGTGGCGAGTAGCCGGTTCTGCGGCGCCCGAATGGACAGGGGTGTCAGGGCGAGTAGCAGCTGGCATGCCGAAGTGTTCACAGAGAGTTGGATTGGGATGGCATCTGCAAAAGAACAGGCGCAAAAGCTTTCTCGGGAAATTCGCGAGGCGATACGGACTGCACGCACAGCGAGCACACGCGCCCGGATGGCGGGTGAGGAGTTCAAGGAATTGCTGGTGAAAGTCGAGGCCGAGGCCGAGGCGGCGAGAAATGTGGTGGAATATCCGGGCGGGCGCTACGAGTGCAACGCCTGTCACCAGCCGGTGATTTTTACGGAAACCCAACGCGAGTTTCCGCCGTGCGACAGTTGCGGCAGTAGCCGTGGGTTTAGCGGCCCGCCCCCGCGGGTGCTCGACGTGATACCTGCTACGCCTCGAAGATTTTCTGCCGGGCTCTATGAATGCACGCAATGCAACGCACCGGTGGCCTTGGTCGAGAACAGCGATACGCTCTTGCCTTGCGAGTTTTGTGGCGCAACAGAGTTCCGCGAATTGTAGAGTTGACGCGGATTATTCAGGACGAAAAGAATAAAAGAGGCTGGAAAGATATAACATTAATCACCCGACGAAGGGGGTTGAATCAACGGACCAGTGTTGATGAAATGTTTTCCAGCAATGCAGGCTTATTGAACTTCGGATTCCATACAACACCGGCTAGACTCACTCACGCACTCAAACAACTGGAGTCAACAATGTCTCTCCTGACCCGTCTCGTTCTCGCAGTTTTGTTGGCGGCCACTCTGGCCACCCCGGTGCTCGCGCGTGACGAGGCACCAGCTACCGATGCGCAGGGGCTTGTGACGTTTGCCTCGGAGGATGGCCTGGCGCGCCTGGCGCGTTCGCCGGCGAAGATCGACTTTCCCGCGCTCGCGAACCAGTTCGAGGCGCAAACCAATGCCATGTTCTGCGGTCCGACCACTGCGGCCATTGTGCTCAACGCCGTGCGCACCCGTAGCTCCGAGCTGCCGCGTGATCGCAGCCGCCTGCGTGCCGATGACTTGCGGTACATACCGGGCACGATCGATCCGGTTATCCCGCGCTACACGCAGGATAACGTCATAACGAAAGGTCCGAAGACCCGCGCCCAGGTGATGGGCGAGCCCATCACTGTCGATGGAAAGCAAATCAAGGACTTCGGCTATCAGCTACGCCAGTTCGATGAACTGCTCAAAGCGCACGCGCTCCACACCCGACTCGTCATCGTCGACGACAAAAAGTCCGAGAAGGAAATACGCACCGACCTGGTTGAAAACCTCAAGCGCCTCGGCGACTACGTGGTCGTCAACTACTGGCGCAAGGCGGTTGGCCAGCAGGGCGGTGGCCATATATCACCACTGGGCGCCTACGATGCGGAATCGGATTCGTTCCTCGTCCTGGACGTGAATCCCGCCAGCGCCGGATGGGTCTGGATGCCAACCACGACACTGGTCAACGGCATGCGCACGCTTGATACGGTCGAGAACCGCGGGTATATCCACGTGGAATTGCGCTAAGCGAGAATGGGCTGTCACTGGAGTCAGACTGCCGTGGAAAACACTGGCGAGTGAACGGATACTGGGCAATGATGCGAAATCATTTCAGTAATATCCGTCATGACGATTTTTTTCCTGCTATCCAGCGGGTGGCACTGGCGGCCGTGATGTTGTCTCTGGCTGTGCCAGCCATTGCAGTCATCAATACCGGCACTGATGCGGAGGCCGAGCTTCCGTACTGGGAGGTTGTCGATCAGGGTGTTTCGATACGCCTGGTGCAGCGCCTGCCCGATCAGACGCGCGGTTTCTACCAGGCTCGCGGATTTTCTATTGCCGACTCGGAGTTGATCGCGCAAAGCTGCATGTTTCAGACTGTGATCAAGAATGTCACACCGCCTTCTGACCCGGCCGTAATCGAGTACAACATGGAAGAGTGGATTGTGCATGCCGTTGGTGCGCAACGCAGAATGAAAACCCGCGAAGACTGGAAGAAGGAATGGATGGCGCGTGGCGCACCGAAGGCCGCGCAACTGGCTTTTGAATGGGGGCTCATACCAACCCGCCAGACTTACCGACCGGGTGATTACAACTGGGGCTTGTCTGTATACAACCTCCCACCCGGCACGCCATTCGATCTCGACGTTGTCTGGTACCAGAACGGCGAACGCCGAAGCGCGCTGCTGAAAGGTGTGGTTTGTGCGCCAGATATACACGTGTCGCCGGCCCCACAATGAAGACACTGAGACGCTCATTCCTCCGCTGCACGATTCTCGTGTCGTGGTTTGTGCTGTACGCGGCGCAGGCTGCCGGCAACGATGCGGCGCAATTCTTGCCGCCCCTGCAAAAACCATTTGCCGCACCGGATTTCACGTTGCGGGGCGAAGACGGAAAAACTTACCGGCTGTCGGATTATCGCGGCAGTGTCGTCGTGCTGAACTTCTGGGCGACATGGTGCCCGCCGTGCCGTTACGAAATGCCCTCAATGGAGCGCGCCCACAAGAAGCTGCAGGGCGAGAAGATTGTGCTGCTGGCAATCAATGTGGGTGAAAGCGAAGACAAGGTCTTTGAGTTTACCGGTCAATACCCGGTAACGTTCCCGCTGTTGCTGGATACCGAAGGTGCCATCATCCGCAAATATAAGGTGATCGGGATGCCTACGACCTTTGTGATCGACCCGCGCGGTATCGTCACGCACCGTGCTGTCGGTAGCCGTGAGTGGGATGATGAACAATTGCTCGCGCAGCTGCGCAAACTGCTGAAGCCGTAATCGCCAACCAGCGGCTTGGCCGTGCCCGGCATGCTGCACTCGTACCCGCAATTAAAATCACGCAACGAAATGGTTTTGTGTACTTATTTGTTGTAGCCCCCGGAACTGGAAAAGCAAGCCGGTAATTTTTCGTAAAATCCATGCACGCCATTGCCCCGGACTAGCCTTACAAATATCAAAGGCACCGCTTTAGCTGTTTGATCCATCCTGCGGAATTTTCGAACATTCTTGCCCGAGTTTCAGCCTTATCCCGAATGGCTTCCCGGTTGCCCATTGACGTCTAATCACCGTTCCATCACCATTCGCGCCGAACGCGAACTTATAAATGCGTAACCAAGAACCAGAAGTGATGGCCTGACTCAGGCCCATCGTTTACAAAGGGGCCCACACATGTCGTTGTTCGTCGCTTATGTCCGGCGCTTGTTCGCCGCGTCTGTTATTTTGCTGCTCGCAGCCTGCGGCGGCGGCGGAGGTGGCGGGGCCAGTGCCCCCGGGTTTTCGGTCGCGCCACAAAGTCTGACGTTCAGTGCAGCATCTGCCGCAAGCGCAACCCCGTCAGCACAGACGATCACGGTCACTGTCACGAGCGGCACTGTTTATCTGGCTGCCGCCTACGGCGGCACCGCCATTGCGAATGCCACGTTTTATATCACGGGACCAACGACAGCGGAGGTGACGGTTTTTCCGGCCGCACCATCCAGTCTCGGTCCCGGACAGCACAGCGGCACGGTGGCAATCATTGGCTGTAATGACGTCGCCTGCAATTCACAAGTTGCCGGTAGTCCCTATTACGTAACGGTAACCTACAATATCCAAGGTGTAGTGGCTTCTCCTTCCGCGTTGACTTATACACTTGGCAACTCGCCGGTTGCCGGCGATTTAAGCCGTCAATTCACCATTACCGGATACCCGAATCAGAACTGGAGCATTGGCACTAATGTTTCATGGCTTAGTGTGACACCATTGGTTGGCAATACCGGTGGCCCCGTTCAGGTTACGGCTTCTCTTGTGCAGGCACAGATTGATGCGCTCGGTAATGGAGTCTATACGGGATCCATCACGGTAACCCCGGCTTCCAGCCCTCCTTTTGCTGTACCGGTAACATTAACAATTTCCCGCACCCAAGTGAGTTATGTGGCGCCATATGTCGCCACCGCCGGCACGACGGCGGAAGTGATTATCCGCGGCGAGAATTTTGGCCTTGTGGCAATCCAGGATGTGAAGTTTGGTGCAATCAGTGCCAGCACGTTTAGCGTGATCAGCGATACCGAAGTTCGAGCGACCCATCCCGCCCTGACGGCCGGTAGCTACCCGGTGCAACTGCAAAATAACCTGGGTATAAATAATTCATTGGCGAACCTGGTAGTGGTGGATGCGCCGGTATATTCGGCTACCACGCTTGCCTATCCGGGCGCACCGTCCCAGCCTATTTTAGCAATCCGTTACGACGCTGAACGCAAGGCGCTGGTGTTGGCGCGTGGTACCAGCATTCTGCGCTATGTATATAGCACCGGCGCCTGGGGCGCGCCCGCATCGATTTCAGTGTTTAATTTGCACGACGTCGCCCTGTCAACGGACGGCGCGCTGTTGCTTGCCACATCTTCCGGTTCCGCTGCAACAGGCGTTACGCAAATTGATGCGACAACGCTCAGTATTGGCACAACAACAAACGATACAATCAATGGTATCTCGACATACCTTGTAAAACCCTTGTCTGTCGCGAATGACGGGACTGCGGTGGTTGTCGCGGCGAATGGCCCTGCTTGCGGGAACATGATCCGCTACCGGACGCGCAATCCTCAAGTCACCTCCATGGGCGGCAATACATGCACACCCGCCCAAGTTGGTGGCAGCGCAGATGGCTCGATCATTATTGCAGGCACCAGTATCGCAAGTGATACGTATGCGTTTAACGCTTCGACCGGGGTTCTCTCCACGACAGGGGGTTTGCCGAAGCTTACAGCTGCACCTGTGCTCAACCGGACCGGGTCACGGATAGCGTTGAATAACACAGGGGTCTATAACACTGGTTTAAGTTATCTCGGTGGGCTTCCGAATACCACGTTAGCAGTAGCGCTCAATCCAATTGGAAGTATCGCATATACGTACGATTCGTCAGGTTCAGTGCGAAAATTCGACCTGACTGGAACGCTGGTCGCCGGTATTTATCCAGAGGTCGGAACGGGTACATCCCTTGCGGGTAGCCCAGGAACCGGAGTTCGCATGACAATCACTCCGGACGGCGGAACCTTATTCATCGCAGGTAACAGCCAGTTAGTGGTTCAGCCAGCTCCTTGACCAGTAAAACCAGCCCTCTCTAACCCGTCGAATCCGGGTTAGAGAGAAATTTTCTCTAACATTCCACTGCTGGTATTATTCGCGTGTCATCCGCCGGCGTCGACGCGGTGGGTGGCGACCTCATTCGGTCGAGTGCGCAGGAGGCGTCATGCCGGAGTCGGACCTCGAGCGTCGCCAATTCCTCAAGCTGACCGCTGCTGCCGGCGGCGGGTTGCTTGTCGGTTTTGATCTGTCCACTCTCGCCGCAACGCGAGACAGCTATCAGATCGGCGGCAATCACTTCAGTCCCAATTCCTGGATTCATCTCGCACCAGATGACACCATCACCTTGATGCTGGCCACTTCCGAGCTCGGGCAAGGCAGTATGACCGCAATCCCGATGTTGCTCGCCGAAGAACTCGAGGCCGACTGGACGAAGATAAAGGTCGAGCCGGCGCCGGTGAATGCCGACTTCAATAACCCGATCTCCAACAAGCAGTCTACCGGCGGCAGCACGGCAGTGCGCGGTTATTGGGAGCCGCTGCGTCGTGCCGGCGCCGGCACGCGCGAGTTGTTGATTGTGGCCGCTGCGAAGATCTGGGGTGTGTCGGCCAAGGGGTGTCACGCACGCAGCAGCACGGTGATACACACGGCCAGTGGTCGCCGCTTGCACTATGGCGCGCTGCTTGAAACGGCCAGCCAACTCACGCCGCCGGCTGAAGCACCGCTAAAGGATCCGAAGGATTTTCGCTTGATCGGCAAATCCATGGCGCGTCTCGATACGCCCGCCAAGGTCAACGGTAGCGCGGAATTCGGCTGCGACGTGCGCCGGCCCGGAATGTTCACTGCGGTCGTGGCGCGTTGCCCGGTGTTCGGCGGCAAACCGAAAAAGGGCTACGACGGCCGCCGCCGCGCGCGCAGTGGCCGGCGTGCATAAAGTGGTGGCGATCGATTCCGGCATCGCGGTGGTCGCTGACAGTTTCTGGGCCGCGCAGCGCGGGCGCGCGGCACTGAATGTTCAATGGGTCTCTGGATCGAAAGCCAAGCTCGACAGTGTCGCGATTCAAGCACAGTTGCGCGCTGCGTTGCAGCGCCGTGGCGACGCAGCGCGTGATGATGGAGACACCGACAAAGCGCTGGCCGGCGCGGCACGCGTGGTCGAAGCACGCTATGAGACGCCGTATATCGCACACGCCTGCATGGAGCCGATGAATTGCACGGCGCATGTGCGACGTGATGGTTGCGATGTCTGGGTCCCCACTCAGGCGCAGACCGGTGCACGCGCCGCCGCCGCGCAGGCGAGCGGGCTGTCGGAATCCTTAGTTAAGATTCACACTACCTATGCCGGCGGCGGCTTTGGTCGGCGGTTGCAGCAGGACTTTGTGATCGAAGCGGTGCAACTGTCCAGGGCGATCGGCGCACCGGTTCAAGTGCTGTGGACGCGAGAAGACGACATGCAACACGACTTTTATCGCCCGGCCAACGCGACGCAACTGCGCGCCGCGCTCGATGCGCGCGGCATGCCGCTTGCCTGGTTTCAGCGCATCGCCGGGCCGCGCAACGCACTGCGCGGTGTCACCATTCCCTATGCAATCGACAATGTGCGAGTCGAACAGGTGGAGGAGGATCCGGGCGTGCCGGTCGGCCCGTGGCGTTCTGTCGGTGCGTCGCAGAACGGCTTTACCATCGAGTGCTTCATCGACGAACTGGCGCACGCTGCTGGCCAGGACCCACTCGCCTATCGGCTGGCGCTGCTGAAGCAGGCACCGCGGCATCGCGCGGCACTGCAACTGGCCGCTGACAAGGCCGGTTGGGACAAGAAGCTGCCGGCCGGCCACGGCCGCGGGATCGCGGTGTACGAATCGTTCGCCGGCTGGGTCGCGCATGTGGTTGAGGTGTCGGTGGTGCGCGGCGTGATTCGGGTACAGCGAGTGGTAAGTGCGGTCGACTGCGGCACGGCGGTGAATCCGGCCGGCGTGCGCGACCAGACCGAGAGTGCCATCACCTTCGCGCTCACCGCCGCGCTCAAGGGTGAGATCACGATCCGCGACGGCCGGGTGGTGCAGGGCAACTTCGATGACCAGCCGCTGCTGCGCATCGACGAGATGCCGGCGATCGATGTGCATCTGGTGCCGAGCCGCGAGCCGCCCGGCGGCGTCGGCGAGCCGGGTGTGCCGCCGCTCGCGCCGGCGCTGGCCAATGCAGTGTTCGCCGCCACCGGCCAGCGCCTGCGTCGCCTGCCGCTGCGTCTTACTTAGGGATAGCGGTATTCGCCTGGCGTTCAGTCCAGACCCAGCAGGCCCTGTTTGAGATCGGCGTCGGCAGGGTGCTTGCCCAGCCAGATGCGCAACCACGCCTGCATGAAGTCGTCACCTTCGATCACGCCGCGTGATTCGTTGTTGATTGTCACGCTGGTGCCGCTGCCGGGCAGATAATCGAGGCGGATGATGTCGTTCTTGTGCGTGGTGCGAAACAGCGCATTGAAACGCGCGATGCGTGCGCCAAGCCGGGTGCGTTCAGCGGGATCGAGGTTGGCGTCGAAACCCTCGTTCCAGGCCTTCACCAGTTTTTCCTTCGAGACCTCACTGTGCAGGAAATGCATGTGCATCGACACTGGCCCGATGTGGTGCAGCACCGCACTGACATCACGAGTGCGGGCGGGCAGGTACAAGGCGCCGACGTAGACCTTGATGAAGAATTTGCTGCGGATGCCTGCGCCGTTGAGCACGAGCGCCGGCATGGAACCGAGTGTGACCGTTTCGGGCAGTGCGACGCCGGCTACATCCCGGGCGAGCGCCATGGTCGAAGACAGCGTCAGGGCAAGTGCGACGATGATCCGTTTGGACATGGGCCACCTCCGTATAAATATCTATGCTAGTGGATTTTCCGCCCACTCCATAGCACACCGGCCAACCCATTCGATACCAAGCGAGAAAATACCAGTGGGCCGGTCAATGTCGGGCTAGTTATTTTAGCCATCTACGAGCCACCTCTCACGATCCCGCGACAAATAAGCTAATGTACTGATCCCTGGATGTCTGAGGAACGGCTCATGCAACTTGGATTTATTGGACTCGGTAACATGGGCAGCGAGCTGGTCAGGCACCTGCTTGCTGCCGGCCACACGCTTGTCTCGTATGCGCGCGGCGAACGCTCGCGCGCCCACGCCCAGCACCTCGGATTACGGCTTTGCGCCTCGCCCGCGGAAGTTGCTCGTGCAAGCGAAGTGGTTTTCACCATGGTGACTGGCGGGAATGATGTCGAGACAGTCGCGCTTGGGACGGAGGGGCTGGTTCATGGCGCCTCGCCCGGAATGATCCACGTGGACATGAGCACGATTTCGCCCGCGATCGCGCGTGATGTGGCTCGACGCCTGGGTGAACGCGGCATCGCCATGTTGGACGCGCCGGTTTCGGGCGGCGTGGCGGCTGCCAAGACGGCATCGCTCACATTTTTTGTCGGCGGCGAGCAGGCCGTGTTTGATCAGGTACAGCCGTTGCTGGCATGCCTGGGCAAGGCCATTTTCCATATGGGGCCGACGGGAACAGGGCAAGTGACCAAACTTGCCAACCAAATCTCACTGCTTGCCTGTTTGCAGGGCGCCGCCGAGGCATTGTTGTTTGCGCGCGAGCAGGGCGCGGATATGGCCAAGGCACGCGACGCGGTCCTGACCGGGTACGGCGCGAGTCGCATGCTCGATGTGCTGGGCAAGAAGATGGTCGAGCGCGACTTCGCTGCCGGGATCGTGGCCGCACTGCACCACAAGGATATCGGTGTTGCACTGGAGCTTGCGCACGAAGCCGGATTGCCGCTGCCCATCACCGCACAGGTAAAGCAGCAGCTCAATGCGCTCATGGGTAGCGGTCATGGCGAGCAGGATACGAGTTCGCTACTGCTCGTGCTGGAGCAGATGATGGGGCGGACCGGCAGGTGATAGACAATAGACCGTATATTAGGAACCATTCTTCTCTGACACGGGTTATTCTGCTCAGACATCCTCACAAGGAGTAATCATGAAAGCGGTATTCAGGGTCGTGGTGTTGTTTCTGACTGTCTTGCTGACCCAAAACAATATTTCAGCAGCAGCTGTCGATGGCCCGTTCGCAGCGGTCGCTTCCAGGGATCTTCCGGCACTGGCAGCGATGGTGGAACGTGGCGCAAACGTAAACGCCATCAATGACACCGGGCAAACTCCACTTTTAGTGGCCGCCACGCAGCCGAAAGCCGAAAAGCTGATCGATCTGCTGGTCAACCTGGGTGCAGACATCCATGCACGCGACAAAATGGGCAAGACGGCACTGATGTACGCCGCCGGTAAGGGGGAGCTGGAGAATGCCAATCAACTTTTACAGTTGGGCGTCGATCCTGATATCCGGGACAACAGTGGCAAAACCGCGCTGGATTATGCCAAGGTCGGAGGTTTGAACGTCGAACGTGGCAACTCGCAATCGTTTACCTCGATGTTGGAGGGAAAGAATCACAAGAATCCCGAATTGGCTCCGTACACCTTGTACATCCCGTACAAGACAGGTGCATTCAGTCCGGCGGAATTCGAGAGCGCAGCGGTGCGCACCTTGATGCGCAAGGGCTGGGGTATTACCGAGTTCAACGCGACAGGCGCACGCGCGTTCTATGCGCGCACCAAGCAGCGGCAGCTGTACAAAATTGAAGTAAAGCTTGAGCCGACCCGGATCGTGATTCGTTATCGTCCAGGATTCGGTTTTCGTGATGAACTGGCGTATCTTGAAGGTGTCCGGTACGGATTGATGTACGAACTCGCGTTGCATTAAAGTATAGGGATGAGAGCACCATCACTCAGGCCCACACGTTGCCCCGACACTGGGAAATTCATCGTAGCGGAGTCGATAACATGAAAAATTTCCACAAAAATGCATTCCTGATTGCGGCACTGTGCACTGGATTCAGTGCGCCGGTATTCGCCACCGAGGTCCTGGTTTACAAGAGTGCCTCGTGCGGGTGTTGCAAGGAATGGGTCAAGCATATGCAGTCCAATGGGTTCGAAGTCAGGACGCATGATATGGACGACATCATGTATGCCAAGACCTCCAACGGGGTGCCGCTCACCCTCGCGTCCTGCCATACCGCCAAGGTGGGTGGCTACGTGATCGAGGGCCACGTGCCGGCCAGCGATATCAAACGCCTGTTAAAGGAGCGTCCGCCGGTGGCCGGATTGGCCGTGCCCGGCATGCCGAACGGCTCTCCCGGCATGAATCAGCCCGGACCCAAGGATCGCTATAACGTCATCAGCTTCGACAAGCAGGGCAACACGGCGGTCTATTCACGACACTAGCAGTAATCCGGGGCTGGCGTTCGCTAGCCCAGCGGATTCTCCTGGAATTGCTGCTGGATGCGTTCCACCTCTTCGCGGCTCTCGATCAGCGCGTTCACACATTCGGCATCGAGCTTTTCCCCTGCCATGCGATTCAGCAGCGCAAACGCGTCATCGTTGGTCCAGGCATCCTTGTAGGGACGCCGGCTGGTGAGGGCATCGAAGATATCAGCGACTGCGACAATACGGGCCTCGAGCGGGATCTCTGCACCCTTGAGACCGGCCGGATACCCCTGGCCATCTATTGACTCATGATGGTATTCGGCGATGTTGCGCAGAATGTTGATCTGTTGCATGCCATCCAGGCCGAAGTTGGCCAGTACATCATCGATGATTTGCCGTCCCTTGCGGGAGTGGGTGCGCATGATATTGCACTCGTTCATGTCCAACGGGCCCGGTTTGAACAGGATGCGGTCCGGGATCGCGATTTTTCCGATATCGTGCAGTGGTGAATACATGAACACATGCTCGATGTACGCGTCATCCAGATGGTGGCGCGTGGCCAGCACGCTGGCGATCAGCCGCGCATAGCGTGACATGCGGTCGATGTGGCTGCCGGTTTCGGGATCGCGCAGGTGCGTAAAGTGTGAAGTGGTGGTGACGGCCGCCATCAGGGTACGTATGGTGGCCAGCTCGTTGACGACCATGAGCGACACCATGTGCCCGAAGATATCCAGCTGGTTCAGTGTAATGTCCGTGAATACATCGGGCTCGTACGAGTTGAAAAAAATGAAACCGAGAAACACGCTGTTGCTGAAGATCGGCATCGTGTAACTGGCGGCGTAACCCTGGCGTCCGATACGCTGGGTGTGTGCATGCTGTGGATTCTCGAAAGTCAGCATGTTGTTAATGACCCGCGGTCGACCTTCCTTGATAATATTCTCAAGTGAAGGGGCATCGCTCAGCCGCGCGTGGTAATGCGAAAGCGGATCATCCTCACCGCTGCTGTGCAGGTAGGTTTTAAGCAGTGTGGTCTTTGGGTCGTACAGGGCTATGGCGATACGCGCGATGCACGGAATCTGTTTCTGCACAACCTGATGGGTCCGGATGAGCTTGTCGCGCAGCGGAAGATTGCTGTTTAGTGTTTCAAGGGCGTCCCTGTGCTTTTCCATTTAGGCTACTGTTCCTGCTGAATATGAGTCCAGGTAGGTAATCAGTCTAATTATAAGTGGCATTTTTGTAATTGGTGAAAATTCTAATAAATCGGGTATGCAGTCCGGGTAGACGGGGTAATCTTGAATTACCAGAGCATTTCACTTGAAGGTAACAATCATGACGCACACTGCCAGTATCACGGTTACCCAAAAAGAGAATTACCAGTTCCTGGTGGATTTCGGTGCGGCGATACCTGTGCTGCTGGCTGATGAATCCGAACCGCTCGGTGCCGGTGAGGGTCCGTCACCGAGTCAACTGTTGCTGGCGGCTGTGGCCAACTGTCTGTCGTCAAGCCTCTACTTTGCACTGCAAAAGTTCAAACAGGATGCTGGTGGCATCACCACAACCGCCAGCGCGCGCGTCGACCGAAACGAGGAGAATCGGCTGCGGGTGCTGGACATCGCCGTAACCATCCGCTTGGGCAAGGCTGCAGCGGAGATCAACCATCTGGATCGCATTTTGGCGCAGTTCGAGCCGTTCTGTACCGTCACACAGAGTGTGCGCCACGGTATTCCGGTCAGTGTCGCTGTCGAGGATGGTCAGGGCATGCGTGTGCGCAACTAAGCGAAAAGAACAGCTCGCTGGCGGAGTAATTGATGGCACTAGTGATTTATTAGTTACTGCACGAATCAGAGTCCACTGCGTACTCGGGGCAGCATGAATTGCCACATTATTTTATTGGCATATTTCCTTTAAATATCTTACCGGGCCCAGGGATATTGGAAATTTCCGCTTGTGGATTGCGCTTGATGACCCCAAAAAACGGTTAAGCGAATCGATATAATGTATTGGCGGTCAGGTGCCGCCGCCGTACATTTTCCAACACGCCGTGGATTTAACTCAAATGGCCGGATTTCCGTTGCGTACTCTGATTGTGGTGCTCGGACTGTGCTGCGCGCCTGTGTCAGCTGCAGCCGACGTCTTGAGTGACGCGCTGGTGGCTATGTTGCAGGTGCCGACGGTGAACTGTGGCACGGCGTGGCTCGATCGCCAACAACTCGTTCCCTACTATGCCGCAACTGAGACGGTGCCACTCTGGGTTAGCAAGCATGGAGTCGGCGCGCGCGCACAACTTCTGCGGACAGCGCTCCAAAACGCCGGGCAGGAAGGCCTGTTACCGACGCACTACCGGATTGACGACATCGAGGCATACTGGTCCGCAACCACGCCCGCTGCGCAGGCCTGTCTCGATCTGTTACTAACGGCAGGATTCGATCGGTATAGCCGTGATGTGCACCGCGGCTTGGTCGATCCGCAACAGGCCGACCCGAGTTGGCAGCTGCAGCCGCCGCCTTTCGATCCGGTCACTACGTTGCAAGCCGTCGGCACCGACAGAGATCTGGCCACGCTGCTTGATAATTTACCGCCTGTGCACACCATGTACGCGCGACTGCGCACGACGCTCGCCCGTTACCGGCGGTTGGCCGAACAGGGCGGCTGGCCGCCGTTGCCGCCGGGGCCGAAGCTCGCGCTTGGTGATGAGCACGAGCAGGTTGCATTGCTGCGCGCCCGGCTGCGCAGCGAGCGCGACCTGCCTCTCCTCACACTGTCATTCGGCACACGTTACGACTTGCCACTGGCTGTGGCGGTAGAAAATTTTCAGCGCCGTCACGGTCTGACCGCCGATGGCATCGTCGGCCGGCGCACCCGTGCCGCGCTCAACGTGCCGGCTGCGCAGCGTGCCGCGCAGCTGCGTCGCGCCATGGAACGGTTGCGCTGGTTGCCGCGTGATCTGGGGAGTCACCATATTATGGTCAACACCGCCGCATTCGAACTGGTGGTGATCGAGGATGGCAAGACGGTGTTGCGCATGCGTACCATTAACGGTACACCCGATCAGGCTACGCCATCGTTCACTGCTACGCTGCAATCGCTGATTATCAACCCGTACTGGAATGTGCCGGAACGCATTGCACGCGAACGGCTGTGGCCGCGTGCGCAGGCCAGTCCGGACTATCTCTCGGCACGCGGCTTCCGCGTGTTTGACACCCGTAACGGCAACTGGCAGGAACTCGACCCGGCGCGCCTCGACTGGACGAAGATCAATGGCAATGGCTCCGGCGTACGCCTGCGCCAGGAGCCGGGCCCGGCCAATCTCATGGGCCGGTTGTCGTTTGTACTGCCCAATCCGTTTGACGTGTTCCTGCACGACACACCGGATCGCGCATTGTTCGAGCGTGACACGCGCACTTTCAGCGAGGGTTGTGTGCGCATCGAGAATGCCGATGGCGCTGGCGTTGCGCACGCTGCGCCGCACGCCGGAGTGGACAGAGGCGCGCATTCAGGAAGAGATTGATGCGCTGCACCACAGAAACCTGCGCTTGCCGGAACCTATTCCGGTATACGTACTCTATTTACCGAGTTGGGTGGATGATGTTGGACGCGCGCAGTTCCGCGATGACGTCTACAGTCGCGAATCGGTGCTGGTCAGCTACTACCCGGGGAATTGACGAGCGGTGCAGTGTGCGCGATGAGTACGGCGCGGCTGCAGCGCGCTTTCACCCGCTGTCGGGCTAAACTGTGTGTACAGCTGGATGGTTGGGTCGAATTATTCGCGTTTTGTTTCTTCGGGATAGTAATTTCCAAGATATGGGGTAGGGCTGACGTTGATGATGAATCGTAGGGATTTCCTGAAGTGGTCGTTGGCGAGCGGCACCGTGCTGGCCGGCGCAAGGTCTTGGGCGCAGAGCCAACCAGCTGAACGCCGCCTGAAACTTTTCAATACCCATACCGGCGAGCAGCTTGCCGCGACTTTCTGGGCCAATGGCCAGTATCAGGAGGGGGAGCTTGTGGCAATCGACCGGCTGCTGCGCGATCACCGCAGTGGCGATGTTTTTACCATCGACCGGCGGCTGTACGACATACTGTACGCCCTGCAACAGCGCCTCGATGCGCGGGGTACATACGAAGTCATTTCCGGCTATCGCTCACCGGCCACCAATAAAATGTTGCGTCGCCACGGCAACGGCGTCGCCCGCGACAGCCTGCACACCCACGGTCAGGCGATCGACGTCCGCCTGACCGGTATCGCGCTCGCCGATCTGCGCCATGCTGCGCTCGGACTGCGCGCTGGCGGTGTCGGTAATTATCCAAGTTCGAATTTCATCCACCTCGACACCGGACGGGTACGCGCCTGGTAATGCCGGCACGCGTGCAGCGTATCGAATCCGAGAACGTCGCACGACTCATGGCAGCAGATGCCGACGCCATTCTTCAAGCAGTTTTTCCCGTGCTCCAGCGTCGGTGCGACAGGCCGCAAGCCAGCTTTCATCCACATTGAGTATCGACGACTGCCAGCCGCTGTTCGGCGCGCACTCGACACGCACTTCCCAGTGATCGGTACGCGGCTCGACCTCGAACAGGTAGGCCGCAAGCCCGAGCTGTTCGAGTAGAGTCTGCACAGTATCGCGCGCCTCGGTGAGTTGTTTCTCGCTCAGTTGCATGGGCCTTGCCTCCCGGCGCGGTTGCACCGACGGTTACTGATTCAGTCGTAGCCGTACAGCCAGCGGGTGGTGCCGGCATACAGGTTGCGCACGGTGTGATTCACTCCACGCGGGATGTATAGCTCATCACCGGGTAACAGCTCCCAGTCCTCGTCATGCATGCGCACACCCAGCTGACCCTCGACGACCGTCACCAACTCGTCGGAGTCATGCACGAAGTCGCGCCATTCCTGCCCGGGCGGGTCAACGAATGCGCGGCACGAGAAACCACGCTTGATCCAGTCACGCGTCACTGCGGCCACATCAACCGGTTGTGCAAACTTGTGGCGAACCACGAACTCGTCGGTCTCGACCGTTGCCGGAACCAGCCCGGTCAGCATGCCGTGCAACCGGTCCTTGAGCAGTACACGCCGCCGCTTGAGTTCCTCGGTGTAATCGTCCGACGGTGTCTCGATATCCTGTTCGATGCGATAGACTTCGTTATCGACCGACTGGTACTCGGCATACAAGTTGCGGAACGCCGGGCTTTCCAGCTTGAGTTCGTGGATGCGCGTCTTGAATTCAGGAAACTCCTGAGACAAATCGCGATGATGTGCGAGTTCCACGGGTCGTCGGGATAGTAACGGGCTTCGGCTAGCGGCTCCAGGCCGCGCGCAACAGATCGCCCTCATCCGTGTAGTGAGTGTCGAGCTCACCTTGGTAGGCGTGATGCAGCGCCTCACCGATGCCGTGCGTCAGATGCGAATCGGTTAAGGTCACCACGGTCCGGTCGGCTTCTTCCTTGACCGCTATAATGCGCTCGAGCGCATGTTGGGCGCGCGCCTTGGCTTCGGTGTTGCGCACCAGGTGCATGATTTCCTCGCGATGCTCGGTGAAGAACGGCCCGCTCAATGTGAGCTCGCCGGCCGGGACGCGGTCACGGATTCGCTGGCACGCCGGGCAGAGATGCTGCTCCGCGTCCGGCATGGCCGTGCCCCACTGCCAGTGGCCATGCTGAAAGATAGCGCCGCATTCCGGACAAGTGGTCGGTTCCTTCCATTTGCCACGGCTTCGGTACGGATCGCTGACGTGTTCTTCGGGCATACGGTCGCGGCGTGGTTGATGGCTGACGTCACTTCGATTCTTCCGGCCGGTCATGGAAAACCCCCTGTGTGTTGCCATATAAATATTTACATTCACTCTAGCGAAAACATGCCACTTACTACCTTGATCAGGATCAAAGTGGCATCCCTCAGGTCGAATTCTTCAACAAAATCCAGCACATCGCAGAATGGCGAGCCCTCATTCAGTGTCGTCTGGCTCTATGACTGGATTCAGCAAACCTGAAAATTCAATGTCGTGCAGGGAGAAGGACCCTGGTGTCAGGCAAGTCAGATAAAACGGACTACACTGAACAACGATGATTCTGACTTCACCATGGCAATTCAGCACGGCGAGCTATCACGATCCGCAAGCGGGCGTGGACTGCACCGCACCATTGATTTGGCGCTGACAGCCATGCGAGTGGAATTCATGCGTGTCGCCGGACTGGCCGTAATCGTTCTCTTTGGCCTGGTTGCCGTGGAAGTGTCCTTGTTGGCAGCTGTCGCCGGCAGCGGACCGAACGAGGTGTCGGTCCCGCTGGTAGAGCAGCTGTCTATGTTAGCCACGTTATGGCAATCGAACTTGAAGGCGGCGCTACCGCTGATTGCACAAACTCCGGTGTTTGTGATTGCGCGTCAGGAATCCGTTGCCAGCTTACAGACCTGGGGCCTCTATTTTTTTCCGTTCACGTGTGTCGTCCATCTGGCTATCGCCGTTGTCGTGGCGTGGCAGCTGCGCAGATCATCGGATCAGCCACGGCGTCTGCTGTGGCTGGCAACGGGCGGCGTGGTGCTCGCCTTCGCCATCACGTATGCACGCTCTGCAATCTGTTGCACGGGTGGCCCGCGCTGGGCCCTGGAATTAGGGCTCTATGCACTTGCATTTGACCCGACACCTTCTATGGTCGATTGGTCGGCGATATACATGCGCGTAGGAATGTTGATCCCATTTTTCCAGCTAGCCATCGGCTTGGCCGGCATCGCATGCATCATTGTGGCCACGCTTAATAATAAAAAGACCGGACTGAGTCGCAATGACTTGACCCGTTAAGCCAAAGAGAGACTTGTTGCCTGCGCATCAGGCAGCGTGTGTTGCGAACATGTCAGCAAGACACCCACCCTTTATGGTTTCTCAGACAAAATTTCCATCCGAAGTCTATTGCACGCTATAGCCACGTGCTTCGAGGCAGGCCTTCATGGCGCGATGATAATCAGCCCGCTTTGTGGCGTGCTGTGCTTCCGATACATTCCCGCCCGGCCGGGTTGGATCGAATCCGGTCTGCTCCACTGCCCAGCTGTGGCACTCGAAACGGTCAGTCGCCTGCTTCTGTTCGCTTTGTCCTTTCATTGGGTAGATAAACAATTGGTCCGGTGTCGCCGGTTCTTCGCGGACTTCGGTTTCCGGCGGTGGTTCCGAGACGACATAGGAATTTTGTTCTGGTCGCCAGACATAGTATATGCCGCCGGCGTAATAGTACGGATAGCCACCGACCCAGATGGTGGTATAGAACGGCGGCAGAAATGGCACGATCAGACCCACAGGAGGCAAAACGACAACGAAACGTGATCCAGAGGGCCGGTACCACACGCCGCCATGGTAGTAATATCTCGTACCGTGGTATGGAACGACGCGGTGCCCCCGCGGCAAAACCGGCACGGCGTAGCCGCGCGGCGGATAGTAACGGTCATGCCGGTAACGGTTGTCGTACACATAACCGGACGGGTGTTTGATGACCTGGTTTCGATGACCGCTGTCGTGGCGCTGCGGCGCGCGTTGCTCGGTTGAGTGCCGGGGCTTTTCTTTCCGACCGCGATCATCGTCACCATCACGATCGGCCCACACCGGAACTGTGGCACAGGACAGCACAATAGCCAGGGCCGACACGGTGCTTAGTAGGCGATGAATCATCATGAGTTTTCTCCTTACCTAATCAATATCAGCGAGAAGTGGGTGTCCAGTTCAATGGACGGTGTAGCCGCGTCCTTCGAGACAAGCGGCCATGGCGCGACGATAGCTGTCGGCCTGTTGTTCGAGGCGGGCCATGCGTCGCACCTGTTGCTGGTCATAGTGCTGCTGGACGCGTTCGGCCTGTTCCTGTCGTGACGCGTCTGAGGCAGCGCCGAGCACGGCGCCTGCGACGGCACCGACAGCAGCACCTTCGACGCTCCGGCTCGGTGGCGATACAACGGCGCCGATAACGGCGCCGGTCACGGCGCCGGCAGCTGTGTCGCGACTCGGGGGGGCTGTGGGTATGACCCGCACGCGCTGATGGGGTGCAAGCCCCGGCGCACTCGGATCGAAACCAGTCTGCTTCTTGGCCCAGAGGTAACATTCATAACGGTCGCGATCCTGCTGTGCCGCGCTCTGGCCTTTGGTGGGGTAGAAATAAACCTCGGTGGATGGCGGTGGCGCCGCAGGAACCGGTTCGGCCGGTGCGGGTGGCCGTGATGCACACGCCGCGAGCGTCAGGGCCGTAACAATTGCCAGCCAACGAAACGCACCCGAATTGGGTGATGAACAGTGTCCCACGTGTTGTTCCCTGTCTGTCGATCTCAACATGCAATCCTTCCTCCCGCGTCATGCGCCCGCACCCTGTATAACGCAGATGTTGCCTGTTGGTTGACAGCCATTCTTTGCCGTATGTCAGTTTTTCCCGTAAAAAGTTCATATGGCGCGTACTGACCCGACACCTTGGGCGGTATTGGAACAGCCATGGACAGGCTGCTGCATGCAGAATGCCGTGCGTGGTTTTCACCACGCAGCAGATGCCACAGGCCGGCGACGCCGCGAAAACACTATATTGAGGAGGTTTGTAATAGTCATAATACGGCCTCGTCACGACAAGGTGTCAGCTCCAAGGCCATGACGAAACAAAACTACAGCGTTCCTTTGATGCTACTGGCCTTGTATGGGCTGGTATTTGCCGTGTGCGCGATTTCACCGTATGACCGGACAGTGTGGTGGGCAGAGAATATTCCGGTGCTGGTGGTGGTTTCGCTATTGGTAGTGATTTCGCGCGGATTCCGTTTTTCCAACACCAGCTATATGTTGATGACAGTCTTTATCATTCTTCACACCATTGGCGGCCATTACACGTTTGAGCGAGTGCCGTTTGATGCGGTATCACAGTTATTTGGCTTCGGGCGCAACCACTACGACCGCGTGGCGCATTTTTCGGTGGGCTTTTATGCTTTCCCGATTGCCGAGGTCTTGATGGTCAAGCGGCTGGTGCACACCCGCTGGATTGTCGCCTTGTTCCCCGTGTTTGCGATCGCCACCGTTGCCGGCGCCTACGAAATAGTCGAGTGGCAATACGCGCTGAACTCGGATCCGGCGGCTGGCATCGCAGTGCTGGGATCACAGGGCGACATCTGGGATGCCCAGAAGGATATTCTCGCCGACACCCTGGGCGCAATGCTGGTGATGGTTCTGTTCTTTATTCTGCACAAGGACGAGCTGAAGACATTGCGAAAAGGTCAAGCTACAAGCAATTCAGTATGAATCCTTTTTCAACCGAGTTGTGTCATCCGCGATGTCCTAATGCTAGAAATGAATCTTGCGTTCGGATGTGAACTCCATGAGTTTACCAGTGACCGGGTCTTGAAGCCGTATCTGTTTGGCAAGAAGCTGGAGCGGACTGGAAAAGTCGTCGTCTTGTTCCGGAAGCAGGTTCGGGTAGACACGGTCATTGAGGATCCGGAATCCCAGACTGCTCATGTGCAGGCGCAGTTGGTGGGTTTTTCCGGTCAGCGGGCTCAATTCAAAAAGTCCGCGGTTACTTTTCGTATCCAGAAGCTGGATGGCGGAGCGGGCATTTACGGTTCCCGGTACGACCTGCATTTTGAAGCGCGGCTCTCCGCGAACGATTCTGTTTTCGATAATCCACCGGTTTGATTGCGGCGGGAGTACCATGTCGGCCAAGGCGGAATAGGTCTTGGTGACTTTCCCCTGCATGAAGAGCTCATGATAAGTGCCGCGGGTTTTCCTGTTGACCGAGAACATGACTATGCCTGCTGTCTCGCGGTCGATACGGTGCAGCGGAGCCAGATCGACAATTCCCGTGCAGGCACGCAAACGGTTCAACAGGCATTCATTCACAAAACGACCACCCGGAATGACGGGCAGAAAATGCGGTTTGCAGGCAACCAGTATCTCGTCGTTTTGAAACAGGATGGATTCGGCGAAAGGAATGACGGGTTCGTTTTCGACTTCCCGAAAGTAGAATAAGCGTTTTGCTGGAACATATGCTGTGTCCGTGGCAATCGGTTTGCCGTTGTCGTCCAGTACTTTTCCGTCTGTAATGCGTTGTGCCCAGGTTTCCCGGGTGATTCCCGGGAAGGTGTGTGCTAAAAAATCCAGTATCGATGGATAAGGTTTCTCCACACCAGGCAGGGTCACAACGGACGGTGTATTGGATATGCCCATGTGATGAAGAATCCGGAACAGTTTGCTGGCGGCCGCCGGAATGAATCAGGCAGCCGACGAAGTGGCGCCGGGACAGCTGTCCTTTTTCACGCTGAAGCGCTTATGATGGCGAGGCGACTGTAAACGGAAGTCTGTCATATCCGATATCCAGGAGAAAGTAATGAACAGAAATCGATCGTTATTCGCGCTGGCCTGTCTCAGCCTCGTCTTGTCCGGATGTCACGCCCACAAGGATATGCAGTACGCGCCAGAACGGTACGCCAAGCTGCGCGGTATTGAACTCATTACGACACCGCCGGACCGCCCTTACGAATTGGTCGCAACCGTGGAAGGCTTTGGCGGCAAGTTTACGGCGAAAGAAACCATGATCAATGGCATGATCGATCAAGCCCTCAAATCCGGTGCGCGTGCATTGATTCCGATGGAGTTTGCAGGCGAAGGCCGCAACGCAGGCAAGTCGGTCAAGGGTCTGGAGCTGTTCGTCTACACCGAGAACGGCCATGCCGTCACCAAGGGCCGCGCCATTCGGTGGACGGGAAACTGACGCGGACAAGGACAGCGGCGTCCCGTGCCCGATTTTTGTTATTAATCTTGCCCCCGATCTTGCATGGAAATTGTTGAAACGCCCTGTGTAACTGGAACCTACGGTTTCACAATACGAGAGAGCCGCCGGCCTGCAAGACGCCGGGATTGCAATAAATCCTCCGGGAAAGCTGACGCTTGCTGCGGGTTTCCACTGTCCAGGCGTTGCGCAAACCTGGCCGCCATTTATCAACAGTATCGAGGGACAAGCAGTCCCGCGTGTAATCAGGCGTTTATTCCTCGCGCCCGCGAGCGTATAACGATCAAATGGTTCGCTGAGGAGGCTGCATTGTGAAAATCGGTCTGGTCGGACTTGGACGCATGGGTGCCAACATGGCGCGGCGGCTGCGCCGCGGCGGCGTCGAGGTAGTCGCCTGGAACCGCAATGCCGAGGTTGCCAACGCGCTTGCAAATGAAACCGGGCTAATGGCCGTGGAGAGCTTGCCGGAACTGGTTGCGGCGCTCGCCCCGCCACGCATCGTGTGGCTGATGTTGCCATCCGGTGAGGTCACCGAGCAGCATCTGGAACTGCTGGCTCCCCTGCTCGCGCGCCACGACCTGCTGGTGGACGGCGCCAATTCTTACTATAAGGATTCGATGCGGCGTGCCGGCCAACTGGCAGGCAGCGGTATTGCCTTTGCGGACGCCGGCGTGTCCGGCGGTGTTTGGGGCCTGGAGAACGGTTATGCCCTGATGCTCGGTGGTGACGCCGCGGCGATCGCGCGTCTCAAGCCGGTGATCGAGATACTTGCCCCGGGCACGGAACGCGGCTGGCTACACTGTGGACCGGCAGGTTCCGGGCATTTTGTGAAAATGGTTCACAACGGCATCGAGTACGGCATGATGCAGGCCTATGCCGAGGGCTTCGCGCTCATGAAGGCACGCACCGATTTTCACCTTGATCTGGCCGCGATAGCCGAGACCTGGCGGCACGGCAGTGTGGTGCGCAGTTGGTTGCTCGATCTCACTGCCGAATTTCTCGCCCGCGACCAGGAGCTAGAAGATATCGCACCGCAGGTCGCCGATTCCGGCGAGGGCCGCTGGACGGCATTGGAGGGCGTGGAGCTGGGTGTGCCGACGCCGGTGATGAGCCTCGCGCTGATGATGCGCTTCGCCAGCCAGGGCAAGGACGAATACGGCGACAAACTGCTCGCCATGATGCGCAAGGGTTTTGGCGGCCATGCGTACTGGAAGGCAAGGACTGAGCACATGGTTGAGCCAGGACCGTGCTATTTCGTTATCTTCGGCGCCACCGGTAATCTTGCCTCGCGCAAACTGTTGCCGGCGCTGTACGAACTTGAGGCCGCCGACAAACTGCACGCTGATCTGCGTTTTGTGGCCTTTGCGCGTCGCGCCTGGACCCAGAGTGACTGGCTCGGACATCTGAGGCTCAGTCTTACCCAGCATCTCGGCAAGGATTGCGAGGGCGTGGTCTTCGAGCGTTTCGCACAGCGCTTCGACTACGTGGCCGGCGACCTCGACTGACCCGCAGGCTTACAGGCGGTTGCTGGACGAGCTCAGCAAGCCGCGCCTGGGCACCTGCGAGAACATCGTCTTCTATCTCGCCATCAAGCCGTCCAATTTTCTCGGCGGTGATCGAACAGCTCGATCGCATCGGTATCAGCCGCGCCCACGGCCGTCACCGGATCGTGGTCGAGAAGCCGTTTGGCGAGGACATCGATAGTGCGCGCGAGTTGAACGCACGCCTGCACCAGCTACTTCGACGAGGAGCAGATCTATCCGCATCGATCACTACCTCGGCAAGGAGACGGTGCAAAACCTGCTGGTGTTCCGCTTTGCCAACACCATGATCGAGCCGATCTGGAACCGCAACTATATCGACCACGTGCAGATCACCGTGGCGGAGTCCGAGGGCGTCGGGCAATCGCGCCGGCTACTACGACGGCACCGGTGCGTTGCGCGACATGCTGCAGAATCACCTGATGCAGCTGCTCACCTGGTGGCCATGGAGCCACCGGCCACACTCGACGCCGACGCGCTGCGCGACGAGAAGGTCAAGGTACTGCGCTCGATCCGGCCGATCGCCACAGCAGGCGGTGCACGCGCGATGCGTTTCGCGCCCAATATGCCGCCGGGCGTGTGGACGGCCAGGCCGTGCGCTGGCTACCTGGATGAAGACGGCGTCGCGAAAGGCTCGGTGACCGAAACCTTTGTGGCGGCGCGTTTCTTCATCGACAACTGGCGCTGGCGCGACGTGCCGTTCTACTTACGTACCGGCAAGCGTCTGACCGACAACATGTCGCTGATTGCGATCCGTTTCCGCCATCCGCCGCAATTGCTGTTTCACGAGACTGCCGCTGCGCACATCGATCCCAATTGGGTTCTGCTGTCGTTGCAGCCGACCGAATGCATGCACATCGAACTGCACGCCAAGGAGCCGGGGCTCAGTATGAACACGCGTATTGTGCGGCTCAATGCCTCGTACCGCGCAGCGAGGCAACCACCATGGAGGCCTACAAGACGCTGCTGCTCGATGTGGTCGAAGGTGACCGCAGCCTGTTCATCCGCTTCGATGAAGTCGAGTGGGCGTGGCGGGTGGTCGATCCGATCCTGCGCGAGTGGTCACGCAACAGGGAGTTCATCGCTACCTATCCGGCCGGCACCTGGGGTCCGCGCGATGCCAGCCGCCTGTTCGAGCGCGAAGACCAGTTCTGGCGCAATGAGATCTGACGACCTGGTCAGGCTGCCTGTTTCTTCTGCAGAGGCAGAATTCCGATTTCCTCCGGCAGGCAGATGAACGAACGCGTTTTCTCCGACACCGAGTCACTGTATGTTGCCGCGGCCGACTACATCCTCAAATCGGCGCGTGCCGCCATCATGGCGCGCGGCGTCTACCGGCTGGTGTTGGCCGGTGGCGAAACGCCACGTTCGGTGTATCGGCGCCTCGCCGTGGCGCGCGCCGATTGGGATCGGTGGCAGTTCTACTTTGGCGATGAGCGCTGTCTGCCTCCGGGTGATGCGCAGCGCAACGACCACATGGCGCGCACCGTCTGGCTGGACCGGGTACCGGTTCTGCCAACCAATATTTTTTCCATCCCCGCCGAGCTGGGTGCGGATTCCGCCGCTGTTCGTTACGCGGACGTACTGGCGGCGATCGATGTTTTCGATCTGGTACTTCTCGGCCTCGGTGAAGATGGCCACACTGCGAGCCTTTTCCCGGGACAGCCAATGGACAACGCCGATGTGCTGGCGGTGCATGCCGCACCCAAGCCGCCGCCTGAACGCGTGACACTCAGTGCCACGCGTCTGAGCCGTACGCGCCAGGCCTTGTTTCTGGTCACCGGGGACAACAAACGTGCCGCGTTGACGGCCTGGCGAAAGGGGTGTGATATCCCGGCCCGTCACATCGCTCCACCCGGTGGTGTGGATCTGTGGCTCGATGCGAGCGTGGCAACCGAAGCCTGAATCGCAACCGAGTGTCTCCGGCCGGTGTTGCGTCGGGCAGCCGGTCCAGCCTGGTAATCTGCCAGATCACCTGTATCGCGAACCCGGCGGTACATGACAACATGTCTCAGAAATTCAGCACAACGAGCACAATGAAAGATCAGCCCCGACATATCCTGCATCGTGTATTCGGCTACCAGCGATTCCGCGCACCACAAGCAGAAGTGATTGACACGCTGATGCATGGTGGCGATGCGCTGGTGCTCATGCCCACCGGCGGCGGCAAATCTCTGTGTTTTCAGATTCCAGCCATCGCCTTGCCGGGAACCGGACTTGTCATCTCGCCACTCATCGCGCTCATGCAGGATCAGGTCGCGGCACTCCGGCAGGCCGGCGTGCGTGCCGCCTTTCTCAACTCCACACTGGATGCTGAAACCACGCGTGCCATTGAACAGCATTTACTGAACGGCGAACTCGATCTGCTCTATATTTCCCCCGAGCGGCTGATGCAGGAACGCACGCTCAATCTTCTATCGCGCGCCAACATTGCGCTGTTCGCGATCGACGAGGCCCATTGCGTTTCGCAATGGGGCCACGACTTCCGCCCCGAGTATATGCAGCTCTCTGTGTTGCACGAACGTTTCCCGGAAGTTCCGCGTATTGCACTGACTGCCACCGCGGACGCACCCACGCGCCGCGAAATCATCGCGCGTCTCGGGCTCGACAATGCGCGCGTGTTCATCAGCGGTTTCGACCGCCCCAATATCCGCTATCGCATTGCACAGGGCGGCGGCAGCGCACGTGAGCAATTGCTGCGATTTCTGCGCGCCGAGCACGCCGGCGACGCCGGCATCGTTTATTGTCTGTCGCGCAAGCGCGTGGATGAAATTGCCGACTATCTCGCCGGCCAGGGTCTCGACGCGCTGCCCTATCATGCCGGGCTTGAGCCAGCGGTGCGCAGCCGCAATCAGGCACGCTTCCTCAACGAGGAAGGCGTGATCATCGTTGCAACCATTGCCTTCGGCATGGGAATCGACAAACCGAACGTGCGTTTCGTCGCGCATCTGAATCTGCCGAAGAGCATCGAAGCCTACTATCAGGAAACCGGCCGCGCCGGCCGCGACGGCCTGCCGGCCAATGCCTGGATGGTGTACGGTCTGCAGGATGTCATTACTTTGCGCCAGATGCTGGAAAGTGCTGATTCCGATGACGCGCGCAAGCGTGTCGAGCGTCACAAGCTTGATGCCATGCTCGGCCTGTGCGAGCTCACCACTTGTCGCCGTCAGGCCCTGTTGGCCTACTTCGATGATCCGTTGCCCGAATCCTGTGGCAACTGCGATACCTGTCTCGAACCCCCGCAAACCTGGGACGCCACCGAATCGGCGCAGAAGGCACTCTCCTGCGTACACCGCACCGGACAACGGTTTGGGGTGAACTATCTGGTCGACGTGCTACTGGGAAAGACCGACGAGCGCATCCAGCGTTTCGGCCACCATCAACTCACCACCTTTGGCATCGGCAAGGACCAGAGCCAGCAGGAATGGCGCGGCATCTTCCGTCAGCTCGTCGCGCGCGGACTGCTGGCCGTCGACCTCGAAGGACACGGCTCGCTGAAACTCACCGACGCTTGTCGCCCTGTGCTGCGCAGTGAAGAACGCCTCATGTTGCGCCGCGCAAACAAGACCGGGCAGAAAACGAAAAAAACAGCACTTCGCAACCGCTCCGTGTTCACGCGAGAATCCGACACAGTACTATGGGAAGCCCTGCGTGCCCGCCGCCTGGAGCTTGCCAAGGCGCAGGGTGTGCCGCCGTATGTCGTTTTTCACGATGCGACCCTCGCGGCAGTTGTTGAGTGTCGCCCGCAGACGTTACAAGAATTTTCCCGCATCTCCGGCGTCGGTGAACGCAAACTCGCTGCCTATGGCGAGGATTTCCTGCGTATTATTCTGGCACACGCGCGGGAACTGGATAGTGACGCTGCCCACTCACTTTCCGGTTAATTGCCGCTCTGGCCAGCTCAAAAATGTATCCGTCTCTTTCGTGACGACGTGAATGTCCGTAAGCTGGCCTGGAGACATCCACGGGCCAAGCTATGGCAAGCACACCGCTTCAAGGAAGGCAGACGGCTGCCACCGAGGCCAAAGTCGGCCAGCTCCGCAGGCCCGCTATCTATCCCGATGCGCCGGTTCGAGTCGATGTGGTGGAAACCCACATGTCCTGGGTGTTCCTGACTGATCGCTACGCCTACAAGATGAAGAAGCCGGTGCGCTACGACTTCCTGGACTTCAGCACGCTGGAATTACGACAGCGGGATTGCGAGGAGGAGGTTCGGCTGAACCGGAGGCTCGCCCCGGATGTCTACCTCGGCACGGTCCCGCTCACGCAGGACACGCGCGGCAACATACACCTGGGCGGCGAAGGCGAGGCCATCGAGTGGCTGGTGAAAATGCGCCGGCTGCCGGTGGAACGGATGCTGGATAACATGATCCTCCAGCACAGCGTGCAGGAAACAGATGTCCGCAAATTGGCGACGCTGCTTATCGGGTTTTACCAAGGGTGTCGACCGGTCGAACTCAGCGGTGATCAGTATCGGGCTGAATTCAGAAATGCGATGGAACTCAATCTTCGGGAGTTGTCGGTGCCGGTTTATGCATTGCCGTGCCGCCTGATTGAACAACTGCACGATGCGCAATGGACTTTCATAAGCCGGGAAGCCGGGCTATTCGATGCGCGGGCAGAGGCGGGCAGAATTGTCGAGGGTCACGGCGATTTGCGGCCGGAGCATATTTGTCTCGCGCCGGAACCCGTGATCATCGACTGTCTCGAATTCAACCGCAGGCTGCGAATTGTCGACCCGGTCGATGAGCTGGCATTTCTCGCCATGGAATGCGAGCGTCTCGGCACGTTACGTGTCGGTGACCAGTTGTTAAATGCCTATGCACAGGCCACGCACGACCAGCCAGCGGACAGTCTGGTGTGTTTTTATAAGATTTTCCGTGCCTGCCTGCGAGCGCGTTTTGCCATCGGGCATGTGCGCGAGCTGGAAATCAAGGACTGGCCGAAGTGGCAGCACAGCGCCGAGGAATACCTGCATTTAGCCGAGGGCTATCGCGAGCAGCTTTCTGAACGCTGAGACGTTTATGTTGCCAGCAACTCGACCAGCGATCCTCCGCTGTGCAGGCGCCGGATGGCTTCGGCAAACAGCCCGGTTGCGGACAACACCACCAGCTTCTGCGTAACCAGCTCTGAGTCCAGGCGGAACGGCGGGATGCTATCGGTGACGATGATCCGGTCCAGCTCCGGGACCGCCAGGATCTCGCTGGCGTGGCCGACGAACACGCCATGCGAGGCCGCCGCAAACACCTGCCGGGCGTCCTGATCCTTGCAGGCCTTGGCCGCGTGCGCGAGGGTGCTGCCGGTGCCGATCATGTCGTCGATGATGACGACGGTGCTGTCGGCGACATCGCCGACCAGTCGGCCCAGGCTGAGTGTGCCCTTTGCGCGTGCCTTCTCCACAAAGGCCATGGCCACCTCCCTGTTCAAGGCCCGCCCCAATGCTTCGCGGAAGCGGTCGGCGCGCTTGATCCCGCCCACGTCGGGTGAGACGACAGTGACCTTGTGCTCGGCCTTGAGCAGTGGCACGAGGTAAGCAATAAACAGTTTATTCGCTTCCAGATGATCGGCCTGACAGCGAAACGCATTTTGGTATGCCGCCAGGTTGTGTACGTCGAGTGTTACTACCCGGTCGGTACCCACCGCCTCGATCATGGCGGCAACATAGCGCGTGGTGACCGGGTCGCGGGATTGGGTTTTGCTGTCCTTGCGCGCATAGGCCAGGTAGGGGATGACCGCCGTGATCCGCCCGGCACCGGCATCCCGCAGGGCACCGAGAAAGAACAGCATCCGGCACAGCTTGTCGTTCACACTCTGGGCTGGATCGGAATACAGCGACTGGATTACATACACGTCCTGCGCGCGGACATTCACCCGTGGACGGATCTTGTGCTCACCGTCCTCGAACTCTCTTTCTTCGTGTTCACGAAGTGCGCTGCCGAGTTCCTGTGCTACCTGTTCGCCAAACGCACGACTGGCGTTGACGGCGAACAGCGCGAGGGCGTCAGCTTCGTTGTGCATGACGATAACAGTTCATTAACTGGGCAACCTGTGAAAGGCAGACAGCGAAGGGATACTGTCATACATAACGGCAGCCTGTTTCTTGATTTGTATCAATAAAGACTGTGATAGATATCAAGTGGTCATTGCCCTCTGCGATCCAAGTAGAAGTGGTGAATTAGCACAAGTACCGTGTGCATGCAGTTTCGCGGACGCTGACAAATTACGGGCCGCTATCAGGAATCCGCAGCCTGGCCGCCAAGCCACCCAAGTAGCTGGATTCCAGCAACAACTCACCGTGATAAAGCGCCAGCGTGTCTTGCACCATGGCAAGCCCGAGACCATGCCCCGGGATCGTTTCATCGGCACGTGCGCCACGTTGCAGGACGCGGGTTTTCAAATCGTTGCGAATTCCCGGACCGTCGTCTTCGACGGTGATGTCGAGCAATGTTTGCCCGGCTCCTGTGGGTTTTATTGTTTGCACCGTTACCCGCACTTGCCGGCGGCACCACTTGCAGGCGTTGTCCAGCAGGTTACCGAGCATCTCGGTGAGATCGCCGACATCGCCATGGAAGGTGGAGGAGGTTCCCACGTCGAGTGTCACCTGCACGTCTTTGTCCGCGTACACCTTGGTGAGCGCTGCGACGATCTTTTCAACAACGGGTTTTACCTCGACTCGGCGCAGCGAGTGGCGTGCGTCCCGAGGCGGCGGCACGCTGCAGCTGGTATTCAATGAGACTCGTCATGCCTGTCAGTTGTTCACGGGCAATGGCGCGCAATGCCGCATCATTCGTTTCTCCATCTACCGCGCCGCGCAACACGGCGAGTGGTGTCTTGAGACTGTGCGCGAGATTGCCGAGTGAATCGCGGTAGCGTTTGAGGTGATTGTCGGCGCTGGTCAGCAGGCCGTTCAGGTTATCCGTCAACTGACGCAACTCCCGTGGGTAGTCGTTGTGCAGGCGTTGCGCGAGTCCGGCCTCGATGGCATGCAGGTCATCAGCCACGCGCCGCAATGGGGCCAGGCTCCAGCGCAGAATAACGCCCTGTACCAGAAGCAACAGGAACGCGGCTCCGGCCAGCCAGCCCCAGAGGCTGTGCCGGAAGCGACCGACTTCGGCGTTGAAGCTCACGAGGTTTTCAGCGACACGATAGGTGTAGCGCCGGTCTCTGTTCTCGTTTGTCTCCCAGCTGACGGTGAAGGCGAGGCTCAGTAGCGGCAGGTCACGATCGACGGCAAGTCGCGCGAACTCACGTTGACCGACCTGCCGGGACCATGGCGAAGGGGATCGTCAGACCGAGCAGCGATTTGGAACGCCAGACCGACTTGTGCGCTGTCCACCACTTCTGCGTACAAGCCGGAACCGATCAGGGAAAAACGCGGGTCTGGCAACTCGGCAGGCAGACGCAACTGTCCACTGTGCGTCGAGATCGGAGGCCGCGAGCAGCGCGTACACATAGCCTTGCAGGCGGTCACGTAGCGCTGTGTCGGCGCTGGCACGAAAAGCGCCGTCCAAAACCAGACCGGTGATGCCGAGGAAGGCGGCCAACACCACGCTGCTCGCCAGCAGCAGTCGCGTGTTGAGCGAGAGCGTCACGCTTCGCCGCATTCCAGGACGAAGCGGTAGCCGCGCCCGCGCAGCGTCTCGACTGGCTGGTAGCGATTGTCCGGGTCGAGTTTGCGGCGCAGGCGGCCGATGAACACTTCGATCACGTTGCTGTCGCGATCGAAGTCCTGATCGTAGACATGTTCGGTAAGCTCGGTTTTGGAAATGACCTTGCCACGATTGAGCATGAGGTATTCGAGCACCTTGTATTCGTAGCCGGTCAGTTCAAGCGGCAGGTTATCGACCTGCACGGTATGAGCGCCGATGTCGAGGGTGATCGGCCCGCAACGCAATACCGATTTGGCGACAGCCTGCTGCACGCCGCATCAGGGCGTTTATACGTGCATGCAACTCTTCGGCCTGAAACGGCTTTGTCAGGTAATCGTCGGCGCCGGCATTGAGGCCTTCCACCTTGTCTTGCCAGCGCCCGCGCGCTGTCAGGATCAGAACCGGAAATGTTCGCCCGGTTTCGCGCCAGCGGCGGATGACTTCAATACCGGAGAGTTTGGGAAGGCCAAGATCGACGACGGCCAAATCGAAGGGATTCTCGCGTCCGAGATAAAAACCGTCTTCGCCATCGGCCGCGGCATCCACGGCGTAACCGGCCTTGCGCAACTGTGCTTCGAGTTGCGCGCGCAAAGTAGTCTCATCTTCCAATACCAGGATGCGCACGTAGCGTCGCCTCAGCGGCCCCTGGATTGGGCGTCGATCGACTACCACACGCACCTGGCCGGAAGGTGTCAGCACCTTGATGCGGTGCACCGTGCGGCCACCTTGGTTGACAGTATCGGCCGACAGCACGCGCCCGCCAGTATCGCGTTTTACCTGCTGCACGGCTTCATTCAGGCTTACGCCGGTTTCGCCACCGCCACGTCGGGCAATGAGGTAGTGCCCACCACCAGCGGCAACCGTGACGCTCGGTACGCTTGCCACGCTCAATAACGCGGCAACCAGTGACAGAACAAGAATGCGTTTCAGCATGACGGATCCGGGCCGAAGTGTGAACGGAAATGCCGCTCATTGCCCTGAAGCATAACCAAGAACAAACATCGGCGCGAGGGTACGTTTCCTGTCCGTGTACTTTCGGCAGGAGCAGCGCCCACGCGCCGATGGTGCAAGTTCCCGCGACATGTTGAACGCGTGAGCCTCGCGGGAGGGAGGAGAGGGTTCTTACCCGAGACTGGCCAGCGCCCATTAATGCGGACGATGGAGCTCAACGTGGGCGCCGTGATGTTTCTTGTTCAGAACGATGACCGGAAACGGCGGCAGCGGCGGAAACGGCAGAACGACCTGGGCACGCCTGGCTGTAACGGCCAGTGGTCATGATGACGGCCATAGTGGTCATGACGGTAGTGATGGCGGTAGTGATGTTTCTGGTGTCCGCGATACCCATGTTTGTCATGGCCAGAATTGTGGCCGCGCGCGTGGTCCGAGCGTCCGTGGCCACGATCACCATGTCCCCGGTCCGAGGCAAACGCCGCCGAAGTGAAGGGCAGGGCGGCGACCAACAATGCTACAGCAATAGTCTGAGTGCGATTCATGGTTCGTTCTCCTTTCTGGTCTGGGCCGGTTTGCACCGGGTTTGCCGTTATGGCAAGCACAGAGTAGCCAAGGGTTCCTGAACGCCCGCTGAACGGGATCGGCCCTGGGGAAACCTGTAAATCAGTGGGTTAGAAAGCTTAACGGCCGCGGGTGGATCCGTGTCCTGCAAGTTAATCGAGTAAATTGTCAGGATTCGTGCGTCTTGCAGCGCGAGTCGCTAGGATGGAGTATTCCAGAATCAAACGGACCTGAAATCATAAGCCCATGCTTGGATTCTTATTACGACTACTCATCGGCGCGCTCGGATTGTGGTTGGCCTCGGAGCTGGTGCCCGGTGTTGTCGTGCAGGGGGCTTGGACCCTGCTGGGAGCGGCGCTGCTGTTAGGGATCGTCAATGCCATTGTGCGGCCGTTGCTCGTGATACTCACTCTGCCCATCACCGTTTTGACACTCGGCCTGTTCCTGCTGGTCATCAACGCGGCAACGCTCGGGCTGGTGGCGTGGATGCTCGACAACTTTACGATTGCCGGTTTCTGGCCAGCGTTGTTCGGGGCTATTGTGGTGAGTGTCACCGGTTGGCTGGCCTCATACTTCATTGGGCCGCGCGGGCGGGTCGAAGTCATTGTTGTGCAGCATCGGCGCTAACGGAATGCCAATCAGCTGCTGAGGGCATCCAGTCTGGCCATACCGCCGTCGCACGTTGGCCAATGCATTTTCCTGCGTAGAGAAACCGTGCCGAACATCCACCACGCACCAGAACCAGAAAACCCACCTGTAGCAAAACCCGGCACTACACGTCGTTGGCTGTGGCGCGCAATTGAACTGGTTGCAGTGCTGGTTCTGATTCTGGGCATACGCGCCTGGCAGCAGAGCGGTACCGCGCGCGGTCCGGCGCCGGCGCTGGCCGGCGAGTTGCTCGATGGAAAACCGGTAGTATTGGCGGCGTATACCGGGCAGCCGGTACTAGTGCATTTCTGGGCCACCTGGTGCCCGATCTGCCGCGCTGAACAGGGCAGCATTGACGCGCTGGCGCGCGACATGTCAGTCATCACGGTTGCCATGCAAAGTGGAGACCGCTCTGCGGTGACCCAGTATTTGCGCAACGAGGCGTTGCGTTTTCCGGTACTGAATGACCCGGATGGTGTGATGGCGACGCGGTGGGGCGTGCGTGCCGTCCCCGCGAGTTTCATCGTGGATGGCGCCGGCCAGATTCGCTTCGTGGAAGTGGGTTACACCACCGGCGTCGGTCTGCGCCTGCGCATGTGGCTGGCCGGCTTGGAATAGCGATGGAGGCAGGAGCCAAGACAATGCAGATCTGGGTCGATGCCGATGCCTGCCCAAAGGTAATCAAGGACATCCTGTATCGGGCCGCGGAGCGGCTGGCGATAGCGGTTATTCTGGTTGCCAACAAGCCGCTGCACACGCCGTCTTCGCCGCATATCCGTAGCATGGTGGTGGCGGCCGGTTTCGACATGGCCGACAACCGCATCGTTGAACTGGTGCAGCCGGACGATCTGGTGATTACGGCGGATATCCCGCTGGCGGCCGCCGTTATCGACGTGGCGCGCACGCGCTCAACCCGCGCGGTGAACTCTATTCGCGCGAGAATATCCGCGAACGTCTGAATATGCGCGATTTTATGGATCAGTTGCGCAGCACCGGCGTGCAAACCGGCGGACCCTCCATGCTAAGCCACAGTGACAGGCAGGCGTTTGCCAATCAGCTGGACCGGTTTTTAAACAAGCACGCAAAGAAGGCATGAAATGCGGTGCGGTTCTTGTTTACCGTGATCGATCAGGTAATGCCCCGCCCTGATTCCGTCCTGCGGATTCTCGCGCGTGGTTCGGGAGTAGTCCTGCCAACAAGGCTCTTGCATCCATGACAACGTTGTTGTCTGCAGCACGATTCAGGACCTGCTTGTCTGGGAACGGCCGTAAGCCACCTGACCCGCCCCGGTATCCGTCGAACGACTATCAAGGACGGTGGTTAGTCTCCGTGGATGCCTTGATCAAGGGTTCGCGCAGGAGCGCGAACTGTCGTGGTGATACGAATTGCAGAACCTCCTTGCCCTCGCTGTCGAGAGCCAGATCCAGCCCCTTCTGCGGATAGAGAAAGTGTTCAACCCGTGCCGTGACGCGGATGCGTTCCGTGGGTGCGCCAAAGCGACTGAGCACAGTCTGTTCGTCGAGGCTGGCGGCGGGAATGAAGGTAATGCTCGCGATCGGTGCACGCCAGGCATGTGCCAGGTCGTCGTGATGCAGGAGATATTTTCGGGTGCTGCTGTCCATGTACTCGGATTTTCTGGCGCGCCGCCGCAACGTTGCCACCGCTTGCTTGTCCATGTCCGCAACCAGGATCAATTTTCCCATGATCACGCCGGTGGTCACGCTACTTGAATAGGCCTCCAGCGAGCCTGGCTCACCCGGCGCGGCGACAATGGCGATCTGCATGTCCGTGCCGAACTGCCTGCGCGCATCGTCCAGGGTGCTGCGTGCCGGGATCAGGCCGAAAACCCTTGTTTCCCCATTTGGCAGAATTTCGATCTGCCATGGCAACCCCGATAACGGTTGTCCCACGGGTTTCTCGCTGGCGCGAAACAGCGCGCTTATCACGATAACGGCGCCAATCAGCAACAGAAATGCAGCAGCGCTTTTCACTGAGTACCCGCGGCAGGAGCGTTTCGGGTCAATCCGGAGCCTGACCATACAAGCGGGCAGAAATCGATTTGGTCGTTTAGCAGAAGAACACGCATGATATTTGCCTGGCCCCTGTTTTTTTGAAGCATCCCTGACGCCACACGCAGGGGCAGGTTAATGAGCATATTAATGTCATTGCGGTGACCAAACTGGTCAACAGTGACCGCGCACGGCAGCGCACTTTCCAGCGGCCAATTCCCTAACCCATTGATTCATAAAGCCCCACAAAACGGCACGGCGTGTGCAATGTTCCAACTTCAAGAAAGGGTGCGCAATGATGCCAGTACACATCATTGTCTCCAAGACGGCGAGGGAATTGCCAACGTTTTCCCATAACCGCCAGCCGAGAGAAAGGTCTAGACATGAAAAAGTTAGTTGCCCTGTTCGGAATCATTCTGTTGTTCGCATCCGCCGGCGTGTACGCCAGCGACAATCTTTTCCCGCATCGTGAAAAGTTCAAGCATGTGCAAATCATGTCGCCTGAGGCACTGCACAAGGATCTGTCCAATGTTGTTCTGGTGGACGTGCGTTCGCGTTATGAATTCGAGACCATGCATATCAAGGGCGCGCTGCACATCATCCTTCACAAGGAAAAATTGCCAGCCGCCACCATCGAGCTTCGCGCCAAGTCAGCCAAGCCGATCGTGTTCTACTGCAACGGCAACAGCTGCAAAAAGTCGTATGAGGCCGCCGATCTCGCCATCAAGGCTGGCGTACCCAATGTCTATGCTTACGATGCCGGCCTCGACCTCTGGTCGAAGCAGTACCCGGAGCAGAGTGTGCTGCTCGGCAAGAGCCCGATGAATCCCGCCGACCTCATCAGCAAGGGAGCATTCAAGAAGCGTCTTATCAACGGCTCGGAGTTCGAGACGCGTCTGGAGAATGGCGCCGTCGTCCTCGATGTGCGTGACTTGCGCCAGCGCGACGTGGTGCTGTTCCCGATGCGTGAAATGCGCGCCCCGCTGGACGACACGAAGAAGATCGTCGCTGCCGTGGCCGAGGCCAAGAAGTCCAAGAAGCCCCTGCTGGTGTATGACAAGGTCGGCAAGCAGACCCGCTGGTTCCAGTATTATCTGGAGCAGCAGGGCATGAAGGACTACTATTTTCTCGACGGTGGGTCCGAGGGTTACTACGAGGGCAAGTTTGGCAAGTTGAATTTCAAGGTTCCGGAACAAGGCTAGTCAACGGCCAGAAGTTGACACGAAAAACGGGCCGCCTGACAGGTGGCCCGTTTTTCATTCCGCTTCGAAATACAGCGTTCTAAATCAGCGCGATCTCAATCCCAGCGGGTCATTCGGATCGATGTGCTGCTGGAACGGCAGCTTGCGGTCATGGTTGGTAATTTGATAGACCTTCCCCACCCAGTTGTCGACCACCGCTTCGGCGGTATCGTGCCAGGTGTTATCGAGACCGGCACTGATCAGCGGCTCCGGAAATTCCGGTACGATAGTCCCCTGCGCGCGTGCGGCCTCGACCCGTTCCCGGTGTTCATCGAGAATCGCCTGAGTCTTGGAGCTGAAATAATTGACCAGCAGCGGCGGGTAGTCCGGGTGCTCGCCTTTTGAGTAGCGCGCCACTTCACGCTTGTACTCCTTTAACAGACTGACCGTGTCGTACTCCGGGTGACCCTGAAAGAACACGATGCGGAAACCATCCGGGCTGGTGGCGAGATGCACACCCGCAGTTTCACTTTCCACCAGAATACGCAGCCCGGCCTGCTCGAACTGCGCGCGCGAGACATCATTAAAGCGAGAGTGCGGCACGTCGAAACGCGTGTTGACATCCGCTACCAGCGGATGACGACGGTCTACCACGCGGTGCGAAAATACACCCCAGCGCTTGAAGCCGAGATGCTTGCGCTTTTGCGCGTAACGGAACTGCAGAACCGCATGCGAGGCGAGGCATGAGCAGATCGTGGAGGTGACATTGGCGTATGCCCAGTCAATTACCTCGATAAGCGGCTCCCAGAACGGTTCCTTGGCGAGATCTGGCTGGGTGACGTTGGCGCCGCTGATGATGAGCGCATCCAGCCCCAGTGCCTTGATCTGATCGAAGCTTTCATAATAATTATCCACATGTGCCCGGCCTTCGGGTCCGCGCTTGAGCGCGTCGAGCGTGAACGGGTGCATATAGAACTGCGCAATCTGGTTGCTTTCCCCGATCAGGCGGAAGAACTGGCGCTCGGTAGCGGCCAGCGCCGCGTCCGGCATCATGTTGAGCAGGCCGATGTGTAATTCGCGGATGTCCTGGTGCAGGGCGGCATCTCCGGGCACAACCAGTTCGCCTTCACGGCGCAAACGCTCAAAGGTGGGCAGGGCGGAGTTGGCGACAAGAGGCATGGTGAGTTTGTCCCCGATACGGTGCGCGGACAGTCAGGCCTGCCGTTCCAGCACCCGCTCCACCACTCGCAGGAAGCTCGCTTCGTCGCGGACTTCCCTGAGCTCCTCGGTGCTGAGCGTGTAGCCGTACTGGTTGACGATGGCCTGGTAACGCGGAATGCGCGAATAGAAAAGGCGCGGGAACATCCAGCGCACGAAATCGTCCGGATCGATTTCCGCCACGTAGCCGTGGCCTTTTTCGCGCAGGTAGAGGTTGAGTTGTTCGTCGAGGAACGTCTCGCGGTAATAGAGCGGCTTCGGATCGTCCTCGGCACGCTTGATGAGTTCCTGTTCGTCTTTCTCGTTCGCCTTTATATAAAGGATGAGCGTGTGCTCGGCCAGCACCTTGAGGGTCTCGGGATCGTCGAGTTCGCACAGCGAGCCACCGGCGTCGTTCACGAAGTGCCGGTAGCCGTAGATCGCCTTGCTCTTGCCGATGAATTCCGGCACGTCCCTCATGGCCGCAATCTCCGCGTCACGGTGCAGCGTCTGGCGGTGCTTGAACTCCTTGAGGCCGAGGCCGCCCTGTTCGGGGTTGCCCAGTTTTCCGAGGAAGCTCGATACCGGCTGCAGGTTGTCCACCGTAATATTGTTGCGGATGTAAATCGAGTCGGTACGCAGCAGATCGCGCAGAAACGGGATCTGCATGGCCTGCAGCTTGATGTTGTCCAGGATTGCCTCGTCCAGGTAGCGCGTGCCGATGCGGTAGTCGCCGGAGTAGTGGAACCAGTGGCTCTTGCGTAGCCGCGCTGCGAGCTGCGTCTTGCCCACGCCGGACATGCCGAGCAGGGTAATGCACTTGTTGTCCCAGGCCTTGAAGTCTTTTGCGCTCAGCTTCACGATGGCATCCGGCAGGTGGTTTCCAATCTATTGTATGACATCTTTGTGCAAAGCGAACGTACCGGCCCAAACCTAAAGTGATCGCACATCAGCGGGAGAATATGAACATGAGCTGCATCTTTTGCAGGATTGCACGGGGCGAAATCCCCGCCGACGTGGTGCTCGACGAGCCGGAGCTGTTTGCATTTCGCGACATCAATCCGGTGGCGCCAACCCATGTACTGGTGATTCCGAAGCGCCATATCGCGTCGCTGGCCGACATCACCGCCGCGGAGGCAGGGATCATCGGCAAGCTGTTCCTGGCCGCACGCGAGATTGCCGCCCGCGACGGGGCGCTGACCAGGGGCTTTCGCACCGTGTTCAACAGCGGCCCGGACGCCGGCCAGACGGTATTTCACCTGCATCTGCACGTGCTCGCCGGGCGCGGCATGAGCTGGCCGCCGGGCTGAGTTTTCGAAACATGACTGTTAAGTACTGGTTGTAGATGCGTGTTTCGCGGCCGTAACTTTGCACACTCTTTGATCGCTCGAGTCCGGAACCGTGCTTCTGGAGGAAAAAATCGGGTACTAATACACCAGCCGGCCCACAGGACCACGCTCCATGGGCACTGCCCGCAGGGATACCGCCGCTGTGATACAGGAGTGCAGTTTCAATAGTGCGTGTGGTGCAGCGTGCTCCGTCCTGAGGGCGTCAGCTGTGATAAACTGCACGTCTACCGCCCTAGAAAATTATGCCGCCATGAACACCGTTATCATCCCGATACAGCCCGCCGCCAAGGTGAAGATTACACCGGAGAACAAGTGCAGCTTCTGCAAAGGCTCGACTTGCTGCACTTACCTCACCCATCAGATCGACACACCGCGTTCCATGGAAGACTTCGACATGCTGCTCTGGCAGATTTCGCACGCCAACACGCAAGCGTACAAGGACTCGGATGGCTGGTTCCTGTCTGGTGAACAACCGTTGCCTGCATCTGCACGACGACGGGCGCTGCGGCATCTACGAGACGCGCCCGCAAATCTGCCGCGATCACACGAACGACGAGTGTGAGTTTGACGGCCCGTGCGGCGGGGACGACTTCGACCTGTTCTTCCCGGACTACGCGTCGCTGCTCAAGTATTGCCGCAAGAAGTTTAAGGGCTGGGATGCACGCCTCAAGCCTGCGAAGACCGGGAAGAAAAAGACTTCGCGGAAATAGTGGATCACGTGCACGCCCTGGCCCGATTTTCTCCGGGCGCTGCTTTCGCCTTCTTTGTATGTGAATAACGCCCGGGTCTGCGCATGCGATCGCCAAAACTCACTCCCGAGGAATATACCGCACTCGCTGCGTTTGAGCCGCGCCTCGGGCGGTTGTACGTTCGCCAACGCCTTGGGTTGGAGAACGATTACGAGGCACGTATCTTCCGCAAGGGCACGCATTTTTTTCATCTCGAAAACTGGTACTCCGTCCATTCGCTGATCCGCAACAGCCTGCGCCTGGTCGGACTGCATGGCCGCGGCCGGCGCAATGCGCTGGCCATTCAGGTGCGCGAGAACGAAATCAGGCTGCCGAGCCTGCCGCGTGCGTTTGATGGCTATACGGTTTTACATCTCTCCGATTTGCACGTGGACATGAACCATGGGTTTGCGCAGGCGCTCATCGAAAATCTGCGCTCCCTGGATTATGACCTGTGCGTGCTGACCGGCGACTACCGCGCGCGCACCTTCGGGCCGTTCGCGGCAACGCTCACCGGGCTTGAGCAGCTGCGTAGGCATCTCAAAAACACGGTGTACGCCGTATTCGGAAATCACGACACCATCCGCATGGCACCGGGCATGGAGGCGATGGGCTATCGGTTGTTGCTGAATGAGTGGGTAAAGTTGCAGCGCGATGGCGAGACGATCTATCTTGCCGGGATCGACGATGCGCACTACTACCGGATGGAGAATTTTCACCGTGCCGCGCAGGACATCCCGGACGGGGCCTGCTCGATTCTGCTGTCGCACACGCCCGAGGCCTACCGGCATGCGGCACACGCGGATTTCAAGCTGATGTTGTGCGGCCACACCCATGGCGGGCAGATCTGTCTGCCAGGTGGTGTGCCGATAATCACCGATGCCGATTGCCCACGCGAACTGGCGCGCGGCGCCTGGAAGTACCACGACCTGATCGGTTACACCTCGGTAGGCGCAGGCTCGTGCATCGTGGATGTGCGGCTCAACTGTCCGCCGGAGATTACACTGCACCGACTGGTTTGTTCCTGAGCCTTAATACGGCCGGTTGCGGATATGCAGTTTTATACAGCAGGTGTGACAGCACCAGTTCCAGCACGATAAAGGCTGCAACGATGATGGCGATGTCGTCGTAGCCAAGGCCGAGTTGCTGTCGCAGCACCAGCAAAGGCAGCAGAGACTCCGGAACCTGATCGAGGCCGAACGCCTGGCTGTGTGCGCGCAGCCCGAGTCGGCGTTTGATAAAACTCGACAGCAGGTCGCCAAGCATGGAGGCCGAGGCCAGCCCGGCGCCGGTAATCCATTCAAAACCGAGCAACGGTGCGGCCAGTGTCGTGCAAAGCCACCGACAGCACCAGCCCACGCACGGTCTTGGACGGTCCAAACAGCGGCCGTCCATCCGGAAATTTCAGCCCACCGTCGAGCGGGGAATTGAAGCGCTTGCCGAACAGCCGCTTTGCGAAAATCGGTGTGCCGTTTGCGACACCGAGCAGTATCAGGATTTCGACAATCAACAAGGAAGTGGTCAGCCATGCCGGAAGCCCTGCTACGTTCGTCCTTTCATGTTAGGCTACCTATCTTCCCGTGTTGCGTGCAGTACTACAAGCCATGTCGATCGTGATTTCCGGTTTGACCGCGACAGCAGCGAGAGTCTATTTTACGCTCCGGCGATTTGCCGGACTTGGACTATAATGAATTCTGCACGCCGATGTGCGACATCGACGCAGCGTGGTCAGGAGAACAGAATGAAGCCATGGATCGCATTTCTCTTCAGCAGCTCGCTGTTGATTCTCGGTATCACCCAGACGCAGGCCGCCGTATCAGCTCGCCACCCCCGAACAGGATCGTTATGCCAAGCAGGCGGTACCGCCGTCCGGCAAGGCGTTGATCTATGTCTATCGTCTGGAGGATGCCATACCTCAGACGTCGCCCGGACTCTGGCTCAATAAACGCAATTCCGGTCAGCTGGAGCCGCGACACCTACGGCATGTGGGCGGCCGGCCCAGGGACGGCTCGAGGTCCGCGCAGGCCGGGCGGATGCCACGCCGTTGACGATCACCTGTGAAGCCGGGCGGATCTATTTCGTGCAGCTGGCGGTGAATGCGGATGGAAGCGTGCGTCTGCGCCAGGTGGCTTACGGTACCGGCCGCACAGGGATGCGCAAGGCACGCCTTGTCCTTGATCCGGCAATTGCCGCGCGCGCCGCCGCTACACCCAAGCCGGCTACACCTGCCGCGCCGCTCCCGGCGCCTGCAAAAACACGCCGGACCAAGCAAAGCGACCAGGAGGCCGAGCGACGTCCCGACTGACCAGGGGAAGTAGCTGGCATTACTTCATTTTCAAGGGCGGAAGTTTCTCATGGGGAGCGATATCCAGACCATTAATGCCGACAGCATACCGAGCTTCTCGGCCACGCGATGTCGCGGCGTATGGTATGGAGGGGGAGTGGCGCTCGAGCAACGGCTTCGCCTTCGGCTGGAGCGTTCGGCCATACCCAGGATTCACTACGACTGCCCGTCGTACCGTCAGGGCGACATGAGTGTGACAAGGTTCTTGTCAATGCGAAGAAATACTTCCGTCCGAGGCGATTGTGCAGCCGTATCATTGGGGCTGGCATCGGTATCGCGCTGGTCACAGTTTCCGGGCGACTGGACAGGCAGCTACCGGCGGTTTTGCCTTGCAGGGCATGGCCGGCGTCGCATTCCGCTGGCGAGCATGTCGGCATCTACACCGAGTTCAAGTACACACGCGCCGAGTTGAGGATTCGGCGGGTCAGACTGTGGATGTCTCCGGCACCGGCCTGTTTGCCGGCATGAGCGTGCACTTCTGATTTGCCACATGGCCGTGTCGCGCGCCCGCGTCTCCGAGTCTCCAACTTAGGGTTACCGTCAGACGCGGTGGACGGCAGTTGTAGCGTAAAAATCTCACCCAGTGTCACGCGAATCTCGCGGATACGTCACGTGCTGACCGAGGGCTGGGTCGGACCACTGCTGGCAGGTTAGCCAGCGCACCTGCGGCTGACGTTCCGAATGCAGATCCAGGATTGTGCGAAAAACGATAAAACTACGGCGCTCCGGCGTACGCTGACGCCGCTTTCATCAGGCCGGTACGTGCTACGGTTTGCGTCTGCTGACGCGCGCGGCGTACCACGAACTCGTCGGCCGTGACAGTTTGTGTCGTCTCGCGCACATCATGTAACTTCCAGCCGGCAGTGTCGGGTGATACTGATTGATGTCCTTACTGCTCATGACACGACCACCCTGCAGCCAGACACCGGCACTGTGGGCCGGAATGGTTAGTTCCTGTTTCAGTATCAGCCGGCTGCCGGACGGCAGGACGTGATAAGGGTGAATTTTCATCAAGCGGTCCCTGTTGTCTGGCAGGCGATGAGCAACAGGCACAACGGAAGCAATGTAATGACTCTCATGACTCCTCCTTGTCGCGTTGATTAGTTCAGGGCAATATATCCCGGAAATTGTGGATAGCGTTAAACTCACCGACATCCTTCTCCGGCAGTTTTGAGTCCGGGTTGCGTACCGCCAACAGGTGCGCGATGCCATAGTTTTTGGCCGAGCGCAGCACCGGCAGGCTGTCGTCGATGAGCAAGGCCGTGTCTTTTGTGAACGGTTCGACCTCCTGCATCTTGTCCCAGAATGCCGGGTATTCCTTGGGCAGCCCCAGATCGTGTGCACACACCACGGCATCGAAGTGACCGTTGAGCCGGGTGCGACGGAATTTGATATTCAGGCTTTTGCCGTGCGCATTGGTGACCAGCACCAGGCGTTTGCCCTGGGTGCGTACCGCATCGAGAAAATCAATCACATGCGGATGCACGCCAATGAGATGGTTCACTTCTTCCTTGAGCAGTGCGATATCGAGGTCGAGTTCGCGCGTCCAGTAATCCACGCAGTACCAGTCGAGCGTGCCTTCGACCTGCTTGTAACGCCCGCGCAGCGCCTCGCGGGCGGCCTCAAGCGTGAGTGCGTGCTTCTCGGCGTAGCGGCGCGGCACGTGTTCCAGCCAGAAATGATTGTCGTAGTGCAGGTCGAGCAGCGTGCCATCCATGTCGAGCAACACGGTGTCGATGTCTGGCCAATTAAGAGTATTTGTCTGCAGGCTTGATTTGTCTGGCATATACATAGGGTCTCGCAATCAAATCGGGCGCAGCGGGGCGTAAGCCAAGCCGGTTTCAGTGCCGCGCCCTGGACGCGCTATTATAAGTCATTGATGTCCAGTTGGAGGGTGCGGTGAATCTGTATTTGCGATTACTCAAGCTGCTGTTTCTGTTGCCGTTCGTGCGGCGCCAGGCATTGCTCGACAGCGGACACATCACGTTTCGCGTCTGGCCGAACGACTGCGATATGAACCTGCACCTCAACAACGGTCGTTATCTGACCTTCATGGACCTCGGCCGGACGCATCTTGCTCGCACAGATCGGTTTGCTGGGGAAGCTGCTGCAACACCGCTGGGCGCCGGTGCTGACGGCCGCCGAGATCAACTACCTCCGGCCGATCCAGCCGTTTCAGAAGTTCGACCTGAGCACACGCCTGCTCACCTGGGACGATAAGTATTTCTATATGGAGCAACGCTTCGTGGCCGGCGGACAGCTGTGCGCCGTGGCGCTGGTCAAGGGTTTATTTCTGCACCGCGGCAAGCCGTAAAAAACCGCGCGATTTTGGCGGCGCTCGATCTCGATTCCGCCGCGCCCGACATGCCGGAGGTGGTACGCCACTGGAATGGCCTGGCTGTCCTGAAGAAACAGCACTTGATCTGATCCCATGACCGAAACTTCCTGCCCCCTCTGTCAACCGCAGAATGAGAACGTGTTGTGGCGCGATGCCGTCCTGCGCATTATCCGGGTGGTGACCCGGATTACCCGGGTTTCTGCCGGGTGATCCTCAATCGGCACGTTAAGGAAATGACCGACCTGCCGCCGGACGAGCGTGCACATCTGATGCACTCGGTGTTTGTCGTGGAAGGTGCGGTACGCGAGCTGATGCAACCGGACAAAGTAAATCTCGCCGCGCTCGGCAACCAGGTGCCGCACTTGCATTGGCACATCATCCCGCGTTTTGCTGACGATGCGCACTTTCCCGATCCGGTTTGGGCGGTTGCACGCCGTGCGGGACGCGCCCATCCCGTGGACGACGCGCGGCTCGTACGCATCATTGGGGATGCACTGGTAAAATAAGGCTGTTCGTCTCCCGGCACAGTATCCACGATAAATAAGTACCCTTGTATAAGTGCGCTGACCACAAATCCCCTGGATTCCTGTGGCGGAAATCATTCAGGCACAGACTATCAAACCGGCAACTGACCACAGACTGAAAAAGATAATTTCAAGTTCATGCCAAGACTGAGCATCCTCTTCTAATCCTGTCTGACATAAGCAGTATTTTATTGCTTCGTAAATCCGCCTTTGTTCGCTGAGTCAATAGCGTATTGTGATTAAGAAACAACGCTATCCAAAAGCATTGAAGCTCCGTGCAGGTATGCCAGGGAAGGCGAAAATGATCCGTACCGTTGCCGGGGCCGACGTGCACGTGGAAAAAGATATCAAAATTCTGGTAGTGGATGGCTCGCGCGTTTCACGCAGCATGATCCGGTCCACGCTGGTTACGCAAAGCAACACCGAGCACGTACAGGTCGCCACGGTTGGCAGTGCCGGTGAAGCATTGCAACGCCTGGTCAGCGAGAAATTCGACATTATCACCTGTGCCCTGCAACTGCCCGACATGTACGGCATCGATCTGTGCCGCACCGTTCGCAACCAGCCGATCTACCGTTTTACACCCTTCATTGTTGTAACCGCTGAACCACACGAGCGCCACATAAAGGAAGGATTTCGCGCTGGCGTCACGGACTATTACGACAAGACGCACGGTATGAACAAATTCGCGCCGTTCATGCGCGGACTCGTGGATCGATACATGGCGCTGTCTGGCAAAGTGCTGTATGTCGAGGACAACAATCTGGAAGCCGCCATCACGTCCGAGATGATGGAGCGCCATGGTCTGACCGTGGTGCGTGCTTCGAGCGCCGAACAGGCACTGCACCTGGTGGACGACAGTTTCGACATCGTCGTCACGGATTTCTATCTGCGCGATGAAATGTCAGGTGGCGATTTCCTGCACACACTGCGCTGCGGCCATCGCTACAGCCACGAAGAGCTGCCGGTGCTTGTCATCACCGGTTCCGGGAACGCCAGTATCCAGGCGAATATCTTTCATGCCGGCGGTAACGACTTCGTCATCAAGCCAGTGGTCGAGGAGGTGTTTATCTCGCGGCTGCGATCGTTAATGCTCGTCAAGAAGCAGTTTAATCTGTTGCGCCGCCAGTCCGAGGAAATGCGGCGTATGGCGAGCCAGGATATTCTTACCGGTGTGTACAACAAGCGCTATCTGATCGGACGTGCCACTCATTTTCTCTCCGACCCGCTCAATCACCCGGCCTGGGTGGTGGTGCTTGACCTCGACAACTTCAAGGCCATTAACGACAAGCACGGCCATATCACCGGTGATCGTGTCTTGAAGGCGGTTGGGGCGCTGTTCCGCGGCTTTTTCCGCGACGCCGACGTGATAGCCCGTTCCGGCGGTGAGGAGTTTGTTATGCTGCTCAAGGGTCGATCGCGCGAGGAATGTCTGGAGGAGATGGAAGAGCTGCGCCATCGCATCGAGACGTTGCGCCCGGATGGACTCGAGCTGACGGCCAGCATCGGTGTGGCCAGCAACATGCTGCGTGCCAATACCGGCTACGAGGAAATCCTCGATGAAGCCGACCGCGCGATGTATCGTGCCAAGGATCTCGGCCGCAACCGTGTGGTGATGGCCGGCGCCACAACGCGCCGTCGCGCGCCGGTCGTGTTGCGTTAATCGTGCACGCTGATCGTTCGATCCGCATCGTCAATCGCGACCTTGAAGTGCGTCTGAGCGCGGCGGCGTGCGAAGCGCTGGCCGCCCGGGGCACACCGCTGGTCGTGGAAATGGAATTGTACTTCAGCTGTCTCATCCGCAAACGCCTGCAGTTCCTGTCCGCACCGCACCCCGATGCGTTTTGTGCAGTCGTGGACAACCGCCTCACGGTTTGCTTCCGGCCGGTGATGACGCGCCAGTGTGCACTGAGTGATGTTGAGGGTGAACCGCCGCTTGAGGCCTTTCCGATCAAGCGCCCCGAAGCATTTCTGCCAAAGTGGCTGGCGCTCGATTTTCGCCGCGGCGCATGGTCAGGCGAGTTCAGTTTCTGAACCGATTTTCCTGTTCGCGCCGAAACGGGTAATCTACTTGTTCGTATTTGCCTAGGAGATCTTCGACATGAGTACCTCTGCTGAGCCTGGCATATGGCTGGAGGAAGTAGTGAGCCTTGCCATGGAGGCCGGACGCCTCATTCTTGACTTGTACGAGCGCGAGTTCGATGTAAGCAACAAGGATGACGGCTCGCCACTGACTGAAGCCGATCGTGCCGCGAATGCGGTGATCGTTTCGCGCCTGGCGGCACTCACGCCCGGCATGCCGGTCCTGTCCGAGGAATCGGCCAAGATTGATTACAGCAAACGCGCCGGCTGGCAGCGCTTCTGGCTGGTCGATCCGCTCGACGGCACCAAGGAGTTTGTAAACCGCAATGGCGAATTCACAGTGAATATCGCGCTTATCGACGATCGCGCACCGGTGCTCGGTGTGGTGTATGTGCCGGTAACCGGTGTGTGTTACCTCGCGGTACGGGGCCAGGGCGCGTGGAAGGAAACGGGCGGCTCCAACCGACAGCCAATCCACGTGCGCCGTTACCAGGGCGGGCGCGCCACCGTGGTGGCCAGCCGCTCGCATCGCGGCGAGGCAGTGGACAGCTTTCTCGAAAATCTCAAGGCGCGTGAGGGCGAATATGACACGGAAAACCTCGGCAGCTCGCTCAAGTTGTGTCTGGTAGCAGAAGGTGCCGCCGACGTTTACCCGCGTCTCGGGCCAACCTCGGAATGGGATACGGCCGCGGCACAGTGCGTGGTCGAGACGGCCGGAGGGCGCGTGACTGATATTGACGGCAAGCCGCTGCGCTACAACAAATCCAACATCCTCAATCCCTGGTTCCTCGTGACCGGCGCAGGCGACTACAATTGGCACGCGCTGCTCGGCCATGCCGGCTGAACGCACTTATCCACTCTATCTCGCACTTGACCAGGGTGGACACGCCTCGCGTGCACTCGTGTTCGATGCGCATGGCGTCGTGCAGGCGCGCAGCTTGCGTGAAGTGCAGGTACATCATCCTCAATCTGACTGGGTTGAGCAGGATCCGGAAGATCTGGTGTCATCGCTTCTGGATGCAACACGCGAGGTGCTGTATGAACTGGGCGAGCGCGCCGCCCTGATTGCCGCAGCAGGACTCGCGACGCAGCGCTCCAGTATTGTGTGCTGGGACCGCGTCTACCGGCCAGCCGCTGTCGCCGGTAATCAGCTGGCAGGACCGGCGGGCGCATGAGTGGCTCGACCGATTTGCACCGCACGCTGAGGCTATCCACGCAGCCACCGGACTCATGCTCTCAGCGCACTACGGTGCGAGCAAGCTGCGTTGGTGTCTCGATCACCTGCCAGTGGTGGCACAGGCCGAGACCGAAGGGCGCCTCGCATTCGGTCCGTTGGCAAGTTTTCTGATTTTTCGGCTTACCGCTGAACACAGTTTGGCTGCCGATCCCGCAAATGCCGCGCGCACGCTCTTGTGGAATATTCAAACCATGGACTGGGACAAGGGCCTCCTGCATCTGTTTTCCATTCCGCAATCCGCATTGCCGCCGTGTGTGCCAACGCGGCACGACTTTGGTCATCTCGTAATGGATGGCCAGCGCATCCCGCTTACCATCGTCAATGGTGATCAGTCGGCGGCATTGTTTGCCTATGGCGCACCACACGCCAATAGTGCCTATATCAACCTGGGTACTGGCGCATTCATACAACGCCTGTCTGGAGAATACCCGGGCCATCAGCCACGTCTGCTGACCGGTATCGTGTTGCGTGATGGTGACCAGAAGACCTACGTGCTCGAAGCCACGGTCAATGGTGCGGGCGCGGCGTTGCAATGGATCGAGGAGGATCTCGGACTCGATGCGATCGAGCAGCAACTGCCAGGATGGCTTGCGCAGGATAGCGTGGAGCCGCCGCTGTTTCTGAATGGTATCAGTGGTCTCGGCGCGCCCTATTGGGTCGCAGACTTTAAATCGCGCTTTTCTGCCGAGGCCGAACCAAGGCAGATGGTGGTGGCGGTGGCCGAGTCCATTGTGTTCCTGCTGCAAGTCAATCTCGATCTGTTGCAGAAACTGGCGTCGCCACTTGAGCAGATTATTGCCAGCGGCGGACTCACCTGGTACGAGGGCCTGTGCCAGCGTATCAGTGATCTGTCCGGTCTGCCGCTCTACCGGCCAGCCGAGTACGAAGCCACGGCACGTGGCACAGCATGGCTGCTGGCCGGCAAACCCAAGGACTGGCCGGAAACGGAACTCGGTGTGTGGTTCAAGCCGCGCGCCAATCCGGCGTTGCGCTCGCGCTATGAGCGCTGGCGCACCGCCATGGATGCGGCACTCATCGACGACGTCGTGCGCTGATGATCAGTGCACGTTCGCCGGTCTCGAAGCTGAGCGAAGCCCAGAAGCTTTCCCAATCCGCCTTCGCCCCGGCCGGCGCCGGGATCATGTGCACAGCGGACAGCATCCAGATATCGTCGTGTGGCAGGATAAAACGCGCACGCCCTTGCGCGTCAGTGCGTTGCACGAGTTGACTCTTGAGTTTCTTCTTGGAGAATGCCACCAGCCGTGCATTGGCGAGTGGTCGCTTCTCGTACAGCAGCTGTACCTCCAGACTCTGGCCGCGTTTCAATTGGTGAACCGGGGATTGGGGCACAATTTCCAGCCGCAGGCCGATCGGCTTGCCTGGCGTCGAGGCCGTCATCGCGACCACCGACGGCCAGCAGGGACTTGGCACAACGCGAGTACACCTCGCGCACCGGTTTGCCCTGTACTCCGCGTTGCGCGCGCAGCTTGCGGATGCCATCCAGGCCTTCTTTCTCCAGATATTTTTCGAAAGTGGGGGAATCCATCTCGAGTGAATAGCGGGTGCTTTGGTAGGCAATGAGAAGGAGCCCCGGCTCGGCCGGTGTCAGACGCGCCGCCGGATCGTCGCCGGGCACGCCGGGAATATTCCGGGTACCGCGCGCGTTTACCGTAACGAATCGCTCGAAGGATTCCGGCAGGTAGATCATGGTGTCGCCGCGGAATTCCTGGCCGACCATCAACCGCACATCGACTGGTTTGCCTGCCGGCGGCTGGAAGTTCGCCGGCTCGATCCAGAATTCGTGCGCCGCCACCGGCACCGATAGCCCGAACAGGGCGGACAGCAATAATCCGTATCGGATACACTCGCGCCACATTTTTCCGGCAGGACGAACGAAGCAGGGCAGCATTGGTCTTCTTTCCAATCGATTTCAAAACTGGTCGAGATAAATATCCGATGAAGCATAACACGACGGCCAACTCACCGATTGCCTGTTCATTCAGGAATTTTCTCGGGTTCCTGCTATGCCTGTGCGCACTGCCGGTCGCGGCGCACGAGATCCGCCCAGCGGTAGTCGATGTGCATCTGCAAGCAGAGGGTAATTATCAGGTTGCCTTACAGGTCAACATGGAAGCGGTTCTGGCAGGCGTCAGCCCGGCACACAGTGACACCGACGAGTCACCGAACGCGGGGCACTACAAAAGCCTGCGAGCGATGACGGCGCAAAAACTGGAGGAACAAATCCGTGCCTTCTGGCCGCAGTACCGTGAAGGATTTCGCCTTGATTTCGACGGGGCGCGTACTGCACCGGAACTCACGGCCATCGACATTCCCGAGCCCGGGGATCTGGCACGCGCGCGCATTACGACCGTACGCCTGACCGGCAACATTCCACCAGGCGCAAAGACTGTGCGTTGGACCTATGCACCGCAGTACGGTGGCAGCGTGCTGCGCCTGCACCGTGCGGACGCGAGCGAGATTACCGCTGCATGGGTGCGTGAAGGCGAGTCCAGTGCAACCTACCCGCTCACTGGTGAAGTTGCCGGCGCCACTCGCACTGCAGTGTTCGGGCAATACCTTGTGCTTGGCTTCACCCATATTCTGCCCAAGGGACTGGATCACATGCTGTTTGTTCTTGGCCTGTTCCTGCTGAGCACGCGCCTCGCACCACTGCTTTGGCAGGTCACCGCGTTTACGCTCGCACACTCGATCACGCTGGCGCTGAGCGTGTACGGTGTAATCGCGCTGTCGCCAGCGATAGTCGAACCATTAATCGCTGCATCGATCGTGGCCGTAGCGGTAGAGAACCTGCTCACGGCACGTCTGCACGCGTGGCGGGTGTTCGTGGTGTTCGCCTTTGGATTGCTGCACGGCCTCGGTTTTGCCGGCGTGCTCACCGAGGTTGGTCTGCCGCGCAACGAATTTGTGACCGGCCTGATCGCTTTCAACGTCGGCGTCGAGGGTGGGCAGCTGGCGGTGATCGCGCTCGCGTTCCTGGCAGTTGGCTACTGGTTCCGGCACAAGCCGTGGTACCGCGCACGCGTGGTGTTGCCGTTGTCGGCGGTGATTGCACTCACCGGACTGTACTGGCTGGTGGAACGCCTGTTCGGCTGAAGCGGCCCGTGGGGCTGCCGGACTCAGCGCCGTGCAACGCCGCGGTGGCGATAGCAGTGCACGAGGTGGTCATTGACCAGACCAGTTGCCTGCATGTGTGCGTAGATAATGGTTGAGCCGACAAAACGGAATCCGCGCTTCTTGAGATCAGCGCTGAGCGCATCCGATTCGGGTGTACGCGCCGGGAGCTCACGCAGCGTCGTCCAGTGGTTGACGATCGGCCGTCCACCGACGAAGCGCCAGACATAACGGTCGAAACTGCCGAACTCTTTTTGAACGGCGAGGAACGCACGGGCATTGGTAATTGCCGATTCGATCTTGAGGCGGTTGCGGATGATGCCGGCGTTCTTCAGCAGTGCCTTGACCTTACGGGCATCGAATCGTGCCACACGCCGCGGGTCAAAACCGGCAAATGCGACGCGATAGGCGGCGCGTTTGTGCAATACTGTTCGCCAGCTCAGACCGGCTTGTGCGCCTTCGAGGATCAGGAACTCGAAGTGCTTGCGGTCATCATGCACCGGCACACCCCATTCCTCGTCGTGATAGCGAAGCATGGGTGGATCGTTGGCAGGCCAGGCGCAACGCGGTTTGATGGCGTCGGCCGCGGCCGCCCTGAGCTGTGCTTTCCGCTGTGCCGGCAGTTTATTCCAGTCACAGTCGCGGAGTGCGCCTTCGATGGCATACACCAGATTGAGACTGGCACGATAGCCGTGTGCCCTGAGAATCCTGTAGGCATCTATCGCACCGAGTTTTTCCAGATCGCGGTAGTTGTGCACACCGATGGCGTTTAGCCAGCGTGTGCTGGCCGGGCCGAGGTTTCGCAGCTGTGCGAGTGTGCCGGAGTGGGTCATGGGCGGTACCAGGGATGCGACGCTGGCAGGCTAGCATGTTCCAATTCACGGCAGTACCCGCACCCCGGGCATGGCGTCATTAGCCGAAAGCGGTAAACGTATAGTGGTCGATGAAATGTGGGGTACTAAGAATCAGTAACTTGGGGCGCGAAGATTATCTCCTGCATCATGCAAAATTACCCGCGGTACAGGCCGTCCGTGGCATGTTTGTTGCAAATAATCATGAAAACCTGGCGTACCAGCATGTCGTCACTCTTGAGCGGAAAGAATCGCCACATATTCATCGCTGCCATTACCCTGGCACTTTTTTTCACGCTCGTCGATGTGGCGGTGCGTGCCTGGCTTGATGTGTCCGGCGCGCAGACCGAGCGGCCGTGGCTGTCTGTTCTTGTCATGGAACTCACTGCTCCTGGCGGTCGTGAGCTTTGGTCGCGCGCGCTGCTACTCGGGTTGTTCGCAATGTTTGGCGCCTATGTGATCTATGAGCGCCGGCGTACAAACCGTGAGCTCCGATTTCAGGCCAATCATGATTCCTTGACAGCTCTTCCCAATCGTCGGGCATTCATCGAACAGCTCGACAATGAAGTGGTGCGGGCGTGTCGCAATAATCAGAAATTTGCCTTGCTCTGTGTCAACCTCGACCACTTCAAGGATGTAAACGAAACGCTCGGTCATGATGACGGTGACTGCCTGTTGTTGGTGGCAGCACAGCGCCTGTGTTTTGTACCGCGACAAACCGACATGCTGGCCCGGATCGGTGGTGATGAATTCGTGTTGCTGGTGCGCGATGTGCACGACCCGGTTGCCATCTCGGCTGTTGCCCAGCGGCTGCTGGAAACCATGTCGATGCCTTGGGACATCAATGGCCACCCACTTCAGGTCACGGCCAGCATTGGCATCACGGTATTTCCGGATGATGGACTTGACGCCCAGATATTGCTGCGTCAAGTTGACATCGCCACGCACCATGCCAAGGCCATGGGCCGGAATTGCTATCAGTTCTATGCGAACGAGATGAATGAGCGCGCTGTCGCACGCGTGCATCTCGAAAGCCGCCTCCGCCAGGCGTTGGAACGCGACGAGTTCGAACTGCATTACCAGCCACAAATTGATCTGAATACATTCAAAGTCACCGGTGCTGAGGCGCTGATACGCTGGCGCGATGCACAGGACAATTTGATTCAACCGATGGATTTCATTCCGCTTGCCGAAAAGACGGGGCTGATTGTGCCGATTGGTGAATGGGTGTTGCGCACCGCCTGCGCACAGGCGGCGGCTTGGCAAAAGCTTGGGTTGCCTCCCTTGTGTATTGCCGTGAACGTATCCGGACGGCAATTGCGGAAGGACGACTTTGTCGCTGTGGTGAATGCGGCACTGCGTGATGCCGGTCTCGAAGCGCGCTGGCTCGAGATTGAAATTACCGAGAGTCTGCTTATGGAAGACCTGGACGCGAGCATCGCGAAGCTTAAGGAACTGCGTGCTCTCGGGGTGCAGGTGGCAATCGATGACTTCGGCACAGGTTATTCATCCATGAATTACCTGCATCGTCTGCCGATCGATCGTCTCAAGATCGATCGCAGCTTTATTCAGAACATCACCCAGAACGGGGACGACCCAGTGGTGGCGCGCGCCATTATCGCGCTCGGGCATGCGCTTGGGCTCAGCCTCGTGGCCGAGGGCGTCGAGACCGAGACACAGTCTGTGTTCCTGCGCGACCAGCTTTGTCAGGCCGTGCAGGGCTTTCTGTACAGCCACCCGCTGACTGCGGGACAGTTTGAGACGCATCTCGTCAACCCGCCACTTCCTGCGCAGATAAAAGATTTCCGGTCGGCGCTGCACTGACAACCCGTCTGGGCGCAGGCCTCATACCGGCAGTGTGAGGTGGTGGCGGTGTTTATCGAACGCCACGAAGCAGCCGCGAAATTTCACTGCCGTTTCGCCGCCCGCCGGGATCAACACCTCGAGTTCGATGCGCGACATGCCTTTGCGCGCGAGCAAGTGCAGAAATCTTTCGAGCTCTTCGGTTTTCGGCATTGCGCAAGTGGCGCGCAGTTCTTCGGCGACCGGTCGCAGATACCGCACGCTGCTTTCCTGAATCACCACTGTCACCGGTGGGTGTTTGCGCAACACAAGTTGCAGCAGCCCCCAGCCAGCGAGTGTGGCCAGTGCCGCCAGACTGCCGCCGAAAGCCGTGCTCTTGTGGTTGATGTTCGGTTCGAGCGGGGCGCGCAACGTCAGTCCCGCGGCATCGAAGTGTGCGGCGGTCACGCCCATGGAGCGGGTGAGTGGAATTTCCGCATACAGTGTTTGCTCCAGTTCCCGCAGTTGCTCGTTTTCGAGCGGATGCATTGGCTAGTCCTTGAGCAGTAGTGTGGCGGTGTTGGCGCGCTGCGTTCGTGCCGGCAATGCCGCACGCAACAATGTTAACGCCGTTTGTGCAGTAGCACGGTAGCCGGTGAGTTTGCCGCCATAGATGCTGACCAGGTGCGGGTGCTGCGCCACATCGGTACGGTAGAGTGTTTCGCGCGGCCGGTGAAAGGCCGCACCTTCCGCCAGCGGCAACACGCGCAGGCCGGCGAACTGATCGCGCACCCTGATAGCACGCTCCGGGAAGTAACGATGGAAAGTCTGCAGCAGGTATTCCAGCTCCGCTGTTTGCGGCTGCACCTGCGCCGGATTGCCGCGAAAGCGTGTCTCGGTGGTACCAACCAGTGTCATGTTTCGCCACGGCATGATAAACACCGCACGTCTGTCCTCGGCCTCGGCGTAGTAAACGCCGTGCTGCAACGCGCCATCGAGCGTGATGTGTGCACCCTGGACCAGCTCTATCGCAGAATCCGGCACGCGCGGCGAGATACGCGCCAACACGGTGTTGACCCACGGGCCGGCAGCATTCACCAGCGCTGTGCAGTGGCTTTCGACTTCGCCCTGCGGCGAGCGATAGCGCACGGCATAGCCGTTTGCCGTGCGTTGTGCACCGAGGAACTCGCCGGGCACTACCAGCTCGGCCCCGAGTGATTGTGCAGAACGCATTACCGCCTGGGTGAGCGCGGCGTCGTCGGTTTGACCGTCCTGATAGCGATATACAGCCTGAAGATTTCGGGTAGTAAGCCCGTCGAGATCGCCCCACTGCGTGCGCGGTAATGTGGTGAACCTTGCATGGCGGTGCAGATTCGCGAGCACAGCATAAAGTGACAAGCCGGCGCGGATTTTCCAGGGCCGACGCGTGGTATGACGGTAAACCGGTATATGAAATGGCACCAGCTTCACCAGGTGCGGTGCAATGCGCAGCAGGATATCGCGCTCGCGCAGGCTCTTGCGCACCAAAATGAATTGGCCGCTTTCCAGGTAGCGTAGGCCGCCATGAATGAGTTTGCTTGAACAGCTCGAAGTAGCGCTGGCAACGCCGGTTTTTTCCAGCACCAGTACCGAACAGCCGTCGGCCGCTGCCGCCTGGGCCGCACCGGCGCCGTGGATGCCGGCACCGACTACGACCAGATCGAACTGTCCGGTCATGCCTTTTGCGCGCGCAATGGCTCGAAGGCGGCGAGCATCTCGCCGATGGCGAAGGTTTCGATGAGACTCACGCCGCGTTTAGCCAGTTTGAGCGCGACCTGCGGGTCGGTGACCTCATAGACCACGACTGTTGCGCCGGCCTTCTCAAGATCACCGAAGCGCGGCAGGTCCACGGCGTCACAGAACAGGTAATCCGGGTGAATGGCTTGAACGTCAGCGTTACGCTGGTGGTGCCAGCGCTCGAGAATGGCGCCAACACTGTGATAGCCCTGTTTACGTGCCGCGGCCAGCACCGGCACGTTGTAGGAGATGAGTACGCATTGCGACAGCACCGGCGCCAGTGAGCGCAGCACGTTGTCGAGCACCGCTTGCACGCCGAACACCTCGATCGACACACGCTTGAGTTCGATGAACGCAGTGACCTGCGGATGACGCGCAAGCAGAGCGCCGAGTTCGGCGAGTGTGGTGATCGGGTTCTGCGCGAACTTGTAACCGAATCGCTCGAACTCGAACACGTGGAAGGCCTTGAGTTGCTCGCGCGTGTAGCGGTGGATCATACCCTGCGCACGGCACAACCGGTCCAGCGTGCGGTCGTGGAATAGCACCGGCACCTTGTCGGCACTCAGCTGCACATCGACCTCGACAAAGTGCGCGCCAGCGCGGATCGCGGCCTCAATGCCGATCAGCGTGTTCTCGGGGTAGTGCAGCGCGTAACCGCGGTGGGCCACCAGTTCCGGGATGTGCACCTTTGAGGTTCTCCTGCTGAATTACACGCTCTCACTCTATCATTTCGGCGACGCGGTGGAAGCCTGATGCAGGTTGCCGTCGGACGAATCCTGCTATGCTTGGACGGAGGAGTGAATCAATGCGATTGACCGACGTGCTGGCAGAGGTCCCCACAGGGCTTTACGTACTGACCGGCAGCGGTGAGTTGGGCGTATACGATGCACAGCAGGATTTTCTCATCGACGAACCCTTGTCACGGGTTTTCGGCGAGCACAACCGCGCCTTTCTGCGTTCCCACATTCAGGATCCACAGGCCGACGACCGCCGTGTCGCGATCCTGTACGAATCCCTGGAACCGAACGCGTGGGGACATCTCATGCTCAGCCTGGAAGACCTGGTGGTGCGCTCCCTCTATCCCACCGGCGGGCGCTCCTCTGGCGAGCTCACCGCCTTCCAGAAAAACAGCCGTAAAAAGAGCGTGTATCGTGGCGTTGAACAGCTGCTCGATTTCCGCCACGACAATGCTCTGGATGTACCGGTGTTCTGTCCGGTGCTATTCAATCCCCATAGCACGCTCTCCGGGCGCGTTTCGGCACTCGGGCGCGAGCCGAACAAAACGGAACGTGATATCCCGGTGCTCGACTTGCTCAATCTGATCGCGATCATCCCGCCCGCGCGCCGTGCCTCTTCTGCAGTTCTTGAGCTTGTCGACAAATTGCGTCAGGGTGTGATCCACAAGGAACAGCGTCGAAATTCGCAGTTTTCGGTCCAGGACGATGTTCCTTATTCACAAGCCCCTGGTTCGGGCGAAGATGCCTACACACAGATTGCGCGCGACAAGCGTCTGGGGCGTTCCGTCACCTTGCCGAGTGTCGATGAGCGTCGTTTGCATGAAACCGAACATGTCGAGCCGGTCGAACGTTGGCTTAAGATTCCTCACCAGCCGGTGAGCCCGGAACGGTTGCGTACATTCGTACAGTTTCGAAAGCTCGGCAACGACGATCTTGCCGAGCTCACCGCGCGCAGCCTGACCTACACAGCGCCGGCCGGAACACGCCTGCTGGATCGCGGTCTGCACGATGCCTGGAATCTGTACCTGCTGGAAGGCGCGCTCATGCTCATGCCTGCAGATGGTGCGACGCTGCGTGTCGACGGCGGTACGGACAAGGCCGCTTATCCAGTCGCTTTCCTCAAGCCACGCAAGTACACGGTCGAGACACTGACTCCGGTAAGCTTCCTGTGGGTGCACGATCTGCTGCTCGAAGCCTTGCTCGGGAATAGCACGCTGCCGGCCAGTTGAAAACCGCGCCTGAAATTACGCCGTTCAACGCGTGCGCACGATCCGAAGCAGCGCCACGGTCATGCCGGCAAGGCCAGCAGCATACAGTGGCCAGAGGAATGTACCCGGTACCCAGCCGCGAAACGCCATGGCACCGCCGGCCAGCAGCGGCCAGGATGGTACGAGAAAACTGGCCAGGGCAAGCAGCGCGCCGGCCACGAACAGCAGTGCTTCCGCTAACCGCAGCCGGAATTCGCGCGGTGTGGCCAGCGTCCATCCACCCCAGAACGTGAACAACAGTGCGATCAGCACGGGTGCCAGCCAGGGACCAAACCACGGCCAGGGGATGAGAAACAGGATGTCCCATTCGAGCCACTGTGTCGGCCAGCCAAGGTAAACCTTCAGCCAAATGTAGTAGAAAACATCCCACAACCCGAACACGTATACGAATGCCGCGAACCGGCGCATAAAGCCGCGCACGGCCAGCATGGCGACAGCAAGAATCATGATCACCGTGGCGAATTCGCGCGCCAGTTCAAGCGCAAGATCATCCGGATTTAACAGCACCAGCGGGAAGAGTGCGAGCGGATTCGCCGCGTAATAAACATGTCGCAAGTGCACGACGATGGCCGCTTCGACCAGCGCCATGGCGATTGCATAGGTTGCAAGCCAAAACAGCAACGCGCGTGGTTTCATCGCGAGGCCTCGCAGTACGCGCGCGCAGGTCCGAGGTCGAAGCGCGTCAAGGCCGGCGCGTACAGTGGCATGTGATTATCAGTGCAGGTAGGAGCGCAGTGACGGCGACAGCGGCTGGCGCAGGAGTGCATTGCGCGCCTGCCATTCACTGCCGGCTTCGAGTGTTGTCAGAAAGTGTGTCTCGCCACCGGTCTGCACGGCGATTGGCACACCGTCTCGATACAGCACGCGGTTACCGGCGTGCGCGGCGATTCTGGCACCGGGGGTCAGGATGCCGACCAGGTTGAGTGGATCGGCCGCGCTGACCGACACCAGCTGGCCATCGGCTTGTTCCTTGCGCAGTGCGCGCAGGCCCGCCACGGCCTCGGGCAGGGCATACTGTTCGCCGCTGAAGCCGGCAACGAAACGCCCACCGCGGATCTCGCCGCGTGCTTCAAGGCGCCGATACACGCGCAACAGTTCATACCATGGCGGAAGCCAGTTGGCCTCGCGCTCGAGCATGCGTTTGTATACCACGCCATAACGGCGTAGCAGCAGGCGCGCAATTTGTTCGACGGTTTCCGGATCAGGTGCCGGTGCGGCGGCCTGCGCCGGGCGCGGGGTCAGCGTCCAGCGTCCGGCCTCGGCGATACCATAGGTATGCAGCCGCCGGTGGCGAGATCCACGCACCGCGCGGCGCTTGTCGCTTGGCACCAGCAGGGCACGCAAACCGGCGAAGCTGTCAGCGTGCAGCAGACCCGCACCCACCAGCTCGGCGAGCGCCTCTTCGGTCTGCGATTTCATCAGGCCGCTGCTGGCCAGAATGTCGTCGAAGAACGAGGCACCGTGTGCACGCAGGTAATCGGCTACACTCTGGGCGCGTGGACTGAGGCGCAGTTCGTCGGACTGGCGAGCTGCGACAAGTCTTTGCCACGGTGCGCTGTGTGGGCGCGTGACCAGTGCGATCGGTGTGGTGCGCACTGGCGCTGCGACCTTATCCTTGCCGGCTGCCGGTTTCGGCGGTGTAAGCCGCGCCCACAATACACGCCCGGACAGACACAGGCTGTCGAGCCATTCCGGATCGTAGTGTTGCAGGCGCGCTGGCAGAATATCCGCTTCCCAGGCGGTTGCTGCGGCCTCAAAGCCTTCCAGTTGTTCAACAATCGCTGCCAGCGCCTGTGGTCCTTCCGGGCGCGGATCAGTCGTGAGCCCCTGCCAGCGGAACAGAAAGCGCAGAAAATCTGCGGCCGGCAACGGTTCGATCTCGGCACGCAGGCGTTCAATCGTGTAGCGATGGATGCGCGCCAGCAGCCGGCGCTCGCACCACTCGGTTTCAGTCGTGTCCGGTGTGAAACGGCCGCGCAGGGCGAAGCCTTCGCCTTCTAGTGCCACGAGTGCCTGATCGAGTGCGCTCAGCGCGACACCGAGTTGTTGCGCCAGTTGTGTCACGGTCACCGGCCCGAGCGCTTGCAACTGGCCACGTACCAATTCGATCAATGCTTCCTCTGGTGACCAGGCGCGTGTTGTGAACTCAGCCGGTGCTTCCAGTGGCGGGGTGGCAGAAACTTCTGAATAAATTGCGCGCAGCATCGGCAGTCGTTCCGCTGCTACCCACAGTTGCAGATTCTCCGATAGTGACAAGAGCGTTGCGCGCCGCGCGGCAACCAGTGCCTCAAAATGACCTTTCCACAACGGTTGTGCCGGCAGGGCGCCAAGCAGCATCAATGCATCGTGTAATTCATCGGCGTTCTCCACGTCCGGCCAGGCCTGTTCGCGCACGCGCGCAATCGCCTCGGCATCGAGTTTGCCGAACTCCTCGGCCTCGGCCGGGTCAAGCCAGCGGCGGCTCATCACCGCCTGGGTGCGGCGCTCTTCGAGCGGTGCATCGTCGAGGAAGCCATAGGGTCGTGCATTCAGAATTTCGAGTGCCAGCGGCGAGGGGTGCGGCAGGTCGCGTGGCAGCAGTTGCTTGTCGCCACGTTCCAGGGCGGTGAGCAATTCAATCAGGCCTTCAAGGTCCATGGCTTCATTCAGACAGTCATTGAGCGTCTGATTCACCAGCGGATGGTCCGGTACCTCGCGATCGCCAACCAGATTTTCGGCGCAGGCGATCTGGTCGGGGAACACTACCGCGATCAGGTCTTCGGCCTCGATGCGCTGAAACGGCGGCGGGTTTTTGCGTCCGCCGCGGAAGCGTTTCACAGCAAGCGAAATGTTCGCCACCCAGCGCCAGCGCGTGGTGAACAGCGGTGCGGCGAGCAGCGCCTGCACCAGTACCGCGCGCACCGAACGGCTGTTGAGATACTGCGCAACCTCTTCGAGCGGAAAGCTGTGGGTCTCGCCGAGGCTGAAGAATGATCGCGTCTTCGGTAACCGCCGCCTGCAGTTCGAAGTTGAACTTGCGGCAGAAACGCTTACGCAGGCTCAGGCCCCAGGCGCGGTTGAGGCGGCTGCCGAACGGGCTGTGCACGATCAGCTGCATGCCGCCGGTTTCGTCGAAGAAACGTTCCAGCACGATGGTGTCCTGGGTCGGCAACTGCCCGAGCACACCTTTGGCACTGGCCAGATATTCCGTGATCTGGTGCGCGGCACTGTGATCAAGATGCAGTGTCTGTATCAACCACTCGACCGTGGCGGCGAGGCTATCGGCATCGATGTGTGTCAGCCTCGCATCCAGGGCAGAACGCAAACGCGCCACGGCAAAGGACAGCTCGTCGGTGCGTGCCGGTGCTTCGCCAATCCAGAACGGGATGGTGGGTGGCGCGCCCTTGGCGTCTTCGACCCGTACCGTGCCGGATTCGATTTTGAGAATCCGGTACGAGGCATTGCCGAGCTGAAAGATATCGCCGCTCATGGATTCGATAGCGAAGTCTTCGTTGAGCGTGCCGATGAACAGGCCGGCCGGCTCCAGAATCACACGATAGTCGGCGTTGTCCGGAATGGCGCCGCCGTTGGTCAACGCCGTGAGGCGCGCGCCCTTGCGCGCGCGCAGCCGCCGGTTCACCGCATCACGGTGCAAATAGGCAGAGCGCCGCCCGCGGCGTGTGGCGTAACCTTCGGACAGCATGTGCAGCACGGAATCGAACTCGGCGCGCGTCAGGTCGCGATACGGATAGGCACGGCGCGCCAGTGCATACAGCTCGTCTTCGCCATAGTCTCGCGCCGAGACTTCGGCCACCATCTGCTGCGCCAGAACATCGAGCGGCTTGGGCGGGATGATCAGCCGGTCGAGTTCGCCGCGCTGCACGCTGTCGAGCAGCGCGGTGCACTCCACCAGATCGTCGCGCGACATGGGAAACAGCCGGCCCTTGGGGATGCCGCCGACCGCGTGGTTGGCGCGCCCGACACGTTGCAGGAAGGTGGCGATGGCATGCGGACTGCCCAGCTGGCAGACCAGATCGACGTCGCCGATGTCGATGCCCAGTTCCAGCGAGGCGGTCGCGACCAGCGCGCGCAGCTGGCCGGACTTCAGGCGTTGCTCGGATTCGAGACGCTGCTCCTTGGACAGGCTGCCGTGGTGGGCGCCGACGTTTTCCTTGCCGAGGCGTTCGCTCAGATGCAGCGTGACCCGCTCCACCTGGCGGCGGGTGTTGGCGAACACCAGGGTGGTGTGGTGCGCGCGGATCAGTTCGGCGAGGCGGTCATACACCTGTTCCCACACCTCGCCCGACATCACCGCCTCGAGCGGCGCGCCCGGCAGTTCCAGCGCGAGATCGCGTGCGCGGGTGTGGCCGCTGTCGATAATCGCGCAGGCGGGTTTGCTGTCGGCGTCCAGCACATTGCTGCCAACCAGAAACCGCGCTATCTCCTCAATCGGCTTCTGCGTGGCCGACAGGCCGATGCGCGTGAGCGCGTGCGGGCTGGCGAGCGCCGCCAGACGTTCTAGCGACAGCGCCAGGTGCGAGCCGCGTTTGCTGCCGGCCACCGCATGAATTTCATCCACGATCACGCTACGCGCCGTCGCCAGCATGTTGCGCCCGGATTCGCTGGTGAGCAGCAGATACAGCGACTCGGGCGTCGTCACCAGAATATGCGGCGGGCGTTTGATCATGGCCGCGCGCTCGCCGGGCGTGGTGTCGCCGGTGCGCACCTGCACACGGATATCCACGTCCTTCAGATCGAGCGCCTGAAGTTGCGCACGAATCCCGGCCAGCGGCCATTGCAGGTTGCGCTCGATGTCGTTGGACAGTGCCTTGAGCGGCGACACGTACACCACGCGGGTTTCGTCTGTCAGTCGCCCGGCAACGCCGTCGCGCATCAGCGTATCGATGGCGGCCAGGAATGCCGCCAGTGTCTTGCCCGAACCGGTGGGCGCGGCAATCAGCGTGTGCCGCCCGCGCGAATCGCCGGCCAGGCCTCGGCCTGCGGCGCCGTCGGTTCGCTGAAGGTCGCCTGAAACCAGCCGGCGACGGCAGGATGAAAGGGCGTGAACGGCATAGTCAGTCGGGTTCGCGACGGATTTCAACAGGGATCGGGACATTATCTTGAGCCCAACCTGCGGTTATCGCCAGCCCCGTCGCGTACGGCGTGACAAATCCCGCATACAAGCGCTACCTTTGGTGTTTCAGGTCGGCACCCGCACCGCCGGAATCAGGAGCAAGCATGACCGGAAAACCCAAGACCCAGAACATGGCGCTGTTCTGCGACTTCGAGAACGTCGCGATCGGGGTGCGCGACATGCGCGCCGCCGAGTTCGACATCCAGAAGGTGCTGGAGCGGCTGCTGCTCAAGGGCAGCATCGTGGTCAAGAAGGCCTACTGCGACTGGGACCGCTACAAGGAATTCAAGGCCACCATGCACGAGGCGGCGTTCGAGCTGATCGAGATTCCGCATGTGCGCCAGTCGGGCAAGAACTCGGCCGACATCCGCATGGTGGTCGACGCTCTCGACCTCTGCTACACCAAGGCGCATGTCGATACCTTCGTCATCATCAGCGGCGACTCGGATTTCTCGCCGCTGGTCAGCAAGCTGCGCGAGAACAACAAGCTGGTGATCGGCGTCGGGGTGAAGCAATCCACCTCCGACCTGTTGATCGCCAACTGCGACGAGTTCATTTTTTACGACGACCTGGTGCGCGAGCAGAAGAAACCGCAGCCGCGCAAACCCAAGGCGGCTCGCCGGCAAGGCGCCGGAGAAAACGGCTGCCAACGCCGGTGGCGGACACGCAGAAGCAACAGGAGGCGCTCGACCTGGTGGTGGCAACGGTCGAGGACCTGTTCAAGGAACGCGGCGAGGAGGAAAAGGTGTGGGGCTCAATGGTCAAGCAGGCCCTGAAGCGCCGCAATCCCGGCTTCAACGAGACCTATCACGGTTTCCGCACCTTCAGCAAACTGCTGGAAGCGGCGCAGGCGCGCGGTCTGTTGCAGCTGGAACACGACGAGAAATCCGGCGGCTACATCGTCACGAGCCTCGCGGCCGAAGAATAAACCTGCGCCGCGGGAGCACGACGCGGGCCGGCGTATTCAGGTAGACAATCATGGATCGCACTTTCTGGCACGAACGCTGGCAGCACAACGAAATCGGCTTTCACCAGCAGGAGTTCAACGCGCACCTGCAGGATTTCTGGGGACAGCTGGCAGCCCCGGCCGGCGGCCTGGTGTTCGTGCCGCTGTGCGGCAAGAGTCGCGACCTGTTATGGCTGCGTGCTCGCGATTCCAGGGTGCTCGGCGTCGAGCTCAGTCCAATTGCGGTGCACGATTTTTTTGCCGAGAATGCACTTACACCGCAGGTCACGCGCCAGGGTGTGTTTGATCGCTACGAGGCGGATGGGCTTGCGATTCTTTGCGGGGATTTCTTCGATCTTACGCCGGAGGTTATGCAGGGTGTGGCCGGTGTCTACGACCGCGCCTCGCTCATTGCCTTGCCGCCCGAGCTACGACCGCGCTACGCCGGACACAGCGCCGCCATTCTGCCGGCCGCGGCCAACACACTGCTTGTGACCATGGAATATCCGCAGAACGAAATGAATGGGCCGCCGTTTTCAGTGCGCGAAGACGAGGTGCGTCGGTTGTATGAAAAGCGTTACACCGTCACCTGCCTGTACAGCAAAGACATCCTGGCCGAGAATCCGCGCTTTCGCGAACGCGGACTGAGTGCACTCGCCGAGAAGGTTTATTGGTTGGCGCCGCGCCCGGGGTAGCGGGATGCTGCTGTTCTATGCGGCCAGGTACTTCATCGTGAGCGATGTGCCTTGGTCATTACTCACAAGAAGTAATAACTCAGGCGCAGACCGTACACGTCCATGTCGCTGCGCGGCTGCACCACCAGATAAGTCGAGCCCGCCGTACGTCAGCAACTCCGGGTCCGACTCGCTGAAGCGATAGCTGTCGTAGTACAAGGCGATGCCGAAGCGGTCATGCCGTCCGGAGCCGAAATCGAACTGGAGATTGGCGAATGCGGAAGACTTGCGACCCGGTGCAAGGTCAACGCCACTTCCCAGGTCTACATGCTCACTGGTGGCGAGCGGCATTTTCACACCGCCCTGCAGCATGTAGCGCCAGCCATCCAGCTGTTGGAAAAATCCCAATCCGGCCTTGCCGTACAGGACGATGTAATACTCGTCATAACCATACGCCACGGTTCCGGTCGCTGTTCTTCCGTTATTGATCGAGCGTAGCCAGTCATCGAGTCCCAGACCGCCGAAGACATCCAGGCCGATACGCCGGCCGAAACGATAGCCGCCCAGCGCTTCGATATTCACTCCGAAATAATCGACGTCGGTCGTGGCTGGAATTCCGATCTGCGTCTGGCCGTCGTAGTTCACGCTACCCAGGTAGAATTTACCGTTGATGTTGTACAGTACACCGGAACCTTCGCGCCGGAAGTTGTCATACGCGGCACCCACGGCAAAACGCGTACCCTTCTCCTGCAGCAGGCGTGCGCCGGTGTCACGGAACTCGCGCCAACGGAAGTCATGAAGCTCAACTTGAATGCTGGCCTGAGGTAAGTCAGTGGCCTGAGCGGCTGTAGTGATTCCAAACAGTAAAATGAGAACCGAGGAGATTATCCCGGTGCGCATGTCGAATTTTTCCTTTCTGTTCTTGTGGTCGACGTTTAATCAGCGCATGTCCTGCAGCGCGCCCCCACACCAATATTCTACTGACTTTATGCTGTGGGCAAGTCTTATCTAGGCAAGGTGAGCAATTACGCGAAACGTGCGAGCGTGAGTCCATCGAGATCGATCTCGGGTGAGCGACCGGCAATGAGATCGGCCAGCACCTTTCCCGATCCGCAGGCCATGGTCCAGCCGAGTGTGCCGTGGCCAGTGTTGAGGAACAGGTTCTGATACGGTGTCGCGCCGATCACCGGCGGATTGTCCGGTGTCATCGGGCGCAGGCCGGCCCAGGGTTCGGCATCGGCGAGATCGCCGGCTGGACGGGAAAAGATCGCGCACCACATGTGCGAGCGTGGCGAGGCGCGCGCGGCGCAACGTGAGGTCGTAGCCGCAGAGCTCGGCGGTGCCGGCGGCGCGCATCCGGTTCCCGAGCCGGGTAATCACCACCTTATAGGTCTCGTCGGTGAGCGTACCCTGGGCGCGGCGGCGTCGTTGGTAATGGGAACGGTGATGGAGTAGCCCTTCACCGGATACACCGGCAGCCGTATGCCGAGCGGCTTGAGCAGCAGCGGCGAGTAGCTGCCGCAGGCGAGCACATAGCGATCGGCCGTGAGATCACCGTGGTCGGTGACGACGCGCGGAAATGCGATCGCCATCGGCGATCAGCCGGGTCACGTTGGTCGAGGCGAGAAATTTTACACCGTGCTGTTGTGCACGCGCTGCCAGTTCATCGGTGAAGCGCCGGCAGTCGCCGGACTCATCGCCCGGAAACAGCATGCCGCCCACAATCTTTTCCTGCGAATCGCCTGAGCGCCGGTTCGTGCGCGACACAGGCGGCGCGATCAAGGAATCGATAGGCAATCCCGAGCCGATCGAGCAGTTGCGCTTCGTGTGTCGCCGTCTCAAGATCGCGCGCGCTGCGATACAGGATCAGCAGGCCATGCGTGTCCTGGTCGTAGTGCAGGCCGAGTCTCGTTGCGCAGTTCGGTCAGGCAAGCATGGCTGTAGCGCGCGAGCCGGAGCTGACGTTCCTTGTTGGCGCAGATAACGCGCGTCCGTGCAGTTGCGCAACATCTTGGCCGAGCCACCGCCACATGGCCGGATCGAGCGTCGGCCGCAGCACCAGCGGCGAGTGCCGCTGGAATAGCCAACCCAGCGCCTTGCGCGGTATGCCCGGCGCCGCCCACGGATTGGCGGCGCCCCACGACACCTGCCCGCCGTTGGCGAAGCTGGTTTCCATCGCCGGCCGTGGCTGACGATCGACCAGTGTTACCTCGTGACCGGCGCGCGCCAGATACCAGGCGCTGGTCACGCCGATCACGCCGCTGCCGAGAACCAGGATTTTCATAAGTGGCAGATAGATTGCCGCGTCCGGTGTATGCGCAGGCAGGAAGTACCGGAATGTCGTCAGGATAGCATGCACCCGCGGCGCCAGGTGCCGGCCGGCCAAGTTAGCATCTACCCGCAGGCACATCTGCGTTATAGTGGTGTTGGATCACTCAATCGGCAGGAGGCACCATGCCCGAGCTCGAGCTTAATTCCGACACCGTCTGTTTTCTCATCAGCAAGGCACGCGAGTTTCACGCCAAGGAGGAGGTGGTGATTCCCGACACCCCGGACAGCCCGAGCGAGGACTGGGCGCTGCAGGCGTTGGCCGATCATGCCGACGATGCCACCTATCAGGAGTTCCGCAACACGGTCAACGACCTCGAGCCCGACCAGCAGCACCAGCTGGTGGCGCTGTTATGGCTCGGGCGTGGCGAATACGATCTCGCTGAATGGGACGAGGCGCTCGCCGAGGCGCGCCGCAGCTGGACGAAGCGTACCGCCGAGTATCTTATTGCGCACCCGCTGTTGGCCGATTTCCTCGACGACGCGCTGGAGCAATTCGGTTACAGCTGCGAGGACTGACGGGCGGGCGGCTAGATCGCCGCGGTGGTGAGCGGGACGCGGCGCTCGGTGTCGATCAACCAGTCGCGGATGCGCCGGGCGTCACCGTATTTGCTGTACTTGCCCCAGGAGTTGAGCAGCACAATGCTGAGCGGCCGTCCGGCAACCGTGACGCGCATTGCCAGGCAATTGCCGGCATCGGCGGTGTAGCCGGTTTTGGTCAGGCCTATTCCCCAGTCTTCCTGACGCACCAGGCGATTGGTATTGAAGAAGGCCGATGGCGCGGCCGGTGGCGAGGTCGGTGACCCAATGTTCGCCGCTGGTGGTGAAGGCATGCATGCGTGGCTGGGCGTGCGCGGCGTCGAGCAGCTTGAGCAGGTCGCGCGCGGTCGAGACATTGCGCGAGTCGAGCCCCGAGGCATCGGCGAAGCGTGTGTTGGGTCATGCCGAGTGCCTGCGCCTTGGCGTTCATGGTCGCGACGAATGCCTGCGTGCCGCCGGGGGCGGTGCGGGCCAGTGCCGACGCCGCGCGGTTGTCGGAGGCGCTGAGCGCGGCGCGCAGCAGGTCATCGCGCGTGAGGATGGCGCCGATAGTGCAGGCGCGAGCGCGATCCCTTGAGGCGGTCGCGGTCGTCGGTGGTGATGGCAATCGGCGCTTCCAGCGGCTGGTCGGACTCGAGGACCACGAGCGCGGTCATGAGCTTGGTGAGCGAGGCGATCGGGCGCGGCGTGTCGATGGCGCGCCCGTAGAGCATGACGCCGTCGCGTTCGTCCATCACCAGCGCCACCTGCGAGCGTAGCGCCAGGCGTCTGGGGATTGGCGTAGCGCAACAACTCGGTGGCCTTGACGTAGGGAATGGATTCCGGTGTGACGGTTGTGACGTCCGAGTTGGCGACGCTGAAATAGAACAGCGCACCGGTGACGCCGAACAGCGCCCCGAGGGCGAACAATTATTGGTCGGTTTCACGTTGAATTCGACAGGCAGGTGGCTCCGGACGCGACATTATTATAGAGAAAGCGTAGCATACGACAAGGATAGTTCCGCTGCACGGGAGTGCTGCGATGAAGAATGGTCCTGCTGAAATCCGCCATTACCTCGCCGATTTGGCCACAAATGGCGATGTGATGCCTGCCCGTTGCCGCAGTCGCCAGACCTGTCCGGCTATCGCGGTCGTGGCGCTGCACCCGCAGCCGTCGCTCGCGGACTACCTTGCGGCCATGCCGCTCGCCAGGGCCGAGGCACAAGCGCGGCTCGGCGAGTGCATGCTGCTGTCCTGGTACGACCGCGACCGCGATTTCGAGGCACCGCAGCATGTGAGCGAATGCCATCAGGACAGCGCGGTGCCGGGTTATGTGGACTACGCCGTACACCGCGGCGCGCAGCTGATGATTGACATCGAAAGCGGTCGATTCGTATTCTTCTACCGTCCCGTGGATTTCTGAAGGACAATGAATGTTCATCGGCCACTTTGCCGTCGGATTTGGCGCCAAGCGCTTCGCGCCACGTGTTTCACTCGGCACCCTGTTTCTGGCCGCCCAGTTCATCGATCTGCTGTGGCCGACACTGCTGTTGTTCGGGGTGGAGCGGGTGCGGATCGCGCCGGGGATCACGGCGTTCACGCCGCTCGATTTCGAACACTACCCGTGGTCGCACAGTCTGTTCATGGTGGTCGTCTGGGGCGGGCTGTTCGGCGTCGTGTATTACGCGCTGCGGCGCGATGTGCGTGCCAGCGTCGTGCTGGCGATGGCCGTGCTCAGCCACTGGCTGCTCGACTTTTTCACCCATCGTCCGGATCTGCCATTGTGGCTGGACGGCAGCCGTGTCGGTCTGGGACTCTGGAATTCGGTGCCCGCCACACTGGTGGTCGAAATTGGTTTGTTTGTGTGCGGCATTCTGCTCTATGTGCGTACGACCCGCGCCCGCGACGCCGCCGGCCGCTGGACGTTGTGGGCTGCTGGTGGCGCTGCTCGGCCTGATCTATGCTGGCAATCTGCTCGGTCCGCCGCCACCCAATGTCATGGCCATCGCCTGGGTCGGGCATGCGCAGTGGTTGCTGGTGGCCTGGGGTTACTGGATTGACCGGCACCGCGAGACGATTTGATCGCGTCGCCGGACCAATGTTGTAATAACCACGTTGATTCACAAGGAGGAGGATTCCGGCATGTCGCATACCTATGAAGAGCTGAAACACAAAACGGTGGCCGAGCTGCGTGAGATTGCCAAAGGCATCGAGCACGAGGCCGTGAAGGGCGCCACCCAGATGAACAAGGATCATGTGCTCAAGGCGCTGTGCACGGCGCTCGGTCTCGAAGCACACGCGCATCATGAGGTCGTGGGCATCGACAAGGCAGCGGTGAAAGCCAGGATTCGCGAGCTCAAGAAACGCCGTGATGAAATTCTCGCCTCCAAGGATCTCGGGGAACTGCATGGCGTGCTGCGCCAGATTCATGCCTTCAAGCGCCGCATCCGGCGCGCCATGGTCTGAGCAGGTGACCCAGCGCCGGCCCCGTGTGCGGGTCGGCGCTGGAAAACCTGCTGAAAGTGCTGGTATTTATGACGACTAGCGCGTATAGTGCCGCCACCCTGAAGTTGAGGGTTTAGACGTTTCTGACCTTCCCCTGCTGTTTCTTAGCGGTTTCCTGGTTAGCGACGTGTGGGCCGCACCCCGTTATCGGTGCGCGGCCATTCGGAACCAGGCGCTGACATTACCTGCCACGTAATTTACGCTTTGTTCATTTGTAGTATTCATTCAACATATTTCTGCCCGTGGTAGGCGGAAGAGGAACTCATTTTGTCTTTTGAAAACCTGAAGCTCGACGAAAAACTGCTGCGCGCCATCGAAGCCTGTCATTACAAGACGCCCACCGCCATCCAGCTGCGAGGCGATTCCGGTGGCCCTCGCCGGCCGCGACCTGATGGCCTCGGCCCAGACCGGTACCGGCAAGACGGCCGCCTTCGTGCTGCCGGCCCTGCAGAAACTGCTGACCCCTTCCACCGTCAAGGGCCGCGGCCCGCGCGTGCTGGTGCTGACCCCGACCCGCGAACTCGCCATGCAGGTGAGCGACAACATCAAACAGTTCGGCAGCCATTGCAAAGTGACTTCCGGCAGCATCGTCGGCGGCATGAGCTACGGCCCGCAGCTGAACCTGCTGGGACGGCCGCTCGACCTGCTGGTCGCAACACCCGGCCGGCTGATGGATCACATGGAACGCGGGCGCGTGGATTTCTCACGTCTTGAGATTCTGGTGCTGGACGAGGCCGATCGCATGCTGGACATGGGGTTCGTCGATGCCGTCCGGGACATCGCCAAGGCCACGCCGGCGAACCGTCAGACGCTGCTGTTCTCCGCCACGCTCGAAGGCAAGGTGCTGGAGATCGCGCGTCAGCTGCTCAAGAACCCGGCGCGCATCCAGCTCGCCGACAACAAGGAACGGCATGCGTCCATCACCCAACAGGTGCATCAGGCGGATGACCATGCGCACAAGCACGCGATGCTTTCACACCTGCTCAAGAACGACGCGCTCTATCAGGCGGTGATTTTCACCGCCACCAAGCGCGGCGCCGACAAGCTGGCCGAGACGCTGACGGCGAAGGGCCACTCCAGTGCCGCCCTGCACGGCGACATGAACCAGGGCCAGCGCAAGCGCACCATCGACCGCATGCGCCGCGGCGAGCATCGCCTGCTGGTGGCGACCGATGTCGCGGCCCGCGGCCTCGACATCTCCGGTATCAGCCATGTGATCAACTTCGATTTGCCGATGGTGCCGGAGGATTACATCCACCGCATCGGCCGTACCGGCCGCGCCGGCGCCACCGGTATTGCGATCTCGTTTGTAGGTCCGGATGACCGCCACAAGCTCGCCGGCATCGAACGCATCATCGGTCGCCGTCTGGAGCGCGAAACCATTCCGGGTCTTGAGCCCAAGCGCCCGATGTCTGGCGCCGGCCGTGGACGTCCCGCGGACTCGCGTCCGCATGCGCGTAAGCCGTCGTACCCGCCGCGTGGCGCCGGCGGCCAGGATTTCGGCAAGGGGCAGCCCGCAAGCCGCGAGCGGCGTCGGGTTATCGTGATGGCCGTTCCGAAGGGCGTCCTTCCGGCGGAGACAAACCGGCAGGTCGCCGGCAAGCGCGGAAGGAGCGCGCGCCTGGCGACAGAACTCGGTTAAGCAGCAAGAATTATGAGTCTACGTACCTGCCTCACAGAAATGTGAGGCAGGTTTTTTTTGATCTGCGTTATGACTTCGCTTTGTGCCCGCTGACGAAGGCGTGCAGCATTTTGGTGTCCTCGAACTTCTGCAGTTGCTCGGGTGTGGCCTTCTTCTGGTGCTTCGCTTTCCACTCTTCACCGGGCATGCCGTACACCACGGTGCGCGCATCGTCATAGTCCAGGTCATGCCCGCGTTCCTTGGCCGCGGCCAGGTACCACTTCGACAGGCAGTTGCGGCAAAAGCCGGCCAGATTCATGAGGTCGATATTCTGGACATCGGTGCGGCGCTGTAGATGCGCGACCAGCCCCCGGAAGGCCGCTGCCTCCAGTTCCAGGCGGGTCTGTGTGTCCAGCTTGGGATTCCCGGTCAAGGCTGCAGGCACTGAGTTATCTCCCTCAGGGCATGACATCGTGTTGGTCCTTTATATATGGCCAAGCCGGGATTTTCGCTTTTCCGCCCTGTAAAATCATCAATTTCGGGAAACAGTTAAAGACTAATATATATGTACGTCCCGCGTGAACGGTAACGTCCATTTCTGGACGCGGCGCGGAGAGAGTGAAAAATCCATTCGCATTTTAATCAAACTTGTGTAAGCTAAATCCGTTGCAGCGTTCTTCTGCCCGTACTTCCGGAAGTCCTCCAGTTACTTCGGCAGTTACTCCCGCAGGCACGTTCCAGGAAACACTCTGCAGCACTTTTTATTAACTATTTCAGAGGTGATTCCGTGATTACAGGAACGGTTAAGTGGTTCAACGATGCCAAGGGCTTCGGCTTCATTACCCCAGACGACGGCAGCAAGGATGTGTTCGTGCATCACTCCGCCATTCAGGGTAGCGGCTTCAAGTCGCTGGCCGAGGGTCAGAAGGTAAAGTTTGAATTGACGCAGGGCCCGAAGGGTCCGTCGGCTGCGAACGTCACGCCGGCGTAAACTGCTCCTGCATCGCAGGTTTCAGTCGAAACCCCGCCGAGAACGGCGGGGTTTTTTTATTTGAGAATTTCGAAAAATTGCCGGAACGGCAATGGTTACGAACCGGTTACGTCGGCTGGCTTGGGGGCGTTCGCCGGTTTGCGGCCGCGTGGTGACCACAGCGACTGCTTGCCGAAGCCACGTGCATTAATCTGTTCGGCGCAGTGCGCAGCATGCGCGGTTACATCCTTGAGCGAACCGGCGCGCTGTCCGGTGATGGTCGATTTGCCGTTATCCAGCACGTAGCGATACCAGCCGGCCCCGTCGCTGCCATCCGGAGCAGAAGTCTTTTCGACGCGCGCGACCTTGAAAGGCCGTGCCTGTGTTGATGCCCGTTCCAGGATACTGCCGGGGGTGCTGTTCGGTCGTTCGTTTTCAGCCATGTCTCGTTCTTGAAATTGAAGGGTAATTAAATAGGGCGCAGGCGGTGTTTAACGCCGTCCGCGGCCGCCGGCCCCGTGCCTTCTCGCGCGGCTTTTCCTCGTTCACCTTGATCTGCTTGCCCATGAATTCCTTGCCATTGAGTGCGGCGATGGCGGCGCGTGCTTCGTGGCCCTCCATTTCGACAAAACCAAAGCCGCGGCACTGGCCGCTGAAGACGTCTGCCGCCAGGCGAATGGAGCGCACCTTGCCGTGCTGGGAGAAAAGAGCCTGAATATCCGCTTCACGGGTTTCCGGGGAGAGATTGCCGACGTACATCTTGAGCATGTGAAACCTCGTATCGGTATGACGTCCGGTACTGCGTCGGGCAGTGCGCGGGATCGTGCAGCGCGGCGAATGCCGATCAGCGCACCCAAGCTGCGATATAGAAGGCAGAGTGGACGTCGGAACAGTGCTACCGCGCGTGGTTTGAAGGGTCGTGGCGCGGGAGAGGCAGTAATAAGCCGATGCAACCCGTCAACCAACCGGCGCACTTTACCACATTTTGACTGCCACGGCCTAATTTTGCCTGAAAATTAGGCAATTTTGACTTTGCTTTTATGCTCGGCAATTGCCAGTGCAGCGTGCGGCGGGCATGATCACAGCCGCAAGCAAGGGGAAATGTGTGGCCAATCAGACAGAAATCTACGTAAGTACCGATATCGAGGCGGATGGCCCGATTCCCGGGCCACATTCGATGTTGAGTCTGGCCTCGGCCGCCTATCGCGCTGACAAAACACTGGTATCGACTTTCACCATCAATCTGGAGACGCTCCCGGAAGCGGTTCCCGACGCACGAACCATGGCTTGGTGGCAGGATTTTCCGGAGGCGTGGGAAAACTGTCGGCGCGAGACCCGTCCGCCGGAAGTGGCCATGCGCGAGTATGTCGCCTGGCTCAACACCTTGTCCGGGCGGTTGGTATTTCTCGGCTTTCCCGCCTCCTGGGACTTCATGTGGGTTTACTGGTATCTGGTGCGTTTCACCGGTGAAAGGCCGTTCCGCGAGCACGCGATTGACGTGCGTTCCTACGCCATGGGTATGCGCAAGAGCAGCTTCCAGGAGACCACACGCACCTATTTGCCGAAGCGCTGGTTCGATGCCGACCTGCCGCACACGCATGTGGCGCTGGACGATGCGCTCGAGCAGGGCGCGATGTTCTGCAACATGCTGGCTGAGAACCGCAAGCCGTCAGGCGGGTAATTATTATGGTCCAAGGCTATCACCTCGATCCGGACGGACGGGTTGCCGACTGAGCGCTTCGCCGTCGTGTATGCACCGAAGCGTGCGCGCGACCGCGTTCCGGAGGGCAACGTGCAGGTGCTTGAGACGGAAGCCGCTGCGCTGGCGGCGGCCGATCCGGCCAAGAAACTTTATCCGGCACGCGTCATTGGCCCGGCACGTTCTTCGGAAGGGGTTTCTGTCTACTATATTGTGTGCTGGCTGGACGCGGTCACAGACTAACTCAAGCTGACACCGAGCAGTGTGCCAATCGCGTAGGTCGCGGCGCCTGAGGCGCCGCCGATTGCCAGCATGCGCAGTCCGCCCCGGACGGCGCCGCGCCCGGTGAACAGACTGAGTGTGGCGCCCACTACAAACAGCGCCGCACCCGAGAACGTCGCAGCGTACAACACCGGTTGTGCCCCAAGCCTCAATAGAAACGGCGCAAGCGGAATGACGGCGCCGAGTGTAAACGCCAGAAACGAAAAAATCGCTGCGCCCCACGGCGAGCCAAGATCGTCCGGGTTCAGCCCGAGTTCCTCGCGTGCCAGGGTATCGAGCGCATGCTCTGGATCTTTCAGCATCTTGCGCGCCACGCTCCGTGCCTCGTCCATGTCCATGCCGCGCGCGTTATAGATGAGTGCCAGCTCCTCGGCCTCTTCATCCGGATACTCGGCAAATTCCTCGCGCTCCAGGCCGATCTGGTACTCGTACATCTCGCGTTGTGAACGCATCGACACATACTCACCGGCCGCCATGGAAAATGCGCCGGCCAGCAGACCGGCGATGCCGGACATGAGGATGATGCCCGTCTCCCCGGTCGCGCCGGCCACGCCCATAATGAGACTGGTGTTGGACACCAGTCCGTCGTTCACTCCGAACACTGACGCGCGCAAATTGCCGCCGCTGCCGATGCCGCGGTGCCGGCCGCCAACCTGCTCGATGCGTGTCGGCATGGCGTGCCCGGGTGCGGCACGGCTGTACGCCGACAGGCCTCGCACTTTCATGGCGGCCAGAACCGGCAACAACAGACGTGGCCGGATATGTTTCACCAGAAAGGCTACGACTCGTGCCCGCTGTGTCGGGCGAAACACCGGTTCCGACACGCCTTGTTGTGTGATTTGTGTCAGCCAGACTGTGGCCTGCGATTCGGCGGCCTCTGCCAGTTGCATGAACAGACGGCGTTTGCCGGCATCGGTTTCGGCCTCAACCAGCAGGCGATACAGCCACGCGGATTGTTTTTCTTCCTGCCAACTGTTGAGTGCGGACATGCGGGCTCCGGTACGATACGGGATGCTGCTAATTTAACATGCGTCCGGGTGGTGCCTGCCAGGGCGGCGCGACATACCCCCACAACACTACGGCTTGATCTGCGCCGTTGTTTTACGCTTTGATGCACCCATGCAGCAAGCAAAACAGGCCACGGTTGAATTCACCCTGCGATGGCAAAGCACGCACGCCAGTCACAGCGAGCGTCTCTACTATGAGCGCATCAACTTCTGGCGCGATTTCATTCCCGGCGCACTCGGCGATCAACTGGCCACGCTTGCGGCCGGTGGCGTGGCCAGCCAGTCGTTCGCACCCGGCGAACTTCTGCTGGCCCACAATCCGGCGCTGGTGCATACGCTGCGGCCGGAGCAGATGCACATCAAGATGCGCAACGGCATGCCGATCACGCCGCGGGCCGGGCGTTTCTATCCACGTGGCATGTTCTCCGGTCTGCCGGACGTGTTTGCCGGCGACATGCGCCCGCTGCGATTTCTTGGCACGGCCAATGACAGCGCGCGTGTGGACCTGAATCACCCGCTGGCCGCACACTCACTGCATATAGAGGGTCGCATCGAACAGACCCTGGGTGTGAGCAGCGAGCGCGGCGGGCGCAGCCACGATGTTGGCGACGAGCTGACGCGCAATGGTCCGGGCATGCAGGTGCCGCACCCTGCAGTGGCCACCGACTTCAGTTCGGACGACGCGTTCGCGCGTCTCGACGAACGCGAGGATAAACTTTTCTATTACCAACCACGTCTGGTGCAGCACCTGGATGCGCAAGTGCGAGCCCAGATCACCGAACTGTATGCACGTTTCCTTATCCCCAATATGCGCGTGCTTGATCTCATGTCGAGCTGGGTGTCGCACCTGCCGGACCAGATCGATCTCGATGTCACCGGCCTCGGCCTCAATGCCGATGAACTCAAACAGAATCCGCGTCTGCACGAACGCGTGGTACACGATCTCAACCTCGAGCCGGAACTGCCGTTTGCGAATGCGCACTTCGATGCCGTGCTGTGCACCGCCTCGATCGAATATCTTGTCAACCCGGACGCCGTGTTCCGTGCGGTGCGGCGCGTGCTCAAGCCGGGCGCGCCGTTTGTGGCCACGTTCTCGGAGCGCTGGTTTCCGCCCAAGGCAATCCAGCTGTGGACACTGCTGCATCCGTTCGAGCGTCTCGGTCTGGTGTTTGATTACTTTCGCCGCAGCGGCCAGTTCGCCGGACTCGGTACGGAAACCGCGCGCGACTGGCTGCGTCCGCCCGACGACCAATACGCCAGTCAATATGTGTTCGCCGATCCGCTGTATGCAGTGTGGGGCCGGGCCCAGTGAGCGTGCGCATCCGCGTCGGTATCTCAAGCTGCCTGCTCGGACAGGAAGTGCGCTACGACGGCGGCCACAAACACAGTGGCTATATCACCGAATCACTCGGCCAGTTCTTTGACTTCGTGCCGTATTGTCCGGAGGTGGCCATTGGCCTTGGCATTCCGCGCCCGCCGATTCGATTGGTGAAAAGCGCACACGGCCCGCGCGCCGTGGGGGTGAAGAATGCCGAGCTGGATGTCACCGACAAGCTCATTGCCTATGCCGAGAAGGTCGTACCCAGGCTGCATGACTTTAGCGGTTATATTCTCAAGAAGGGTTCACCCAGTTGCGGAATGGAGCGGGTGAAGGTGTATGGCCCGCACGGCATGTCGGTCGCGACCAGTGCCGGTCTTTTCGCCGGCACCCTCATGGCGCAACACCCGGAACTGCCGTTCGAGGAAGAAGGCCGACTCATGGACCCGGTGCTGCGCGAAAATTTTATCGAACGCGTTTTTATTTACCACCGCTGGCAGCAGCTCACGGCGCAACGACTCACTGCCAAGGCGCTGGTCGAATTCCACACGCGTCATAAATTCATCGTGCTGGCGCACGACGAGAAACGCTACCGTGAACTCGGCCGACTGGTGGCCATGGCCGGGCGCAGTGGCATCGCTGAATTGGGGCGCAATTACATTCAGCTGCTGATGCGGGCCTTGAAAAAGCCGGCTACGCGCACGCGTCACGCCAATGTGCTGCAACACCTGTTCGGTTTTCTCAAGCAGAATCTGGACGCCGCTGACAAGCGTGAGTTGCTCGAATTGATCAACACCTACCGCCGCGGCAAACTGCCCCTGGTGGTGCCAATCACCCTGTTGCGTCACTACCTGCGACGCTACCCTGTGCCCTACCTGAGCGAGCAGTACTATCTTGCCCCGCACCCCGACGAATTGATGTTGCGCAATCAGATATAACATTTATGTAGAAGCGTGCCAGTCCACCGGACAGAAACGACGGCACAGGTTCCGCACCGGAAAATGAGTTATGATTGCATTGCTTGACTATCAGTCCGGGCGATGACCCCCGGTTCGCCCAACAATAACGGAAATTTCCCATGACAGTACTGGTTTGCGGTTCCTTCGCGTACGACACCATCATGGTGTTCAACGATCGTTTCAAGAATCACATCTTGCCCGAACAGGTACACATCCTGAACGTTTCGTTCATGGTGCCGAAAATGCGCCGTGAATTCGGCGGCTGTGCCGGCAACATTGCCTACAACCTGCACAAACTGGGCGGCGACGTGCTGCCGATGGGCACGGTAGGCGAGGACTTCGAGCCCTACGCGAAGTGGATGGACCAGTGTGGCGTGAAGCGCAATCATGTCACCGTGGTGCCCGGTCTCTACACCGCGCAGGCCTTCATCACCACCGACATGGACGACAACCAGATTACCGCCTTCCACCCAGGCGCCATGGGACAAGCACACCTGAACACGGTCAGTCAGGCCAATGGCGTCAAGCTCGGCATCGTCTCACCAGATGGACGCGACGGCATGCTCTCGCACGCACACCAGTTTGCCGACGCCGGTATCCCCTTCATATTCGATCCGGGCCAGGGTATGCCGATGTTTGGAGGCGAAGAGCTGATTGCGTTTCTCGAACAGGCAACCTACCTGACCGTGAACGACTACGAATGCAAGCTGCTCATGGATAAAACCGGCAAATCGCAAAAGGACCTCGCGGCACGCGTGCAGGCCATGATCGTGACCCGCGGCGGCGAGGGTTCGGAAATTCACACGGGCGGAAAGGTTCACAAAATTCCTGCTGCCAAAACTGCAGCGCTCATCGATCCAACCGGTTGCGGCGACGCCTATCGTGCCGGTTTGCTATACGGAATCTCCCGCAATATGGACTGGGAAGCCACCGGCCGCATCGCGGCGCTGCTCGGTGCCATCAAGATCGAACAGCATGGCACTCAGAACCATGACCTTGGGCACGATGCATTTGCGAAACGATTCAAGGACAGCTTTGGCTTCAGTTTTCAGTAATAAAGCTATTGTTGTGCAGGCGTGACCTGTCTGAGCATCCAACAAACTAGTTGGATGACTCAGTCGCGGCGAGCAGTACATCAAGCTGGCTGAATTCCGTAACCGGTGTTTCGCAGGCATGGCCGGTGCAAAGGTAGGCAGTCACGCCATTCTTCACCATGCGCTGTGCCAGCACTCCCGCCAGTTCCTTCGCGCGCTCAGGGATCGCCAACGTCAGACGGCGCGGCGCGTAGTACTGCGTGCAGCGCGCTTGCCATGCAGGCAAGGCTTCGGTGTTGCCATGCAAGACAATTGTTTGGGTGGGATGCAAATATTCCTCGACCGCCACGAGCAATGCGTTGTGCATCGACGGGTGGCGTTCGATATCGTGCCACAGCACGGCCAGCGTGTTGTGCGCGGCATCAAGATAGTGGCTGTCGCCGAGGAGGTGGCCGAGGCGCAGCAGTGCTTGTGCGGCGATGCCATTACCTGAAGGGATTGCCTCGTCACTTGCCGGCTTCGGGCGATGGATGAGGTGCTCATGATCGTCGGAAGTGAAGAAGAAGCCGCCACCAGTTTTATCCTCGAAGTGGTCGAGCAGTGTTTCCGCCAGTTCAATGAGGAAGGTCAGGTCGCCGTCGCGCCAGCGCGCCTGCAACAGTTCCAGCCCGGCGTCGAGCAGAAATGCGTAGTCGTCGAGGTAGGCGTTGAGATGCGCACGTCCATCCTTATACGACGCCAGCAGCCGGTCATCTTTCCACATCTGTGCGCGAATAAAATCAAAAGCGCGCTCTGCTGAATCAACGAAATCCGCGCGCCCGAGTAGCCGGCCAGCACGTGCCATACCCTTGATCATGAGCCCGTTCCAGGACACGAGCACCTTCTCATCTCGTCCCGGACGTATGCGTGCGGTGCGCGCCGCGAACAGTTTGGCGCGTGCGCTCGCGAGTAGCGCAGCGGTGTGTACCGCATCGAGCCCGAGATTCTCCGCCACGGTTTGCGGATCGCGGAAACCATGCAGATTCCACGCGTGGTTCTCAAAGTTCGGTGGGCGATCGAGGCCGTACACCGGCGCGAAGAGCTTGTACTCATCCGCCGTCAGGACTGTGCGCACTTCGTCCGGTGACCAGACATAAAATTTGCCTTCCTCGCCTTCCGAGTCGGCATCCAGCGCCGAGTAAAAACCACCCGCCGGTGACTGCATTTCGCGCATCGCCCATTCGGCGGTTTCGATGGCGATGACCCGGAACAAATCCTCACCGGTAGCGAGCGCGGCATCGGTGTAGAGCGCCAGCAACTGGCCGTTGTCGTACTGCATCTTCTCGAAGTGCGGAATCATCCAGTAGTCGTCCACCGAGTAACGGCAGAAACCGCCACCCAGTTGATCGTAGATTCCGCCCGTAGCCATGGCGTGCAGGCTGAAGCGCGCCATGTGCAGGGCCTCTTCGTCCGCTTGGCCCTGCTGGACGCTGTCGGCCCAATGACGCAGCAGGCGCTCGATGGTGGTCGGGTGCGGGAATTTGGGTGCCTGTCCGAAGCCGCCGTACTTGGGCTCAAACTGGTCGCCGATCTCATTACGCGCCTGTGTGAGCACGCTGTCAGTGATTTGCACACCGGCTGGCGAACTGTCAGTTGAGAGGCGCTTGAAATTCTCGCGTACTGCAGCGTTTTGCTGCCTGACTTCATCCCGATGTTCGTGGTAATAGGCAGCAACGCGCCTGCACAGATCGGTAAACGCCGGCATGCCGTAGCGCGCCTCTTTCGGAAAATAAGTACCGCCGAAGAAAGGCGTGTGGTCGCCGGGGGCGA
>CAVOQN010000007.1:0-181642 GCA_963698375.1 uncultured Pseudomonadota bacterium
CCGTATCGCTGGGTCCTGCTCAAGTGACGCCGGCAAGTCCTCGAGCGCTCCTCCTGGCCCGAGGGGTGGAGATGCCGCTGCCGGAGACCGTGCTGGTGGGCGATGATCTGGTTCCGGAGCGTATCGCTCCCGGCGTCGTCCTCCATCCCGGTTGTCGGCTGTACGGGGCCGCGACCTCGATCGGGCCGGGTTCGGTCCTCGGGGAGGAGCAGCCGGTCACGGTGAAGGACTGCCAGCTCGGGCACGAGGTCCGGCTCAAGGGCGGGCTTTTCGAGGGCGCCACGTTCCTGGACGGGGCGAACATGGGCAGCGGGGCCCATGTCCGCGCGGGGACCCTGCTCGAGGAAGAGGCCAGCGGGGCGCACACGGTCGGCCTCAAGCAGACGGTGCTCCTGCCGTTCGTCACCCTCGGCAGCCTCATCAACTTCTGCGACTGCCTCATGGCGGGCGGCACCAGCCGTCGCGACCACAGCGAGGTGGGGTCGTCCTACGTCCACTTCAACTACACGCCGCACCAGGACAAGGCCACGGCCTCGCTCCTCGGCGACGTGCCGCGGGGGGTGATGCTGGACCAGGCGCCCATCTTCCTGGGGGGGCAGGGCGGCCTGGTCGGTCCCTGCCGGCTCGACTTCGGCACGGTGGTGGCCGCGGGGAGCGTATGCCGGAAGGACCAGCTGGTCCCGGGACGGCTGGTGGTGGCCCGGCCGCCGCCCGGCGGTGTGCGCACGTACCATCCGGGGGTGTACGGCGAGATCTCCCGCACCGTGGCGAACAACCTGCGCTTACATCGGCAATCTGCGGGCCCTCCAGGCCTGGTATGCCCACGCCCGCGGCGTCGGGGCGGACGGCGGACGACTACCGCCGTTTCTGTCTGCCAGGGGCGCCGGAGCGGCTGCGGGAGGCGGTGGAGGAGCGGATCAAGCGCCTTGGACCAGCTGGCGGGGAACATGGCGGCTTCCATGGAGACCCTGGCCGCGGCCGGGTCGGCCGATCGGCCCGGCGTACCGGTCGCAGCAGGCATTCCACGTCGACATGGCCCGAGGTGGAAGAAGGCCTGAGGCGGGAGCCGGAAGGCGGGGCCCCGGATCGCGAGGCGTTCCTGGCCGGACTCGCGGCCACCGGGAGCGGCCGTCCCTGGCCGGAGCGGATCGGCGGCCTTCCGCCGGAAGCCCGCCAGGCGGGGACCCGGTGGCTGCAGGCGGTGGTGGACACCTATACCGATCTCTGGCATCCTTCGCAGCCGGTGCCTGACGCCGGAACACGGCGTTCACGCGGACCTAGTCTGCGGCGGGGGGTGGGCACGGGCGGACGGCAACCTAAGGAGGGAGAAATCATGGGACGGATGTTTGGAACGGACGGGGTGCGCGGGGTGGCCAACAAGCCCCCGATGACGGCGGAGATGGTGCTGCAGATCGGGCGGGCCACCGCCCATCACGTCTGCAAGCGGCACCACGACGCGGACCGGCCACCGCATCGTCATCGGCAAGGACACGCGCCTCAGCGGCTACATGATCGAGAACGCCCTGACCGCCGGCATCTGCTCCATGGGCGTGGACGTGTTCCTGGTCGGCCCCATGCCCACGCCGGGCATCGCCTTCATCACCCGCAGCATGCGCGCCGACGCCGGCATGGTGATCTCCGCCTCGCACAATCCCTACCAGGACAACGGGATCAAGATCTTCTCGCGCGACGGCTACAAGCTGCCCGACGCGGAGGAGGACGAGATCGAGGACCTGATCACGTCCGGGCGGATCAAGGACATCCGCCCCACCGCGCGACGACATCGGCAAGGCCCAGCGCATCGACGACGCCATCGGCCGCTACATCGTGTTCTGCAAGAACACCTTTCCCGACGAGCTGAGCCTGGAGGGCATGAAGATCGTGCTCGATTGCGCCAACGGGGCCACCTACAAGGTGGCGCCGATCATCTTCGCCGAACTGGGCGCCGAGGTCACCGCCATCCACTGCGAGCCCAACGGCACCAACATCAACGACCACTGCGGCTCGCAGTCACCCGAGGATCTGGTCGCGGCGGTCGCGGCGAGACCGGGCCGACCTCGGGCCTGGCCTTCGACGGCGACGGCGACCGGCTGATCGCGGTGGACGAACCGGGGCGGGAACTGACCGGCGACCACGTGCTGGCCATCTGCGCCCGGCAGCTACAAGGAGCGCGGCCGGCTGCGCCAACAACCTGGTGTCACCACGGTCGATGAGCAACTTCGGCTTCCGGCGGGCCATGCGACGAACTCGGCATCGACGTACGAGGAGGCCGCCGGTGGGCGACCGCTACGTGCTGGAGATGATGCAGGAAGCGGGGCGCGGTGCTGGGCGGGGAGTCCTCCGGGCACATCATCTTCCTCGACCACCACACCACCGGCGACGGCATCATCTCGGCCCTGCAGCTGCTGGCGGCGTCATGCGAGGCGGGGCGCCCGCTCTCGGAGCTGGCGTCGGTGATGCACCCTGGCGCCGCAGCACATGATCAACGTCGACGTGGCCGCAAGCCGCCGCTGGAAGAGCTGCCGAACGCTGCGCGGGCGGTGCGCGGCGGCCGAGGACGGAGCTGGCCGACCAGGGGCGGGTGCTGGTCCGCTACTCGGGCACGCAGTCCATGTGCCGGGTCATGGTGGAGGGGCCCACCGCGGAGATGACCGTGCGCCTGACCGAATCGCTGGCCGGGGTGGTGCGCGCATGTCTGGGCGAGGGGTGAAGCCCGGGTCGATGCGTCGGAATTCGGGGGTACCGGCGGTCTGTCTGTTGGCCTGCTGGATGGCCTGCTCGGCGGCCGGGCCGGAGAACGCGCCGCGTGAATTCGACTGGGGTTTCCTTGCCAGCCGCCGATACGACGTCCGGGGCAACCTGCGGTTCACCGCCCTCGGGCCCGTTCGTCGAGCGCACCGTCGAGAACGACGGCGACCGTTTTCGCGCCTTTCGTCCCGTCTACAGCTACACGGAGGACGAGGCGGCCGGCCGCGCACGCTGGGAGATCGTCTGGCCCCTGGCTACCTACGAAGCGATTTCGAGCAGCAGAGGACGGCCCGGATTCTCACCGCGATCTACACGAATTTCGACCGTGACGATCCCGGATCCCGGTCGCGGCTCTGGATCCTGCCCTTCTACTACCAGGGACGCGACGAGGCGCTGCATCCGTACTGGGCGGTGTGGCCGCTCTGGGGTTCGATTCACGAGTTCCTCGGCCAGGACGAAATCAACTTCGCCCTGTGGCCGATCCTGCATGACCACCCGGCAGAACGACATGGAGGGTCGCCACTTCCTCTGGCCCCTGGTGTCGCGGACCACGGGCGACGGGGTTGAGCGGTTCCGCGTGTTCCCGTTCTACGCCCGCGCGTACCGGGAGAACCGCCACCACAAGACGACGTTCACCTGTGGCCCATCTATACCCGTGCGGAATTCGACCGCCCGTACGCACACGGCAGCGGCTACCTGGTGTTCCCGCTCTGGGGGCACGTCCGGATGGACTACGAGGAGACCTGGTATGTCATCCCGCCGTTGAACCGGTTCACCCGCAGTGAAACCCAGAACAAGACCCACATCGTCTGGCCTTTCTTCCAGTACTACACCGGCGAGACGGAGAAGCTCTACTTCTGGCCGTTGTGGGGGACCAAGGTGCAGAGCGGATCGCGCAAGACGTTCTTCCTCTGGCCGATCTTCCGGCGGCAGACCGTGGACCAGGGCGAAACGGTGAAGAAGTACAGCACGGCCCTCCCGTTTGTCACCGCGCGTACCGATGTGGATGCCCTGCCCCCCGAGGGGGAGGCGGCGGAGGTGGATCGTCCATGCGCAGAAACTTCTGGCCCTTGCTACTCGTACGCGCGGAATGCAGAGTACATGGCATTTCCGGATGCTGGACCTGTGGCCGTTCAAACACAGCGGGCCCATCGAGCGCAACCTGGCCCCGTTCTGGACCCTGTACCGGCGCGAGGCCGCGGGCGACCTCTGGGAGTCGGAATTGCTCTGGGGCCTGTACCGCCACCGGACGCGCGCCGACTGCGAGCGGTATGTCTCCCTCTTTCCCCTCTTCACCTGGCATCGCGACGACGCGGGGTCAAATAGGTCGTTCTCAATCCTCAAGGGCCTGATAGGATATGAATCCGGCGACGAGGGGAGGCGCCTGCAGCTCCTGTACCTCCTGCGCCTGGGTCCGTGAGGAAGCGAAGAGGAACCGGACTGATCATCGCGTGAACCAGAGTACTTGGAGCCGCCGCTGAACCTGTTCGGCCGCGTCGGGCGCACCATTCTGCTGACCTGCCGCGGGGTAGGGCGGGCATGCTCATGCTCCTGGAGGCCACGCGGTACCTCCCGTCGGCCTTCGGCCTCCGCCGTCTCCACGAGGTGCTCTACCAGATGTACGTCACCGGCATCAAGAGCCTGGGCGTGATCACGGTGGTGGCCGCTGTTCACCGGCATGATCCTGGCCCTGCAGACCGGGCTCGAACTGCGCCGCTTCAACCAGGAGGTCAACATCGGCACGGCGGTCAGTGGTCCATGCTGCGCGAAATGGGGCCGTTCATGACCGGCCTGATCCTCGCCGCCAGCGTCGGGTCGGCCATCGCCGCCCAGCTCGGCACCATGGTGGTCTCCGAGGAGATCGCCGCCCTGGAGATCATGTCGATCAACCCGGTGCGCTTCCTGGTCATGCCGCGGCTGGTCGGCCCTGGCGGTCATGATGCCGCATGCTGACCTTCTACACCAACATCATCGGCGTCGTGGGCGGCGGCCATCGTGGGCACGACCCAGCTGGGCGTGTCGTTGGAGGCCTACTTCGACAACGCGCACGCTCTACGCCGAGAACAAGGACCTCTACGTCGGGCCTGTTCAAGGCCTTGCTGTTCGGCATCATCATCACGCACCGTCGCCTGCCACCAGGGCTTCTGCGACCACCGAGGGCGCGGTGGGCGTCGGGCCAGGCCACGCGCCGGACCGTGATCATCTCCTTTCTCACCGATCCTGGTGGTCGGCTACATCGTCACGCGGCTGTTCTACGTCATGATCCGCTTCGAACATGTGACCAAGCGCCTCGGCGGCAAGCCGGTCCTGGACGAGCGTCAGCTTCGAGATCCAGGAGGGCGAGACCTTCGTCATCGTCGGGTCCGTCCGGCGCCGGCAAGAGCGTGACCCTCAAGCACATGGTGCGCCTGCTGACCCCGGACGAGGGCGCGGTCTGGGTGGGCGACGACTGCGTCAGCGCGGCCGCGCGGGGCGGACCTGGAGCGAGATCCGCGAGCGGTTCGGCTACCTGTTCCAGGGCGGGGCCCTGCTGCAGTGGCTGACCGTGGGCGACAACGTGGCGCCTGCCGCTGCGGGAGAAGACCGACGCCTGAGCGACGAGGAGATCGACCGCAGGTGGTCAGGAGACGCTGGCGCATGGTGAACCTGGCGGACGCCGTCGACAAGTTCCCGTCCGAGCTCTCCGGCGGCATGCGCAAGCGGGTCGGCCTGGCCCGGGCCATCGTCACGCAGCCCGGAGATCATCCTCTACGACGAACCGACCTCCGGCCTGGACCCGGTGACCGTCGCGCACCATCGACCGGCTGATCGACAGCCTGCGCCGGGAACTGGGCGTGACCAGCGTGGTGGTGACGCACGACCTGCACAGCGCCCTGGCGATCGGCACGCGCATCGCCATGCTGCACGACGGCAAGATCGTCGAAATCGCCACCCCGGACGAGTTCATCCGATCGAAGCACGCCGAGGTGCAGCGACTTTCTCGAGGCGCAGTACATCAACCAGCACGGGCGCCTGGGAGGAGACGAGTCGTCATGAAACGAAGCCGCATGCAGCAGATGTCGATGGAGGTCACCGTGGGCGCCTTCATGTTCATGGTCCTGCTGGCCCTGGGCGTGTTCACCATCATCCTCAGCCGCGAGAACATCTTCACCCGGAAGTACTACGTGGAGGTCGTGTTCGACGACGTCATGGGACTGCGGTAGGGGGACAGCGTGTCCGTGCGCGGGCTGGAGATCGGCAAGGTGAGCAGGCTCTGGCTCGAGCCGGACGGGGTGCACGTGGTGGCCAGCAGCGACCAGCCCCTGAACCTGCGCGAGGACTACAGCGTCTCTATTCTTGCCTCCACCGTGCTCGGGGGGCGCTACCTCGAGATTTACGAAGGATCGCCGGATGCCGGCCCCGTTGTCCCCGACACGGTGCTGCGCGGCAACCGTCCCATCGACATCATCGAAGAGGCCACGGCGGTGGTCGAGGACATCCGGTCCATTCTCGTCGGAGGCGGGGTGCTGGACGAACCTGCAGGTCGACCATGGCCGAACTTCGCACCATGACCGAGAACGTCAACGCGGGGAAGGGCGACCATCGGCAAGCTGGTCACCGACGACAGCCCTGTACGAGGAAGCGACAGTCCCTGGCCGCCGGCATGCGCAAGATCGTGGACGACGTGGAGCAGGGCGAAGGGCACGCTGGCCATGCTGCTGCGCGACGACCCCTGTACCAGGAATTGACCGCGTCCGCGGAGAATCTGTCCGCCGATCACCGCCCGCCTGGAACGCGGCGAAGGGACCCTGGGCAAGCTGCTGAGCGAGGACGACACCCTGTACGCCGATCTGCAGGACACGCTCGGCCGCCCTCAAGGACGTCAGCGTCCGCGCCTGCGCGACGGCGAGGGCACGATCGGCCGGCTGGTCGCGGACGAAACGCTCTACGACGAGGTGCGGTTGCTGGTGTACGAGGTCCGCGCCGCGGTGGATGATTTCCGTGAGACCGCGCCCATCACCTTGTTCTCCTCGATCTTCTTCGGGGCGTTTTAGGGGAAACGATGAACGATGAGGGATGAACGATGAAGGGGGAGCGCTGGCGTGTTGCATAGGGCGTTCGGGCAGACGGGAGAGCGGGTATCGAACCTGGGATTCGGCTGCATGCGGAAAACATCAAGGACACGAGCAGCGCAGCGTTGCGCTGGTGCGCGAGGTCTGTGAACGGTTCCGCGCGCCGAACGAATTTCGTGATCAAGCCGATGCTGGTGGCGCGCTATCACACACATTGCCATCGTGCGGCCGAATTACGCGACGACACACTGCTGGAAGTCACTGGAGGCCCTGGATGCCTTTCGCCGTCCGGAGCGGGTCGAGGCCTTCGTGCTCGCCTGCGAGGCCGATGCCCGTGGCCGCACTGGCTGCGAAGATCGCCCCTATCCGCAAGCGGACATATTCCGGCGCGCCTTTATCGCGGCGCGCAGCGTCGACACGGCGGCTATCGCCACCGGCCGTAGCGGCCCGGAGATCGGTGCCGCGATACGCACGGCGCGCCTCAGCGCGGTCCACGCGGCTCGTGCAGCAAATTAAGCCCACAATGGCTTCAACTTCATCGAACCACCTATAAGGAGATCCGTCATGCAGCCTGTTCTATACCGTCTAGTGGTGGTGGTCACCAGTGTCCTCATGCTCGCCGTTGCAGCCTGCGCCCAGGTTCCGTCCGTTTCCCCGGCTCCAGCTCCAACCCCAGCCGCAGCGCCAACTCCGGCACCGGCTTCTACCCCAGCCGTTGCCGAACCGGTGGCCAAAGTGGTGTGGCATGTCGATTTCGGCGAACCGCGCCGCTTGAGCGCCATGATCCAGAACGTCAACAATATGGTCACGACTTACCAGAGCGAGCTTGATGGAATACGATGTGCGCATCGTGTTCGTGGCCAGTGGCATTCGCTTTGTGACTGACAGACCCGCTGGCAAAAACACCGTTTGCCGAGGACAAGGAGCTCAAGGCACGGCGCAAGGAGCTGATTCAGCGACTTGCAGCAGTTGCGTGAAGTGCAGAATGTCAAACTCGAACTGTGCGAGATCACGCGCGAGGCGGTTACCTGCCAACAGGACAAAATTATCGTCGGTGTCGAGCTCGGTGCGCTCGGGCGTGGTCCGTATCGCCGAGCTCCAGCATAAGGGATTTGCCTACCTGAAGGTGGAGTAAGAAAACTTGATACTCTCAGGCGGAAACCGAGGGATGTCTTGCATGGTCGGTGTTGCGAGACTGGTCTGGTTTCGGCGGCTGCGGCCACTCTCAGGCGCAGCTAGAGCGCTCCGCGCCGGTTCTGCAGCAGCGAAAACCGTTCAGCGGCATATCGACACCACGCCCGAGGGCGATGACCTTGAACAAGCTCACCCATCTCGTGCGGCAGGGTGAGTTTCTTGACCTCGTTGGTGAATTGAAGATAGGCGCGCGCATCGGACTGGTCTATCTGCGTTGCGATCTCGTCCAGCCCGCAACCGAGCAGAAACAACGCCTGCGAGGCATAGCCGAGCAGGCTGAGCCCGGAATCAGTCCCGGCCTCGGCGATCGCCGTAAAGTCCACATGCGCGGTGATGTCCTGCAGGCCCACGAGCGTCAAGGGATCGTAGTGCGCGCGGTGGCGGTAGTGACACATGAGCGTGCCGGATGAACGCTGCGGGTGATAGAACTCGTGGCGCGGGAAGCCGTAGTCCACCAGCAACAACACGCCTTGTTCCAGAATATCGGCCACGCTGCGCACCCAGCCCTCTGCAGCAATGCCGATCTCCGAGACATAACCTTCCGGCAGGCCGAGCGCCGGAAACGCGATCGCTGCAGTGCAGTCATTCGCCTGCGCCTCGCGCCAGACAAAGCGATTCTCCTCCCAGCCGACCTGCAGCTGCTCGACGCCGTGTGCACCAACGCCGAAAGCGTTCCACCGGCATGGCGTCGAGCAGTTCATTGCCAAGCACAATGCCGCGGAAGCCGGCGGACGGGAGGTTGTCGAGCCAGTGTACGCGCTCCAGCAGATGTGGCGCGTTCTCTGCGAACAGTGCCTGCTGGCGGGCGCGCAGCGCGCTGCTGATTTCAAGGATAAAATACTCTGCCGGAAGCTGACCCAGGCGTTCGAGTTCGAGCAGCAGCTGCACGGCGAGCGCACCGCTGCCGGCTCCGGCTTCGAGTATGTCGCCTTTGGGCAGAGAATCGAGAATTTGCGCACACTGGCGCGCCAGACACTGCGCAAACACCGAACCGAGTTCCGGCGCCGTGACAAAGTCGCCGGCCGCGCCGAACTTGTGCTTGCCGGCGCTGTAGTAGCCGAGCTCCGGCGCATAGAGCGCGAGCTCCATGAAGCGCACAAACGGAATCGCGCCACCGGCGCGGTCAATCTCCGCGCGGATCAGCTCGGTCAGGCGCTGGCTGAGCGCGAGTTCTTCCGGCGTCGGTTCCGGCAACGATGGCACGTTCGGGATTCCGGTACATCGGCTCTTGGCGAGTTGCAGGGGATGCGGGTAATGTGTGACTTACGAGTCCAAAGACAGAAGCACTATGCAGGAAAATGTCCTCACGGGAAAGGTGGCGCTGATCACCGGCGGCGCGCGTCGCGTGGGTGCGGAGATCGCCCGTACCCTGCATGCGCACGGCATGCACCTCGTTATTCATTACCGCTCTTCCAAAGACGACGCACATGTCGTTGCAGGCTGAACTTGAAAAGCATCGCCCGAAATCGGTGTCGCTGGTTAAGGGTGACCTGCTCAAGGTCGCCCAACTGCCAGGAATAGTCGAGGAAGCGGTCGCGGCCTTCGGCCGACTGGATGCGCTGGTCAACAATGCTTCCAGTTTTTACCCGACGCCGGTCGGACAGGCCACCGAGGAGCAGTGGGAAGACCTGATTGGCACGAATCTCAAGGCGCCGTTCTTTCTCGCCCAGGCAGCGGCGCCACATCTGAAGAAGACCCATGGTTGCATCGTCAACATCGCCGATATCCATGGTGAGCGGCCGATCAAACAATATCCGATCTACAGCGCCGCCAAGGCCGGTTTGGTGATGCTGACCAAGAGCCTGGCACGCGAGCTGGCGCCGGAAGTGCGGGTCAATGCGATTGCACCCGGTACCATCCTGTGGCCGGAAGGTGAGGCCGAGGTGAATGAGGTACAGAAGCAGGAGATGCTGGCACGCATCCCGTTGCGCCGTTCCGGCAGTCCGGATGATATCGCACGCACCGCACTGTTTCTGATTCGCGATGCCGAGTACATCAATGGTCAGGTGATTGCGGTGTGTGGAGGGCGTACGGTCGTAGCGTAAGCCATCGTCACGGAGTCAGTCGGAAAGTTTCAGTTCTACCGGTGTGAGCGGTTGTGTGGTTTTGTCGAAGCGTGCCCACAGGGTCGCGAAAGTCTCGCCACTGCGAGGGTGATGCGTCTCGGGTGCGAGCTCGGCGAGCGGTCGCAACACGCAGGCATACTCGTCCACCTCGCGACGCGGCAGGCGCAGGGCCTCTTTCTCGCGAATCAGATCGTTATAGAGCAACAGGTCGAGATCGATGGTGCGCGAGGTAAAGCGCGAGGGTCCGCGTTTTCGGCCGCATTGCTGCTCGATGGTGTGCAGGATGGCATTGACCGCTTCAGGCGATTGATCCGTGTCGAAGGCCGCGACCAGATTATAGAAATTCTCGCCTTCAAATCCGATTGGCTGGTTCTCGTACACGCTCGAAAGCGTGAGTGTGCCGAAGCGTTCGCGCAGCGCCTGTACTGCAGCGCGAATGTTGGGCGCGCGCTCAATGTTGCTGCCAATGCTGATGTAGGCGCGTGCCATTTAAGGAAAGCAGGTTTGCACAAGAATAACCATTTTCAAGGAAAGCAGGTTTGCACAAAATTAACCATATGAGGCATGTAAGCCTGCACAAAGTCCATTGCGCCAATTGCGGCGCTTGGAATAATAACCATTATTTATACCGGCAAACCGGGCGGGCGGGCACCGCGTTCGATGATGACGCCGACATCGGTGGCGCCGCGCACCGCACCTTTTTTGTTGAGCTTCACGCGCACCCACGGCACCTGAAATTCGTGCACGATCAGTTCGGCAATTTTTTCGGTGAGTGTTTCGACCAGTTGGTACTGCGAGGCACTTACGAAAGCCGATCACACTCTTGGCCACGGCCTTGTAGTTGAGCGTGTCGTGGATATCATCACTCGCCGCCGCACGCCGCACGTCCATCGCCATGTCGAGGTGGATGGTGAGGGTCTGGGTGGTGCGCCGTTCCCACTCCCAGATACCGATGATGCAGTCGACCTTGAGGTCGTGCAGATAGATGATGTCCATGCGGCCGGGACTATAGCGGATTTGCCCGGGGGGCGCAGCCCGCCGGCGAAGCTTGACGTGCGCCACGCAAGCCAGTGCAATAGCCCGCCATGACAGCTTATCTGCTACCCGTTTTTGCCTACCTGCTCGGCTCAGTATCAAGTGCGATTGTGATCGCGCGGCTGTTCGGTCTCAAGGACCCGCGCGAAGTCGGCTCCGGCAATCCTGGCGCCACCAATATCCTGCGCTACGGCGGCAAGAAGGCCGCGATCCTGACGTTGCTGGGGGATGTGCTGAAGGGTGTGGTGCCGGTCTTGTTGGCGCACGTTCTGGGCGTGGCCAGTGTGTTTCTGGCGTTAACCGTGCTCGCTGTTTTTCTCGGCCATGTGTTTCCGGTTTTCCACGGCTTCAAGGGCGGCAAGGGCGTGGCGACCGCGTTCGGCGCGCTCGTCGCCCTGAACGGCTGGGTGGGGCTGGCGCTGGTTGGAAGCTGGCTGGTGATGGCGGTCACGACGCGCTATTCATCCTTGTCCGCGATCACAGTCTCTGTGCTGGCGCCTGTCTATGTCTGGTGGTTTGTGCGCGAACCGGAGTTGATTGTTGCCACGGTAGTCATGGCGTCGCTGCTGCTGTGGCGGCATCGCAGTAACATGCAGAAGTTGCTCGCCGGCACGGAAACCAAGATCGGACGCTAAAAGACTTAGCGCGGCTCGCTTCGCTGGCGGCTATTTAGGCGCTGTCAGATCCATCAGGCTCCAGCGCGGCCGCGCACCGAATGCCAACCCCTCTTCCTGTCCCGCACGCAGCCGCAACGCGCCGGCGTAGGCGATCATCGCACCGTTGTCGGTGCAGAACTCCGGTCGCGGGTAATACACGCGTACGTTGATTTTTCCACCGAGTTCCTCAAGACGCGTGCGCAATAATGCGTTTGCGCCCACGCCGCCGGCAATCACGAGACGCGTGTGACCGGTTTGTTCCAGCGCCCGCGCGCACTTGATGACGAGCGTGTCCACAGCCGCTTCCTGAAATGCGAAAGCAATGTCGCCAATGGTGTGCGCGTCGAGCGCATGCTGCTGTGCGATGGTCAGCGCTGCGGTTTTCAGGCCCGAGAACGAGAAGTCGAGGCCCGGGCGATCAGTCATGGGGCGCGGAAAGCGAAAACGCCCGGGAGTGCCATGTGATGCCGCCGCGGCGATTGCCGGGCCGCCGGGATAACCCAAACCAAGAAGCTTGGCAGTCTTGTCGAACGCCTCACCCACGGCATCGTCGACCGACTCACCGAGCAGGCGGTAGTCGCCCACGGCACGCACATCGGTGAGCAGGGTGTGGCCGCCGGACACCAGCAGGGCCAGGAACGGAAACGCCGGCGCGTCCGGTTCGAGCATCGGCGCGAGCAGGTGTCCTTCCATATGATGCACCCCGATCGCCGGGATGCCCCAGGCATAGGCCAGACTGCGGCCGAACCGAGGCGCCCACCAGCAGGGCCCCGGCCAGCCCCGGACCCATGGTGTAGGCCACGCCGTCGAGGTCGCCGGCGCGATCCCGGCTTCGGCCAGCACTTCCCGCACCAGTGGCAGGAGCTTGCGAATATGGTCGCGCGAGGCCAGTTCCGGCACGACCCCGCCGTATTCGGCGTGCATCTGGCTCTGGGAATAGAGCTTGTGGGCCAGCAGCCCGCGTTCGGTATCGAATACCGCGACCCCGGTGTCGTCACAGGAGGTTTCAAGACCAAGAACACGCATAGATTGGGTATTGTCGGGTGACAGAGAGGCTTGGAGCAAGCCCGAAGGTGTACAAAAACCCCCGAAATCTATAGAATTCCCGCCTTTCCCGAACCGGCCCCTGGCCGGGCAAGCCTAAATCATTGAGGACTGTATTGCATGCCGTCGATTCGTCTCAAAGACAACGAACCCTTTGAAGTCGCCCTGCGTCGCTTCCGTCGCGCCTGTGAGAAGGCCGGTGTGTTCGCGGAAGTGCGCGAACGCGAGTTCTACGAGAAGCCGACCACCGTGCGCAAGCGCAAAGCCGCCGCCGCGCGCAAGCGCGAACTCAAGAAGCTCGCGCGTCTCAGCCTGCACTCCACGCGTCTGTACTAATTTCGTTCACGTCCCTTCCGCGTTACCGGCGCCATGAGCCTGAGAGATCAGATCAACCAGGACATGAAGGCCGCGATGCGCAGCCGCGATGAGGCGCGTCTCAGCGCCATCCGCATGCTCTGGGCCGCGATCCAGCGGCGCGAAGTGGATGAACGCATTACCCTCGACGATACCCAGGTGCTCTCGGTTGTCGAAAAAACGGTGCGCCAGTCGCGCGATGCCGTTGAGCAATTTCTCAAGGGCAATCGCCCCGATCTGGCCGACAAGGAAAACCGCGACATCGCCTTCTGGGAAGTGTATCTCCCGGCGCAGGCGAGCGACGACGAAGTGGCCAAACTGGTGAAAGAGGCCATCGCCTCCACCGGCGCCGCCTCCATCAAGGACATGGGCAAGGTGGTGGGCGTTCTGAAGCCGAAGCTGCAGGGCCGTGCCGACATGGGCAAGGTGAGTGCCCTGGTTAAGGCGCAGCTCGCCGGCTGAGTCCCGCAGTCCTCCTGTAAGTTCTCCAGCCTTTTCTACCATCTCGCGCCCGACCCCGGGCGAGCTAGAATAGCCCCATGCCGGGCAAGATCCCCAAGAAGTTCATCGACGACCTGTTGTCGCGCATCGATATCATCGACGTGATCGATGCACGTGTGCCGCTCAAGAAGGCCGGCAAGGATTACAAGGCCTGTTGCCCATTCCATGAAGAAAAGACCCCGTCGTTTACGGTGAGCCAGGACAAGCAGTTCTATCACTGCTTCGGTTGTGGCGTGAACGGCAGTGCCATCAAGTTTCTCATGGATTATGAGCACATGAGTTTCCCCGAGGCGGTGAAAGACCTCGCCCAGCGCGCCGGGGTCACTGTTCCGCAGGACAGTCATATTTCCGATGACAAACCGGACATCACGGCGCCGCTGCTGGAGGTGCTCGTCCAGGCCGATCGTTTCTACCGGCGCATGCTGCGCGAACATCCGCAGGCGCACGACGGCGATCGACTATCTGAAGCGACGCGGACTCAGTGGCGAGATTGCCGCTGACTTCGGTCTCGGGTTTGCCCCGGATGGCTGGGACAATCTGCTGAAGGCCGTGGGCACGACCGAGGAGTCGCGCGCGGCGCTGCTCGCTGCCGGGTTGCTGGTCAAAAAGGATGGCGGCGGCTACTACGATCGTTTTCGTCACCGGGTGATGTTTCCGATCCACGACCACCGTGGCCGGCTCATTGGCTTCGGCGGGCGCGTGCTCGACCAGGGTGAGCCCAAATACCTGAATTCCCCGGAAACCCCGCTGTTCCACAAGGGTCGCGAGCTGTATGGGCTGTATCGCGCGCGCGATGCGCTCAAGCGCAGCGGCCGGGCGCTGGTGGTGGAAGGCTATATGGACGTGGTGGCGCTCGCCCAGTATGGCCTCGATTACGCGGTGGCCACGCTCGGCACCGCCACCACCCGCGATCATCTGGAACGCCTGTTCCGCTATGTCCCGGAAGTGGTGTTCTGTTTCGATGGCGACCGCGCCGGACGCGAAGCCGCGTGGCGGGCGCTCGAGAATGGCCTGCCGGTACTGCATGAGGGTCGGCAGGTGAGCTTCCTGTTTCTGCCCGATGGCGAGGATCCGGATACGCTGGTGCGCAAGGAGGGCGCGGCCGATTTCGGCGCGCGGCTCAAAACCGCAACGCCATTGCCGGATTACTTTTTCCAGCACCTCGCGGAGCAGGTGGACATGAGCCGTCTGGACGGGCGCGCCCGGCTCGTGGAACTCGCCCGACCACATCTGTCTAAGATGCGCCCAGGCGTGTTGCGCCAGCTGATGGTGGCCAGACTGGCGGAACTGTGTCATTTGCCAGCCACTGAACTCAGCCGTCTGCTGGACAGTGGCGAACGTCCCGCGACGTTGCCGGTTCAGCGCGACACCCGTCGGTCCGGCAGGCGGGCAAATCGCGCCCATCCTTGGTGCGTACGGCCATCACGCTGCTTCTTCAGCATCCTGAGCTTGCCCGCGACAGTGGTTGATGCGGGCGGGGAGCTTCGGGCCTTGGCAAGGTCGTCCGGGCGTGGCGCTCCTTTTTGATCTGGTACAGCTGATTTCAGGATCGGCCTGATATAAAAACTGGGTTTATTATTGAGCACTATAGAGATAGTGAGTACCAACATGCATTGACCAAGCTGCTGGTTTGGGAGCATCCGACCCTGAGCGGCGATGTCGAAAGCCGAATTTCAGGGGGTACTCGAACAACTCCGGCGCGAGGCACTCGGGGCCGAGACAGAGCGGCTTATGGACAAGGACCGGCTTTCTGGCCTCACATCTGCGGAAAAGGTTGAATTAAAACGACTTTTAGCGGAAAAAAGTGGCGGCCAACCTGTCTAATGTCTTGTGCATCTTGGGTGTCGCCCGCATTTAATGTAAACTAAGCGGTTACTTTTTCGAACTTATTTAACAATTCTTTATATGGTATTCCTCATGGATCAAGAAACCCAGCGTCTCCAGCTCAAGAAGCTCATTATCCAGGGCAAGGAGCAGGGCTTTCTCACCTACCGGGACATTAACGACCACCTGCCAGAAGGCGTGCACGACACCGACCAGATCGAGGCGGTGATCAACATGATCAACGACATGGGGATCGAGGTCTACGACCAGGCCCCGGACCCGGACACGTTGCTGCTCAAGACCGAAACCGCCGCCACCGAGGACGAGGAAGAAGTGGCTGAGGAGGCCGAGCAGGTACTGGCTTCGGCCGTGGACAACGAATTCGGTCGCACTACCGATCCGGTGCGCATGTACATGCGCGAAATGGGTACGGTGGAGTTACTCACGCGCGAGGGTGAAATCGAGCTCGCCAAGCGTATCGAAGACGGCATTCGCGAGAGCATCGTGGCCATCGCCTCCTGCCCGGCGACCATCGGCGAAGTGCTGCGCATGATGGATCTGGTCGAGGCCGAACAAATGCGCCTGACCGATCTGGTCGTGGATTTTATCGACCCGAATGCCAAGGATGAACCGCTACCGGTGATTCATCACCGATGAAGAGGGCTCAGTCGTCCGGAGCAGGCAAGTCTAAGGACGATGACGACAGCGATGACAGTAGCAGCAGCGATGAAGACACAGGTCCGGATCGCGACGAGGCGTTGCGGCGCTTTGCGCGCGTTCGCAGGCTGCACACCAGTCTCGCCAAGGCCCTGGACAAGAATGGTTTTGGCGCCCCCGAGGCGCTGCGCGCGCAGAAAAAGCTCACCGAGGAATTCCTGGAAATAAAATTTGTCGCCAAGCAGATCAATCGCCTGGTTGAAGACGTGCGTTCGCTTGTAGAGCACGCACGCGGTCAGGAAAAGATCATCATGGATGTCTGCGTCGGCAAGGCGCGCCTGCCGCGCAAGACCTTCATCAAGCTTTTTCCAGGCCATGAAGTCAGTCCGCGCGTCATCAAGAAAATCCAGAAGACCGGCGAGTGCAATGCCGATGTCATCGATCGTCATCTGGAGGCGATTACCAGCGCCCAGAACCGGTTGACGCAGATACAGGAACGCGCCGGACTGCCTATCAGCGAGCTCAAGGAGGTCAATCGCCGCATGTCGATTGGCGAGGCCAAGGCGCGCCGCGCCAAGAAGGAAATGGTCGAGGCCAACCTGCGACTGGTGATCTCGATCGCGAAGAAGTACACCAATCGTGGCCTGCAATTCCTCGATCTCATCCAGGAGGGCAACATCGGCCTGATGAAGGCCGTGGACAAGTTCGAATACCGTCGTGGTTACAAGTTCTCGACCTACGCGACCTGGTGGATCCGACAGGCCATCACGCGTTCGATTGCCGACCAGGCGCGCACCATCCGCATCCCGGTGCACATGATCGAGACGATCAACAAGCTCAATCGCATCTCCCGCCAGATGTTGCAGGAGATGGGCCGCGAGGCGACTCCCGAGGAACTGGCCAAGCGCATGGAAATGCCTGAGGACAAGATTCGCAAGGTGCTCAAGATCGCCAAGGAACCGATTTCCATGGAAACGCCGATCGGCGACGACGAGGATTCGCATTTGGGCGATTTTGTCGAAGACGTCAGCGTCACCGCGCCCGGTGACGCCGCCACCCTGGCCGGTCTCAAGGAAGCAACGGATGAGATTCTCAGCACCTGACGCTGCGCGAGGCCAAGGTGTTGCGTATGCGCTTCGGTATTGAGATGAATACCGACCATACCCTGGAAGAAGTCGGCAAGCAGTTCGACGTTACGCGCGAACGCATTCGCCAGATTGAGGCCAAGGCACTGCGCAAGTTGCGTCACCCGAGCCGCTCCGAACACCTGCGCAGCTTTCTCGATTAATGCTTTTTGGACTTGGGCCTGTAGCTCAGCTGGTTAGAGCTGGGGACTCATAATCCCTAGGTCGCAGGTTCGAGTCCTGCCGGGCCCACCACACTCGCTTTTCCGCGTCTACCGGGTTGGCCGGACAACAATCATCTGATTGAGGAAAACATCCGGCGCAATCTCCCGGATTGTGCGCTCGGTCAGTATTTTTGTGTCGTAGGAAGCGGTCGCGTAGTGCAAGTAGAGGAACCGGTTTTGTGTGACATCGATATCAAGATGCCGCGCAAGTGCGTCGGCGCGCATGTTGTCAGGGGGCGTCAAGGATACGCCGGTCACGGTCAAGAAAGTTTTTTCTGCAAATACGGCCTCTTGCAGTTTGCCCCGCGTGTTGCAGACCGCGAGTCAGGCCTGTTACTTCTTTTGGACCGGCGCTAGCCTGGGATCGGCGGCAGTTGTCTTGGCAACCGGTTTACTCTCCTCGTTGAGTCCATACCAGATGTAACCCAGGCGCTCACGCAACGCCAGGCTGGAGTAATACATTCCTTGCGCACTGGGTAGATAGGCACTGTATGCACGCGCCGTGCGGCCCAAGGTATGAAATCCCATTGGGGCTGGCGTGACCTTGATTCCAGCCGATTCGAAGGCGAGCGCCGCGCGTCGCATATGCCAGGCGTGGGTGACCAGATAGATATGTTGTACCTTGGCCGCTGCGAGCAAAAGCTGACTGTTGCGCGCATTCTCCTTCGTCGTGCGCGATTCAATCTCCACCCACTTCACGTCCGCATGGAAATCCGTACTCAGTACGGTTTGCATGTGTGTTGCTTCGGCGGTTTCCTCGCCTCCCGGCGCACCGCCACTCACCAGAATAGGCAACCCGGTCTTGCGTTGCAGGTATGCCGCATAGCGCAGGCGTTCCAGGCCCTGTGTGCTTACCGTGTCTTCCAGGCCATATTCCGGGGCATCGGCATAGCGACCGTTTCCCAGCACCACAATGGCATCCGGTGGGTCCTTCAGGCTGTTTTGTGGGATATATCGCGATGCCAGCCGGCCTTTCTCCGCCATCGGTACCAGCTCCGGGGGTTTGGAGAAATTCTCCAGCCCGTTCATCAGCTGGTGTGCGGTGAGCGGCAAGCTCAAGGCGACAAGAGCGACCGTGCTCAGGACCAGCATCGCAGTACCGAGCCAGTGGCGGCTGAAATAAGCGAAAAAAGTAAGTAACAACAACAGAGCAATTATGCCGGGCGGCGTGACGAACGTTTCGGCAATACGGGCCCACATATCCATAGTGTGTTGTTCCAGATGATGGTCGTTTGATTAAGTGCCTTGTCGAAATAAGTCAGCCTTCAGCCTGAATGAGTTGGCAGGGGTGTTGATATTTAAAGATCAAACCTCCTGTTGAGGATTGTATCCCAGATTACAAAAAAGCTGTCCAAGCAGCTCGGGCTTCACGTCTGACAAACTTATCCGTTCGTGACCGATGAGCATCGCGAGATCGGTGGTTTCGAGACCGGCATAACCGCACGGTTTAATACGGCGGAAAGGTTCATGATCCATTGCCACATTGAACGACAGCCCGTGGTAGCAGGCGCCACGCCGTACACGCAGGCCGAGTTGGGCAATTTTTCGCCCGCCCACGTAGACGCCGGGCGCACCCGAGCGCCGAACTGCAGACAGACCGCGAGCTGTCAGCAGGTCGATGATGGCCTGCTCAAGCCTTGTAACCAGCTGCTTCACTCCCCAGCCACGCCGGCGCAGGTCGATGAGCACATACGCAATAAGCTGCCCGGGTCCGTGGTAGGTGATTTGGCCGCCGCGATCGCTCTTCACCAGCGGAATGCCAGGATTGTCGAATGCTTCGTTATGATCATTCGTGCCAAGGGTGTACACCGGTGCGTGTTCGACCAGCCAGATTTCATCCTGAGTGGAGTCATCGCGCCGGTCGGTGAAGTGGCGCATGTCCTGCCAGACGCGCGTGTAATCTACGCGTCCGAGGTCGCGCACGATCACATTACATACATCAAAGTTACTCGACTTTGCCGGCGCGGAAGTCACGAATGTAATCCTGGTAGAGGGCATGCAGGCGCGCGTGCAATGGGCCGGGCTTGCCGCTGCCCACGGGGCTGCCGTCGAGGCGCGTGATAGGCAGCAGTTCCTTGGTGGAACTCGACAACATCAGTTCGTCGGCGCTGCGCAACTCGGATTCGGTCACGACGCGTTCTTCACAGGCCAGTCCGTGCGTGCGTGCCAGTTCCAGAGCGAGATCACGCGTGACACCGGGCAGAATGAATGGCCCCTTGGGTGGCGTCACCAGCTTGCCATTCAATACGAGAAATATATTGCTCGCCGAGCCTTCGGTCATGATGCCGTCGCGCAGCAAGATAGCCTCTGCCGCGCCTTGCTCGGTAGCCTGCTGGCGCATGAGCACGTTTGGCAGGAGCGCAATCGCCTTGATATCGCAACGCTGCCAGCGGATGTCCGACACCGTGATCGCGGCGACGCCAGCGGCGAGCAGTGCCGGCTCCGGGTATTTGAGAATCTGGGAATACGCGAAAACGGTCGGTGTGATCTGCTTCGGGAATGCATGGTCGCGCTCTGCCGGGCCGCGTGTGACTTGCAAATATACTGACTGGTCAGCGTCGCCACCGGATTCAACGAGGCGCGTAAACACCGCCTGCCAGTCGTGCGTGGACATTGGATTGGACAGACGGATGCCAGCGAGGCTGTTGTCGAGACGCACCAAATGCTGTGGCAGGCGGAACAGTCGCCCGCCATAGGCTGGTATCACTTCATAGACGCCATCGGCAAATACGAAGCCGCGGTCGAACACGGATACCTGCGCCTGCTCCGAAGGCAGGAATGCACCGTTGAGATAGACGAGCGGGGGATACATGGATAGCCGTATCGCAAAGAAGCGGGCAGGCCCGCGAAGATAGAGATTCTATCCCGAAGCGACCCGGCTGGTCACGGCGCGGCCTGGACCGGGCCCTGCTCACGGAACCACAGACGCAGACGGTCGGCGGTGCGTTTGACAAGACCGCCCTCCGGCACGTCCGACAGCGCCACAAGTGGTAGCTCAGCAAGCGACTGGCCATTTTGCAAAAGCTCCATGTGCCCAATCGTTTCGCCGCGTGTTACCGGCGCCAGCCTGAGTTGTGGCAATTTCGCGCGTGTGCTGAAGGCCGTAAAGCCGCCGCGCGGCAGGGTGATCCAGGTATCCCGATTGACGCCGAGTGACACGGCGTTGTTTTCTCCCTGCCAGACCGGCAGGGTCGTAACGGGTATATCGCTTTGATACAGCAGACGCGATTCGAACTTCCTGAAACCGAAGTCAAGCAGTCGGCGCCCACTGCGGGCGCGTTCCTGCTCGCTGTCCGTGCCAAGCAGAGTGGCGATGAGCTGCATGCCGTCCCGTTGCGCGCTCGCCACCAGGCAGTAACCTGCGGCCTCGATGTGGCCGGTCTTGAGCCCGTCCACGCCGGGATCGCGCAGCAGCCGGTTACGGTTCGGCTGCACAATGCCGGCCCAACCATATTCCTTGAGCGCGAACCAGCCAGCGTATTCGGGGAAGTCGCGTTTGACGGCCATGGCCAGACGCGTCAAATCGCGCGCGCTTGAATAGTGATGCGGATTGCTCAGGCCGGTGGCGTTGGCGAAATGCGTGTTGGCGAGGCCGAGCTCCGCAGCCATGGCGTTCATGCGTGCTACGAATACCGGGAGCGTGCCGTATGCGTGTTCGACCAGCGCGAAGGTCGCGTCGTTTCCGGATTGCACCAGCATGCCTTTCAAAAGTTCTTCCACCGGGGCTTGTTCGCCTTCACGCAGAAACATGCGTGCCCCAGGCAGGCGCGCAGCATAGCGGCTGACGGTAACAAGTTCGTCCTGCTTCAGCTTTCCGGCGCGCAGGTCGCCGAACAAAAGATAGGCGGTCATTAACTTGGTGAGCGATGCCGGGGGCAGACGCTCATCGGCGTTGTGCGCGGCCAGTTCGACACCACTTTGTGCCTCGACGAGCACGAATGCGCGCGCAGGCAGATCCGGTTCCGGAATGTTCCAGAAGTTCGCGAAGGCAATGGAGAATGGCAGCAGACCGAACGTGATCGATACGGTGAGCAGACGCGCTGTGTACCACATGTTACTGCTCAACAACGATGACTGGTTTCGGCAAACCTTGCGCCGTGAGGCGTGCCGCCAGGCGGTCGCTTTCATCCACGCTGTCGAGCGGGCCGATACGCACGCGATAAAGTGGCGTGGCGTCGAGGCCGCTGTTTTGAATATGCACGGACTTGAGGTCGGCGTCTGCCAGGCGCAGCTTCAGGTTTTCGGCGTTGTCACGGCTGGTGAAGGCGCCGACCTGTAAATACAGGCGCGGTGTCGCCGCTCTGGAAAGAGGGTCTGGTTCCTTCGCACGTTTAGCAGATTGTGTGACCGGTTCATCGCCGCTGAGCGCCTCGATCTCGACAATGCCGGTACCGGTGGCGATGATGCCGAGTCTTGCGGCGGCAGCATAGGACAGATCAACTATCCTGTTCTCGAGGAACGGTCCACGGTCATTCACGCGTACGATAACGCTCTTGCCATTATTCAGGTTGCGCACGCGCAGGTAAGATGGCAACGGCAGGGTTTTATGCGCCGCGCTCATGGCGTACATGTCGTAGGTTTCGCCATTTGCGGTGCGCTGACCGTGGAATTTCTTGCCATACCAGGAGGCGACGCCACGCTCACGGTAACCCCTGGCGGTTTTGAGCGGGCGATAGTTGACGCCGAACACGCTATAGGGACGATTGTTGCGTTCATTGTAGGGTTCGTTTCTGGGCACGGCGTCTGGTACTTTCGACACATCCACTTCGGGGCGGCGGTGCGGACCGTCGTCCTGGTAGTAACCACCACGTGGCACAGTCGAGCAGCCTGCCGCCAGGGCAGTGGCCACGACAAGCAGAATTCGCACGTTCATGTTCACTCCCCGAAATATAGACTGCGCAGCATTTCGCTCAATTCCACAACCGCCATGGCGTAGTTCTTGCTGCGGTTGTAGCGCGTGATGACATAGAAATTATTGTAGACAAGGCGGTGGATTGGCGCGGATTCGCCTTCGAATGCAACCAGCGCGGCGAGTTGCTGTGCGTCGATACGTTGCACCGGCAGGATTCCATAACGCGACAGGTATTGCACACTGATGCGTGGTTCAAGCCCGTTGTTTTCCAGCCAGGCGTACATCGATCCGTTGAGTTTCACATCGCTGACAATCGGTTCGCCGCGTTTCCAGCCATGTTCCTTGAGAAAATTGGAGACGCTGCCGATCGCATCCTCGACATCGGTCAGGTCGCGTTTGTCGTCGCCGTCAAAATCCACAGCGTATCGCCGGTAACTGGACGATATGAATTGTGGTATCCCCATGGCCCCGGCGTACGAACCCTTGATGCTGAGTGGATTCAGCCCCAATTCGCGTGCCAGCAGCAGAAATTCAACCAGCTGATTGCGGAAGAAGTCACTGCGTTCCGGGTAATGCAGGGTAAGCGTGACGAGCGCATCCAGTACACGGTAAGCGCCGCCTTGACGCCCGTAAAAAGTCTCGACACCGATGATCGAGACAATGATTTCGGGTGGTACGCCATGCTCGTGACCGGCGCGAAACACCGTTTCGGCGTTCGCTTTCCAGAACTTCAAACCGCGGCGTGCACGCTCGTCGTTCACGAACAGCTTGCGGTATTCGTGCCATGGAAGGCCTTCTTTCGGGCGGTGAACGGCCTCGATAATGTCGTCGCGAATTTCGGCATGGGAAAGCCAGTCGCTGAGTTCCTTATGTGTGAATGCATGCTTCGACACCATTTCATCCATAAGGCGCCGCATCACGGGGTGTTCATCCGGGCTAGCGGCGTGGGTGGGGGCTGTGAAGCAGAGACAGCAGACAAGAGACGAGAGGCAAGCCAGAAGCGGTGCCTTCCTTGTAGCTTGATTCTTGCAACTTGTGCTGTGTGCTGTCATTAGCCCGCCATTTTCCGGTGTGTGCCGATACTCATTAGCATTCCAAACGCCGCCATGAGTGTCACCAGTGCGGTGCCGCCGTAACTGATGAGCGGCAACGGTACGCCTACCACCGGCAGTATGCCGCTGACCATGCCGACATTCACGAAGAAGTAAAAAAAGAATACCAGGGTCAGGCCGCCAGCCAGCAAACGCGTGAAACTGTCTTGTGCAAGCCAGGCGATCAGGAAGCCGCGGTAGACGATGAACAGGTAGAGGCCAAGCAGTACCAGGATGCCGAGCAGTCCAAACTCTTCGGCAAACACCGCAAAGATGAAATCGGTCGAGCTTTCCGGCAGGTAGTTGAGGTGTGCCTGGCTGGAGTTGAGCCAGCCCTTGCCGAAGAATCCACCCGATCCGATTGCGATCATGCCTTGCAGAGTGTGATAGCCGGCGCCAAGCGGATCGGAGGCCGGATCGAGCAGTGTCAGTATGCGCCTCTGCTGGTAGCCGTGCAGATGCGTCCAGACAAACGGAATCGCAATCGCCGCCAGCACGGTGAGCCCCGCCAGAATCCGCCCGTGCATGCCGGCCAGAAACAGCATGGCGAAGCCGGCGCCAAATACCAGAACGGCGGTACCAAGATCCGGTTGCTTGGCAATGAGCGCCGCCGGTACCAGTATTGCGATAAAAGCGAGCGTCAGTTGCCGCAGATTGGGCGGCAGCGGCACGCGCGCGAAATACCAGGCAAGCATCATCGGCAGGGCCAGTTTCATGATCTCGGATGGCTGGAAGCTGAAGCCGCCTACGCCCAGCCAGCGACGCGCACCTTTTGAAACGATACCGACGCCGAGCACGGCGATCAGCAGCAGCACGCCGAGGCCGAACAGGACCGGCGCCAGGCGCCGCAGGTCTTCGGGGCGGATTTGGGCGATCAGGAACAGGATGCCGAAACCCATGATCAGGCGCAGGATGTGTTTGAAAAGTGTCGTGAGGTTCTCGGCGCTCGCGCTGAACACCACGAGCAGGCTGATGCCGGCAAGCGCGAGCAGCGCATAAAACAGCGGAACGTCAATGTGCCAGCGCTGCAGACGGCTCATGCAGGATACCCGGAACAGAAATCAAAAAACCGTATGCACGCGTGCATACGGCTTGGCATGATTATTATTCCAGGCGCCGTTATTGACACAATGGTCTTTGTGTAAGCATGCTTTCGATAGAGACGGTTTGTTTTTTGCACGTTTACCTGCCTTAATCGGCATCGCCGCCCGCCGGTACAGTAACCTTGGCGGGAATGGCGTTGCCGATCAGATATTGATCCATGAGTTTGCGTGCAATCGGCGCGGCCACGGCACCACCGTGACCCCCGTTTTCGACGATTACTGCCACGGCGATCTGCGGATCGTCAGCCGGTGCGAAGGCGATGAATAGCGCATGATCGCGTAGATGCTCGGCAGTACGGCTCTCTACATATCTCTCGCCCTGGCCGATGCCTGATACTTGCGCCGTGCCGGTCTTGCCGGCGATTTTATACGGCGCGTTCCAGCCGATGCCGCGCGCCGTGCCACCTTCGGCGTGCACCACATCAGTTAGATTGCGAATCATGATATCGAACTGCTCGGACGTATAGTCTCCGGAAGCTTGTGGCGGCGACAACGCCAACGGAGTACGAACTTTGGTAGTCGGGTCCTCGATTGACTGCACCAGATGCGGCTGCGGGCGCAGGCCGCGATTGGCGATACCGGACATGGCGGTGACGAGCTGCAAGGGTGTGACCAGGGTCGCTCCCTGACCGATACCGGCGATTACGGTTTCGCCCGGTTGCCAAGGCTTGCCGCGTCGGTGTTTGGCGTCTGGTTGCGGGAGTGCGCCTTTCGCTTCGCCGCGCAGGTCCACAGCGGTCGGGCTGCCAAAACCATGACCGGCCAGGTAACTGTTGATTCGCTCGATGCCAAGTGTGACGGCAAGCCGGTAAAAGTACACATCGCACGACTGCACCACGGCGGCATGCAGGTCCACCGCGCCATGTCCGTCCCGCTTCCAGCAGCGGAAACGGTGGCTGCTGCCGGGCAGTGAGTACCAGCCTGGGCAGACAACTTGTTTGGCTGGACTTTCCCCAGCATCAAGCGCCGCAAGGCCGAAAAAGCTCTTTATCGTGGAACCAGGCGCGTACTGGCCGCTTAGCGCGCGATTCAGGAGTGGCTTGTTTTTGTTGTCGCGTAGCGCCGCGTAGGATTCCGGGTCGATGCCGTTCACGAATGGATTCGGGTCGTACGTTGGAGTACTGGCGAAGGCCAGCACTGCTCCGGTTTTCGGGTCCATGGCGATGGCTACACCCCGAAAGTTACCGAGGGACTGCTCCGCAAGTGCCTGCATGCGTGCGTCCAGACTCAGGTGCAGGTGCCGGCCAGCGACTGGTGCGATACGCTCCAGCACGCGGCCCTCGCGCCCGTGTGCATCGGTCTCGATTCTTTTGAAACCAACTTCGCCAAGCAAAGTACCCTCGTAATTCTGTTCGATACCGAGCTTGCCAATGTGCTGAGTACCGCGGTAGGCAGATTTGTCGATGACCTCCATTTCATCTTCGTTGATGCGTCCGACGTAGCCAATGGCATGCACCGCAAGCGCGCCCTGCGGGTAGTGACGCTGCAAGCGTGCGCGTAGCTCGACGCCGTTCCAGCGGTGGCGCACCAGTGCAAAGCGCGCTGCTTCATCATCGGTCAGGTGGGTGCGCAGCGTGAGTGACTCGAAGCGCGGCCGCTCGCGCAGCTGCCTGGCGAACAGCTTCAGGTCGCGCTCGTTGAGTGTGATGATCTTGCCGATCTCATCCAGCAGTCCGCCCATATCGTCCACCTGGTCGGGTATCACTTCGAGCGTGAGCAACGGATAGTTCTGCGCCAGTACTACGCCATTGCGATCCAGGATACTGCCACGCACCGGCGCGATCGGCACCGGCTTGATGCGGTTCTCCTGCGACAGTGTGGCGAAGTGCCGGTAGTTGGCAATCTGAATGTAGGCGAGACGCAGAAACAACAAAACGGTCAGTGTGACCACCACGCTGGCCACAATCGATAGGCGCGCGCCGAACAGGCGTGATTCCCGAAGGTGGTCCCGGATTTCGCCTGCTCGCATAGTCTAGGGAAAAAAAGCCTGCACAAAAATAACCAGAATCATCAGTTCACGTTGCCGTGGCGTCGAATGTCGCGCAGGATAACGAATAGCCACGGCCACAAGAGCATGCTGACGATGCCCGGTGTGAGATAGCCCCAGGTGGCCGGTGCCTGGCCGGCGAGATGCTTGATCCATAATACCAGCAGGTTGTTGGCCGCGATCAACAGCAGCACTACCGCCGCCTGTTGCCAGCGCGGGAACATGCGCAGCTGCAGGTGAAAGTGCACAGCGAGGAAGGCGATCAGCGACTTGGCGAGCGCGTTCTCGCCGAGCATCGAACCGTACAGGACATCGAGTATCAATCCTACGCTCCAGGCGGTGCCTACGCCGACACGTGTCGGCAGGGCGATGCACCAGTAGATGAGCACCAGCGCCACCCAGTCGGGGCGGAACTGCTCGGTCCATATCGGCCAGGGAAGAATCGACAGCACCAGTGCCACCAGAAAACTGCTGGCGATGATCAAGCGACTGCGTGTGTTGTGGCCCAGCTTCATGGAGGCGGCTCGCCCTCCGCCGGCTTGGCCGGTTCAACCACGACGGGTCTGGGTGCTTCGGCCGACGGATTTGACGCAGCCGGCGTGCGGACCGCCGCAGGTTTCTTCGGTTCAACGGGATTTTTTTGCACGACCGGTTTTTTGATCTCAGCGGGTTTCTTGCGTCTACGGACATGCTTGATTTCGCCGGCCAGATGAGCAGCACTTCCTTGTTGTGAGAGAGCTCGCGCCACCGGTGTTGCGCTGATGTCGAGGAACGATTCGTTCGGGTCGTTCACGATTTTTTCTACCTTCGCCACCGGGTAACCGAACGGAAAGCCACCGCCGATGCCGGAACTCACCAGCAGGTCACCCGCCTTGATATCGGACGAGGCGGTCAGATAGCGGATGGAGACTGAGTCCGGCGCGCCGGTGCCGAAGGCGATCGCGCGCAGACCGTTACGGTTCACCTGCACCGGAATGGCATGGCTCGGATCGGTGATCGAGTATCGCGGTGCTTTGCAGAATGCCGACTTCGCTGACCTGGCCACGGATACCGTAGGTGTCAATTATCGGCTGGCCCAAATACAGGCCGTCTTTTGCGCCTTTGGCGATCACCACGGCGTGCCGGTAACGGCTCGCTCGCTACTTCCAGCAGCTCCGCCGACCACGGCGCGATCCGCGACCAGTGCGCTGGTGCCGAGCAGCTGACGCAGATGAGCGTTCTCGGCCTCGATGGCCTCGAATTTTTGCAGGCGCGCGAGCAGGATCGGTTGTTCGGCGCGCAGGCGCTCGATCTTCCGCGCGCAGGCTTTCGTCACCACGGATGAAATCGATATACCGCACCGCCCACGCGGAACAGGAAAAGCAGCGACCATCTGGATGGGTACGAACAACACCGTGAGACCGGCACGGATTTTTTGCAGGTGGTGGCCGCGAGCGTCGAGCAGCATCAGGCTCACCGACAGCAGGGCCAGCAGTACGAAGCGCGTCAGATTGGAAGGCGAGCGAATCTGCCAATGGGAGACTTGCAGCATGTCAGCAGGCAACCGGGCCGGTGCGGCCCGGGTAAATCAGAACGAACGGAGGCACGGAAATATCGGGAATGCGCAGCGCGCAATCATTCATGCACGAACACATCACTCAGCGATTCGGTTTCTTCCAGAGCACGTCCGCAGCCGCGGACTACACAGGTGAGCGGATCTTCGGAGATCACGATCGGCAGGCCGGTTTCCTCGCGCAACATGATGTCGAGGTCGCGCAGCAGCGCGCCGCCACCGGAAACCACCAGACCCTTGTCGGCGATATCCGCGGCAAGTTCTGGCGGGGTCTGTTCGAGTGCGCCCTTGATAGCGGTAACAATACCGGCCAGGCACTCGGACAGGGCCGCCAGGACTTCCTTGCTATTGACCACCATGCTGCGCGGAACGCCATCGGCTATGTGCCGGCCCTTGATTTCCATCTGGCGCACATCGCTTTCGTGCCAAGCAGTGCCGACCTGGATCTTGATTCGCTCGGCGGTAGCGTCGCCGATGAGTAAGCCATACTTGCGACGTACGTAGCTTATGATTGCTTCGTCCATCTTGTCGCCAGCAATGCGCAGGGAGGTGGCATAGACCATGCCGCCAAGCGAAATCACGCCCACTTCGCTGGTGCCACCGCCAATGTCGAGCACCATGGAACCGGTGGGTTCGCCGATCGGCAGATCCGCGCCGATGGCCGCGGCCATCGGTTCCTCAATCAGGTACACCTCGCGCGCACCGGCACCAATGGCCGACTCGCGGATCGCACGTCGCTCCACCTGGGTGGAGCCGCACGGCACGCAGATGACGATGCGCGGACATGGGCTGCAACAGGCGCTTTTCGTGCACCTTGCGAATGAAGTATTTGAGCATCTCGCCGGTCACGGTGAAGTCGGCGATCACGCCGTCCTTCATCGGGCGAATCGCCTGGATCGAGCCGGGGGTGCGGCCGAGCATGCGTTTGGCCTCCACGCCTACCGCCAGCACCTGACGGCCGCCACGCGGACCGAACTCCTGGCGCACCGCAACCACCGATGGTTCGTTGAGGACAATGCCCTTGCCGCGCACCCAGATCAGGGTGTTGGCGGTGCCGAGGTCGATGGCGATATCGCTGGAAAAATAACCGCGTAGGTTTGCAAACATGAATGAAGTGTAGCCTTGAAATCGTGGAGGTGAGACATATCCCGGTAATCAGCCTACTGTAGCAACCGCCGGGAGCCGGTTCAACAGCCAAACTGAATGTGATAACGTGCGCAGCGCACTCAGCCACCGTTTGGGTAGAAATCCATGTCGTTCGACAGAAAGGATGTGATCAAGATTGCTCACTTGGCGCGCCTCGATATAACCGAAGCCGAGACCGCCGCGACTACCGAGTCACTCTCCCGGATTTTGGGTTTGATCGAACAAATGAACGCGGTGGATACGAAAACGGTAGCGCCCATGGCCCACCCTCAGGACGCGGCGCTGCGGTTGCGCGACGACCGCGTCACCGAGCCCGACCAGCGCGACAAATTCCAGAAGATCGCCCCGGCAACCGAGGCCGGGCTTTTCCTGGTGCCAAAGGTCATCGAGTAAGGACCTCCGCCACGCGGAAGGTGTTTCGTTTAGAGACCGGGAAAATGTTAGAGAAAACCGTAACCGAACTGTCTGCCGCCCTTCGGGCCAAAAAAGTCTCGAGCGTCGAGCTTACCCAGGCCTTTTTGGACCGTATTAGTAGGTATCGGGAGCTGAATGCATTCATCTCCCTGGACCCGGCACGATCCCTTGACCAAGCCAAGGCGGCGGACAATCGCCTGGCCAGTGGGCAGGCTGGTCCACTGACTGGAATACCGGTCGCACAGAAAGACATTTTTTGTGCCGATGGCTGGCTGACCACCTGTGGCTCAAAGATGTTGTCCAATTTTATCGCGCCATACGATGCCACGGTGATCGAACGCTTCAATTCAGCCGGAGCCGTGTGTCTCGGCAAGACCAATATGGACGAGTTCGCCATGGGCTCGTCGAACGAAACCTCGTTCTATGGCCCGGTGAAGAATCCATGGGACACCCAGGCCGTGCCGGGCGGCAGTTCCGGCGGTTCAGCCGCAGCGGTGGCCGCGCGCCTCGCGCCGGCCGCGACCGGTACCGATACCGGCGGCTCGATCCGCCAGCCAGCGGCACTCACTGGCATCACCGGCATCAAGCCGAGCTACGGGCGTGTATCGCGCTACGGCATGATTGCGTTTGCCTCATCGCTCGATCAAGGCGGGCCGATGACCCGCACCGCTGAAGATGCCGCGTTGCTGCTCAATATCATGTGCGGCTTCGATGCGCGCGACTCGACCTCGGTGGATCAGCCGGTGCCGGACTTCACCGCCAGTCTCAACAACTCAATTAATGGTCTCAAAATTGGCCTGCCGAAGGAATATTTCGGTGCCGGCCTGAGCGCCGATGTCGCCAAGGTGGTCGAGGCGGCGATCGCCGAATACAAGAAGCTCGGCGCTGAGGTGGTAGAAGTAAGTCTGCCCAACAGCCAGCTCGCCATTCCCTGTTACTACGTGCTCGCGCCGGCCGAGGCCTCCAGCAACCTGGCGCGATTTGATGGCGTGCGTTACGGTCACCGCGCGGCCGAGTACAAGGACCTCAACGACATGTACTGCAAGACCCGCGCACAGGGTTTTGGTGCCGAGGTGAAGCGCCGCATCCTGATTGGAACCTACGTGCTCTCGGCCGGTTACTACGATGCCTACTACCTGCAGGCACAGCGGCTGCGCCGCCTGATTACCGATGACTTCAATCGCGCGTTCGAGCAGTGCGACGTCATCGCCGGCCCGACCTCGCCAACCACTGCCTTCAACCTCGGTGCCAAGAACCGACGACCCGGTGGCCATGTATTTGAACGACATTTACACCATCTCCGTAAACCTCGCTGGACTGCCCGGCATATCCATCCCGGCCGGCTTCGGAGTGGACAACCGTCCTGTCGGTTTGCAGCTGATCGGAAAATATTTCGATGAGGCACGATTGCTGAATACGGCGCACCAATACCAGCAGGTGACCGACTGGCACCGGCAGGCGCCGAAGGGATTTGTCTGATGGAATGGGAAACGGTTATCGGTCTGGAAGTGCACGTGCAGCTGCTCACCCAGAGCAAACTGTTCTCCGGCGCGGCCGCGCAATACGGCGCCGAGCCGAACACCCAGGCGTGTGCGGTGGATCTCGCATTGCCCGGTGTGCTACCGGTAATGAATCGCGAGGCCGTGCGCATGGCCACCAAGCTGGGTCTGGCGATCGGCGCCACGGTCAGTCCGCGCTCGGTGTTCGCGCGCAAGAATTATTTTTATCCCGACCTGCCCAAGGGCTACCAGATCTCGCAATACGAATTACCGGTGGTACAGAAGGGCACGCTCAGGATCGAAGTCGATGGTGTGGAGAAGGTCGTCGGCGTCACGCGTGCGCATCTGGAAGAGGACGCCGGCAAGTCGCTGCACGAGGATTTCCACGGCCTCACCGGCATCGACCTCAATCGCGCCGGCACCCCGCTGCTCGAAATCGTGTCCGAACCAGATATGCGATCGGCGAAAGAGGCAGTCGCCTATCTCAAGAAGCTGCATTCGCTCGTGACCTATCTCGAAATTTGCGATGGCAACATGCAGGAGGGCTCGTTCCGCTGCGACGCCAACGTGTCGGTGCGCCCGAAGGGTGAGAAGGAATTCGGCACCCGCGCCGAGATCAAGAACGTCAACTCGTTCCGCTTCGTCGAGAAGGCCATCGAGTTCGAGGTCGAACGCCAGATCGAGCTGCTCGAAGGCGGCGGTAAGGTGGTTCAGGAAACCCGCCTGTACGATTCGGTGAAAAACGAAACCCGCTCGATGCGCGGCAAGGAAGAGGCGCATGATTATCGCTATTTTCCCGATCCGGATCTGTTGCCGCTGGTGATTGAGGCGGACTTCATCGAGGAAACCCGCAAGACACTGCCGGAACTGCCGGACGCGAAGGCCGAGCGCTTCCAGCGTCAGTACAAACTCTCGGCCTACGATGCCGGCGTGCTGACCGCGACACGCGCTCTGGCCGACTACTACGAGCAGGTAGTGCGTGATTCCGGAGCCGATCCGAAGATCGCCGCCAACTGGGTTGCCGTGGAACTGTCTGGCTTGCTGAACAGCGAGAACCGGGAAATCACTGACTCGCCGGTCACGGCCGCGCTGATGGCCGGGCTGCTCAAGCGTTTGGCCGATAACACCATCTCCGGCAAGATCGCCAAGGACGTGCTCACGGCGATATGGGCCGGCGAGGGTGACGCTGACGCCGTGATCGCGAAGAAGGGTTTGAAGCAGATCACCGACAGTGGTGCGATCGAGAAGGTAGTGGACGAAGTGATCACCAGCAATCCGAAGCAACTCGAACAGTACCGCGCCGGCAAGGAGGCGTTGTTCGGCTTCTTTGTCGGCGCGGTGATGAAGGCCACGCAAGGCAAGGCCAATCCGGCGCAGGTCAACGAGCTGCTTAAGAAGAAGCTCGCCGGTTAAGCGCATCAACAAATGAACGCCGCTTGTGGCACATTTTTTACGATGTTGCTGCAAGCCATGTTTCTTGTCGGTCGCTGACCCATGCTGTGAGTTGTGCACGCGCGCCTCGACCGCTATCGAGCTTGCGCATGGCAGACTCATCACATTCAGCTACACTTTATTGTAATGAACATTTAGATGAATATGGCCGAAGGTACCGCTACAACGGCTCCGGTTTACCTGTCCGCGCATGAAGATTGCCATTTTTTCTGATATCCACAGTAATTTTGAGGCCCTGACCGCTTGTCATGAGCGGGCGCTGGCGCACGGTGTCGAGCAATTTGTGTGTCTCGGGGACTGTGTCGGCTATGGTGCCGATCCGGTTGCCACCATGGATCTTTTATTGACCTTGCCCGGATTGATTGCAGTGCTTGGCAATCATGACGAACACATGATCGTGGAAAGGGAGACGTGGCCCAGCCCGCAGGTCAAGCAGGCTGTCGACTGGACGCGCAAACAGTTACGGCGCGAGCATCTGGATTTTCTCGGTGCTTTGCCATACCTGCATATCGAACGCGGCGTCACCTATGTGCATGCCTCGGCCGCGCACCCTTATGACTGGGACTACCTGCTCGATGCCGATAAGGCCTGGCGATGCATGCAGGCAGCCGAGACAGCTCTCGTGTTCATCGGGCACGTGCATATACCGGCGCTTTACCGGGAAACGCGCTCCGCTTCCGCTGAACTGGTTGAGCCGGAAGAAGGCATACCGTTCGCGCTCAATCCGAGTCAGCGTTGTGTGGTGAACGTTGGTTCCGTGGGACAGCCACGCGACAATGACAATCGGGCATCATTTGTAATCTATGACGAAGACCGGAACAGCGTTACGTTCGAGCGTGTGTCCTACGATTATTCCGCAACCGGTCGCAAGATTATTGCTGCCGGACTACCTGCCTTTTTTGCCGAACGGCTGGAGTCCGGCCGCTAAAACCGTCACGCGGCCTGGTTGGCCGCCAATGCCCGGGGACTCGCCGATGTTGCCGGCGGCGCGTGCACGACGAAAACGCTGCGTTTCACCATAGTCAAAATTTTGTAACCAATTTTGCCGTGGATGAAATTTGCGAACAGTTGCTTTGGCCGGCAGCCGATCACGACCAGGTCGACTCCGTAATCCTCAACACACTGTGTGATGGCGCTGACCGGATCCGTGCCGATCACCACATTCACGCCTACCGATGTTTCCAGGCGGCCGGTCTTTTCCAGCAGGGCGGTGATCTGTCTGCGCGTCTTTACCAATTGCTCATTTACGATTTCCTCTTCTTTGTCGCCCGAGGCCATGCCGACTTCCACTGACAAAACGCTCATCACTGTGATTAGCGAGGGTTGCAGGCTTGCCAGTTGCCGGGCCTGTCGCAGGATCTCGAGATTCAGGGCTTCGCCCGCGGTGAGATCAATGGCGGCGAGAATCCGATGCAGCCGTGTTTCGCGGTTCAGGCGGCGCTGTGCTGCCCAGCGCGTAATCTGGCCGAAGTGGTCGGTGCGATTGAACAGCTTTCGGAAGTAAGTCGAGAACGAGCGTGGCAGGTACATGAACTGTTGTACAAAGCTGACCGGCGTCGCCGGTTCATTCCGTGTCTGCATGATCTTTTCCGGCTGCCAGGATTGAAGCGCGGCATACAGGGCGTCCATGTCAGAGAAGCGCGCATCCGGATCGGCATGCAGGCACATTTCAATGATGTGCTCGAAGTGAAGGCTAAGTGCTGGACAATAAAAACGCGGCGAAACCGGCTTGCGTTTGATGCGATTGATGACGTCGAGCACGCTCGATCCCTCTGGATAGGGCAACTTTCCGGTAACAAGCTCGAACAGCATGATGCCGACCGAGAACAAATCACTGCGCGGTTCATCGCGCACACCAATAAACTGTTCCGGCGCGATGTAGGCCGGTGTACCCTTGGGCTCACGGAACGATTCGTAGATCAGGTCTGGCAGGTCAAGATGGTTGGCAAGCCCGAAGTCGATCAGGCGCACATCACCCCCCGGGGTGTGCATCACGTTCGAAAGTTTAAGGTCCAGGTGAACGATCCGGCGCCGATGCAATTCGGCCACGGCGCGCACGATCTTCATGCCCAGGGCAACGGTTTCTGATTCCGGCAAGGGGCCGTTTTTTTTCAAGAGCGACCACAGGTCGATACCCTGGATGTAGTCCATAACCAGATACTGATTGCTGGACTGTTCATTGATCCGGGGCATCGAGGCGTAGGGAAAGTTCTCAAGATGTGGCGCAAGCCGCAATTCGTTTTCGAAGGCAATCAGGTTAATTGGATCAACACTGAATGACTGGCGCGGTACTTTAATAACGCGTTGCTGACCGTCGGCATTGCGCACGAGGTAGAGATTGGCCATGGCGCCCTCACCGACCTTTTTCTCGATGGCGAAGCCGTCCACAGAGCCTCCCGGCTCCAGCTCGCCAAAGAATTTTTCCAGGTTCCGGTCCATGCTGATCGCCGTTCGTTTTGTTCTTTCTCGGCCGGAGCTCTCCGGACGAGTGGGTTTTTTACGAGTAGCAATGCACTTCGTATGCCATCCAGTATTGAACCGGCGCCGGAACGGGCCATGCAGATTGAATATCCATTAACATCATGATTATATGGATATTATTATTGATTCAGGGAAGGCACCCCAGACGCGCGGCAAGTCTTGCTGGCTTGACGGGCAGGGGATTTTCGATTTCGGGAGCGGTGTTCTGGTAAATTTTCCGTCAGTCTGACGTATTGCGCCGTCAGTCCGGCCGCGGTCTAAGCGGCATAGTGAATTTGATTCATTTCCGGCCGGCAGTGGATTGTCCCACTGCACTGGCCGCGACACGGCGGGGCCGTTGCTACGCCAGCAGCTCACCCGCGATTTGTGCGATTTTTCTGCGACTGAACAGCAGCTGCCAGCGCCGTCCACCGAGCTGGCGCCAGAGCACAGCGGAGCGGATGCCCGCGAGCAGGGCAGCGCGCACCTTGGCGGCGATAGCCGGGTTGGCCAGGTGACCGTGTTCGCCGCTGACCATGATGCGTGGCGAGAGTGTGCTGATGGTCTCGCTGTAGAGTTGCGCGAACTTTTCCATCAGCCGCGGGTGTGTGCCCTCTGCTGGTGTTTCGTTCTCGAAAAACTTCATTTGCGTGCGGGCGTTATCGATACCCTTACGAAGATCCTCCAACATCGCCGGGCGGCGGCGCAAGGCGCCTTCGAGCTGCACCATGGCGACCACGTAGCGCGCCATCTCCATGTCCGCGGGCTTGGACTTGCCGCTGAGCTTGGTGCTCAGCAATTCGAGGCCAAGGCGCAGGCCCCGCACGCCGCCGTAGACGGTTTCGACGTCCGGTGCGTCGAGTGCCAATACGCTTTGTATTGATGCGTGCAAGGCTTCAGTATCGGTGTGGCCCGTACGCGCCAATTGCTGCACAAGAAACGCAGACTGAAAGATTCCGGCGAGCGCCAGGACCTGATTGCGCAACGAACGAGCCACGCTATTTCCTCTCGCGATGATGATTGACTGGAGCCGCGGGTACGGCCGGGAGCGCATTATCGCGCACGTGGCGGCGGGTTGTCACCGCCGGGAAGAAGGAGGGGTTGACAGCGAACGGCCGCGCTCAGTCTTCTCTCATGCAGGCGCGTTCGACCTCGACCTTGTTTACACCCGGCACGCCAGCAACGGCGTCTTTCATCTGTTGCACGATTGACTCGGCAAACGGGCAGTTGGGTGTGGTGAGTTGAATATCGAGGTGTACGTAGTCGCCAAGAATCTCGACTTCCTGGATGAATCCCAGTTTCACGACATCGTGATGCAATTCAGGATCAATGACCTTGCGCAGGGCATCCAGGACCATGGTTTCGGTAACAGCAATCGTCATGATTGGGTCTCCGTAATATACCGGGCCAGTCTAGCAGAGACGTGCGCAAACGCATCCATTGACCCGATGCTGCGCTCAAGTATGTAGCGCGCCAACGGGAAAATAACTAACCCAGATCATGAAGCGTCTCATCAGGCCTCCACACAAGAGGATATCCTGCCTCCGGCAGTTTGTTCCGCAGGACATGTCTCGAAGGTGCCGTCTCGGCCCGCGGGTAATATTGAAAAGGGTTCACAAACTGCACAGCGCTGCACGGGTGTGAAAGCGCGGTCTAGCCTGAATTCAGCCCTTGGCACTGTCTTTGCTTGGAATCATGTACGAGAATGAAATAAGGGATGACAGCGAACGAGCAGGCCATGGACAAGAACGGTCAGAAGTTGGGCGTAATCATGTCGGGCGGCGGCGCACGCGCTGCCTACCAGGTCGGAGTGCTCAAGGCCGTGGCCGCCATTCTGCCGGCCAATATTCCCAATCCATTCCCGATTATCTGCGGCGCCTCGGCCGGGGCGATCAATGCCGCGGCGTTGGCGGTGTATGCCGACAATTTCCAGAATGCGGTACGGCGCCTGGAACGGGTCTGGGGGAACTTCCATGTTCACCAGGTTTTCCGTGTCGATGCGCGCGGCATGCTTGGCAACTGGGCAAAGTGGTGGACATCGTTCCTGGCGAGCGGATTCGGCGCCCGGCAGTACCCGATGTCGATGTTTGACCGCACACCACTGCGTGTCCTGCTGGAACGCTACATGCCGTGTGAGCGTATCCAGTCCGCCATTGATAGCGGCTGGCTGGAGGCGCTCAGTATTTCTGCCTCCGGGTACAGTTCCGGGCAATCGGTGTCGTTCTTTCAGGCCAGGCCTGAAATCGCGCCGTGGAAACGTGCCGCGCGCGTCGGTGTTCCGATGACGCTCACGACCGATCACTTGATGGCTTCGTCAGCGATACCGTTGGTGTTCGAGGCAGTGCGTATTCACCGCGAATATTTTGGCGACGGGTCGATGCGCCAGACCGCGCCAATCAGCCCGGCCCTGCACCTCGGCGCCGGGAAGCTGCTGGTGATCGGCGTGCGCCAGGAGTTGAGCGGACAGCCGCCGCGAATCTCGGAGACCGCTGAGTATCCGAGTATCGCCCAGATTGGCGGTCACGTGCTGAGCAGTATTTTTCTCGATTCACTGGAGGCGGATCTCGAGCGCTTGCGGCGGGTGAATGAAACCGTGCGGCTGATTCCGTCCGATGTGCGCGACCGCAGTCATAGCCGCACCTTGCATATGCGTCCGGTGGATGCACTGTTGATTTCTCCCACCCAGAACATCGGTGAAATCGCGATGCGTCACAAGCAGCACTTTCCGCGCAGCGTGCGTGTCATGCTGCGTGGCATGGGCGCATGGAAACGCACCGGCGGCGATTTACTGAGCTACCTGTTGTTCGAAAAGCCGTATTGTCGTGAGCTGATCGAACTTGGCTACCATGATGCCATGCTGAGGCGCACGGAGGTCGAAGCGTTTTTCCAGCAGCCCTGATGCCTTACAATGGCTTCGTGCCAACAGCCAGAGTCCAGCATTGCATGCTGCGTTTCCAGTCTTCCATCGAAGCGCATGCGCCCGTTGGGCCATGCTTTCTTTTCCAATAAGGGCGCAGAATCATGTGGCGTCGATTCCCGGTAGGACTGCGCACCTGGCTTGGTATTGAGCTCAACCCGGTCAGCCGTACAGAGCGGCTGGTATCTGTCGTCGGCGGCTTTCTCGGGATATTCTTCATCTTGATCGTGAGCGAATCGGTGCTCGGCGACCGGGACGCTACACTCCTGATTGTGGGCTCCATGGGCGCCTCCGCGGTGCTGTTGTTTGCCGTGCCGCACGGGACACTCTCCCAGCCGTGGGCGGTGGTCGGTGGTCATTCTGTGTCGGCGTTGATCGGCGTTGCCTGCGCCTTGCTGGTGCCAAATCAGCCGCTCTCTGCCGCACTGGCCGTGGGCTTTGCCATTGGCGCCATGCACGTGTTGCGCTGCATCCATCCGCCCGGTGGCGCCACCGCACTGACCGCTGTCATCGGCGGCCCGGCGGTGCATGCACTCGGGTTCCAGTTTCTCTTCACACCGGTGTTGTTGAATGTCGCCATCATTCTGGTCACGGCGATCGGTGTGAATTATTTCTTCTACTGGCGGCGTTATCCTGCAGCGTTGGCACGTAAACAGAAGGCAGACACCGAAACTGAAAGAAAACATCTGGCCGAAGGCAGCCTGTCGCACAGTGATCTCGAATACGCCATGCGTCAAATGAACTCCGTACTCGATATCGGTGAAGACGACCTGGCCCGTCTCTACAACATTGCTGCCCAGCATTCAAAACGTGCGCGTTTGGAGCCATGGCAGGTGCGCCTGCATCACCACTATAGCAACGGTCGTTACGGCGAGGACTGGGCGATACGCGAAGTGGTGGACGAATCGCCGCATGCCGATGCCGACAAGGACATGGTGATCTACAAGGCAGTGGCCGGGAAGGGCCGGCGTCGCTCCGGTGTCTGTACGCGCAGTGAATTCGCGCGCTGGGCGCGTTACGAGGTGTTTCGCGACGAGACCTCCTGGCAGCGCAAGCCGTGAATTTGTTGCGGATCGAAGCAAAACGCTTGGCAGCGAGCTGACACGACGCAGGCGATAGGCGTCCGTCGGGCGCGATGATCAATCAGAAACCAGCGGTATGCCACACATGCCAGCAAGCAAGACACTGCCTCGATGCGATGATTGTCCATGTTCTCGCTGTTATCACGGGAATTTCTTGTGAAAAACTGACAGGCAGGGGTTATCGTGTTCAGTACGCCCAGATCAAGTACGGTCTTTTTATGACAGGACCGTCCGGTCCTAATATCCTGCATATCGAGTAAACTCAGCGCAGCGAAGTCGTTGAATCAACTTTTCGAGGAGCATTGAATGAGTGATGCATTGGATTATCTGGTCAAGGCGCGTCCGGATGCACTGGCACCGTACCTCAAATTCATGAAGGAGGCCGGCAAGCACCTCGACCCGAAGACGCGCGACCTGATCTCGGTTATCACCAAGGTTCATTCCCAGACCGAACGCGGCCTGCGCCAGTACCTGACACGTGCGCTGCGCAACGGTTGCACGGCACGCGAGGTGATTGATGCCCTGCTCATGGCCTTCCCGGCGCTCGGGCTGGCCAAGATCGTGTGGGCCGCGGACGTGATCCTGGCCATGGACTTGCCCGAGTTTCACATCGAGAACCTCGATTCACCGCCCGGCTGGCATGATCTGCTTGCCGTGACTGACGCCAAGAACGATGAAATCACCTACGTTGATTGCAGCGGCCGCAGCCTGTTCATCTACCGGAACGGAACCGAGTACCGCGTGTACGACAGTCGTTGTCCGCACCAGGTCACCAACATTCCGCACCTCGCGCTTGAAGGCAAACGCCTCACCTGTCCGAAACATCAGTGGGCATTCGATGTCACCACCGGCCAGTGTGTGGAAAAAGGAAACCGTCCCCTGCGCGAGTTCAAGACCAAGATTGAAGGTGGTCGGCTGTTGGCATTCTGGTAATCGTTATTCAGTCGCTCGCAACTCGATCAATGTGATCTCCGGCGGCGCCAGCACGCGCAGTGGTGGCCCCCATGTACCAGTACCGCGACTGACATACAGCCAGCCATCACCGGCACGACTCAGACCAGTCGCGATCGGATAGCTGAGACGTACCAGCAGGCCGAATGGGAAGATCTGGCCTTTGTGCACGTGCCCTGACAGTTGCAGGTCGTAGCCGCCGTCAACCGGATGATTCAACCGCGGCTGATGTTTCACCAGAATGGAAAATCGGTTACGGCTGCATTCTGAAAAAAGCGTGCCTTCGTCGGTGTAGGCCGGCTGACCCATACCGTGACCAGTCGGGTCATCGACACCGGCAATGACAAACGAATCGGCGATGTTCACGGCATTGCCGCGCAGCATTGTGAATCCGGCGCGCTCGTGAAAGGAAAGCGCGCGCTCCAGCCCCACGAAGTATTCGTGATTTCCGGTTACTGCGAACTTGCCGTAACGTGGCTTGAAGCCGGCAATCATCGGCGCCATCCCATTCAGCCGGTCTGCCTGGCCATCGACCAGATCTCCGGTCGACACCAGCAAATCCGGGTCGAGTTCGTGCAACTTCGCCATGATTGCGTGCAGGCGGCGTGCACCCACGAGTGCGCCGAGATGGACATCGGATATCAATGCAATCCGCAGCGGATCAGAGCCGGCCGGCAGTTTCGATGACGACAGCACGACCCGTTCAATGTGCAGCCGACGTGCCGCCACAAAACCATAAATCGATAGCGCAGCAGTCAGGGTGCAGGCAATTAGAAATTCGTCACGCACCGACAATTCCAGACTCGCGCCGCCAAATTTGAGTACTGTGCCTGCCAGATCAAGCGTGAGCGCGGTCCAGAAGAACAAAAACGCCACACCCATCCAGGTGTAACCTACCCATGCTCCAACCAGCACCAGGCGATGCCAGTTACGTTGTTCCCAGCGCCACACCAGCAGCGGCATGACGGTCATCAGCGCCAGCCATGCGACCAGTACAATGTTGATTGGCCATGTCAGTGCCAATGCGGTGCTGGCCTTGGCCACCGCGTACAGCTGCATGGCCGCGTACAACGTGAACATGACAGTGAGCGCGACACGCATGCGTTGGCGACCTGCAACCAACGGGTCGTTGCTCACAGCAGCCGCCGGAAGCGCCACACCGCGAACGCAAACAGGCCGCCGCCCAGCACCAGGATGCCAAGTATGTCGTGCCATACGTAACTGAAGCCGTTTCCCTTGAACAGCACCTGAAAGCCAAGATCAATGTAATACCGCATTGGCGACAACAGGCTCAGGTATTGCATCCATGGCGCCATGCTCTCCGGCGGAGACATCGCCCCGGACAAAAACATCATTGGCCACAAGGTCAGGAATATCAGCATCATCGCCTGCGGCAGGTTGCGCGCGATCACGGCGAGCGCCAGCCCGAGGCTGGCGATCGAGAAGACGTACAGGCTGGTGACGACATAGAACAGCAGGATGCTGCCGCGCAGTGGCGTACCATGCACGCCGTGGACGATGGCATATAGCGATAGTGGTGACAGCAGCAGCACCACAATCACGGTCGGTATGACCTTGGCGGCAAACAGCTCGGCAGGGCGCAGTGGGCTGACCAGCAGCTGTTCAAGGGTGCCATGCTCCTTCTCACGCACCAGCGCCGCGGCCGTGAGCAGCAGCGACGTCATCGTGATCATGTTGAACAGTTCGAACAGGCTTGCGAACCAGGCGGAATTGATGCTCGGGTTGTATTCAATCCGCACACGCGCATCGACCTGCGGCAGGTTGGCAAGTTGCTCAAGACCCGGGCCAATGCGCCGTTCCAGCAGCTCGACACCATACTGGCCTGCGATCTGTGCGATATAGGCAGCGGCCAGGATCGCCATCTGTGCCTGGGTGCCGTCGGAAATAACCTGGAAACGGCCACGGCTCTCCTGCACGTCGCGCGCAAATGTTGGCGGGATAATGACTGCCAGGCTGGCGCGCGCCGCATCCAGGGTTTCCACGACTTCACGATCGCTGTGTACCATACGGACGATTTTGAAATACGGCGCACGCAGCCGCGATACCAGTTCGCGGCTCTCGTTACTGTGCGACAGGTCCATCACCACCACCGGATAGTTTCTGAGGTCCACTGCTCCGGCGTGTCCGGCGAGATAGACTGCACCGAAGAAGCCCCACAGCAAGATCAGCACGATTGGCCAGTCCGCGGCCAGCTGGCGGAATTCCTTGAGCAGCATGGCGAGCAGCCGTCCGCGCATCAGCCGATCCGCTTGCGCAGGAACAGCCACGCGGCGGTGTAGACCACCAGCGTATAGATGGCGAGTGCGCCGAGCTGTGGCCAGTAGTAGCCAAAGCCGAAACCCTTAAGGTAGCTGCCGCGCACCACGGTCATAAAGTGCGTGGCCGGAATCAACTGCGCAATAAATTGACCGACCGCATCCATCGACGCCACCGGCGTCACAAACCCGGAGTAGTTGAATGCCGTAGTCATGGTAACCATGAGTGTGATGAACATGGCGGCCAGCTGGCTGCGGGTCACGATCGATACCAACAGACCGATGCCGATGGTGCACACTGAGTACAACACCGCACCAGCGGTCAGCACGAAGAAACTGCCGGTGAAGCGCACCTCGAATATCCAGCGACTCACACCGAAGATCATGAAGTAGTCGAGCATCGCCACCGCCAGGTACGGCAGCAGCTTGCCGATAATAATATCCAGTCGTCCGGTTGGCGATGCATACAGATTAAAGATTGTGCCGGATTCCTTTTCACGCACGACCAATAGTGAGCCGAGCAGCGCCGGGAACAGCATCAAAATCAGCACCAGCAGGCCCGGCACCACTGCGTTTTTGCTTTCCAGCGTCGGGTTGTACCAGACGGACAGATTGACCTGCACCGGCAACAGGCTCGTCATGGGCAGGCCGCGGCGGGAAGCGAGATCGGCGAGAAGTTGCTGGTTGTACAGGCCATTGATCGCGCTCACATAGCCGGTGATGATGGCGGCGCGACTCGGGAAGGATCCGTCTACGCTAACACCCACGGCAGTCGGGCGGCCACGCGCCAGATCGCGTCCGAAGTCCGGTGGCACATCGATGATCACGCGCGCGCGTCCAGTGCGTAGCCACTCTTCGACTTCGCTGCGGTGGTCGAGCACACCGACCAGGTCGAAATATTCGGAATGCACGAAGCGGTCGCGGTAATCGCGGCTCCATGGCGAACCGTCGTGGTCGACGAAAGCCACCGGCAGATGCTTGACGTCGAGAATCAGTCCGAACCCGAACAGCAGGATCATGATCATCGGGATGACGAACGCCAGACCGAGATAGATTGGGTCGCGCAGCAGTTCGCGCGTTTCCTTGATCGCGATGGCTGGTACCCGCTCAAGCATGGTTGGCCTCGGCCAGGGCGATGAAATAAATGAACGCCTCCTCCATGGTCAGTGGCTGGGCACTGACCGTTGCCTCGACGTTCGCCTCGCGTAGCAGCGCTTCGGCCCTGCCGACATCGGTGCCGGCATCGCGACTCTGCCACTGGATGCGCCGGCCGTAGAGCATCGCTCCGGGAAAGCGTTCGCTCAGCAATGGGTAGGCGCGCTCGAACGCATGCGCCGCGACCACCACCGCCGGACCGCCGTCATCGGTGGCACGCGCCTTGAGTTCCGCCGGAGTGCCCATGGCCGCCAAACGTCCCTGGTGCATGAGCGCCAGCCGGTCACAGTGTTCGGCCTCGTCCATGTAGTGGGTGGACACGAGCACGGTGATGCCTTGCTCGCGCGCCAGTAAATGCACGATATCCCAGAACTGGCGGCGCGCTACCGGATCGACGCCCGAGGTGGGTTCGTCAAGGAACAACACTTGGGGTTTGTGCAACAGTGCTGCGGCCAGCGCCAGTCGCTGACGCAGGCCGAGTGGCAGCGCCATGGTGCGGCGCTCGGCATAGTCAGTCAGCCGCAGTTCGGCGAGCAGGGTCTGGATACGCGCGCGCCACTGTGCGCGTGGCAGACTGTACAGGCCGGCATACAGTTCGAGGTTGGCAGTGACCGCCAGGTCACGGTACAACGAAAAGCGCTGTGACATGTAGCCGATACGGCCGCGCAACTGCTGGCGTGCCGCCGACTGCGCCAGATCGAGGCCGGTGACGGTTGCCTGACCCTGGCTCGGTGCAAGCAGCCCGCACAGCATTTTGAGGAGCGTGGTCTTCCCGGCACCGTTTGGACCGAGCAAGCCGAAGATCTCACCGGGCCGCACTTCAATGTCCACCCGGTCGACCGCCACAAAGTTGTCGAAGCGGCGCGTGAGCTGCTGTGTGTGAACTGTTGCAATGGCATCCGTAATCTTGTTTTCGACGGACGCGCTGAGGTGCGCACTCTCGGCAATGGCGTTGCGTTCGACCAGGCGATGCACGAACACATCTTCAAGACTTGCCGGGATGTCCTGCACGCGGGTAGCGGTGAATCCGGCGGCAGTCAGGCGTGCGTTAATATCAACCGCCGTATCGCGCAGCAACACGTGGGTCTCGGCGCCATACAAGGCGACGCTTTCCGCTTCTGGCCAGTTGCTGGCGATGCGTGCCACGTTTGTCTGCGGTGTGCCGCTGATCGCGACCAGTCGGCCGGGCAAGGCCGCGGCCAGCGCGTCGGGTGCACCTTCAGCAATTACCTCGCCCTGGTGCAGCAGCAGCACGTGGTGACAGCGTTCCGCTTCATCCATGTAGGCGGTGCTGAGCAACACGGTTACGCCGCGGCGTGTGACCAGGTCGTGGATGATTGTCCAGAAATCACGGCGCGACAGTGGATCGACACCGGTGGTCGGTTCGTCGAGCAGCAGGATGTCCGGAAGATGAATGAGCGTGCAAATCAACGCCAGTTTCTGGCGCATGCCACCGGACAGTTTTCCAGCCGGGCGATCGAGGAAAGGTTGCAGTCGGGTCATGGCCAGCAGTCGCGTGCGATTCTCGCGGTACTCGGCCTCCGGCACCTGGCGCAGGGCGCGAAAGAACTCGATATTCTCAGCGACACTCAGCGAGTCGTAGAGATTCAGCCCCAGTCCCTGCGGCATGTAGCCAATCAGTGGCTTCACCCGTTCCGGCCGGTGGCGCACGTCAATACCGGCGATGTGCGCGTCTCCGTCATCGGCAGAGAGAACGCCGGCAAGAATCTGGATGATGCTGGTCTTGCCGGCGCCATCCGGACCAATGAGTCCGAGCACGCGCCCGCGGTGCACATCGAAAGAAACGCCGCGCACCGCATGCACCTTGCCACGCGAATAATGCTTGTGCAGACCGGCAACGCGGATGACGTTCCGATCTGTCAGTGGCGGGGCGGGTTGGGGTGCCGTCATAAAGTCGGACTGGCGCGCCCGTGCAGCGTTATTTCTTCGGCTGCCCGAACAGCTTGCGCTTGCCGGGCACCGGTGTGATCCATTCCGGTCCGTCTTCGAGCCGCACCACGGCATCGGCCGGCATGCCGGGTTTGAGCGCACCGTCTGGATTTTCGTCAAGCGCCAGCTCCACGGCGAACACCAGTTTTACGCGCTCCTCGCGGGTCTCAACATTCTTCGGCGTGAACTCGGCTTCGCTGGCGATCTTGCTGACGCGAGCCGGAAAAAACCGCTTGGGAAAGGCGTCGATATGCACGCGCGCTGGCTGGTCGTGCACAATCTTGCCGATATCGGGTTCGGGTACGTAAATCTTGAGGTACAGCTGATTGAGATCCACCATGCTGAAGAGCGGTGTGCCAGGCTGCACCCATTCGCCGCGCTCAATGGTGCGCACAAGGACGGTGCCGGCAGTCGGTGCGCGCACCGTCATCTCGTCGAGATAGCGTTGTTGTTCACCAAGCGCGGCTCGCGCTTCACGCAGCGCCGCACTCTGCACATCAGCCTCCAGACGTGTGCGTTCCATCATCTGCAGGGTGATAAAGCCGTCTGCCATGAGTTTCTGGTTGCGCGCCAATTCGCGTTCGGCCTGCGCAAGGCTCAGTTCGATGCGGCGCACGCGTGCCGCCAAAGAATTGATGCGTTCGCGCAACGCCGGATCGGCCAGAATCACCAGGATTTCGCCGCGTTCCACGCTGCGCCCCTCGTCGGCCTTGATCTCTGCCACCCGGCCAGCAGAGCGCGCGCTGAGTGTGGTGAGACGGCCCTCAATACGACCGCTCGCGATCAGGAAGGCGGTGTCGGGCGCACGCGCCAGCCGCTGCCACGCCAACACGGCGGTCACTGCCAAGATGACCACCGCAATGATGGCCAGAATCCAGACGCGTTTATTGTTCATGTTTTTATAAAGGCCGTATTGCTGTGCCGGCACTCATCACTGGATCAGAAGAACACACCCGCAATCCGGGCGTCAACCGGTTTGTGGATCATTGTTTCTGAACCACCAGGCTTCGGAGGCGGCGACAATCCGGGCCAGACGCGTGTATCCGGCAGCGCGTGGATGCGCACCGTCGTTGCCGCGAACCTCGTCCAGCCAGGTTCGATCGTCGATCAGAATCGGGAAGGTCGCGACATACGGGACACCAAGCTCGACGGTAACTTCGCGCATGCGTTCTGACAACTGTGACAGGCGTGCGTTATGTTCAGGGTCGGCCGCTGGTGGCGAGCCGACCACGAGTGTGTGATAACGGGTAGACGCAACATCGAGCAGGGTGCGCAGGTTGTCGAGTGTGCCGTCCTCGCTCACGCGTTGTCTGCCTTCAACCTGGGTGACATCGTTGGCACCGAACGAAAACACCACGTAATTCTCGGTGCCCGGCCGCAGTCGCGGTTCGCACTCTGTCAGCCAGCGGCGTGCAATGTCCGTGCTGGACTCGCGCCGCACGCCGAGATTGTAAGCAGTGAGATTGTGTCCCGCGGATCGCGCGCTGGCGCACAGCCGCCCAACCCAGCCGAGGCAGTCGTCGTCGCCAGTGCCTTGTACATAGGAATCACCAATGAAGCAGATACGGATATCGGGGCTGCTCATGGCCATCATTGAATCGTTTTTTGGCGGTTGAGCCCAGGTAGTGGACAACAGCCCGCGCTTGACTCTCTCCACCTTGGAAGAAGCAATTACACCCGAGTGATCTTGTGATTGGAGAACAAGTGCTCAAGCCACAGGTTGGTAAGGTGTTCGCTCAAGCGATTCTGGGCAAGGCGTTCCTGCAGGCTGTCGTAGTCCGGCATGTCGAGCGGCTGGTCCTGCCACGAGCAGGCGAACACCGCCTTGGTGCGCTTGCCGGTTGCCGGGTCGACCTGCCATTGCAGGCATTGCGAGCACACGCCCTTGAGCATGCACTGCATGCTGCTGTACGCCGAGCCGGTGGCTGGCGGATTCTTGGCGAAGTGTTCTTTCAGCTCGCCGTGGCGCAGGTCGCGCAGGCGTTGCACCAGGCAGCCGCCACCCATGAAGTACAAACGGTCCAGCTCTTCGAGCTTGAAGTGTCCGCCAAGCCTGCCTTTGGCATAGGCCTTGAGCGCGTTGCGCACATCGCCGGTGAAGTTCTTATCCTGGGCGCGGCCGGGATTGATTTCGCCTTCGAGGCTCACCCATACGATTTCGTCGCAGCTTTGCTCGAACTCATCGCGGCAGAACACTTCGTCTGGATTACGGAAGGAAATGAAAAACAGTACTTTGTTGCCGGCGGCCTTGAGCGCCGGGGCGATGGCGCGCACGCCGGTGGCACCGATGCGGTCGGCGACGATCAGTAAAGTCTGGTTGTGCGGAATATGCGCTGAGGTGCCACTCGGACCCATGAGCGCGATCGGTTCACCTGGCTTGAAGGTGGCCGCCAGGCGCGAGCTCGCGCCACGCTCGAGCACGATGAGCGTAACCGTGCCCTGGTCCGGGTCGACCTTTGAACCGGTGATGGCCATGGTCTCGGTCTGCAATCGCGTTCCGGCCACGACCGGCGCCAGACGTTCGTAATTCTGCAAACGGTAAATCTGGCCGGGTTTGAAACGCTTGGCCGCCATCGGTGCATGGATTACGAGTTCCACGGCGTTCACCGCGCAACGCTTCACCGCTATGAGACGCGGCTGGAAGAGATCCTGCATGTGCTCGCGGAACTCCATGTATTCCATGTCATCGCCCGGCTGGTCGGTACGCGCGCCGAATGAGGTGACGATCTTGGGGTAGGTGCGCAAACCGGAGGCGACAGCCTTGACCACGCTGCCGTTGAAGCTCGGGTGCGTATCGCCGATGAAGCTGACATGTTTGCCGTTGTTGTTGTAGGAGGTAAAGGCACCGAAATCCGGTGCCTTGCAGTATTTGATGGCGGCAACCGGCGTGAGGCTTTCATCCTGTACCGCGTGCGACCTGTAATGGTTACCGTCCAGTTCAAAGCTGCCGCGATGCTCGAAGAAATAGGCGATATTCGGTTTTGCGCCGGTGGCGACAAAAATGGCGCGTGCCGGGAGCCTTACTTCCTCGTCGCTTTCAACCAGTTTGCCATCGGCATTCTCCTTCATGCGCTTGCACACCAGCGCTGACACGTGCACGTGCTCATCCAGCGCGGCGGCCACCGGGCTCAGGGTGTCGACGTAATATATGCCTTCTTCCATGGCCTTGGTCACTTCTTCGTGATTGCGCTGGTAGGCGGGCGATTCCGAGAGCTTGCGCCGGTAGGCGACAGTAACGCCGCCCCATTGCTGAAGCAGTGCGGTGAAGTCCGGTGCACGCTTTTCTTTTCTTGCGCGCTCTCGCTCGGCGCGTGCGAGTTTGCCGTGCGCCAGGAATTCGTCGAGCACCAGTTTCGATTCGGCATCGAGGCCCCGACGCACGGAGTCCTCGCCCTGCGCGGCGACCAACAATTCAAAACGGCTGAGCGTCTTCTCCACCTGTTTGATGTAGTACGCCTGTACCTCGGTGGCGGTATCAATACCTGTCAGTCCGCCGCCGATCACTACTGCCGGCAGCCGTACCTGGAGATTGGCGAGGCTGGCGTTTTTGGCGGCACCGGTGAGCTGCAGCGCCATGAGGAAGTCGGCCGCCTGGCGCATGCCGCGCGCCAGACTACCGGGTATCGGCAGCGCCTGTGGCAGGCCTGCGCCAACCGCAATCGAGACATGATCGAAGCCCAGTTCCCAGGCGTCGTCGAGTGTTACCGTGCCGCCAAAGCGCACACAGCCAAATACCTGGAAGTGGGTGCGGCGCGCAAGCGTCAGGTAAATGAGCTTGAGGAAGTTTTTGTCCCAGCGCACGGTGATGCCGTATTCGGCCACGCCGCCGAAGCCGGCCATGACGCGCGTGTCGAGATCTTCTTCGAGTTCCTTGTAGTCGTATACCGGGCCTTTCAACAGCTCGTCCGGCAGTGATTCGATCTTGAGACCGTCTACACCCACGACCGCGAAACCTTCCTGCAGCAGGTGATTGGCGAGCGTGAAACCGGCCGGACCCATGCCGGTGACCAGAACTTTAAGGCCGTTGTAGGGTTTCGGCAGCCACTGTTTCGGACGCAGCGGATTCCAGCGTGTGAGCAGATCGTAGATCTCCACGCCCCAGGGCAGTGACAGCACGTCGGTCAGGCAACGCGTTTCGATCTGCGGGATGTTGACCGGATCCTGTTTCTGGTAGATGCAGGCCTTCATGCAGTCGTTGCAGATGCGGTGCCCGGTGGCCGGGCACATCGGGTTGTCCACCATGATCATGGCGAGCGCCGAGATCGTGTGGCCGTCGCGCTTGAGCGAGTGCATCTCGGAAATTTTTTCTTCCAGCGGGCAACCGTCGAGCGGCACGCCGATGGCGTTCTTCTTGATGCCCTTGTCCGGTTCGCCTTTCTTTTCCGGGAACCCCTTGGAGCAGAAGTCGCCGTCGTGGTCGTGGCAGTAGACGCAGTAATGGATTTCACTCTGGACTTCGCGTGCATTCATGCGCGGGTCGGTGAGATGAAAACCGTCACGCGCATGGTTGTGACCGCTGGCGTTTTCATAACGCTCGGTGCCGTCTTTTGTTATGACCTTAATCGGCACCAGATTGGCAAAGTCCACGCCGTCGGGGAGCTTGAAGCTTACCCAGCCGTGCACTGCATGCTTGCCCTCGGGCACGGTGAGTGCCCGAATGCACCAGCGAGTCAGCTTCTCGATGTTGTCTGCCTGACCGGCTTCGTCTGCCAGCAGTTTTTCGGCGAAGCGTGCTATCGCCAGTTCGCGGTCGGTATCCGCTGTACCGGATTCCTTCAGTGCGCCATTCAGCCAGGTATCCAGTTCGGTGAAATTTTCGATCTCTTCTTTTTTAGACAGCCGTCGGCGTGCGCGCCGCTGCACAAACAACTTCTTGAAGGTAAACACCGGGTTGTGCGACAGCACAGCAATGCGTGCCGCGTTGATTTCCTTGCGAATGCCGAACAGGTCGGCAATGACATCATCCAGCAATGGCGAGCAGGCCAGCAGCAGTTCGCTGTTCTCGAGCGGCGTCAGGGGCTTGCCCGCACGCACCGCCAGCAACTGGTCGTGACGCTCGGCGTCCTGTGCCTTGAGGCGGCGCAGGTATTCCGCGTCGAGGCGATTCAGGCCTTCAAGAGTAAGCAGATCGGCATAGGTCAGTCCGGGCAGGCCGGGGGTAAATGCGCGCATGACAAAATCTCGTGACCGGGGGTAGCGGAAACATTATAAGGTGCAAACAACTATTTTACCTTCATTGCGGCACGTGTGCAGGCACGCAGGTAACTCACTGTGTTGCAGTGTCCAGCAAACAACAGAGGATGGCGGTAATCCATCCTCTCTCTACGTGCGCAGTAGAGAGAGGATGTGTAGTCGGCTATTTGTCCTTGCTGGTGCTGATGCCGAACGGCTGATACCTGTCATGAGCGGCAGCAGGCCGACGAGCCCCATCCGCGTGCATAGTCTCCGGGGAAAAAGCAGGCTCAGCAGGGCAGGCCCGTCGAGTATGCGGATCGTTTTGTCCGCACCGCCGACATTCTTTTTCATAGTGCACCGCACGGTTTTGGAGAAACGCGATAAGCATCACCCGGCAGCATGGTAACAGCCTTGTTCCAGGTCAAAACCTTACGCCATGCATGGTAAAAGCGATGGCCGCCGCCAACCGTTACGGCGCTCGCCGCCAGGCACCGGATTTACCGCCAGTCTTGGAGACTAGACCGACATCGGTCATGGTCATGCCACGGTCCACCGCCTTGCACATGTCGTAGATTGTGAGCAGCGCAATCTGTACCGCCGTGAGTGCTTCCATCTCGACGCCTGTCGGGCCGGTGGTCGCAGCAATGGCGCGGCACAACACCGTGCCTCGTTTTTCGTCGGGCACGAGTTCGACCTCGACACGCGTGAGCGCCAGCGGGTGACAAAGCGGTATGAGTTCGGCGGTTTTTTTCGCCGCCATGATGCCGGCAATGCGCGCCACGGCCAGTACGTCGCCCTTCTTGTGCCCGCCGGCAACGATCAGGCGCAGGGTTTCCGGCTGCATGCGGATTCGGCCTTCGGCGACGGCTTCGCGCGCGGTCGCGGGTTTGGCGCCCACGTCCACCATGTGGGCTTCGCCGGATTCGTTGAGATGGGTGAGTTTACTCATATCAGCAGACCTGCTTCGTTCGTCTTGTCATTTTAATGGTGTCTCGTGACGGATGCGCGGCAGCAGTGCGACAAGGTTACACGGACGGTAGGTGGCGTCGAGCTGCGAGAGAATGATCTTGTCCATGCCGAGTCGGCAGGCATTGGTTGAGCCCGGCAGCATGAAGATAATTGTGCCGTTGGTAGTAATGCCGGCATCGGCGCGTGACTGGATGGTCGAGGTGCCGATCTCGGTATAGGAGAGCATACGAAACAGTTCACCGAAACCGGGGATGGACTTGGCGATAAACGGCTTCACCGCTTCTGGCGTGAGATCGCGCTGGGTCATGCCGGTGCCGCCGGTCGCGATGATGACGTCAATGCCGGCGTTGTCGATCCAGTTTTGAAACTGGGCACGCAGCTTGTCGAGGTCTTCGCGCACAATGCGCGCGCGCCGCAACCTGGTGGCCGGCAGCCTTGAGCTTTCTCTTCAATCAGGTCGCCGGAGGTGTCGTTGTCGCGCGTGCGGGTGTCGGACAGCGTCAGTACGGCGACGTTCAGCGGGACAAAAGGGCGTGCGGTCTTGCTCATAGTGAAATGCCCCGGATATGATACCTAGCTGAGGCGCGGCATGCGACGGCTCGGCGGCCGGCAGGTACACCAGTTCGCGCAGGCCATCGAGGTTGCACAACGTGATCTGGTTGCCGTGTACCGCCACCAGCCCCTGGTCGCGCAGCTTGCCGAGAATGCGCGAAAAGGTCTCGGGCTGGATGGCGAGCCGCGAGGCGATTGCGTTCTTCGGTGTGGTGAGTTGCAGGTCGGTTGTGGCCGTCGCATCGCGCGGGGTCTGTTCGAGCAGGTACATCACCAGCCGGTAGGTGGCGTTTTGCAGGGTGAGTCCGTCGATCTGGTTCACCAGCATGTGCAGGCGCCGGCTCATGGAGGCCAGCATGCCGAAACTGATTTCGTGCGAATCAGCCAGCTCCTGCAGAAACGCCTTCTGGTCGAGCGCATACAACGCACAATCGCTGATCGCTTCGCAGCTCACCGGGTAGCGGCCATGCGGACCGACGAACATGACGGCTTCGGCAAATGTCTGGCCGGGGCGAATGATTTCGATAATTTTCTCATGGCCGTCCGGCGAAACGCGGAACAGTTTCACCTGTCCGGTACGCAGGAAGAAGAAGCGCTCGGCCGGTTGGCCGTGATGAAACAGTGTATCGCCGTGCTGGAGTTGAACATTCTGGATGCTGCGGCCCAGTCGTACGAGTTGGGCATCATCGACGTCGGCGAACAGATAGGCCTGGCGCAGCTCACTCAGGGTATCGATAGTGAAGTTTGTGTGATTCATGCGGCTCATGATAACTCCGAGACACCCGTTCTGACCAAGGCGCTGTTTTGCGCCGTTCACCGAGAGCGGTCAAAATGGCCTTCCGTGTTTCGGAGATTGCTCCCATGCTGACCCTGCAAGAGGCCCAAGCCGCCATCCTGACGCGCGTGCGTGCCGCGGACCGGATGGAAAGCGTGCCTTTGGCACGTGCCTGCGGACGCTTTGCGGCGCACGCGCTGAATGCCGCGGTGGACAATCCGGCGTTCGATAACTCGGCAATGGACGGCTACGCACTCAGCAGCCGCGATCTGGCCACAAGCGACGGGCATGTTGCCGGTGATGGGCGAATCGAGTTGCGGCAGCGCGCCCCGGAAACTCACCCCCGGGACCGCCATGCGCATTTTCACCGGTGCGCCCCTGCCCGCGGGCGCGGACACGGTCGTGATGCAGGAAGATGTGCGACATGACGGCGGCGACCGAATGCATTTTCCGCAAGACACGCCCACCGGCAACCACGTGCGCCGCCGCGGCGATGACTTCCGCGCCGGTGAGCCGCTGTATGCGCCGGGTCGGCGACTGTCTGCTTTCGATCTGGCACTGCTGTCCGCTGCCGGTATTGCCGAGGTCAGCGTGTATGCACGTCCGCGCGCGCTGGTGGTGGCGACCGGCGATGAGCTGGTGGCGCCCGGTCAGCCGCTCCGGCCCGGTCAGATCTATGAGTCCAACCGGCTCGCCACCTTGTTACAGCTCGAAGCGCTCGGCGCCGAGGCGGTGGACGGCGGCACGGTGCACGACGATCCGGCGGCGCTGCGTGCGCTGCTCAAAGATGCTGGGGACTACGACTTCATCATCACCAGCGGCGGCGCCTCAGTCGGCGACCACGACCTGGTGAAGCAGGTGTTTGCCGAGATCGGCGAGATCAGTTTCTGGAAGGCGAAGATCAAGCCCGGCAAGCCGGTGGCATTTGGGCGCGTCGGGTCGCGTGCACACTTCTTCGCGCTGCCCGGCAACCCGGTGTCGAGCCTCGTCACCTTCAAGCTGTTCGTTGAACCGGCGTTCTATGCCTGGCATCACAGCCAGCAACCGGTGCTCGAATTGCCGGCGATCGCGGCAAACAGTTTTCAGCGCAAGCCCGGACGTATGGAGTTTCTGCGCGCCCGCTTGTGGAGCGAAAAAGGAGAATTAAAGGCCGAGGCGCTCACCGGGCAGGGCTCGCACCAGATCGGTACGCTGCGCCATACCAACGGCTTTATCCGTATTGGCGAAGACAGCCAGGGCTTCGCGGCCGGCGAACGCGTGAGCGCGCTGCCACTATGAAGGCTGCACTGCGCAGCCGGCGCGGGTAGTTCATGGATAGGGCTCGGTTACTGATATCCTGATCTCCCCCGGTTAACGAGGTGCAGGTTACGCACGATGTGTGTTTGGGGCAATCCCGAGACGCTCCCGCCTAATGAGACTGGCATGGCTTCCTACTATATAGGTACTTCCGGCTGGCACTACCCGCACTGGCAAGGGCCGTTCTATCCGCCGGATCTCGCGCCGGCCGACTGGCTCGAGTACTACGCCCGACACTTCGCCACTGTCGAGATCAACAGCAGTTTCTATCGCCTGCCATCGCGCACCGCTGCGCACGCCTGGAAGAATGCGACCCCGGCTGGTTTCAGCTTCGCACTCAAGGCGAGTCGCTACATCACGCACATGAAGAAACTGCGCGCGCCGCGCACCAGCCTGCGCGCGTTTCTGGCGGTGACTCCGGGCACTCGGGAACAAAGGCGGGCCGCTGCTGTTCCAGCTGCCGCCGCGCTGGCGCTGCAATCCGGAACGGCTTGCGGCCTTTCTCCGGGCGCTGCCGAAAAACCGTGAATGTGTCTTCGAACTGCGCAATCCGTCCTGGCACAATCCCGGAGGTGTACGCGTTGCTGCGGCGCTATAACGCGGCGTTCTGCATCTACGAACTCGCCGGTTTCGAGTCGCCGCAGGTCATCACTGCCGACTTCACCTACATCCGTCTGCACGGCTCCGACCGCCTATGCCTACGGCGGCTCGTACTCGGACAGTGCGCTGGAACAATGGGCAGAACGCATCCGTGGCTGGAAGAAACTGCGGCGCGTGTATGTATACTTCGACAACGACGAGGCCGGCTATGCGGTGCGCAACGCGCTGGCCTTGCGCACGCTGCTCGAGAGGCGGCGTATCATGATCACGATCGACGGCAGCCACGGCGAAGGTGGCGGGCAACTGGTGCGCATGAGCTGTGCGCTGTCCGCGCTGACCGGCAGACCGTTCCGGCTCAACAACGTGCGCGCACACCGTGCCCCACCGGGCCTCGCGCCGCAGCATCTGGCCGCCGTGCAGGCGGTGGCGCAGCTGTGCAACGCCGAGACCGAGGGTCTCGCACTGCGCACCCAGGATTTCACTTTCCGCCCCGGGCCGATACGCGGCGGCGACTTTCGCTTCGATGTCGGCACCGCCGGTTCGATTACGCTCGTACTGCAAGCGGTGCTGCCGGTGGCGCTGGCGGCACCGGCCGCCAGCACCTTTCATATTATCGGCGGCACGGACGTGAAGGCGGCACCGCCGTTCGATTATTTCCGATATGTATTCGTGCCGCTGCTGCAGCGTCTCGGCTTCGACATCCGCGCCACACTCGTGCGCCGTGGTTACTACCCGCGCGGCGGCGGCGAAGTCGAGGTGCGCGTGCAGCCCGGCCGGCCAGAACCGCTGGTACTGGAGACCCCGGGCGTATTGCAGGAGTTGGCTGGCATCGCGCATGTCGCCAATCTGCCGGCGCACATCGTCGAGCGCATGCAGCGCACGGCCACGCAGATTCTGGCTGAATACGGCGACGTGCACATCGAGACGCAGCAGCTCGGCCGCGCCGAGGCCATCGGCGCGGGCGGCGCGATCGTGCTATGGGCGCGCCTGGCCAATACCTTGCTCGGTGGCTCGGAGGTCGCGCAACGCGGTATCCCGGCCGAACGCATCGCCGAGCAGGCCGCGTACGCTTTGCATGCAGAACTGCGCGCCGCTGTAACCATCGATGTGCACGCTGCCGACCAACTGCTCATCTATCTTGCCCTGGCCGGCCGGCCCGCGCATTTCACGGCACGCGCCTACAGCTCGCACACGCAAACCACCGCCTGGCTGATCGAGCAGTTCCTGCCGGTGCGCGTTACTGCTGTGCCGGCAGGCGCTGGCCAGCGTATTGCGGTCACGCCATGCTGAGCCGTCGTCGCTTTCTCGCCGCGCTGGGTGCGAGCACGCTCGGCCTGGCCGGTTGCAAGTACTGGCCGGAGGATGGGTTCTGGCACCGCTGCGGGCCCGTGCAGCTGCCCGAGAGCCTCGCGCGCCATGCGTTGCTGGCGAAGGTCTGGCAGGGGATCGATCCTGCGCAACTCTGGGATTGTCATGTGCACCTGCTCGGCAGCGGCGACAGTGGTTCCGGTTGCTGGGTCAATCCGCGCATGGACAGCCTCTTGCATCCGATCGAATCGCTGCAGAAGTCGTTCTATCTGAACGCCGCCTGTGTGACCGACAATCGACATGGATGCCGCCTATGTGCAGCGCCTGCTCGCGTTGCACGCGGCCTTTCCGCACGGCGCCAAGGTCATGCTGCTGGCTTTCGACTGGCACTACAACGAGAACGGCGAGCGCGTCGAGGAGTTAAGCCCGTTCTATACGCCGAATGAATATGCGCAGCGCCTGGCGCGCGAACATCCGCAGCACTTCGAGTGGATCGCCTCGGTGCACCCGTATCGCGAGGACGCCATCGAGGCGCTGGAGCGTGCGGCGCAGGGCGGCGCACGTGCCGTGAAGTGGCTGCCCGCGGCGCAGGGCATGGACCCGGCCGACGCGCGCTGCGACCGGTTCTACGAAGCACTGGTGCGACTCGAGGCTGCCGTTGCTCACGCACGCCGGGGCAGAGCTCGCGGTACACGGCGGGCAGATGCAGGACTACGGCAATCCGTTGCGCCTGCGACGCGCGCTCGACCACGGCGTGCGCGTGATCATGGCGCACTGCGCCTCGCTCGGCGACGGCACCGACCTGGACCGTGGGCCGGACGCCCCGGCCGTGAGCAACTTCACGCTGTTCGCGCGCCTCATGGAGGAAGCCGCGTTACGCCAAGCTGTTGTACGGTGATCTCGCGGCGGTCGGCCAGTTGCTGCGCGCTGGCGACACCTTGCGCACGCTCATGACACGCCGCGACTGGCACGCGCGCCTGGTGTACGGTTCGGATTATCCGCTGCCCGGCGTGCATGCCGATCTTCTCGCCGCGCGCCCTGGCGGCGGACGGATTCATCAAGCCAGAGGAGGCGCAGTTTCTCAGCGAGTTGCGCCGTTACAATCCGTTGCTGTTCGATTTCGCGCTCATGCGCTTGCTGGCGGTGGATGGCCGGGGTTTCGATGCGGCGGTGTTTGCAACGCGGCGGGTATTTACTGGCGACAGTTGAAGGATGTGTCGTGTGAGTATCAAGGGCGCAATTCGTGATGCTTAGTGCGCCCTATGACTCAGTCCGGCAACGCGATCTTGTTGTCGGTGCTGAACTGGTAGTCGTGGAAGACGTGTTCGGCGCTGAGCAGCTGGTAGCTGCCGTCCGGCAGGCTTGCGGGTGGTGTCCTTGAGGCGGTAGGTGTAGTGGCCGCAGGTCCAGCATGTCGAAGTTGCGCATGTGGGTGCACAGGCAGGTCTTGTCCTTCACCGAGATCTTTTTCGCCTCCGGGTGCAGCGCCACTTCGCGGTTGTAGGCGTCGATGTAGGCGCAGTTGCCGTTGGCGTCGAGCAGGTAGCCGTAGGCCTCGCAGTTCGGGCGGATGCCGGCGCCGATGCCGGGGCTGTTCTTGAGCATGCGCATCGGGTAGCCGGTCGGCGAGATGGTGTTGACCTCGATGTCGTCCTCGCTGGCCTTGAAGTATTCCTGCTTGACCTTGTCCGGCAGGCCGCACTCGCGCGCCACGGTGAAGCGCGTCGCCACCTGCACGGCGCGCGGCGCCGTGTTCGAGGAAACCAGGCGGCATCGCTGCCGGTGAAAATGCCGCCGGCCGGGATCACCGGAATATCGAGTTCCTCGGTCTTCAGGTACTGCTAGCACTTCGGCGACGATGGTGCGCAGGTCGTATTGCGCCCAGTCCATGCCGAAGCCGAGGTGGCCGCCGGCCAGCGGGCCTTCGACGACGATGTAATCGGGCAGGCGGTTGAGCTTGGCGTTCTTGCGCAGGAACAGCGCCAGCGCGCGCGGCGAGGAGACGATGATGCCGAGCTTGGCATCGCGGAAGCGCGGGTGATCTTCGATCAGCGCGAACGAGCCGAGATGCAGGCCGGCGCTCAGGGTGATGCCGTCGATGCCGGCATCGAGCGCGGCGCTCAGGCGCACGCGCAGGGTCTCGCGCGGCGCGTTCATGGTGAGCTTTTCCATGCAGTTGATGAAGATCATGCCGTCGCCGCGCTTGGCCTCCATGGTCGCGGCCCACGTGGTTGCGCGTGGCCTCTTCCAGCACGGCCGAGGTCGAAGTGCACGGCCGATTTGTCGCTGCTCGCGACGTTGGCCTTGTACTGCTTGAGCTTCTGCGCTGACGAAGCTGGTGTCGAAGCGCCGGTCGGAGACGGTCTGCACCATGGCGTCGGAGATGTGGCCGATGCCGCCGAGGCGCGCGACTTCGAGCGCCAGTTCGGCGGTCGAGATATCCACGCCCATGCCGCCGATGATGATCGGCACCAGTTCCTGCTTGCCGAATCGCAGGCGGAAATCATCAACGCGCTTCATGTCGATCCTTGGTGATTTGCCGGTGGTGCAGGGTTAATGCAACGCGTTAACGCGTCCGCACGGCGCTCTAGTTAGTCCATGTTCACCATCTCAGCTAAGGGATTGTACCTATATAACGCGCGGATGGCACCGGGGAATGTGCTGAACCGTGTAGGGCGAGCAAGGCAGCGGCGCCTGATGCCGGGCACTCACGAGCCATGGAGTAACCCTGCTCCAACTCTGCCAATCAGGCGCGTTTGCGCCCGGTGATCATGGCGCGCACCAGGTTCTCGCGATGCAGCAGGCTGCTGACCAGGACGCCTCCGATGTGCAATGCCACCAGGATCAGCGTGATATTCGAGAAGAACTCGTGGACTTCTTCCAATGCCTCGCCAACCCAGTCGCTCGTACCGTGCATATACCCGGCAAAAGGCCCGGCCGCTTCCGCTGCACCGTAAAGGGCAATCCCGGTAATTGTAGCGAGAGCGAGCATCAAGAGCAGGGCGATTACCATGGCGCCGCCCAGCGGGTTGTGGCCGAGATAGCGTTGCGCCTTTCCGCGCAGCAGGTCACGGCCGTAGGCCTGAGATTGTTGCCGGGGTAAAAACGAAATCGGTGAAGCGTGCGTACCGCGGGCCGACCACGCCCCACAGCAGGCGGAACAGGATCAGGCCGCCGATGATATAGCCGGACCAGGCATGCAGGCCCAGCACCTCGCCTTCGCCGCTCAGGTACGCCACGGTGAAGCTCGCGACCAGCGACCAGTGAAATATCCGCACCAGCGGATCCCACACGACAATCTCGCTTTGCTGACGAACCCGGAATCGAGGGCAAAGGTCAGATTCTCCACCTTATTGCATCATTCCATTATGCTGCCGGTTGCGCCGGATTCAAGCACGGGTGTGGAAATATCTTTGTTGGATTATGATGGTTCATCACCATTATACTGAATGAAGTCTTAATAGAAAGAAGGAGCATTTATGGCGAGCCTCACACCATCCGAAATCAGCCATTTCCGTGATCGTCTGCGCGCGCGCGATCTTGAGTTGCGCCAGGCGATTCACAGCTGCGCTCGTCAACGCCGAGGACAAAACCTATGCCGAGGTCGCCGGCCGGGTGCTGGACGTGGCCGAGCAGTCGGTGGCCGATATGTTCGCGGACGACAAGATCCTGAAGATCGAAAAGGAAGTCACCGAGCAGACTGACGTCGTGGCGGCGCTGGCGCGCATCACCAATGGCACTTACGGGACGTGCATCGACTGCGAGGATGAGATTGACGTGAAGCGTCTTGACGCCTACCCCACGGCCAAGCGCTGCATCCGCTGCCAGACCCATTACGAGAAACAGCACCGGGGCATCGGGCGCGATACCACACCCAGTCTGTAGACCGGATCGCAAACAGGCAACTCCGTTTGTTGCCGGCTGGTTGACGTGTATCACGGCGAACGCCTGAACAGCTATCACTCACCTGCTCGGCGCGGTGGCCGCGGCCGCCGGCTTGGTGGTGCTGGTGGTGCTGGCCGCGCAGCAGGGCGATGCCTGGAAGCTGGTGAGCTTCAGCATCTACGGCGTTTCTTTGTTGTTGCTGTATCTCTTTTCCACGCTTTACCACGGCACGCGCGGCCGCGCCAAGCCGGTTCTGGCGAAGTTCGATCACGCCGCCATTTATCTGCTCATCGCCGGCAGCTATACGCCGTTCACCCTGGTTACACTGCGCGGTGCCTGGGGGTGGACGCTGTTTGGCCTGATCTGGGGGCTGGCCGTGCTCGGGATCGTGGTGGACAGCCTGCACAATAAAGATGCGCGCCGCATCCTGCCAGTAACCATATATATAGTGATGGGTTGGCTGGTGCTGATTGCGTTCAAGCCCTTGAGTGCCGCGCTGCCATACGCCGGAGTGCTCTGGCTAGTGGCTGGCGGGTTGTTCTATACCTTGGGCATCGTCTTCTATGCATTGGACAAGAAACTGCGGCATGCACACGGCATCTGGCATTTGTTTGTGCTCGCCGGCAGCATTAGCCATTATCTGGCTGTGCTTTTCTATGTTGCGTAGGGATGGCGGACTGGCCAGTAAATCCATAGATGTTCCAATTTGGTGTAAAGTTGCGAAACAGCCTTCTTGAAAGGGAATCCAATATGAACATCCGGTTACCACAGACCGTCCTGCTGCTCACCGCCGTATTGTTAGCCCTGCCCGGTTGTGCCCCCACCGCCACCGTGGTGAGTTCGAGTGGCGGGCCGACCATTCAGCAGGCGCAGCAGGAACCGTACGCCGGGTGAAGAAGCGCATTGCCGTCAAGGCCTTCGAGTTCAAGGCGGCGCGCGCCAGCAGCGAGGTCGGCAGCGGCATGTCCGACATGCTGGCCAACGCGCTGTTCAACACCAACCGCTTCATCGTGCTCGAACGCGAGCACATCAAGGACGTGATCGAGGAGCAGGACTTCGGTGCCACCGGGCGGGTGAAGCGCGAGACGGCCGCGCCGATTGGCGAGATTGAGGGCGCGCAGCTGATCATCCGCGGCTCGATCACCGAGTTCGAGCCGAAGTGCAAGGGCGGGGCGCTGCTGATCATGGCCGCGCAACAGGCGTGTGTGACCGTTAATCTGCGAATCGTAGACGCCAAGACCGGGCGCGTGGTGAACGCCACCACGGTCGAGGGCCGTTCCGACACGGTCGGTGCCGGTCTGGTGTTTGCCACCAATCCGTTGCCGATCGGTCTCGGCGGCTGGGCGAAGACGCCGATGGAAACGGCGATTCGCAACTGCATCGAGACCGCGGTGAAGCATATCGCCAGCAGCAAGCTCTGAGGTCGGTGGCACAAACGGTGATCAGGTAATGCGCACGCCGTTCTGCGCCGGACTTTCGTTGTTGGTGCTGCTGCTGACCGGTTGCGCACCACCGCCAGGTCACGAAGGGTGGCGGTGCGACCATCGGCGAGGCACAAGCCGAGCAATACGACGGCCCCAAGGCGCGCATTACGGTCGGCACGATCATCGACAAGTCGGGCGCGACGCCGCTGACTTCCCTTTCCTACCAGCTGTCCCGGATGCCCGTGAGTGACAGCAACCTCCCGGCGCCGGATGCCAACGGCGTCTTGAGCGGCATCCGTGACATGCTGACCACCGCGCTTTTCCAGAGCAACCGCTACATCGTGCTGGAGCGCGCGACCCTCAGCGACGCGCTGGTGGAACAGGAGTTCTCCGCCTCCGGCAAGGTCGGTGAGGCCAGCCGGATTTCCGATGGGTCAGATCGAGGGCGCGGAGCTGCTCGTGGTTGGTGCGCTCACCGCTTTCGATGCCGGGGTCGCCGGCGGCGTCGGCTTCCCGATTGCCGATTCCGCTCAACAACCGCGGCGTGACATGGCGATTCTGGATGTCCAGTTTCGCAAGGGTTATGCGGCCATGGATCTGCGTGTGATCGATACGCGCACGGCGCGTATCGTGGCGAGTGTTGCGGTCGAAGGCAGCTCCTACAAATTCGGTGCCGCGTTGAGCGGCATCGCCAGCACGCGCTCCGGCTCGGTCCGCTTGCCGGTCATTCTGCGCGGTTTCACGAACACCCCGGCGGAACGCGCCATCAGCGAGATGGTGGACGCGGCGGTCGCAAACATTGTGGAAAAGACCCCGCCGGTATATTTCCATTACGATTCGCAAGACAGTGGAACCATGCCGGCACCTGCTACGAATCCGCCGGCACGCTGACCGCGCTCTTTCGCTTACACCGCTTTCCACTTAACCTTGACGCGCATGTCTTCACCACGCTTCCATGTTCCTGTCCCGCTAACGGTGCCGGCCACGCTGGATCTGCCGGCGGCGGCGGCGCATCACGCGGTGCGGGTGTTGCGCCTGCGCAGTGGCGACGCCATTACGCTGTTCAATGGCAGCGGCGGCGAATACACCGCGCGCATCACCGCCATCGGCAAACACGCTGTGACGGTGGCAGTCGAGCGCTACGACCCGGTCGAGCGCGAGTCGCCGCTATCGGTCACGCTGGTGCAGGCCGTTTCGTCCGGCGAGCGCATGGACCTCACTATCCAAAAGGCCGTGGAGCTGGGCGTGGCGCGCATCGTGCCGGTCGAGAGCGAACGCGGTGTCGTGCGATTGAAGGGCGAGCGCGCCGGCGAAGCGCATGGCACATTGGCAGCAGGTGGTGGTCAGCGCCTGCGAGCAGTGTGGACGCAACCGCATCCCTGAAGTCAGAATGATTTCATCGCTCGATGTGTGGTTGGCAGCGGAGGAAAAATACGCGCAGCGCTGGGTGTTGTTGCCCGGTGCCGAAACGGCATTGCGTGATCTGCCACGTCCGCAGAGACCGATTGAGTTGCTGGTCGGCCCCGAAGGCGGACTGACAGATGCCGAGGTCGACGCCGCGCGACGCGCCGGTTATCAATCAGTACGTCTCGGTCCGCGCGTGCTGCGCACCGAGACTGCCGCACCGGCCTTGCTTGCTGCGGTACAGGCACTCTGGGGAGATTTCTGATTCGGGATCTCTACAGCCCAAGGACTGGACTGCGTGTCACCGCCACACCCACGATGTACAGGAACACGACGAGCGCCATGCCGTAGACTCAGTGCCCGCACCCGCCGGCTGCGGCCATGTTTCAGCGCGATACTGCCGAGCACGATGTAGGCAAGTAGCGCCAGCACCTTGGCGCTGAGCCACGCGTGCACAAACGGGTACTGCGCGATGCGCAGCGCCAGTGCGATCGCCGACAGCAGCAATACAGTGTCTACAACATGCGGCAAGATGCGCGTGGCGCGTGCTTTCAACAGCGGCGAGTCTTGCAGCATCCACATGCCGCGTAGCACGAAACCGGTGATCGAAAGCATGGCGCTGCCGACGTGTATGGCTTTCAGAATATCCATGCCGGTAATATCTAACCCGGCGGATGCTCGACGCGTGGTTGCAGATACATGGGCAGATAGCGCAGCACCCACGGCAACAACGCCGCCAGCCACACCAGGGCAGCCAGCAGGTTGAGCCAGCTCGCGATCCACGGCAAAAATTCGCCGGCGATGCGCAGCAGCGCGCTGGCATTCACACCGAGCAGTACCGCCCAGGTCAGCGTGTCGGCGCTGAGCGCGCGCCCGGAATGGCCGAGGGTGACGCGCGAGGCCATGGCCACGATCATGCTGGTGAAAAAGCCGATGCCGAGCGCATGCAGCGGCGCGCGTCCGAGAAAGTCAGTGCCGGTGGCCAGCAGCACGAGACTCTGCGCGGCATACAGGCTCATGGCCGATGCCGAGCCACAGGAACGCAATGTGCAACATGGCGAGCAGGCGCGAATGGAAACTGCGGCGGAACTGCCAGACATAGGAATGATGCAGTGCGGCCACGGCGAGCGGCAGGTCGGCGAGGAAGCGCCACTGCGGCAAACCACTCAGTTCGAATCCGGCATGGGCGGTCACGCACACCGCCATGAGTGACGGCCCCCAGGCCGGGCGCACGATGATGTAGTTCATGAGCGCGCTCTGGCTGAAGAACGGAATCATGCGGTGACTCACCAGGAACACCACCGGCACCAGAAACAGCCACAGGCCCAGTTCGCGCGCGAGCGCGAACAGCCGCGCGGAGCCGGTGAGCACGGCCGCCAGAAATACCGCGATGCCGACCAGCCCGGCGGCCAGCGCCAGGTTGAGCAGGCGTTCGTGCGGACCGCGTTCCGGGCGCGCGCGTACACGCGCAGCAGGCAGGCCAGCGCACCCGCCCAGCCGGCCAGAAACAGAAAAAGTGCCAGCGCGACAATTCGGTGATCCCAAAAGAAGCCGGTCGTGAACAGCAGGATGCCGCCAAACAACAGTATGAAGACCGGAACATAGGCGCGACGTGCGATCGCCGTGCCGCGCAGCCAGCGCGGGTAAACGGTAAACAGGAAGCCGAAAATGAAAAACGGAAATATACCGTACACCATCAGGAAGGCGTGCCCCCAAGTGGCCGGTAGCGCAGTTGCCAGCGACAGGAAACCCGTGGCGCGCGCGGCCAGTTCGACCGACCACCAGGTGAGCGTCAGAAGGATCTGCACCGCCCCGGCCAGAAACAGCATGCGATGGGGCTCGGCAGAAAACACCCGCCAAACGGGCAGTATTGCGTTTAGTGAAGTCGGCAATTGGGATTTCTCAGCATCAGGGCTGGCATGAGACACCGGGAACCGTCTCCCCGCCTTGATGGGGGTCAAGCCGCATGCGGCGATTTCAGGCTTTGCTATCCTTATATCAGTAAAGTAGCGCTGATAAGTTGTCTGGTCGGTCAAGTCACGTGGCACGCGTGTACGACCATATCAGAGTTTCCTTAACCAGCTTTGCTGGTAACCTGTAAGTATTTCTGACAGAACTTCTCGTCAGGGCAGTACACGCATTCGGTGAAATTCAACAGCAACACCACCGGTCGGGGTGATCTAATGAATGTCCTGTTGCGCCTTTGGCCTCGACTGGAGAAGGTGCATGCGTCTCTGACGGATCCCGAGGCGCGTCACCAGAGCCTGCTGCTCGCGAGGTTGCTGCTTGTACTGATTCTGCTGTGCGGGATGTTCGTGATCATCGAGACCACGCTGGTGCCAGGTTTCCGCGTGTACCTGCTTGCGCTGGTCCCGGCCCTGGGTCTGCTGGTACTCGCCTATGCACTGAATCATCACGGTCGGTACCGCACGGGAGGAATGATTGCAGTGACCGTGATGCTGGCTGGTTGTTTCGGCGCCCTGATCATTCTTCCGCAAGATGCCCTGGTATACGCCTACTTTGCAATTCCGTTGTTTCTGGCGCGTTTGTTTCTCCCCGGTGTTCTGTTCGTAACCTTGCCCCTGGTGGTAATCGTTGGTGTCCTTGGTGTGTCGTGGTTACAGGGCAGCGGCTACGTACAGGCAGTTGTCGGCGGTTTATTTCTTTTTGTCATGACCATTTTTTTCGGAATTGCACGTCAGCATCGCACTTCCATCGAGCATGAGCGGCGTGCAGCGCTCACTGCCAGCGAGCGCGAGTTGCGCACGATTCTCGACAATATGCAGGACACCTACTACCGCACTGATGCGGAGGGGCAGGTTGTGCGCGCATCGGAGTCGACGACCAAGTTGCTGGGTTACACGCCGGGTGAGGTGTTGGGTATGCAAATGTCGGATTTATTTGTTGAGTCCGATGGACAGGAGCGTTTTCTGGCCGCACTCAATGCCGCCGGGGGGACACTGCGCAACTATGAGGCGGCGCTGCGGCATCGCGACGGCACGGTGATCTGGATATCCACCAATGCCCAATTTGTGCGTGACACCAATGGTCGTGAAATCGGCATCGAAGGCACATCCCGCGATATATCAGAGCGCAAGCTGGCCGAGGACCGCCTGCTCAATATCGCGCGCGGCGTCTCGGCGACCACCGGCGAGACATTTTTTCATTCGTTGGTGGCACACCTTGTGAAGTCGCTGCATGCCGACTACGCGTTTGTTGGCGGGCTGGTACCGGGTGCAACCGACAGGATTCATACGCTCGCTGTAAATGCACAAGGTGAGCGCAGCGAGAATTTCGAGTACGGCCTCCTCGGTACGCCCTGTCATAATGTGGTCGGCAATGAAACCTGTTCCTATCTGTCTGCAGTACAAGCGCAGTTTCCTGACGATCACATGCTCCAGCAGATGGGGGTTGAGGCCTACGTCGGTACCCCGCTGTTCGGCGCCAAAGGCGAGGCACTCGGGCTCATGTCCGTGTTGTATCGCCACCCGGTCGATCAGGAAGGATTAATTGTCTCCACCCTGGAGATCTTTGCGGCGCGTGCCGCCGCCGAGCTGCAACGCCTGCGAACCGAACAGGCATTGCGCTACAGCGAGATCATGCTCGAACGCGCCCAGGAGATGACGCACCTCGGCAGCTGGACGTGGGAGGTGGACACCGGCCAGATCACATGGTCGGACGAAATGTATCGCATCTATGGCGTGTCACCGGACGCAGGCGAGGTCAGCTTTGAGCGTGCCATGGCCGCGATTCATCCCGATGATCGCGCGTTCGTGGCGCAGCAAGTGCAGAACATGCTGGACGGCAAGGATACCGAAAACTACGAGTATCGCATCGTGCGTCCGGACGGGGTGGAGCGAATCGTGTGGGCGCGTTCCGAGGTACAACGGGCCGCGGACGGTAGCCCGCAACTCGTTATCGGCACGGTGCAGGACATCACCGGCCGCAAGCGGGCCGAACAGGCGCTGCGCGACAGCGAGGCGCGCCTGCGGGCAGTGGTCAGCAATGCCCCGGTGGTGCTGTACACGCTGGATCGCGAAGGCATAATCCTGTTGTCGGAAGGCAGGGGACTGGAGGCCCTGCAGCTCAAGCCGGGCGAGGTTGTCGGCCGTTCGGTTTTCGAGATGTATCGTGACTATCCTGAAATCTGCGCAGAAATTCGCCGGGCGCTGGCGGGTAAAAAGGTGGTGCATTTCGCCACACTTGGGCCACTGACGTTTGAGGTGCACTACTCGCCGACGTTCGGTGCGGATGGCCGGGTCGAGACAGTGATTGGCCTGGCGATCGACATCAGCGAACGTATGCAGGCGGAAACTGCACTTGTCCAGAGCGAAAGCAATTTCCGCGCACTGACCGAAAACTCCAATGTCGGCATCCTGGTGAATCATCGCGGCAAGCATGTGTTCGCCAATAATCGTCTGCTGGACATGCTCGGTTACACGGCCGACGAGATTCGCACGACCGGCGTGAAAGAACTGGTGCACCCGCAGGAATACGACAAGGTGATGGCTCGCTTCCGCGAGACGCATGGAGGGTGAGCCGGTGCCGAGCGTCTACGAGACGGTATTCCTGACCAAGACCGGACAGGCAGTGCCGGTGGAGCTGACCGCCGCCAAGACTATCTGGCAGGGTGAGCCGGCCGGGCTGGCCATGTTGCAGGACATCCGCGAGCGCCTGCATTCCGAGTCGCAGATGCGCAAACTGTCCAGCGCCCTGGAACAGACCGCCGACACGGTGATGATCACCGATCGCGAGGGCGTCATCGAGTACGTCAACCTCGGGATTCGAAAAGACCACGGGTTATGGCCGCGACGAGGCCGTGGGCCAAACGCCGAGCTTGCTGAAGTCCGGGAAACAGGCAGCGGGTTTTTATAAAAAACTCTGGGACACGATTCTCGCCGGCGAGGTATTCAGCGAGGTGTTCGTCAACCGCCGCAAGGACGGCAGCCTGTATCTACGAGGAAAAGACCATCACCCCGCTCAAGGATGCCGCGGGTGCGATTACCAACTTTGTCGCGACCGGAAAGGACGTCACCGAGCGCATGCAAACCCAGGAACGCCTGCAGCACATGGCGCAGCACGATGCGCTCACCGAATTGCCGAATCGTGTGCTGTTCATGGACCGGCTCAAGCAGGCGCTGGCGCGCGCCCGCTGGCACGAGCGTCTGGTGGCGGTGCTGTTCGTGGACATGGACCGCTTCAAGACCATCAATGATACGCTCGGACACGAGGTCGGTGACCGGCTGCTGCAGGCGCTGGCCGAGCGCTTTCCGCCAGCGTGCGCGAGGGCGATACCGTGGCGCGCTTCGGCGGCGATGAGTTCGTGATCCTGCTGGATGACGTCGGTCTCGGACAAAGACATCGTTGCCGTCGCGCAGAAGGTTCTGGAGACGCTCGCCCCGCCATTCGTCATCGACGGCCAGAGTTTGTATGTCACCGCCAGTATCGGCATCAGCCTGTATCCGAATGACGGCGAGGATTCCGGCACACTGCTCGGAACGCCGACATCGCCATGTACCGCGCCAAGGACCTGGGCAAAAATACCTATCAGTTCTATTCGGCCGACATGAGCGCGCGCGCCTTCGAACGCCTGACGCTGGAAAGCAGTCTGCGGCATGCCATCGAACGCCAGGAATTCCGCCTGTATTACCAGCCGCAGATCGACACCGCGAGCGGCGCCATACTCGGTGTCGAGGCGCTGCTGCGCTGGCAGCACCCGGATTTCGGGCTGGTGGCCCCGGCCGAATTCGTTCCGCTGCTTGAGGAAACCGGACTCATTGTCCCGGTCGGTGAATGGGTGTTCCACACCGCCTGTCGAGCAGTTGTGCGCATGGCATGCCGCCGGCTGGCCGACACTGCGCATGGCGGTGAATCTTTCGCCGCGTCAGTTCCAGAGCACTGGTCTGGCGATGATGGTGGAACGTGGCCTCGCCGCAGTGGGGTGCGATCCGGGATTTATTGAACTCGAGATCACCGAGAAACGTGTTGTTGCGACATGACGCCACGACGCTTGAAACCCTGGATGCGTTGCGTGCGCTCGGGGTGCGCCTGGCGATCGATGACTTCGGTACCGGTTACTCGTCGCTCAGTTACCTGCGCCGCTATTCAATCGATACCCTGAAAGTCGATCGCAGCTTCGTGCACGATGTGCCGGGTGACGCCGACGATTGTGCCCTGGCCTCGGCCATTATCGTTCTGGCGCAGAGCCTCAATCTGGATGTGATCGCCGAAGGGGTGGAGACCGAGGCACAGCGCGAGTTCCTGCAGGAGCGCGGCTGCCAAGTCATGCAGGGCAATCTGTTCAGCCGGCCGCTGCCGGCGGAGGAGCTGACCTGCGCTACTCGGAAAACAGCCGATCCAAAGGGCAGGATCGCGGCTAACCGGCACGCAGCCGGTGATTCAGCAGCAGTGCCAGGGTCAACAGCACCATCGCGCCGGCCTGATGCGCGCCGGCCAGCGGTACCGGCATGATGTAAATCAAGGTGAAGATGCCCAGCGTCACCTGCGCCAGCCAGCATTGCCAGCAGCAGGTGGAACAACCAGCGCGTGACGCGATCGCCAGCGCATGCCGGCGCGCCAGCCACCACCAGGCGGGAATCGCCACGACACAGCAGATAGGCCAGCAGGCGATGATGGAATTGCACGGTGGCGATGTTCTCGAACCAGTCGGCCCAGAGCGGCCGCGTCGCATACAGCCCTTCCGGGATCAAGTGCCCGTGCATCCACGGCCAGTCGTTGAAGGCAAAACCGGCGCGGGTACCGGCAACAAAGCCGCCAGCGAGAAAAGTAATGACGATCAGCGTCGTCACGCCCAGGCCATGATGCCGCAGCGGCGCCACGCTGGCCGCCGGCCTGGGCCACAGCAGCCCGAGCGCGACCCAGAACATGAAGCCGTAAATCAGCAGCGCCAGGCCAAGGTGCGCGGTGAGCCGGTAAGGACTGACGCGCGGCACATCCACCAGTCCGCTCGCCACCATCAGCCAACCGAGCAGTCCCTGCGCGGCGCCGAGCGCAAACAGCAACCACAGCTTCGGCACAAGCGCGCGTTCAACCTGCTTGCGCACCAGGAAATATACAAACGGCAACAGAAACGCCAGCCCGATCAGACGTCCCAGGAGGCGATGAAAATACTCCAGCCAGAAAATATTCTGGAAGCCGGCCAGGTCCATGCCGACGTTGACCTTCTGGTATTCGGGCGTGAGTTTGTATTTCTCGAACAGCTCCAGCCAGTCCGCGTGGGTGAGCGGCGGGATCGCGCCCAGCAGCGGTTGCCATTCAACGATCGACAGCCCGGAGCGCGTCAGGCGCGTCACGCCGCCCAGTACCACCATGATAAAGATCAGTGCACAGACGGTCGAGCAGCCAGATGGCGATGGCGCGGCGGGAATTCTCGGAAGCGGTGGAGTTCATGTTTGTTAACTGGGCGTTAAGCGATAGTTGAGATTGACGATCGCCAACAGCAGCAGTGCTGCCCCGGCGTTATGCGCCGTGACCAGCAGCAAGCGGCAATCCGGCTCGCGACGCCAGCAAGACCCAGCACGATTTGCAGCGCCAGCATCGCCAGCAAGACATTGCCGCTGCGGCGCAGCGCGTCCACCGACCGCGCGCGCCCGCCAGCCGAGCCAGCCGAGATACAGGAAGGTGAGCAAGTGCGCCAGCGCGATGGATCAGGTGCACGACCGGGGCGCTGGCGTCGATCATGACCTTGCCCTGGGCATCGCGTTCCAGGCGCCGGGTGGGTTCGAAGCCGTGCGCCAGATTCTGCATCGAGACGTTGGCGTCCGCACAGCTGACAAGTTGTGAGCAACTCGGGCCGGCAAAACTGCCGCTGGTCCAGGCACCGAGCGCGATCTGTGCGGCCACGACCACGATCGCCAGCCGTGCCCACGGTTTGAGAGGAGTCGCCCTCGCACTGTCCGGTACGGCCTGCGGCTGCATGCGCAGACCGATCCACCACAGCAATGCCAGCATCGCCATGCCGCCAAGCACGTTGCCGGTGGTGACCAGCGGAATGAGCGGCGAGGGCGTGACAATGCCGAGCACCGACAGGAAAACAGTGAGCCCGAGCACAATGAGCGGCAGCACGATGCCCGGTCCGCCACGCTGGCGCTGACGGATAGCGAAGTAGATGATGCCGAGCACAAAGAAGCTGAACACGGTCGCGGCCACGCGATGGAACGTGCGCGCCGCACTCGGCGGCAACAGCGGACCGCCCTCGGCCAGCGAGCGATTGTCGTGCACGCCGATCTGGCCGAAACACGCCGGCCAGTCTGCGCAGCCCAGGCCGGCATCGCCGAGGCGGATATAGGCGCTCAACACGATCACCACGAACACCAGCAATGTGGACAACGACACCAGCAGCGTGAAGCCAGGTGAGACGGCAGTGTCGGGATGTTGATTCAGCCATGGCAGGGTGCAGATCCGATTTTTCCGCGATCTTGCCGTTCCCGTTGCCGCAGTGCAAGCTTGTATCATGCCGTGTACTGAGCATCCCCCTGACAAGATCAACAGCCGCAGGCGGCGAAGACCGCATTGTCCACACACCTCCAATGTCGTGTGGTTTCCAGAGAACAGGGCGGCTATTCTTCGAATTCTTTCGTTTCCCGAACGGTATACGCCGTGACCAAAACAACCGTGCGCGCACTCGCCAGCCTCGAACGGATCAAGGACTACTATGGCGCCGCCGAGTCGGTGCGCAAGCTGGCACTGCTGCGCGTGCTCGATCGCGAGCGCTTGCGCACAGCCGGTCAGGTGGAGCGCCTGCACGAAGTATTGTGTTTCCTGCGCGCCTATCCGGACGACGCACGCGTGGCCGCGCAGGTGGAGCGCATGCTGGCGCGTTTCGATCGCCGCGCCGATCTGCACACACACTGCGATGCGCTGGCCGATTCCGGCATCGCCGGAACCGTCATCCGCTATTGCTTCTTCTGGCCGACCGCACGCTGGCTCGCGCAACGCTGGCCCGGCAAGTTCGTTCTGGATCGGAACGATGCCGAGGCCGAGGACAACATCGCCAGTGCCTTGCCACTGCTGCTCACGCCCGCCGAATTGCCGTGGCTGCGCGAACAGGCGCCGGCCGGCTACGCGGCGCTCGATGTGTTGCGCGGGCGCGCCACCGATGCCACGTTTCTGGTCAGGGCAATCACGGCACTGCCGGGCGATTCGTTCACCCATGAATCGTTGTTCGACCGTCTCGACCCTAGTTGCGCCTTGTACCCGGGCCGCGACACGCCGAGTCGCACGCGCGACCGTTGCGGATTCGCGCCAGCCGTTTTCCGCAGCGCGCCTTTGCGCCGGCAACGCCCCGATTTACGTTCGCAACTGAACCGGCCGCCGCATGCCGTGCGCGTACTGCCGGTACGCGCGGGCCAGGATCTCATCGAACTCGCGCGCGGTGCCATGATCACGCGCCAGCGTGATCTCGATGCCTTCGCCTACGGCGATCCGCGCGACGTGCGCCTGGTGGATGACGGTGATGGCCTCGCGTTTGCATTGGTCGGCATGCTGCCCGAACGACGCTCGCTGCTGCCGGCCGTGTACGGTGCGCTCACCCTGCAAAACGGTGTGCCGATCGGCTATTCGCAGGTCGATGTCATCGCCGGCTGTGCGGCCATTTCCTTTAACACCTTTCCGACATTTCGCGGCGGCGAGACGGCGTATTCGTTTGCGCGCCTGCTGGCCACGGTTCGGCGTGTGTTCGACGCCAGCTCATTCAGCATCGAGCCGTATCAGCTCGGCCAGGACAACGAAGAAGGAATCGAAACGGGCGCCTGGTGGTTTTACTACAAGCTCGGTTTTCGACCGCGCGCCGCCGCGCCGCGCCGCATCGCGCGTCGAGGAACTGGCACGCATCAAGGCGAATCCGCGTCACCGGTCCACAGTGGAGACGCTGCGCCAGCTCGCCGAGGGGCATTTGTTCTTTGAGTGTCGATCCGGCACGAGCCACGCGGCCTGCCGCCGCTCGCGGCTCTCGGCGCGCGTGTGGCCACGCAGCTCGCAAAATTCTCGGCGCGGAATCGTGCCGACGCGCTCGCGGCGGCAAGCACAACGCTGATGCAGATTACCGGCCTGCGATCACTGCGCGGCTTTACCCCGAATGAACGACAGGCCTGGCGACGCTGGAGCCCGTTTATGCTGGCCCTGCCCGGTCTGCCGCGCTGGAGTGTCGCAGACCGGCGCGCCATCGCGCGCGTGGTGCGCGCCAAGGGCGGCCGAAGCGAGGGCGACTTCGCCGCACTCTTTGCTGCGCACCCGCGACTGGTGCGTGCGCTTTTCGCACTGCGCTAGGGCTGATAACTTACTCATCGCGCCACGAGCGCGGCCATTACTACACGAATCAATGAACGGCTAGTGATGATGCACCGCGCCTGATTCCGCGCGGCGCACCGGCGCGATCACGGTCAAGCGTGTACCCGATTCAAAGCGCAGTTCCAGCTTGACATTCATGCCGGCCGCGAGCGCGCGCCGTGGTTGTTGCAGCATGAGGTGATGGCCGCCGGGCGCAAGCTTGACTAGTCGCGTGCGGTGGAATCGGCAGGGCGTCGAGGGCGATCATGCGCGCGACGCCATCGCGTATCTCGGTGGCGTGAATCTCGACTTTGTCGAAATCCGGACAGTGCACGGCGACGAGTTTGTCTTCTTTCGATCCCGTGTTCTCAAGGGTGAAGTAGGCGGCCAGTACCGGTGCACCCGGCGGCGCCTCGCGCACCCAGGCATCGTGCACCACGATGTTGCCGTCGGCGATTGCAAGCAGGGACGTCATCAGCAGCATGACGCCCACAGCAAGACGCATGCACTGAACCATCAGCCCCCCTTGAGCCGTTGCAGACCCTGTGCCAGGCGCGCGGCGTCGTGCGGGCCGGCGAACAGGGCGCGCAGACGTGCTTCGGGGTCGATCAGAAAAATCGCCGCGCTGTGGTGCACCTCGTAGTTTCCATTCTGTGCCTCGCCGGCTTCGTAGTAGGCACCGAGCCCCCGCGTCAGGCGCATCAATTCGCCTTGGGTTCCGGTCGCGCCAATGAACTCCGGGTGAAAATACGGCAAATAGTTCTTGAGCGTGGCGGCCTTGTCGCGTTCCGGGTCGACCGAGACAAAAATATATTGAACGCCCTGTTCCTTGCCGCCGGCGATTTTCTGCACATCACGCAGCACCACGAGCGTGGTCGGACAGATGTCCGGGCAATGGGTGTATCCGAAGAACACATAGCTCCATTTGCCCTGCAAGCGCGCACGGTCGAATACCTGATTGTTCTGATCGAGTAAGCGGAATTCGGGCAGGAGCGAGGCTGGCTCCAGAACCGTCATGCCCGCGACTCGAGGTGGCGCGCGCCGGATCGCGGAACGTCCGCCCGGCCAGATAACCGAGCACCAGTATCATGCCGAGGGCGGCGACGAGTGATCGGAGATCATTGCCTTACGTGTCATGCGGGCGGTTCCGGTTAGGTACGGGTGCAGACATCGGGCCAGTCACGTGCCCGATCCTGAACCGCAATCATACGTGCAACGAATGAGTTACGCACACTTGATCTGGATCAAAGGCTTTTTGCCGGCACTGTTCTCTAATCTGCCCGGGAGCGACAAAACGCCGCACGTGCGGCGCCGGTGTCCGACAACAACGAGGGCTCAGACCATGGCGAACAATCAAGAAGACGAAACCGTACCGGTGATGCAGCGCGTGCTCGACAATCCGTTTCTGCTGCTGTTCCTCGGCGTCACCATGCCCACGGTGTTCTACATCCTCTGGGGGATCATGGAAATTGTCACCATTCCCCTGGCCAAGTAACCGAACCCCGAGGAGACAGCCATGAGCGCAATACTCCCACCCAGCCGAGCGATCTGGTGGAAACAGCCTTTGGACCGCGTGGAGGGCATGTGGATCATCATCGCCCTGCTGTGGTGCCTGATCATGTTCTTCATGATGCCGTACTGGCATGTGTACGGAAAACAGAACACGCCGACCGAGGCCTATCGCATCACCCCGGCGGCCTTCCAGGCGAAGGCGCAGGAGGTGGTGGACAAGTACACGGTGCGCACCGAGGGTGACGGCCAGTATCCGGTGGTCAAGCCGCCGGCCGGCAGCGACATTTATCTGATCGGACGCCTGTGGCAGTGGTGGCCAATCTACGAGCTGCGAGAAGAATGAGACCTACCGCCTGCACATCTCGTCGATGGACTGGCAGCACGGCTTCTCGCTGCAGCCGGACAACATCAATCTGCAGATCAATCCGGGTTACGACATGGTGGTGACGGTGAAGCCGGACAAGAGCGGCACGTACGCCATCATCTGCAACGAATACTGCGGCATCGGCCACCACACCATGGTCGGCCGGATGTACATCGTCGACAACAAATAGGGGAGCCGAACATGGCCAATACCACTGAATACCGAATCTGCCCGGACAGCGGCCTGCAGTTCCACAAACCGGCCGAGACCCTGATGAAGCTGAACGCGGTTGCGGCGGTCGTGTTCCTGCTGATCGGCGGCGTGCTCGCGCTGCTGGTGACGCTCACGCGCTGGCCGGCCGTGCACCTGCTGCCGGCGGATTCGTTTTACCAGGCGCTGACTGCGCACGGTCTCGACATGCTGATCTTCTGGATCATTTTCTTCGAGATCGCGGTGCTGTACTTCTGCTCCTCGACGTTGTTGCGCTGCCGGCTGGCGACACCACGCTGGGCGTGGCTCGGGTTCGCACTCATGCTGATCGGTGCGATCACGACCAATGTCGCCATTCTGCGCGGGCGCTCGAGCGTGATGATGACCTCGTACGTGCCGATGCCAGCCGAGCCGGTGTTTTATCTGGGTCTGATCCTGTTCGCGGTCGGCGCCCTGATCGGCTGCTTCGTGTTCTTTGGCACACTGGTGATGGCCAAGGCGGAGCGAACCTATGAAGGCTCGATTCCGCTGGTGACCTTCGGCGCGCTGACCGCCGCCATTATCGCGATTTTCACCATCGCCTCGGGCGCGATCATTCTGATTCCGACTTTCCTGTGGTCGATCGGCTACATCAGTTACATCGATCCGCTCATGTACCGCACCATCTGGTGGGCGTTCGGCCATTCGTCGCAGCAGATCAATGTCGCGGCGCACGTGGCGGTGTGGTACGCGATCGCCGCCATCGTGTTCGGCGCCAAGCCGATGTCGGAGAAGGTCAGCCGCGGGGCCTTCCTGCTGTACATCCTGTTCCTGCAGCTGGCCTCGGCGCACCACATCCTGGTGGATCCGGGCATCAGCTCCGAATGGAAAATCTTCAACACCAGTTACGCCATGTACCTGGCGGTACTGGCCAGCATGGTGCACGGGCTGACGGTGCCGGGCTCGATCGAGGTGGCACAGCGCCAGAAGGGCTTCAACAAGGGCCTGTTCGAGTGGATCCGCAAGGCGCCGTGGGGTAACCCGGTGTTTTCGGGCATGTTCCTGTCGCTCATTATCTTCGGCGTGCTGGGCGGCATCTCGGGCGTGGTGATGGGCACCGAGCAGATCAACATCATTATCCACAACACCATCTACGTGCCCGGTCACTTCCATGCCACGGTGGCGACCGGTACCACGCTGGCGTTCATGGCGCTGACCTATTTCCTGATCCCGGTGCTGTTCCGGCGCGAAATGATCATGAAGGGGATGGCCAGGTGGCAGCCATACATCTTCGGCCTCGGCATGTCGGGTGTGGCGTTGTTCCTGATGGGCGCCGGTACGCTCGGCGTGCCGCGGCGTCACTGGGACATGGGACTCACCGGCACGGTGCTCGGATATGAATTTCCGGGTTCGGCGTACCTGTTGATGGGTCTGGCCGCCATCAGCGGCATACTGGCGATCATCGGCGGTGGCGCCTACATCCTGATTACAGTCGGCTCGATTCTGGTAGGCAAGAAGTTGCCCGGTAGCGAGTACAACGCCAAGCCGACAGCGGTCAAGATGCCGGTCGCGACGGCTATCGAAGGTCACGGCGGCATCGGTGTTGGCGGCTTCGCGGCGCCGGGCACCCTGATTTTCGCCTTTATCTTCCTGGCGCTGTTCGTGGTGTACTACGCCATCAACTGGAAGTATCTGTCGTCAGTCTGGCCGCTCAGCTAAGGCCATTTGGCCCGGGGCGATTGCTTCCGCCCCGGGCCATCTGTTGTACGAGACTCGCCTGAAACACAACAGCCAGTACGGAGTCTTTGCATGCAAACCGTTCAGCTTGAATCGGTTAACCAACCTGCACGAAGCGGCATGACAAGTTTGCTGCGTCAGTTGCCGAATGTCCTCAAGCTGCGCATCGGTGTCTCCATCGCATTCGCGGCACTGGCCGGTTATGCCGTGGCGCCCGGCCCGGCGCTCGCCATATGGCAGATCGTGGTGCTGGGCCTTGCCGTGTTCCTGTCTTCGGCCGCGGCTGGCGGGTTCAATCAGTACATCGAGCGTGATCTCGACCGGCAGATGCAGCGCACGCGCCGCCGGCCGTTCGCCACGGGCGCACTCAAGCCGCATCGCGGCTGGCTGGTGTTTCTCTATGCACTGCTGGCACTGGCGGTGGGCGCCGCAGCCTGGGCATTGAACAGCGTGTCGGCGTTGTATGTGTTTCTCGGCGCCTTCGTGTATGCCATCGTCTACACCGTCTGGCTCAAGCGCCGCAGCTGGCTCAACATCGTGGTCGGTGGTCTGGCCGGCAGTTTCGCGGTGCTGGCCGGCGCGGCGGCGGTGGATCCGCACGTCGGCGCGCGCGCCGCGTGGTTCGCGGTCGCCTTGTTCCTGTGGACGCCGTCGCATTTCTGGAGTTTATCCATCGCCTTGCGCGAGGATTACGCCGCCGCCGGCGTGCCGATGCTGCCGGTGGTCGTTGGTCCGCGCGCCGCTGCCTGGGCGGTGCTCGGCAACAGCGTGTTGCTGGTCGCCGCCTCGCTGGTGCCGTTGTTCTACGGGCTCGGCTGGATTTATGCGCTCGGGGCGCTCACCGGCGGTCTGTGGTTTCTGCGCGAAAACATCCGCATGCTGGGCGATCAGTCGCGCGCCGTGGCGATGCGCAACTTTCATGTATCGCTGGTGCAGCTCACGCTGATGCTGGTTGCGGCGATGCTGGATGTGCAACTGCTCGCCGCCGGCACACAGTAATGCCGTGGGGTCAGCGGCTCGCGCCGCTCGGTTTCATCAGCCTGTTTCTCGTTGCCACGCCGTTGCTGGCAGCCCGTACCCACAGCGTATCCACCGATCACAGCAACCACGTCCGCGGTCCGGACTTCGACGAGAAATCGGCGCTGGCCACCAGTCAGGCCGCGATCGGGGGCCAGTTGGAGGACATCGCGCTGCGCGACCGCAGCGGCAAAAGCGTGCAACTTGCCGGCTATCGCGGCAAGCCACTGGTCATCAGCGTCATCTACACGAGTTGCTATCATATTTGTCCAACCACGACCCAGCATCTGGCGAAAGTGGTGCAGACCGCGCGTTCCGCGCTCGGCGAAGACAGCTTCCGGGTGGTGACCATCGGTTTCGACACCGCCAAGGACAATCCCGAGGCCATGCGTTCGTTTGCCCGCCAGCAGGGCGTGGATCTGCCCGGTTGGGAATTCCTGAGCACCGACGCGGCCAGCATGGCGCGGCTGGCGAAGAACATCGGCTTTCTGTACTTCGCTTCGCCCAAGGGCTTCGACCACCTCATGCAGGCGACCGTGGTGGATGCCAATGGCAGGATTTACCGGCAGGTGTATGGCATGACGTTCGACACGCCCTTGCTGGTCGAGCCGCTCAAGGAACTGGTGTACGGCGAGAAACCGGGCGAAAGCCTGTTCGACGGCCTGTGGGGCAAGGTGAAGCTGTTTTGCACTACCTATGATCCGGCCAATGATCGCTACCGCTTCGACTACTCGTTGTTTCTCGGCATGCTCATTGGCTTTCTCATTATTGCCTCGGGCGTGTTCTACCTGGTGCGCGAGCTGCGGCGCGGACGCCGCGCCTGAACGGCTTGATGTGGGTCAACGCCGTGCTGTGCGCAACTGCTAGACTTGCATTTCACGACCGTTCACGGAATTACCCCACGTGCTGAAACCGATTAACCAGGCCGCTCCGTGGCTGCTGGCGCGCATCGAAAAGCTGTACAGCGCGGCGTTCACGCCCGCCTGGAATCCGCTCTACCATCTCGGCGCGCTCACCATTTTCTTTTTCTGGGTGGTCGTGGTCACCGGCGTTTATGTGTTCCTGTTTTTCGAAACCAGCGTTACCCATGCCTATGCGTCGGTCGAGTGGCTGACGCACACGCAGTGGTATCTGGGCGGCGTGATGCGCAGCCTGCACCGCTACGCTTCGGATGCCGCGGTGGTGACTATCGGCGTGCACATGGCCAAGGAGTTCATTACCGGCCGCTACCGCGGTGCGCGCTGGTTTTCGTGGTTTACCGGCATTCCGTTGCTGTGGCTGGTATTCCCGCTCGGCATTACCGGTTACTGGCTGGTGTGGGATCAGCTCGCGCAGTACGTCGCGATCGCGAGTTCCGAGCTGCTCGATGTGATCCCCATTTTCAGCGATCCGATGGCGCGCAACTTTCTCACCAACGAGAGCGTGAGCGACCGGTTTTTCACCCTGATGGCCTTCCTGCATCTGATCGGCTTGCCAATATTTTCTGTTGTTTGCGATCTGGCTGCACCTGCTGCGCATCTCGCGCCCCACGGTCAACCCGCCACTCGGGCTCGTCATCGGCAGCCTCGCGGCGCTCACCGTGCTGTCACTGGGCGGCCGGCGCTCAGTCAGGCACCGGCCGACTTCAGCCAGGCCGCGACCGGGATCGGCTTCGACTGGTTTTACCTGCTCGCCTATCCGTTGCTGGACTTCGGTTCGCCGGCGCTGGTGTGGCTGGTGCTGGTGGGTTCGTCCACCTTGCTGTGCCTGTTGCCGTGGTTGCCGCTGCGCCGTCGCGATCCGGCGGCGGTGGTGAGCCTGCCGAACTGCAATGGTTGCGGGCGCTGCGTGGCTGATTGTCCGTATAACGCCGTGAGTCTTGCGCCGCGCACCGACGGCCTGGCGTATGCGGAGGAGGCGGTGGTGGACGCGGAACTGTGCACCGCCTGCGGCATCTGTGTCGGCGCCTGCCCGACCTCGACACCGTTGCGGCGCAAGTCGGAACTGGTTCCCGGCATCGATCTGCCCGGACTGCCAATCCGCGCGCTGCGCGACTGGACGCTGGCCGCCGCCGTGCAGCCCGGCGGCGACCCGGGGCCGCGCGTGCTGGTGTATGGATGCACAAGTGGCGTGAACCTCACGGTGCTGCGCAACAGCGGCGTAGCGGTGGTCGAGCTGCGCTGCATCGCACAGCTGCCGCCCGCGTTCATTGATTTTGTCATCAGTCGCCGGCATGCCGATGGTGTGTTCCTGCTCGGCTGTCGGGAGAACGACTGCCACTTCCGGTTCGGCGTTGAGTGGACGACTGAACGCCTGGCCGGGACACGCGACCCGTATCTGCGTGCCCGGGTGCCGCGCGAGCGTGTCGCGACCTACTGGGGCGGACAGGTCACCCAGGCCGAGATCGCGGGTGAGATCAACGCCTTCCGCGCGCGTTTGCACGCGCTCGGGCCTTATCGGCCGTTGCCGACGACCCAGACCACCGAGGAGACGACACCATGAGGAACAGGGTGGTGCGCACGGCCGGGCAGGTGCTGGCTTACGCGGCATTCATTGCGTTGCTTGGATTTTTTGCCACTGCACCGGCCTATCATCCAATCGATCCGGATGCCGCCATGCTGAAACTGAGCTTCGTACATGTCGGTCAGCGCAAGGTCGAATGCCGGAAAATGAGCCCGGAGGAGATTGCACTGCTGCCGCCGAACATGCGCCTGACGCTCGATTGTCCGCGCGAACGCCTGCCGGTGCTCGTCGAGCTGGAGTTGGACGGCAAACTCCTGTTACGCCGCGAGATCGTGGCGTCGGGCCTGTCGCACGACCGGGCTTCCAGCATCTACCAGAAGTTTGTGGTGCCGCCGGGCCGTCATCTAGTGACCGCGCGGTTGCGCGACAGTGCGCGTACGGAGGGATTCGATTACACGCGCAGCACCGAGGTCGAGCTCAGGCCGCGTCAGAATTTCGTAGTGGATTTTCGTGCCGAGGCCGGCGGTTTCAGCTTCCATTGACGGCAAGGAGGAAGAGATGGCGCTGATTGAGTGGAGAGACGAATTTACCATCGGTATCCCGGCGGTCGATGCCGAGCATCGCGAACTGATCGAGCTGATCAACGAATTGCATGCGCAGCTCACGCAACCGGGCGCCGCACCCGACGCGGTGGCCGATTTCCTCGGCGAGATCAATGTGCGCATCGGCGCGCATTTCGCGCTCGAAGAGAAAGAGATGCGCGAGCGGCAGTATGACCAGCTCGCGGCGCACAAGGCCGACCACGAGCGCCTGCTGGACGAGATTCGCGACCTGATGGACCGGTATGAGGACGATCACGGCTTCGATGAACAGGAGCTGGCGCGCCGCCTCAAAGGCTGGTTCGGCGCGCACTTCGGCAGTCACGACGCGCGCCTGCACCGGCACCTTGCACACGGATGACGCCAACACAGCTATACTGGTGAGCGAGAACAGCGAAGGGCATCCATTCGTGTGTGCCGGGACTTCCATTGAGCCCCTCGCCCGGAGGGAGCGACGAAACGAATGTGCACGATGTTCCGGCCAAATCCGTCTCTGAACAATAATCCCGCATGAATTCTGCTGATCGCAGCACCCCCGATCGGTTTCTACTGCCATTGCCGGATGACGTCCGTCGTCGTCTTGCGGTCGGCTGGCTGGTGCTCGGCCTGCTGGCGCTGCTCGGCTCCGGCATTTTCTCGGTGCTGCTGGTGCTGGCGCGCACGCCCGGGGTGCAGTCGCTGTTTCCGTGGGCAGACTTTTTTCATACGGCGCTGGTGGTGCACGTCGACCTGTCGGTGCTGGTGTGGTTCCTCGCTTTCGGCGGCCTGCTGTGGAGCCTCAATTCGACGCGCCTGGCGCTGCCACTCGGCTGGGCAGCACTCGCACTGGCGGCGTGCGGTACGCTGGTGATGACGGTGGCACCATTCCTGGGCGCCGGCAATGCGCTCATGAGCAACTACATTCCGGTGTTGCAACACCCGTTGTTTTTCACCGGGCTACTGGTGTTTGCCACCGGCTGCGCGCTGCTGGTGTTGCGCGCCATGTCGGCGATTCCGCCGGTCGGCATGTGGGTGGCGGGGGCCGGTGCGCTGCGCTTCGGCCTCAACGCCGCGGCGGTCTCGGCGGCACTGGCACTCCTGGCCTTCGCCGGGTCGTATCTGCTGATGCCGGATTTTCTTAGTGGCAAGGCCTATTACGAACTGCTGTTCTGGGGCGGCGGGCACGTGCTGCAGTTTACCTACACGCTGCTGATGCTGGTGGCGTGGCTGTGGCTGGCGAGCGCCAGCGGCGCGCCGCCGCGTGTCACGCCGCGCGTTGCACTGCTGATGTTCGCGCTTGGTCTGATAACGGTATTTGCCACACCGCTCATTTATTATGCCCACGAACTGACTTCAGTTGGGCACATCAAGCTGTTCACCTGGCTGATGCGCTACGGCGGCAGCCTCGCGAGTCTGCCGCTCAGTCTTGCCGTGTTACTGGGACTGCTGGCGGCACCACGCGCCGCGGCAGACGAGCGCCCGCTGCGCGCCGCGCTGCTGACGTCCATGCTGTTGTTCGGCGTCGGCGGGATCATCGGCTTCCTGATTGAAGGCAGCAACGTCACCATTCCGGCGCATTACCATGGCTCGATTGTCGGTGTGACGCTGGCATTCATGGGGCTTACTTATTATCTGCTGCCGCGCCTCGGCTTCGGTGTGCCCGATCGCAAGTGGGCACACGCCCAGCCCTGGCTGTACGGCGGCGGTCAACTGCTGCATGTGCTGGGGCTGGTGTGGTCGGGCGGCTACGGCGTGCAGCGCAAGGTGGCGGGCGCCGAGCAGGGCCTGGATACGGTCGAGCGTATCGCCGCCATGGGCATCATGGGCCTCGGCGGCTTGATTGCTATTATTGGCGGAGTGACTTTTCTTGTTGTTGTCGGACGTGCGCTGCTTCGACACCCGGCACGCGCCTGATCGGCTTACGTCAGTGCGCGCCGCGCATCAGCAGTTGGATGACCTGGAAGGAAACAAACGCCAGAATGGCGATGATGACGAAGAAAACAATCGAGCGCTGCTCGAAACGCTTGCCACGCTGGCGTTCGATGCGCTCGAGCAGCCAGTCTGAAAAGAAATAGAGGCCAATCGCCACCAGGGTAAAGTAAACCGCTTCCACTTGGACTCCTCGGATTGTCTGCTGTTGGCTTTATACACGGTTTCCGCCGCCGCCGGGATTGACCGGGGTCAAAGCGACACAGGCTTTATCTCACCTACTTTGCTAGGTTATGAACTGGAATTTACCAGTATTACCCAGGAATCCCGAGTGAAACTACTTCTGCCGTGTGGTCGGATCGCTGCGGCGCTTTCATGTCTGCTGTTTGTTGCCAGTCTGCAGGCTGCCGATTTCGCCGATCGCTATCCACAGGTGCGCGGTTTTTTCCCGCAGGCCGACCGGTTCGGTGAACTCGATGGCGAGCCACTGGCTGCGCCGGTGTATCGTGGGAAAACACTGCTTGGCTATGCCTACCTCAGCACCGACGTGGTGCGCATCCCGGCTTATTCCGGCAAACCGATTGGCACACTTGTTGGTTTCGACCTTGGCGGCCGCATTACCGGCATCGAGATTGTGCAGCACGAGGAACCGATTCTGGTGATCGGGATCACCGACGAGCGCCTGCAGCAGTTTGCGCGCCAGTACGTGGGCAAGTCGGTGTTCGACAGGATTGCCATCGGCGGTACGCGTGAAGGCTATGTGACTATCGATGCCATTTCCGGTGCGACCATCACCATGATGGTGGAGAACGCCAGTATCATGCAGTCGGTGCGTAAGGTCGCTACAGCGCGCGGTATTCAATTTGCTCCACAAGCCGGCGCGCAGAAACAAACAGTGTCTACACCACCACCGGCCGCCCTTACTGCCAAGTCTCCGGCTCGAGAGGAGCGATCGGTGGCCAAGCCGGGCAAAGACGGAATCCCAACTGCCGCGCCAGCCATGGCAGCGCCGGAGGACGAGTCCATGGATGGACGAGGTAGACCGCGTCTGGAACAAGCGGTCGAAGAGCCGATCTGGGTGAGCGTCTGGAACATGCGCGTGTTCGAAATCAGTGTGCTGCTCGCCGGACTCGGCTTCCTGACGCTCATTCTTGTGTTTCAGGACTGGTTGACCCGGCATCCGCTGCTCTTACGACGGATCCGCACCGGCTTCCTGCTCTACACGTTGCTGTTCATTGGCTGGTATGGATTGGCGCAGCTGTCGGTGATCAATGTGCTGACATTCACACTGGCCGCGATACACGGCTTCCAGTGGGAAAGCTTTCTCATCGATCCGATGGTTTTCATTCTCTGGTCATTCGTGGCCGTGACGCTGCTGTTGTGGGGACGCGGTGTATATTGCGGGTGGTTGTGCCCGTTCGGCGCGCTGCAGGAACTGACCTACCAGCTGTTTCAACGTTTCCGCCTGCCACGTTTCGAGATTCCGGCCATGGTGAACGAGCGTCTGTGGGCACTGAAGTACATTATCTTGCTGGCGTTGTTCGGCCTGTCGCTGCAGTCGCTGACTCAGGCCGAGCGACTGGCCGAGGTCGAGCCGTTCAAGACTGCGATCACGTTGCGCTTTGCGCGCGAATGGGGCTTTGTGCTGTATGCGGTGGCACTGGTGTTGCTCTCGGCGCTGAACCGCAAGTTCTACTGCAAGTACCTGTGTCCACTGGGTGCGGCACTCACCATTCCCGGCAAGTTCCGTATCTTCGACTGGCTGCGCCGGCATCGCGAGTGCGGCCGGCCTTGCCAGGTGTGCGCCGTGGAGTGCGAGGTGCAGGCGATTCGCAAGAATGGCGAGATCAACCCGAATGAGTGCCATTACTGTCTCGACTGCCAGATGACATACTGGAATGACCACAAGTGCCCGCCGGAAGTGGAACGGCGCAAGCGTCGCGAAAAGTCCGGTCGCGCCCGCGAGTTGGTGCGTGGTATGGAGTCAACGCTCGGAGCCTCCGGTATCGAGGATATTCCGATCAAGGTCGAGCCTCGGCCGCGTGATCCGTCCGGACCGGGATCGGGGAAGTGTTAATACCCGTGGATTCCCGGCATCAGGTTTAAGCATGACGTTGTATTGATACACATCAAGGACTGCGGGTAGGCACTTGGGGAAAATGAATTCTTATGCATAAGGAAAATTTGGCATCTACTGGGGAGAACACCATGAAGCACCAGACGTAGAGCGTTGGCAGTTATCATTGCCATGAGCAGTGTATTGTCCGTTCTCGTTGACGAGCGTTAACGCGGCAGAGAAACCGTCCGGTCACCCGGGCACACCAGAGACGGAAATGCGCTACAAGGGCGCACCGGTGCCGATGCAGCCGGGCGAGGCAAAGGATGTCGTTACACCGGGCGCACCGCCGCTTTCCAAGGCCGAGTTTGATCGCGCCAAGCAGATCTTCTTCGAGCGCTGCGCCGGCTGCCATGGCGTGCTGCGCAAGGGTGCAACCGGCAAGCCGCTGACACCGGAGATCACCAAGCCGAAGGGCACGGATTACCTCAAGGTGTTCATCCAGTACGGATCGCCGGCAGGCATGCCGAACTTCGGCACTGGCGGCGAACTCAAGGCCGCCGATGTCGAGTTGATGGCAAAATTCCTGCAACACGAGCCGCCACAGCCGCCGGAATGGGGCATGAAGGAAATGAAGGCCTCGTGGAAGCTGTTGGTGCCGCCGAAGAAGCGGCCGAAGAAACAGGAGAACAAGCTACAACCTGAGCAACGTGTTTTCGGTGACCTGCGCGACAGCGGCGAAGTGGCGCTGATCGACGGCGACACCAAGAAGATCATCAACATCGTCAAGACCGGCTACGCGGTGCACATTTCGCGCATGTCGCACTCGGGCCGCTATTTCTACGTGATCGGCCGCGACGCACAGATCAACCTGATCGACATGTGGATGAAGAAGCCGGACAACGTCGCGGTGATCAAGGTCGGTCTCGAGGCGCGTTCGGTGGAAACCTCCAAGTACAAGGGCTACGAGGACAAGTACGCGATCGCCGGTTCCTACTGGCCGCCGCAGTACACGATCATGAACGGCGACACGCTCGAACCGCTCAAGATCGTCGCCACCCGCGGCTATGACCGTGGACACGCAGGAGTACCATCCCGAGCCGCGCGTGGCCTCGATCGTGGCCTCGCACTTCCATCCGGAGTTCGTGGTGAACGTGAAGGAGACCGGCCAGACCCTGATGGTGAACTACGCCGACATCAACAACCTCAAGGTCACGACCATCGGCACCGAGCGCTTCCTGCATGACGGCGGCTGGGACTCGAGCAAGCGCTACTTCATGGTGGCGGCCAACCAGCGCAACACGATCGCGGTGGTGGACGCCAAGGAAGACAAGCTCGTCAAGCTGGTGAAGGACGGCGTGGGCAAGATCCCGCATCCGGGTCGCGGCGCCAACTTCATCGATCCGAAGTTCGGACCGGTGTGGGCCACCAGCCATCTCGGCGACGAGACCGTGGTGCTGATCGGCACCGACCCGGAGAAGCACAAGGCCAACGCCTGGAAGGTGGTGCGCACGCTCAAGGCGCAGGGCGGCGGCTCGCTGTTCATCAAGACCCATCCGAAGTCGAATAACCTGTGGGTGGATTCGCCGCTCAATCCGGATGCCGCCATCAGCCAGTCGGTGGCAGTGTTCGACATCAACAACCTCGACAAACCGTTTGAGGTGGTAAAGATCGCTGATCTGGCCCAGCTGGGCGAGGGCCCGAAACGCGTGGTACAACCGGAATACAACAGGGCCGGTGATGAAGTGTGGTTCTCGGTGTGGAACGGGAAGACCCAGGAATCGGCAATCGTCGTACTCGACGACAAGACCCGCAAGCTGAAATCCGTCATCAAGGACAAGCGCCTGGTGACGCCAACCGGCAAGTTCAACGTCTACAATACCCAACACGATGTGTATTGAGTAACGTCTGCATCCTCCTCTCTGTGCTGGCCCTGCGGTTCACTTGACCTTGGTCAAGTGAACCGCACCGCGTTTGCTATGGAATGCCCACAATTCGGCAAACCGGTCACATGGCGCCGGAAATTGCTGTCCCACAACGTGCCGTAAGCCGTTACCTCATTGGTATGTCCGGAACATCTTAGGGGTATTTGACCTGCATCAAGGCGGTCATGGCGGACTGATTCCTAAAATAAGCGTTGAATTTATGGGCTTGGAATTTACGGTGAGTGAGGCCTGGTTCGATTTTTGATACCTAAACTTCGTGGAGGTACGTGACATGCAGTTGAAGAAACTAGCGCTTATTGTGGCAGTGTCCGGTGCATGGTTGGGGTGGGCGGGCTTGGCGATAGCGGAAAAGGCACCGTCGATGACCGACCAGGAAAAGGCGATCGGCAAGAAAATCTACTTCGAGCGCTGCGCCGGTTGTCACGGCGTGCTGCGCAAGGGTGCGACCGGCAAGAATCTCGAGCCGCACTGGAGCAAGACCAACAAGGATGGCACCAAGCAGGAAGGCGGAACGCTCAAGCTGGGCACAGGGCGGCTGGAAAAGATCATCGCGCTACGGCACCGAGGGCGGCATGGTCAACTTCGACGACATCCTGACCAAGGAAGAGATCAACATCATGGCTCGCTACATCCAGCTAGAGCACGCCGATGTCCCGCCCGAGTTCAGCCTGAAGGACATGCAGGACAGCTGGAAGCTGATCGTGCCGGTCAATCAGCGGCCAAAGAAGCAGATGAACAAGGTCAACCTGAAGAACGTGTTTGCTCGTCACGCTGCGTGACACCGGCGAAGCTGGCGCTGATCGATGGCGACACCAAGCAGATCTGGCAGCATCGTCAAGACCGGTTACGCGGTGCACATTTCGCGCCTTTCGCTCTCGGGCCGCTATGTCTACACGATCGGCCGCGACGGCTTGGTCGACCCTGATCGACCTCTGGTATCGAAAAGCCGACCACTGTGGCCGACGATTCAAGCATCGGCTTCGATGCCCGCTCGGTCGATACCTCCAAGTTCAAGGGCTATCGAAGACAAGTACGCTGATCGGCGGCTCCTACTGGCCGCCCGCAGTACTCGATCATGGAGGGCGACACGCTGAAGCCGCTCAAGGTGGTCTCCACCCGCGGCATGACCGTGGATGGCGAGTACCATCCCGAGCCGCGCGTGGCATCGATCGTGTCTTCGCACATCAAGCCGGAGTGGGTCGTCAACGTCAAGGAAACCGGGCAGATCCTGCTGGTCGACTACTCCGACATCAAGAACCTGAAGACGACCACGATCGAGTCGGCCAAGTTCCTGCATGACGGCGGCTGGGATGCCTCCAAGCGCTACTTCCTGGTCGCGGCCAATGCTTCGCAACAAGATCGCGGCGGTCGACACCAAGACCGGCAAGCTGGCAGCGCTGATCGACACCAAGCCAAGATCCCGCATCCGGGTCGTGGCGCCAACTTCATGCATCCGAAGTACGGTCCGGTCTGGGCGACCGGCCACCTCGGCGCCGAGTGGTTACGCTGATCAGCACGCCGTCGGACAAGCAAGGAGCATGCCAAGTACAAGCAGTACAACTGGAAGGTGGTGCAGGAACTGAAGACACGGTGCCGGGCAACCTGTTCGTCAAGACGCATCCGAAGTCCAACCACCTGTGGGCCGACATGCCGCATGAATCCGGACAAGAGAACTGCCGAGTCGAGTTACGGTCTGCGACATGTCGCGACCTGTCCAAGCCGCCGGTGCTCATCAACGTGGCCAAGGACTCCGGCCTGCCGGAGACCAAGGCTACTGCGCCGCGCCGTGCATCCGGAGTACAACGACGAACGGCGACGAAGTCTGGATCTCGCTGTGGGGCGGCAAGACCGACCAGTCCGCCATCGTCGTGTATGACGACAAGACGCTGAAGGTCAAGAAGGTGATCACCGATCCGAAGATGATCACCCCGACCGGCAAGTTCAACGTCTACAACACGCAGCACGACATCTACTAGACCCGTTGACAGAAGGGCATTGGCAAAGCCGGGGGGCGGAAGTCCGTCCCCCGGTTCCCCAACGGATCGGAAAACAAAGACATCGACCTCGTCACGGGGAGGAGCCCGGGAACAGGAAGAATGTGCTGACAGATTAATGGCTGGCAGGAACAACTGAGAACAATCGGGGTAATGATATGGCCGAATCAGGCAAGCAAGGTGAGCCCAATATGATCAAGCGTTGGTGGGCGTTCCTGCGGGGACCGGGCACGCGTTATTCGATTCTCATTCTGCTCGTGATCGGTGGTTTCGGCGGGGTGATCGTGTGGGGCGGATTCAACACCGCCATGGAAGCGACCAACACCCTCGGCTTCTGCACCTCGTGCCACGAGATGCGCGATACCGTGTACCAGGAGTACAAAAAGACCATCCATTTTTCGAACCGCAGCGGCGTGCGCGCGACCTGCTCGGACTGCCACGTGCCCGATCCGTGGGTCTACAAAGTAGTCCGCAAGGTCAAGGCTACGCGCGAATTGTGGTACAAGATGACCGGCAGCATCGACACCCCGGAAAAATTCGAGGCCAAGCGGCTCCAGCTGGCGCAGCGCGTGTGGGACGACATGAAGAGCACCGATTCGCGCGAATGCCGCAACTGCCACACCTTCGAGAGCATGAATGTGGCTGCGCAAAAACAGCGCGCCAAGAAGCTTCACGAACAAGGCCAGGAAAAGGGCGAGACCTGCATCGATTGCCACAAGGGGATTGCCCACAAAGCCGTGCACAAGCAGCTGGAGGATCCAGACGAGGACACCAAGCTGTAACGTGGTGGACTATTTGTCCCCGTGCCCGGAAACGGGCGGGCCCGCAAAACCCGGACTGAAACCTGATAGACCCAGGAGCGCAAACATGTCAAAAGCAAAGATAGCCGTAACCTCGATCGGGATGGTCCTGTTGAGCGTACTCGCCGCGCCGGTACTCGCCGCACCGGACTGGAGCAAGGCACCGGCCAAGAAGATCAACGTCTTCTACACCGGGACCGCCAGCCTGGAATGGGTGCTGACCGGCACTGACCACGGCGGTGCCCGTGCGGTGCGCAAGAACGAAACCTGTTCAAGCTGCCATGACACAGAAACCGCCGATATCGGCAAGAAGATTATTTCCGGTCAAAAGAAGGATCTGGAGGCCAGCCCGCCGAAAGGCAAACCGGGCAGCATCCCGGTCACCATTCAGGCAACGCATGACGGTGCCAACCTGTACGTGCGTTTGCAGTGGAAGGACACGAAGTACAGCAGCGATACCAAAATGGACGCCAAGAACAAGGTCAAGGCCGCGATGATGATCGAGGACAACAAGATCCTGTTCGGGCCCGAAGGCGGCTGCTGGGCGACCTGCCACCATGACCTGCGCAGCATGCCGGACGTCGACAAGAACGCCGCCAAGCACCCGAAGGCCAAGGCACTGGAGATTCAGGCGGACGGCCCGACCAAATACATCCGCGAGAGCCGCACAGAGATCGAGCTCAGAAACAGCCCGCGCGGTGGCTGGAACAAGCTCAAGAGTGATGCCGACATCAACGCCGCGCTCAAGGCCGGTCAATTTCTGGAGATCGTCCAGTTCCGCAGCGGTGAGCCGCCGATGGAGGGTTACATCCTCGACGGTCGTCACATGAAACCGGCGCCGGGCGTGGCCGAGGGCAAGCTCGACGGCGATACCTGGAGCGTGACGTTCGTGCGCAAGCTAGCGGGTGGCGCAGGGTCGCACAAGATCGCCGCCGGCAAGACGTACAATGTCGGTTTCGCGATTCACGACAGCCACACCGACCGCCGCTATCATTACGTCTCAGTCGACTACACGCTGGGACTCGACAATGGCAAGGCCGCTATCAATGCCGTCAAGCGTTAAGGATGGCGGACCGGCGTGCTTCCAGCCCGCCGGTCCGCACGCTTTCCGTTGCCACGCGAGTGAAATCAAGAGGTAGACCATGAGACTGGCATCTGCGATACGTTTCGCCACTGCCGGCGCGATCCTGGCGCTGGCATCGTTGCCGTCCGGCGCCGGTGAGCCGACGGTCGTCACGATTGACAACTACAAGTTTCTGCCGCCAAAAATCACTGTCAAGGCTGGGACCACGGTGCGCTGGTTGAACGCCGAGAAACGCACCAGCCATAGCATTTGGTTCAAGGGCGAGGGGTTGGAGGAATCGCCGCGGTTTTTCCCCGGCGAGCACTGGGAACGGACCTTCGACCGGATTGGGAGCTACCCCTATACTTGCGGCCCCCACCCGGAAATGAGTGGCGTGGTCGAGGTGACGGCTCCCTAAAGAAGTTTCAGCGGTCCGGCGACCCGGCTCATAAATTTTCAAGCGGTCAAGGAGCGGTGGCAACCCGGTGATGGAACCGACGAGCTGCCCCATGTTATGAGGCGAACGCATGACCACAGGCCGACCAGGGCGCAGCACATTTATGCTGACGGCGTTGTTGGCAGTCGCCTCGGTATCGGCGGATCCCGGGCCGACACCGGCCCGTCAGCAGGAACTGATGCATCTGTTGCGCCAGGATTGCGGATCCTGTCACGGACTGCATATGACCGGCGGATTGGGTCCGGCACTGACGCCAGCGTCGCTGGCCGGCAAGGCGCCGGTAATGTTGCGTGAGGTTATCCTGAATGGACGTCCCGGTACGCCGATGCCGCCCTGGAAGCCGTTCATGAGCGCACAGGAGGCGGAGTGGCTGGTGAAACGTCTGTTACATGGGGAACTCGATGCGCATTGAGCGGGGCCTGAAACTGCTTTCCCTGCTGCTGGTCGGGTTGACGACCGGTTGCGCCTTGCTGAAACCTTCGGAAAATCTGCGGGGCACCGGCAATCTCGGCGTGGTCATCGAACGCGCCGCTGGCAGCGTGCAGGTGGTGGATACCACGGCCTCCAGCAGCCTCGGGCGTATCCACGGCTTGGGCGACCTGTCGCATGCTTCGCTGGTGTACTCGCGCGATGGACGTTATGCCTATGTGTTCGGGCGAGACGGCGGCCTCACCAAGGTGGATCTTTTGTGCCGACGTATTGACAAGCGTGTGCTGCAGTCCGGCAACGCCATTGGCGGAGCGATTTCACAGGATGGCCGGCTGATCGCGGTTTCGAACTACACGCCAGGCGGCGTAAATGTTTTCGATACCGCAACACTGGAACCGATCGCCGAGATTCCGGCGGCGTATGGCAGGGATCAGCGTTCCAAGGTTGTAGGACTGGTTGATGCACCCGGCAACCGCTTCGTGTTTTCGTTGTATGACGCCGGCGAAATCTGGATCGCTGATCTGAGCGATCCAAAACGGCCGGTTGTGCAGAAGTTCACGAATATCGGCAAGCAGCCGTACGATGGCACCGTCACGCCGGACGGACGCCACTATATCGCCGGACTGTTTGGCGAAGACGGACTGGCGTTACTCGACTTGTGGCAACCGGAGCAGGGCGTAAGGCGCGTGCTGCAAGGCTATGGGCGCGGTGAGCAGCCGTTGCCAGTCTATAAGATGCCGCATATGGATTACTGGGCGCTGGCCGGCGATCGCGCCTATGTCCCGGCCGTGGGCCGGCACGAAGTGCTGGTGATTGATCAGCGGCTGTGGAAGGAGACTGGGCGCGTGGCAATGGCCGGCCAGCCGATATTTGTGGTGGCACGCCCGGACGGACGCCAAGTCTGGGTAAACTTCGCTCCGCCGCACAACGACACCGTGCAGGTGATCGACACCTTGTCCGGGAAGATTGTAAAGACGTTAACACCTGGCAAGGCCGTGTTGCACTTGGAATTCACACCGCGCGGCGAACGAGTGTGGCTTTCGGTGCGTGATGAGGACCGCGTGAAGGTGTACGACACTGAAAGTTTTACCGAGATCGCAGCGATATCAGCCGACAAGCCGAGTGGTATCTTTTTCACGCCACGCGCGCACCGCATCGGACAATGAGAGCGTGACCATGCAAATTGCCGAATTGACCCAAATCGAACGCCGCTTGCTGAATGACTGGCAGCAGCATTTTCCGTTGTCGTCCACGCCGTATGCTGACATGGCGCGCGAGCTGGGCGTGAGCGAAGAGGAGGTGTTGCAGACACTGACCCGGTTGCAAGCGCAGGGCAGCATCAGCCGGATTGGTGCCGTGCTGCGCCCGAACACAGTGGGTGTGAGTACGCTGGCCGCCATGGCCGTGCCGGGCGCCGAACTGGAGACGGTCGCGGCGCTGGTGAGCGCGTATCCGGAGGTCAATCACAATTATGAGCGCGAACATCTGTTAAATCTCTGGTTCGTCGTCACCGCGCCCGACAGTGCACGTCTGCAGCAGGTGCTGGACGATATTGCGGCACGCAGCGGTTACGAGGTCTTGCCGTTCCCGCTGCTTGAGGATTATCACATTGACCTGGGATTCGACCTGAAAATATGACAAGGCGAATGAGCACAGCGAATAGGGCGAAATTGTCATGACAAGACGATCGAGCGTAGCGAGCAGCGCTGCTGATCCGGGCTTGAGTACGGTGCCGGTAAAGCCGAATTTGCAGCCACGCCTGGATGACCTGGACATGCGCTTGCTGGCGGCAATCCAGAACGGCTTGCCGCTGGTGGCGCGCCCGTTTGCCGAGATCGGCGCGCGTTTGGGCCTGAATGAGGCCGATGTCATGGCGCGTTTGCAACAGCTGCAGACACGTGGTGTGATTCGCCGCTTTGGCGTGGTGGTACGGCATCATGAGGTCGGCTATAGCGCCAACGCCATGGTGGTATGGGATGTGCCGGACGAGCAGGTGCGCGAGCTGGGGCACTGCCTCGCCGGATTCGATTTCATCACGCTCTGTTACCGGCGTCCGCGCCACTTGCCGCAATGGCGTTACAACCTGTATTGCATGATTCACGGCAAGACTCGCGAAGAAGTGCATGCACACCTCGAGTGGATGGTGAATCACTGCGGTCTGCAGAGTCTGCCGCATGCGGTCCTGTTCAGCCGCCGGCGTTTCAAACAGCGTGGCGCCGTATACTTTGATGTACAGGGAAGTACGAATGCCGACACTGCGGCCGCTCCCGACATCCTGTCTTCCGCGGCATTCGCGCGTCCCTGTGCATCACTGGACGCGCGTCAGGAGCCGGCTGCCGAACCACAAACTACCGGCCTGGTTAAGGAAGCCTGAGTCGTGGACGCCCTGGACCGTGCCATCATCAACAACCTGCAAGGCGGTTTTCCGGTTTGCGAGGAGCCGTACCGTGAGGTCGCCGGCCAGCTCGGCACGACTGTAGATGAATTGCTGCGCCGCCTCGATGCCATGCTGGAGAACGGCATACTGTCGCGTTTCGGGCCGATGTACCATGCCGAACGCCTTGGCGGTGGTTTGACCCTCGCTGCCATGCAAATCCCGCCAGGTGATTTTGAGCGCGTGGCAGCGATTGTTAACGCGTTTCCGGAGGTTGCGCACAATTACGCTCGTGAACATGCCCTCAACATGTGGTTTGTGCTGGCGACTGAGACCCCGGAACGTATCGACCAGGTCATCAGCCGCGATCGAGCGGGACACAGGCTACAAGGTGCACAACATGCCAAAGCGCGAGGAATTCTTCGTCGGTCTGAGGTTCGAGGTATGACAGCGCGTCCCGCCAGCGTCCTTCGCCCGGACAGCACCGAGTCACTGCTCGCTACGCATTGATCGCCAGATCATCGTGGCCACCCAGTCTGGCCTGCCACGGGTGGCGCGCCCCTATCACGCCATCGCCGCTCAGTTGGGTGTGGCGGCGGAAGACGTCATGCAGCGACTGCAGCGCATGCTGGAGACCGGCATGATCCGCCGTATCGGCGCGGTGCCGAATCATTATGCACTGGGTTACCAGGCAAACGGCATGTCGGTGTGGGATGTGCCGGACGAACGCGTGCGCGAATTGGGAGAAAAGATTGGCGCGCTGGATGCCGTCAGCCACTGTTATCACCGCCCCCGGCATTTGCCTGTCTGGCCGTATAATCTTTTCGCCATGGTGCATGGTCGTGACCGTGAGGAAGTCGAAGCCAAGGTCCGCACCATCGCTGATCTGCTCGGGTCGGCCGACCGCGGCCACACGGTGCTGTACAGCACGCGTATCCTGAAAAAAACCGGTTTGCGTCTCGGGGGCTGAGCATGTTTCGCATCTCGCAATACATGCAGGAAATCCACACCCCGACTGCGCTCGGGCCAAAGCGCAATCCGCCCGGCCCGGTCGTGATCTGGAACCTGATCCGGCGCTGCAACCTGGCCTGCAAGCACTGCTACTCGATCTCCGCCGACACCGATTTCCCCGGCGAGCTGTCCACTGAGGAAGTGTATAAGGTGATGGACGATCTCAAGGATTTCCACGTCCCGGTGCTGATCCTGTCCGGCGGCGAGCCGCTGTTGCGGCCGGACATCTTCGAAATATCACGCCGTGCCAAGGAAATGGGTTTTTACGTCGGCTTGTCCACCAACGGCACGCTCATCGACGAAGGCATGATCGACCGCATTGCCGACATTGGATACGACTATGTCGGCATCAGCATTGACGGAATCCAGAAGACCCACGACCGCTTCCGGCGCCTCGACGGCGCCTACGATGCTTCGATGCAGGCCATCCGCCTGTGTCATGCACGCGGCATCAAGGTCGGCATGCGCTTCACCATGACCCAGGATAACGCACACGAGTTGCCCGAGCTGCTGGACCTCATGGAGGCCGAGGGTATCGACAAGTTCTATCTTTCGCACCTCAATTATGCCGGTCGCGGCAACATCAACCGCAAGGACGATGTGATTCTTAAAACCACGCGCTGGGCGATGGACCTGCTGTTCGACCGTTGCTGGGAGTACACACAGCGCGGACTGCATAAAGAGTTCGTCACCGGCAACAACGACGCCGACGGGGTGTACCTGTTGTTCTGGGTACGCAATCATTTTCCACAATTGGAGGCGCACATGCGCGCCAAGCTCGCGCAGTGGGGCGGCAATTCCTCGGGCGTGAACATCGCCAATATCGACAACCTCGGCCAGGTTCATCCCGATACCTTCTGGTGGCACTACAGCCTCGGCAATGTGAAGGAACGGCCGTTCTCGCAAATCTGGGCTGACACCTCCGATCCGTTGATGGCCGGTCTCAAGGCGAGTCCAAGGCAGATCAAGGGACGCTGCGGCGCTTGCAATTACTTCGACATTTGCGGCGGCAATACCCGCGTGCGTGCGCACCAGCTCACCAATGATCCCTGGGCGGAAGACCCGGCCTGTTATTTGACCGATGAAGAAATCGGAGTAGCCGGGCAGGGCGAGCGCCTCGTGAACCGACCTTATAGTCGTACCCCCATCGCACAGACCAAATAGAAACGACTTTCGTGCCATAATTACAGGGCGCATCTGTGCAACCTGCCGTAAATAGAATACCACCATGATCAGGAAAAACCATTGTGCCGTGCTTGCCGCCGTCACCGCCATTCTGGCGGCACTCCCTGCCGCCGCGACGGAGACGCCTTCCGCCACCAGTCTTTACACGACACATTGCGCGCAGTGCCACAACGCCGAGCGTCTCGGTGCCATCGGTCCGGCGTTACTGCCGGAGAACCTCGGACGGCTGAAGCGTGACGAGGCACAGAACGTCATTCGTGACGGGCGGGTGGCCACGCAGATGCCGGCGTTCAAGGACAAGCTGTCGCGATGAGCAGATCAAGCAGCTTGTGGAATTGATCTACACGCCGCTGGCGCAAGTGCCGCGCTGGGATATCGAGCAGATACGCGCTTCGCAAGTGCTGCACGTAAAGTCGGACGAGAAACTCGCTGACAAGCCGGTGTTCAAGGTCAAGGATCCGCTGAATCTGTTCATCGTGGTCGAACTCGGCGACCACCATGCCACGCTGCTGGATGGTGACCGCTTCGAGCCGATCAAGCGCTTCCCGACACGCTTCGCGCTGCACGGCGGCCCGAAGTTCTCGCCGGACGGGCGCTATGTGTACTTCGCCTCGCGCGACGGCTGGATATCGAAGTTCGACATTTACAACCTGAAGCTACATTGCCGAGATTCGTGCCGGCATCAATACCCGCAATGCCTGGCGGTCTCGGGCGACGGTCGCTTCGTTGCTGGTCGGCAACTACCTGCCGCACACGTTCGTGGTTCTGGATGCGCAGCGATCTCAGCGCCGCTCAAGGTGATCGCGGTGCAGGACGACGCCGGCAAGATCCTCGCGAGTCTCGGCGGTGTACGACGCCGGCGCCGCGCAAGAGTTTTATCGCCGCGCTCAAGGATATTCCCGAAGTGTGGGAGATTCCGTGGGACGAGAACGCCGAACCGGTCTACGCGGGACTGGTGCATGACTACCGCATGGGCGAGGCGCTTGCCGTACCAAGGGACCATTTCCGGTGCGGCGCATCCAGTCTCGATGACTATCTTGACGACTTCTTCTTCGATCCGGCCTACAACCACCTGATCGGGGCCGCGCGGACTGGCAAGAACGGTCAGGTCGTCAACCTGCTCGTGGGCGCAAGATCGCCGACGTGGATCTGCCCGGCCTGCCGCACCTCGGCAGCGGCATCAGCTGGGAGCTACGACGGTACACCGGTGCTGGCCACACCCAATCTGAACGAGGGCGTGGTGTCGCGTCATCGACATGCAGTACTGGAAGACTCATCAAGCGCATTGACACGCTCGGCCCCGGTTTCTTCATGCGCTCGCACGAGAACACGACCTTACGCCTGGATCGATGCCATGATGAGCCCACAGGACAAGGACAAGATTCAGATCATCGACAAACGGACGCTCAAGGTGGTGAAGACGCTCACGCCGGCGCCCGGCAAGACCGCGGCGCATACCGAGTTCACGCGCGACGGCAAGTATGCGCTGGTGAGCGTTTGGGAAATGGACGGTGCACTGGTCGTGTACGACGCCACGACCTTCAAGGAGATCAAGCGCCTGCCGATGAAAAAGCCATCCGGCAAATACAACGTTTATAACAAGATCACGCGCTCGTCAGGGACGAGCCACTGAGTGGCGCGGGACGGCCTCAGCCGGTGGCGCGTTTACCCATCTCGTTAAGTAGTGGAACCATGGTGTTACCGCGTACGATTGCTGGTTTCCGGCCACGCATGTAGGTTACGACGTTGTGTTTGATGACGGCTACGGCGAAGTTTTCAGTCGCCCGGGGCTTCGTTGGCTTTGCGCAGAAAGTTGCCAAGGGCCAATGACAAAACCAGCGCCACGCTGACCCATCCAAATACAATCAGGCTGACTGTTCCCAAGTCCATCATGAATCTCCTTGTTATGGTTTGTGCTAATGCCAGAGATTAAAGAATTATCCAGATCCAGCTGTTATTCAATAGTTTCGTGGGCAGAAGTTCGCGAAAGGAGCCAATTACTCGATGAACGGTTTGCCGGCTTCGGCCTGCCACCTGGCCAGCCGCCGAGCCCACACCATAGCTGGCATGTCAGCCCGAAAGGTGCACACGTGGCAAGATGTCCGGCGCACGGTTAACCATGGAAATGCGATTCCGACCGTGTAACCTGGGTTATATAGTCCGTGCGTGCAAGGCATGGGTGGGGTGCGTTCAGCTTGTGGAGTTGGCTGCGGTTCAGGCATTACCGCATGACCGGCGTGGTTGAAATCGCCTCAGGGAATCACCGAGCATGGCCTACTGAGCTACCCGGAAGTCGCACATGAGCGAAGATTTTGAACCCCGCAACGAGTTGGAAAAGAGCCTGCTTTCGGCCCAGAAAGAAGAAATCAGCAGTGATGATTTGCTTGAACATCCTCATGAATTCGCAGGTGTTCATGCCGGTACAGGATGAAAAACCGTCGTTGCTCAACATCCAGCGCTCGACGCGTGCCCAGCCGCTGGTGCTCAATGCCGAGGACGGCACGCCGATCCTGGTGCTGTTCTCGAGCCCGGAGCGTGCCAAGGCGTTCATTAGTGACTACCCTGGCTTCGGCGGCGGCATGCTCACCGAATTTACCTGGGTGCTGGAAAAGATGGGCCGTGACTTCGGCATTGCCCTCAATCCGGGTCTCGATGTCGGTTTCGACATGGAACCGGAAACCGTCAACGAGCTGGTCGATAGCCTGGGGCAGCAAGCCCGGCACTGATCCCCGGCCGCCCCGGTGTAACGGGACGTTCTTTGTCCTGCCCGCTTCCCGAACACCCATTTTTTCCGCACGCTTCCTCTACATAATCGTCACTCCACTGGACTGGCGGCATGCTGCGACTCACCGAAATAAAACTTCCCCTCGATCACAGCGCGGATGCCTTGCGTAGCGGTGATCCTGCGCACCTTGGGTATTGCGGAAACGGATCTGCTCGGTTACCGCGTGCGGCGGCGCGGCCACGATGCGCGCAAGCCGGGCGTGATTGCGTTTGTCTACTCACTTGATGTCGAGATGCGTGACGAAGGCGCACTGCTGAAGAAATTCCACGGTAGCCCGCACATCGGTCTGGCACCGGATGAGACCTATCGTTATCCGGTGCATGCCGCCACGCCGCCCGCCACGCGTCCGGTGGTGATCGGCAGCGGGCCGTGCGGCGTGTTTGCCGGCCTGTCGCTGGCGCGCATGGGTCTCAAGCCGCTGATTCTGGAACGTGGTCGCAGCGTGCGTCAGCGTACGCAAAGACGTGTGGGGTTTCTGGCGCGAGCGCCGCTTCAACCCGGCGTCGAATGTGCAGTTCGGCGAGGGTGGTGCCGGGACCTTTTCGGACGGCAAGCTGTACTCCGGCATCAAGGATCGCGGTCATCACATCCGCCGCATCCTCCAGGATTTTGTGGACTGCGGTGCGCCCGAGGAAATTTTGTACATCAGCAAGCCGCACATCGGTACATTGCGGCTGGTGAAAGTGGTGGAGAAGCTGCGCCAGCAGATCATCGAGGCCGGCGGCGAGTTCCGCTTCGAGGCCCAGGTTGTGGATGTGCTCGTCGAGAACAACATGTTGCGCGGCGTCGTGCTCGCCAGCGGCGAACAGATCGACAGCGCGCATGTCGTGCTTGCCGTCGGCCACAGTGCGCGCGACACCTTCGAGATGCTGTACAACAAGGGCATACGCATTGATGCCAAACCGTTCTCGATCGGCTTTCGCATCGAACACCCGCAGCAACTCATCGACGTCCGCACGTCTCGGACGCTATGCCGGCAATCCGCAGCTCGGCGCAGCCGACTACAAACTTGTGCATCACTGCCAGAACGGCCGCTCGGTGTACAGTTTCTGCATGTGTCCGGGTGGTCAGGTGGTGGCGGCGACCTCGGAGGAAGGACGCGTGGTCACCAACGGCATGAGCCACTATTCGCGCGCCGACCACAACGCCAATGCCGGCATCGTGGTCGGCATCACGCCGGCGGACTTCGGCGGCGAGCACCCGCTCGCCGGCATCGTTCTGCAACGCGAGCTGGAAGCGCGCGCCTTCGTGCTCGGCGGCGGCAACTACAATGCACCGGTACAGCGCGTGGACGATTTTCTCGCGGCGCGTCCATCCAGCGCACTCGGTTCGGTGATGCCTTCGTATACGCCGGGTGTGACCTGGCCGAATCTGGGCACGAGTCTTCCGGACTATGCGATCGACGGCGATTCGCGAGGCGCTGCCAAAATTCGACCGGACCATCAAGGGCTTCGCCATGCCGGATGCCCTGCTCACCGGCGTCGAGACACGCACCTCCTCGCCGATCCGAATACCGCGCGACGAACACAGCTTCGAGAGCCTGAATACCAAGGGGCTTTATCCGGCCGGTGAAGGCGCCGGTTTCGCCGGCGGCATTCTGTCCGCGGCAGTGGATGGCATGAAAGTGGCGGAAGCGGTGGCGCGCGCCATCATTAAATAGCGTTCACGAACCCCTGCCGAACAGCGGGAGAGGACTGTGAGAAGGAGTAGCAGCCAGTACCGCCAGTTGTACCAGAGGGCGTGAGGGAAAGGGTTCCTATATAATGATGCGATCGACACATGCGGCGTTCATCCAGACGCCGTCTCCAAGGGATAAATGAAACTCTCGACGTTCCGGACAGTACCTTACCTGGAAGCGGCTGCGCCCGATTGGCCTGGTGCTGCTTCTGTTGCTTTCTGGCTTCACCTTGTATCTCGATTTCCGCGTGCGCGATGCATTCGAGGGGCGGCGCTTCGCGTTGCCGGCGCGCCTGTATGCGCGCCCGCTGGAACTGTTTCCCGGCCTGAAGCTCACGCCGGATGCGCTCACCCAGGAACTCGTGCGCCTCGGCTACAAGGAACCGCTCACCGGCGAGGAGCCCGGGCGATTTGCGCGGCAACGCGAATTCGTTCGAGATCGTGGCGCGGCCGTTTGTGTTCTGGGATGGCGCGCAGCCGGCGCGCACATTGCGCCTCGATTTTCGTGGCGGGACGCCTGACACGCGTGCACGATCTGCAAAACGATCAGCCGTTGACGCTCGCGCGTCTCGACCCGCTCTACATCGGCGGTATCTACCCGGCACACAATGAGGATCGCTTACTGGTGCGGCTCGATGAGGTACCGGAACAGCTGGTGCAGGCGCTGATTGCCATCGAAGATCGTAAGTTCTACAAACACCACGGCATTCATCTGCGCGGCATGGCACGCGCCGTCGTGGCACTGGTCACCGGGCGCGGCGTGCAGGGCGGCAGCACGCTCACCCAGCAGCTGGTGAAGAATTTCTTTCTGTCACCGGAGCGCACGCTGCGGCGCAAGGCAACCGAAATTCTGATGGCGCTGTTGCTCGAGTTGCACTACGACAAGCGCGACATCCTTGAAACCTATCTGAATGAAATCTATCTCGGCCAGGACGGCAACCGCGCGATCCACGGCGTCGGCCTCGCCAGCCGGTTCTATTTCGGCAAACCGCTGAAGGAGCTGACATTGCCGGAGTCGGCCCTGCTGGTCGGCATGGTCAAGGGGCCGGGCTATCTACGACCCGCGCCGCCATCCGGAACGCGCGCGCGAGCGCCGCGATCTGGTGCTTTCCGAAATGGCGAAGCTGGAGATGCTGTTGCCCGCGCAGCTGGCCGATGGCCCGGGACGAGCCGCTGGCGTGATTGAAAAACCTTCCATGGGCACCACGTCGTACCCGGCATTTCTCGATCTGGTGCGGCGCCAGTTGCGGCGCGATTATCGTGAGGATGACCTGCGTTCCGAGGGCCTGCACATTTTCACCACGCTCGACCCGGTGGCGCAGACCAGTGCCGAGCAGGCACTGGTGAAACGTCTGGCGCAGATCGAACGCGCACGTAAAGGCGTGACCGGTCTTGAAGGTGCCGTGGTGGTGACCAATGTCCAGAATGGCGAGGTGCAGGCCGTGGTGGGTGGGCGCGATGCGAGCTTCGAGGGTTTCAACCGCGCACTCGATGCACACCGCCCGGTCGGCTCGCTGCTGAAACCGGTGATCTATCTCACCGCGCTCATGCAGCCGAAACGCTACACACTGGTAACGCTGCTCGACGACAGTCCGCTGGTGTGGAAGGAGCGCGGCACACCCGACTGGCAACCGCAGAACTACGACAAGACTTTCCACGGGCAGGTGCCGCTGCGCATGGCGCTGGTGCATTCCTATAATGTTGCCAGTGCGCGTCTTGGTCTCGAGTCTGGGCCTGAACGAAGTGCTCGACAACGCCCGTCGCCTCGGTGTGGAGCGTGAGTTGCCGCCCTATGCCGCGAGCCTGCTTGGCGCAGTGGAACTGGCTCCACTCGAAGTCACGCAAATGTATCAGACACTCGCAAGCGGTGGTTTCCGCACACCGCTGCGCGCTATCCGCGAGGTGCTGACCGGCAGCGGCCAGCCGGTGCAGCGCTATGCGCTGGCGATCGAACAGGCGTTCGAGGCGGCACCGGTATATCTGCTCACGTCGGCATTGCAGGATGTGGTGAGCGAGGGCACGGCCGCCGGACTCAAGGAGTTTCTGCCGTCCTCCCTGAGGCTCGCCGGCAAGACCGGCACCACTGACGAGCTGCGCGATTCCTGGTTCGCCGGTTTCAGCGGTGACCGCCTGGCGGTCGTGTGGGTTGGCTACGATGACAACCGGCCGGCCGGGCTTACCGGTGCAGTCGGTGCCCTGCCGGTGTGGGGCGAGTTGATGCGCAAGCTCGACCCCGAGCCGCTCGCACCGCCGTTGCCGGAGGACGTCGAACGCGTGTGGATCGATCCGGCCACTGGCCTGCGCGCCGACCGCGATTGCGCGGGTGCCGTTGAGTTGCCGTTCCTGCGCGAATCGGCGCCGGAGGAGACCGCACCGTGTGCACAGTCGCCGGGGAAGAAAATCAAGAACTGGTTCCGGCGAATCTTTGAGTGAAGCCGACGACTGTCTGCGCTATGCTCGCCGGCAGTCAACCGGACTTCTGTTCATGCGTTCTTTTTCCCGAAAAGATTCCTGCTGCTGTTTCGCTCTCAGCCCTGTTGCTGACCGCCTGCGCGGCGCTGCGTCCAGTGACAACCCCGGTCTCGGAGAATCCGGCCGTGCTCACGCTTGTGGAACAGGCACGTGCAGAGGCGGCAGAGAACAAACTGCAACAGTGCTGTCGCGACCATCGAACGCGCGCAACGTCTCGAACCCCGCAATCCATGGTTGTGGCAGGAACTCGCGCGTCTGTACCTGGCGCAGGGCAACGATGCCCAGGCGGAAAGTCTCGCGGCGCGCTCCAATACCTGGGCCGGAAGCGACTGGACGTTACGCGCCACCAATTGGCGGCTGATCGGCGCGGCGCGCGCCGCGCGAGGCGATACGGCGGGCGCACAGGAAGCAGAGGCGCGCGCCGCAAAGCTGGAACGCCGGTGAATCCCGGATTCCTGCCGCTTTCATGCATTCTCAGGAGCATATCCGGTGCTTCCTGAGCGTGCACATTCTCAGTACCGGTGCACGCGGTTGCATCTGGCCCGGGAACGGCTAACTTTCTAACAGGGGATACCGGATTCACAGCTTCGCCGGAGTGGGCGCTTTCCCGCTTCGACGCACCACAACCACGCACTCTATGTCTGTCGCACAATCCAACAACACGCTCCCGGTAAATTCCCGGCTTGAGGAATACGTCATCCAGAGCGTGCTGGGTATCGGCGGCTTCGGCATCACCTATCTGGCGCGCGATACCCGTCTCGGCTCGCTGGTCGCACTCAAGGAATACTTCCCGCACGCCTACGCGCAACGCGACAGCACCAACACCATTCGGCCGAACAGCGGACGCGATACCGGCGATGCCGAGAACTATCGCTGGGGCTTGCAGGAATTCTTGAAGGAGGCGCGCGCACTCGCCCAGTTCAAACACACCAACATCGTGCGCGTGTTGCGTTTCCTCGAGGCGAATGGCACGGCGTACATGGCCATGGAGTACGAGGAGGGCGAAAGCCTTTCCGGCTTCCTCGCGCGGCACGGCGGATTTCTGAACGAGCCGCTGCTGCTCAACGTGTTCCTGCCGGTGCTCAACGGCCTGCAGGCGGTGCACGACGCCGGTCTGCTGCACCTCGACATCAAGCCGGACAACATTTATCTGCGCCGCAACGGTGTGCCCATGCTCATCGACTTCGGTTCGAGCGCGTCAGCGTTCCACTGCCAACCGCAGCCAGAAGGTGGCGTTGACGCCCGGCTATGCCGCGCTCGAACAGTATCCGGGGCATGGCGATCTCGGTCCCGGGGCGGACGTCTACTCCATGAGCGCTACGCTCTATCGGTGTATCACCGGTCAGGAACCGGTGGATGCGCGCGAGCGCGTGAATGGCCTGAATAAATTACACGTGGACCCGCTTGTGCCGGCCATGCGTTTCGAGCGCCCAGTCTATAGCCGTCACATCCGTGAGTGTGTGGATGCTGCCCTGCAACTCAAGTCCGAAGACCGGCCGTCCTCGGCGTCTGCACTGCAAAACGGCCTGATGGGCAAGAGCATGAACGCAGTGCCACGCACCCGAAGTCGAATGCCAGTATTTTCAGCAGTGGTCAGGGCTTCATCGGCCTGTTTACCGGGGAAGAAGGCAAGAAACGGCGCATCATTCCGCGCGGCCCGATTGAGCGGTTGCTGGTGTTCTCAGTTTTTGCCGCCGTGCTACTGCTGGTGACCGTCCGTGGCATGCATGCCACGGGTCATCTTGCCGAGGGTGAGGAATACGAATATCTGGATCGCTTTCTGGTTGCCGCCGTTCAGTCCGGTAAACAGGCTACGCGTTATGTCGAAGAAAACATCTTGGGCGTGAAGCGAGCTCCCGAATACACCCCGTCGCCATCGACGATGGTGGCGCGCGCGGCGCCGGCGCCGAAGTCCGCAGACGAGAAACCGGTTCCGGTATTTGAGGCCGGAAAGAGTCTTGTCAGTACCATTGCCCTGACCGCACCGGCGGTTTCGCTGGCATTTCTGCAAGACGGGGCCATGTTGGCCGTGGCCCTGGACGACGGCAGCATCCAGTTACGCAACACCGCAAACGGTGCCTTGGTGCGCACCTATGCAGCTGCCATCGGTGCACCCGGTGCCGTCGCCGCCTCGCCCGATGGCCAGCGGCTGGCGTTCAGTGCCGCGAATTACACCATTCAGATCTGGGACGTCGGGAAGAATATTTTCATTGGCGAGCTGCCCGGGCATCTGGACGCGATCATCGCACTGGCCTTCTCTCCGGACAGCCAGCGGTTGGCGTCGGTGAGCCGCGACCAGACGGCGATATTATGGGATGTGGACAGTGGTCAAATGTTGCGCGACCTCAGTAAGCCGGCAACCGAACCGCTGGCGCTGGCGTTCGCGCCGGACGGAAACAGGCTGGCCGTCAGCGATGCCGCTGGCGGCATCCACTACTGGCAACTGATGGATCTGCGTGAAATTGCCTATGTGCCGACCCGCGACCAGCCCGTGACGGCGCTCGCCTATTCACCGGACGGCAAGTGGTTTGCGCTCGGCGGTGAACAGGGTTTCCTGAGCCTCTGGGAGGTGAGCGGCAAAAGTGCGGATCGCGTCCTCGCGCAGGTGCCGGACACGGTGCACGCACTTGCCTTCAGCCCGGACAGCAAGTGGCTGATCGTGGCCGGCTCGGAAGCCTCGCTCGCAACTTTGGGATGTGGAGACCGCGAAAATGGCGCAGCGTTACGAAGGCGGCAACCATCAGGCCTACTCACTCGCATTGACCTCGGACGGGCAACGCATTGCCGCCGCCGGCGACATAGCAAGCTCACGCTCTGGAAGTAATTCAGATACAAGTTTCAAGGTACAAGGGTCGGGCTTGCCTCCACCTGAACTACGGTTCATCTGTCGAGAACGGCGTGTATTGTACCGCCACAACGTAGTACTCCATTTCACCCTTCGGCAGAACCACGCGCACCTCGTCACCCGCGGTTTTCTTAAGTAGCGCGCGCGCCAGTGGCGAATCGATGCTGATCCAGCCCCTGGCCGGATCAAACTCATCCGGGCCAACGATGCGGTAGCTGTAATCCTTTCCACCCTCGTCCTCCAGCTTTATCCACGCACCAAAAAAGATGCGTGTTGGATCGTCAGGTGCGCGCTCCACAACCTGGAGGTCAGGAATGCGTTTTTGCAGATAGCGCACGCGCCGGTCGATTTCACGCAGGCGTTTCTTGCCATAAATGTATTCGGCGTTCTCCGAGCGGTCGCCCTGGGCGGCGGCCTCGGACACGGCCTGCGTGACCTTTGGCCGCTCGACGCGCCACAAGTGATTCAGCTCGTCACGCAGTTGCTGCATGCCCTCAGGCGTGATGTATTTCGAACTTGCAGGCTGGGAAAGACGCAGACGACCCATGGGGATAGCGTGACTCGGAAGATTCGCGCTTAGGCAGCCGCGTCGGCGACCAGCGGCGGCAGCGGGCAGTGCAGGCTGGCGCAGACCACGCGCAACAATTCGGCCTCGCCGAGCGTGACCTGGCGGTCGTGCGCGACCGTCACCACCAGTGCTTCGATCAATACTTGCTTGATGGCGAGCGGCAGAAAATCGAGACGGGTGAGTGCGTGATCGAGCTTCGCAATCCAGCCGGATGTCGGCGCATCGGATAAAGCTCCGGTTTGCCTGGCGGCAAAAGTCATGTCGGCAATTCCCGGCGGGTCCATTGGCAGCAATCGACGCATGCCGGCGTCGAAGGCGGCGCGCGCGCGGTGTTCGTCGTCGTGACCTGTCCGGGCCATAACCGTGAACAGGACCTGTGCCTCGGTGCGCAGGGCATGCAGTTTGAGCACCGATCGCCGTGGTCGTCTGGCGGTTGGTGACAGGGCTTCAGTGAGTTGCACGCGCAACAGCCGGCCGAGCGCGTAATCCAGTACGCTCACCTGCCCATCCATGCGCAACAGTTCATCGACCAGCACCACCAATGCGCGCAGTTGCTCGGGCGGACGCTGGCGCAGCGCCGGGAAGGCGATTTCAAGCAGCGGCAGACGCTGGACCGGTTCGAGGCGCGCACCGTGGCTGGCCAGTGCTTCGAGGCGCGCGAGGGAGTCGGGTGCCAGCTTGATGCGTGCGCGCAGGTGCGCGATCTGGCGTTCGCGCGTGAGCGCCTCCTGGCTTAATACCACCGCCAGCACCACAGCGAGCGCATCCTGCGGCGAATGTGCCGCCTCACGCAGTGCCTGCGGTATCTCAGCGTGCCGCCGTGCCGCCACGCCGAGCTGCGCCGTGCCGGGATTGCCGATGGTGGCAACGACCGCGAGCGGCAACAGCGCCAGCTGCACCGCGTGCGATATCGCTGCCGGGGGCGGCGGCGCCGGGATGCCCGAGGTCATCGGCGCGAGGCGGATTTTTTCCAGTTCGGCGGGATCGAAGGACGGCTCGATGGTGCGAATACGTTCGAGAATCGGCGGGTGACTGGCAAACAGCGCATCGAACAACCCGCTGCGCTCGGCAATCAGCATGTGGCCGATTTCCTCGCTTTCGGTATTGGCCAGCGTGGCGCGCAGCGGCGACACGGCAATCTTCTTGAGTGCACCGGCGATGCCGTGCGGATTACGTGTGAACTGTACCGCTGAGGCGTCTGCCAGGAACTCGCGATGACGCGAGACTGCGGATTTGATCAGGCGTGTAAACAACACGCCGATGTAGCCGACCGCCACGAGCATCAGACCGAGTGCCATGCCGAGCAGCAGGATCTGACCTTCGTTTTTCCCCGAAGAACCGCGCGAGTGCGCCAGGCCGCGCAGATATCATGCGGCCGGTCAGGGCAATGACCAGGATACCGAAACTGACTCCGATCAGGCGCATGTTGAGGCGCATGTCGCCGTTCAGAATATGGCTGAACTCGTGCGCGATCACGCCCTGCAACTCGTCGCGGGTGAGGGCTTCCAGCGTGCCGCGTGTAACAGCGATGGCGGCGTCACTGGTGCTGAAACCGGCGGCGAAGGCATTGATGCCACCTTCGCTTTCCAGCACGTACACCTGTGGTGCCGGCACGCCGGCGGCGATGGCGGTTTCCTCCACGACATTGATCAGCTGACGGCGCAGCGGGTCGCGGGTTCCGGCATCGATCAGCGTACCACCCAGGGATTGCGCCACTGCGCTACCGCCGCTCGCCAGTGTCGCCATGCGGTAGAGACTGGCGCCGGTCACGAGACCGGCCGTACCCAGGCTCGTCCAGAGAAGCGCCCGCGGGTGCGCGCCAATCCAGGAAAAATAGGCCGAAGCAGGTGCATAGGGATCGGTGCCGAGGAAGGCCAGAATGCCAAGCACCATCAGGTCCGTGGCCGCCACGACGGCAAGCGTGGCGACGATGAACAGCAGTACGGCCAGCGTGGTGCGCTGGCGCGCGCGCTGCTGGTGTTCGAAGAAATTCATGCTGGGCGTGATAGCCCGCGCATGTCTAGGAGAATGACACTTTGGGCACGGCGCGCTTGGCCGCGTCTTCAATCTCGAGCATCGTGGCCGGCGTGAAGCGGAACAGGTTGGCGATCACGCCGCTCGGGAACATCTCGCACGCATTGTTGTAGTCCATCACTGAATCGTTGTAACCCTGGCGCGAAAACGCCACGCGGTTTTCAGTGCTGGAGAGTTCCTCGGTCAGCTGCATCATATTCTGATTGGCCTTGAGGTCCGGATAGGCCTCGGCCACGACCATCAACCGCGACAGCGCGCCAGTAAGTGCCGTCTCGGCGCCGCCCAGTTGTTGCATGGCCTGTGCATTGGCGGGATTGGCCTCGACCGCCTTGAGACCGGCCATGGCCACGTTGCGCGCCTGAATGACGGCTTCGAGTGTTTCACGCTCGTGCTTGATGTAGCCCTTTACTGTCTCGACCAGGTTCGGGATCAAATCGTGCCGGCGCGTGAGCTGCACATCGATCTGCGCGAACGCGTTCTTTACGCGGTTGCGCAGCGTGACCAGCCGGTTGTAGAGGCCGACGACAAATACCAGCAGAAGAATAATGACGCCAAGAACAATCCAGCCAGCCATGGTTGCCTCCGTCCTGTGATGATTGATCCCGGTGCACGTACCGGACAGCGTCAGTATAGCGAGCTTTTCGCCCGGAGGCCCACAGACTCAAGCGGCATACAGGGCGCGGATTTCGGGCAAGGCTTCGGCCAGGTGTTCGAAGCGGTGACTGCCGCCCGGATACACGATGGTTTTCCCGCAACCGCACAAGGCGGCTTCGGCATCGCGGTAATCGAGCACTTCGTCCCCGGCGTCGAGCAACAGCAGTGTCGGCACCTTCGGGTTGCACGGTTCGACACGGTGCACCTTGAGCGCGAGTACATCTTGATTACTCAGTACGGTTTCCTCGCCAGTGGCTTCGTTGAAATAACGTCCGGTGTGGCGCGCGAGTGTTTCACCCGGATGCATGGAAGGATTGATCAGCACGATGCACGCGCCAAACTCCGGTGCAAGCCGCTGCGCCCAGAAACCACCAAGCGAGCTGCCGATGAGCATGAGCTTGCGGCTGTGCGGATTCTCGCGCCGCAGACGGCGGATAAACTTGCGCAGCACGCGCAGCGCATCGCGGGCCCGGTGCGCCGGATAGGTGGGCGCGAACACCGGCACGGGTGCGAGCTGTGCGCGCAGCCATGCGGCCTTGTGTGATTGACCGCCGCTATTGAAGCCGTGCAGGTAAATTATCATCGGTGGCCAAACGTTTTTGGGGTGCCATGTCAGGGCATATTACAACGGCTGGTGCCGCCAAGGAGGCGACCGCGCCAGGATGACGGACAATGCTAGCCGGTCTTTCCCTTCTGCAGTTCCTTGATATCGCGTTGCAGCTCGCGGCTATGACTGGCCGGCTTCACATCACGATAGATTTTTGCAATGCGTCCTTCAGGATCGATAACAAAGGTGTAGCGCTTGGCAATTCGTAACGGGCCGATTGACCAAAGCGAGCCGTAGGCGTGCGCCACCTTGCCTTCGGTGTCGGCCAACAGCGGGAACGGCAGTTTGTATTTCTCCGCGAATTGTGCGTGACTTTTGGTATCGTCCAGGCTGATGCCCAGAATCTGTACATTCAGCGCGCGCAGTGCCGGCAGGTCATCGCGAAAATTACAGGCCTCCGTGGTGCACCCGGGTGTGTCGTCTTTCGGGTAGAAATACAGAATCACCCAGCGACCACTGTGATCGGCGAGTGAATGGGTTTTGGCTTCCTGATCAATGAGCGTGAACTTCGGGGCAAGGCTGCCAACGGCAAGTTCATCGGCCTGCACACTTTGCAGTCCGAGTAATGCCAGAAGTCCGGCGCCACTACGTTTGAGCAGTAACACGTGCAGTATCCCTTGCCGACAAATACGGCTTCATTGAAGTTGGTGTTGCCCGGCTTCTCGCCGAACAGGCCTTCAGCGGTGCATTCATGAAATCAGCACCGTTGATATTACCGCGCAGTATGTCGTAAATCCAAACCCGGTCATTCTGCGTGGCCATTGCCAGCCACCGTATCATACTGCAATGATAGGGATGTCTGGCCCGGTCGCGCCGGAGAACATAGAAGGAGACCTCTCGCCGTCATTTCCGCTTGTCTGGAAATGACGGGATAACGATTTATAAAGTTCCCAGCAGGTATCTCCATGTCCTCGTCCGCAGACGCAGTGTTTGTTGAAAAATGGATCATCCAGCCCGGTTGAAGTTTCAATTCTCCTGGCGCCGCGGCAACCGCTTCGAGTTGCTGGTAGATGGTCATGTGTATTTTCCGCGCATGCTCGAAGCGATCGCGCGGGCACGCCAGTACATCCTGCTTGAGATCTACCTGTTCGAGTCCGGCGCGGTTGCCAGCCGTTTTATTGAAGCGTTGACACAGGCCGCGACGCGCGGCGTGACGGTCAAATTGCTTACCGATGATTTCGGCGCTGCAAAACTCGCGCAGCGCGATCGCGCGCGCCTCACTACCGGCGGCGTGGATCTGCTGTTCTACAACCCGGTGCATCTGCGCCAATGGTTTGGCAACATGCTCCGTGACCACCGCAAGCTGCTGATCGTGGATGGCGAGGTGGCATTCGTGAGCGGCACCGGTATCACTGACGAGTTCGATAATCAGAAGTATCCCGCGCGCAACTGGCGAGAAACCGCCGTACGTATCAGCGGTCCGGTGCTGATCGACTGGCAGGCGCTGTTCGTGCGCGTCTGGAACCGGCATGCCGCACAGGAATTGATACTGCCCGTACCGGCACCACGCGCCGAGCAGGAGGGGATGCGCGGGCGCGTGGCGACTGCCAGCCCCTTGCATGCGCAGGACATCCGCCGCTCGCTGTTCCGCAGTGTGGCGCACGCTGGGCAGCGCGTGTGGCTTGCGACCGCCTACTTCGTGCCGTCACGCAAACTGCTGCGCACGTTCAAGCGCGCCGCGCAGCAGGGTATTGACGTGCGCCTGCTACTGCCCGGCCCGCACACCGATCACCCCGCCATTCGCCACGCCGGGCGACGTTTCTACAGTTCGCTGTTGCGTCACGGCGTGCGCATCTTCGAATACCAGCCGCGCTTTCTGCATGCCAAGACCCTGCTCTGTGATAACTGGGTGTCCATCGGTTCCAGCAACTTCGATCGCTGGAACCTGCGCTGGAACCTCGAAGCAAATCAGGAGGTAGATGATCCGGGTTTTGCCGAGAGTGTGCGTGCCATGTTCGAGGCGGACCTCAAGGCGAGTGTCGAAATCGACAAGGAGCAGTGGAGGCGCCGCCGCTGGATCACGCGCCTGCGCGAGCATCTGTGGGGCCGGGTGGATCTGTGGCTGGAGAACCTTGGGCGGCGACGTGTAAGGTAAAACAGTGCAGGCCGACGCGAGGTAAATCTTTACACAATGCCAAAAGTCGCCCGAAGCAGGTAGCCCGTCAAGTAGGCAAGTCCGGCGGCTGCACCGCCAGTCAACAAGGTACCAAGTCCGGCCCGCAAGAAAGGCTTGGCGAAGACAAGGCTCTTTAGCGTTCCTATCGAAAAGAACACCACGGCGGCGACAACGGTACTGATGATAAATTGTTGCTGCATTGCCAGACCTGTGGCCAGCAAGGGCATCAGCGGCATCGCCCCAATCACAAGAAATGCCATAAAGGTGACGATGGCGGACTTCCATGGGCTCACACCGGTTTTTTGCAAACCATGCTCTTCCGTGAGCATGGTTTCGACCCACAACCTCCGGTCCTGACTGATCGTTTCGACGATCTTGGCAAGTGTTTCGCCCTCGAATCCCTTGTTCTGGAATATCTGCCGAATCTCTTCACGCTCGCCCGCCGGGATGCGGTCTATGTGTTCTTCTTCCGTGCGCCTGATATTTTCGGAAAATTCCCGCCGAGCCTTGGTCGACTCATAGTTGCTGACGGCCATGCTAAAGCCGTCCGCAAACAGATTGGCGAAGCCCAATACCAAAGCAATTGGAGCAGGCAGGCCCGCGCCGACAGCCGCCGCGACAACGGCGAATGTGGTGATGCAGCCGTCAATGCCGCCAAGAACGGCGTCGGAAATGTTCTGCGATTTCGCAGTCCTGGCCAGGCGCCGTTTAATGGCCTCCGGGCGATGTTCCTTGTAAAGCTGTTCAGCGTCGCTTTTCTTCACGTGGACCTGTCCGCAGGAGCATCGATGAATACATCATATCAGGCTGATGCGAAACCGGAGCAATGCCCGGGTTTTCGTTTGAGTGTGGCGTCAAGCAGATGCAGTGGTCCATGGCATGCCTTCTCCAAGTAGATGGGCATAACCCGTCAGCCTGGGAGATGATCTGACGCCTTACTGACTCGGCGCCGTACCAATACGCTGGAATTCGTACCCGGAGTAGTGCAGCACTTCCTTGCCATCTCGCTGCACTACTTGCACGGTCTCGCCCATTAGCCAACCGGTACCGGCGACAACGAGTTCGGTATCGGAAACCGGTTGAACCGCAACGTTCGCGACCAGGCCGAGCCAGCCGGGTACGCGATAACGGAAGTAGAGCAGGCCGTCGCTATAGGCAAGGGCGACGTTTCCGAATTTCACGAGGTCGAGCAGCGGATCGCGTTGCACGGCCTGGTATTCGCCGAGGCGTTTGCGCCAGACTTCGGACAGCCGCACTGGCTGTATGCGGGTACCGAGACGATGGGCCTGGTTGCGGTAGTAGGCGACGGCGATGTGTTGCGTACCAACGCGCGTGGTGGTCAGGCGCGCCTCATTCAGCGCCGAAATCGGAATCGGGATGAGGCCGAGGAAACGGTACTCGGGTGCAAGCAGGCCCTCCGGCTGGGGTTCGAGGTCGAACAGCTTGCCGAACATTGTCGCGCGATAGCGTTCGCCGTCGGCCTTGACGGAGATGAGGCCCAGGGAAGTGGCGTAGTGGCCGACGATGTCCTCGCGCCTTGGCGGCGCGGCGCTTGCCGTGAGCACTTGTTGTGCTTCCTCTGGCGTTGCCGGTTTGCGGTTCTGCAGCACCAGCTCCATCAACCGTTCGCTGATCTTCTGCACCGGCTCGCTGGAATTCGAGCTGTTCGTGAGCACGATCACGCCGAGCTTGTGCTCCGGCACGAGCAGCATACGGCCTCGCCCGAACGGGCTTTCGTTGCTGAGCCAGGCCACCGTACGTGCCTGCGGGAAGTGCACTCCGCTCAGGCGCCAGCCCAGGCCCACGCGCGTGTCGAGATCGAGCGCAACCCCGGCGTTCTGCACGCTTTGCATTTCATCCACGCTGCGCGTCTTGAGTATCTGTTTACCGTCCAGCTTTCCATTGGCAAAAATCATTTGCATGAAGCGTGCAAGTTCCGAAACGCTGCTCACCAGTCCGGCGGCCGGCGTATCGCGCACGGTCACGGATGACACCGGCTTGTCCGACCAGTAATGGGTGGCAAACAGGGCGCGGTCAGCGCGCGCCATGTCGAATGTCGAATGCGACATGCCGAGCGGCGTGAGCAGCCGCTCCTGCATGCACACGGCAAAAGATTTGTTGCAATGCGCCTCGATCACGCGCCCGAGCACGTCATAGCCCGGGAACGAGGGCGAGTACAAACGCCCCGGCGGATTGGCGACATATTCATTCTTGAGGCGCGCGACGAACGCAGCGAGCGGTTCCGGCTTCGGTGTCCACATGTTCATGAAATGCATCGCCGGCAGGCCGGAGAGATGTGCGAGCAGATGGCGCGGGGTGATGGCCGGTGCCTTTGGGAAGCGCGTGCGCATCGAGAACTCCGGCAGATATTTCGTAACCGGTTGGTCGAGGTCAACGATCCCCTGATCGGCGAACTGCAGCAGCGCGGCCGCGGTAAACAGCATCGAGAGCCCGCCAACCGAATACAGGGTGTCGGCACGCGCCGGCAGGCGCAGTGCGCGGTTAGCGAAACCGAAGCCCTCTGCCCAAACGATCTTCTGGTCTTCAACGAGTGCAATGCTCAGGCCGGGCACGTCCTTGGCATTCATTTGCTTGCGGATGAGTTCGCTCATCGCGTATTTGATCGGCGCGAACTGTTCGCTGGTCAGGCCTGCCGGTTCGGCGGCGACGGCGATCGGCACGCTGCAAATAGCAAGGAATAATGCACCGATGCGGCGCAGACTGTTGGGGACATTCATGAGGGGCAGGCAATTCCCATTTTCAAATAGAGACGTGTACCGGCGGATCGTGTCAGCGGGCGAAGATATTGAACAGCATGCCGATGGCGGTGAGAAAACAGCCTACTGTCAGAATGTCCAGTATGATGTCGATCCAGAATAACGAGGCGATTGACGACCAAAAGCGGTACAGCGATGTGTTCAGGAATGCCGGGTTGTCCTCGCCGAAGTAGCAATACCAGTTGGCGTACTTGTTGAGAAACGCCACCACGATTTGTGCGACCACGCCAACCAGGAACAGGGTGACCACAACGCGGGTCTGGCCTGAAGCGAGCAGGGTGGCGCGCACCGGAGATTCCAGCAGGAACAGGGCCAAGCCGCCGACGCCGAAGGCCACGAACCAGGAACGCAAAATGCGGTTGTACTCCGCATAACTTTCGAAATAGGACTGCGACAGCACACTGCTCTTTTTGACTCTGGCCATGCTTGCCTCCGACAACTGTGTGACCCGGGCCGCATGCAGTACAATACCACGCTCCATGAAGGCCGTGACCGGCGCGCGGCACTCTCCAGAACCCTCAGGATCGACTACGCATGAACAAGTATCTGGTGATTTCCGCCCTGGGAAAAGACCGGCCCGGCATCGTCAATCTGCTTTCGCACGCCATTCTGGAGGCCGGCTGTAATATCCAGGACAGCCGCATGACTGTTCTCGGCGGTGAGTTCGCGCTCATGCTGCTGGTTTCCGGGCCGTGGAATGCAGTGGGCAAGCTGGAAAGCCAGACCAAGGCACTGGAAAATAAACTCGATCTCACATTGGTCGCCAAGACCACCGAGCCACGCGCTACCAAAGAGAGCATGGTGCCGTATGTCGTGGACGTGGTGTCCATGGACCACCCCGGAATCGTGCACGGCGTCGCCGAATTCTTCTCGTCGCGCGAGATCAACATCGAAGATCTGAACACCTGGACCTACGCCGCCGCGCACACCGGCACGCCGATGTTCTCGATGAACATGACCATCAGCGTCCCGGCCAGCGTCAACATCGGCCGCCTGCGCGACGAGTTCACGCGTTTCTGCGACGAACTGAACCTGGATGCGACACTGGAGCCGGCGCGGCACTGAGAAGTTGTCAGGCCGATAGCATTCTGCAAACGGATAGAAGCCGTGTGGATCAGCCGCTATGCGGTTTGGCACTCCGGCCGACCGCACTCAGCCGACGGAACCACAGCGCAAAATCCTTTAGCTGGTAATGCGCATTCAAGCCACTCGGATTCGGCAACACCCACACCTGCGTCCCGCCAATGGTTTCCGCTTGTGGTCCGATGTTTACGCGCTTCACACCGAAGGCAGTGCGATAGGCATCAATACCGAGGAAGGCGACGATGTGCGGTTGCAGGCGGGCGGCCTTAACGGCGAGACGACGGCCGCCGGCGGCCAGTTCCGCTTTCGAGAGCTCGGAGGCCGCCGCCGTGGCACGGTTCACGATGTTGGTGATGCCGAGACCGTATTTCAGCAACTCGTGTTCTTCATCCGGCGAGAACAGGCGCGGTGTCAGGCTGGCGCGCTGCAGCGCCGGCCAGAAGCGATTGCCGGGTCGTGCGAAGTGATGGCGTACGGCCGCGGAGTACAGGCCGGGATTGATGCCGACGAATAGTATCTTCAGTCGCGCTGCGATCACATCCGGCACGCGCTTGTTGCGTGCCGCGCGCAAGTCGGCGGGTGTCGGCCGTGGTTTCGGTGCCGGACGTTTCTGTTGCATCAGGCGTGGCGCGAAAGCGGCGGTACACACGCCTCGGCCATCAGTGCATGGTGCTGTTCGTTTTCCGCGAACCGGCGTAGCTCGGGAAAGAATTCGAGGAAGTGCTGTTCGAATGCGGCGTAGTGGTTGAGCAGTTCCTGCACGCCATCGGCCAGCGCCGCAGCGCGTGTGAAGCGCTGGAAACGCCGGGCGATGCCGTGCACGGCGGCATCCACCGACTCGATTTCGGCGTACGATGCCAGCCAGTCACCTGCCGCCATGCGTGGCAGGATGTGTTGCAGGCGCTCAGGGTAACTCGCGATGTCCGGCAACAGCGTTGCATACACCTTGCGCGTGAAGCCCTCGAGCGGTTGCCCGGTATATCGCAACCAGTGGCGCGCGAGGAAATGGTCGTAGAACACATCTATCAGAATGGCGGCAAAGCGCCGGCGCGCGGGCGAGACGAGTGCGCAACTGGCGTGCACGATGGCATGTGCATCGGTGTAACGGTCGATAGCCCGGTGCAGGCGGATGCCGGCGCGCACTGCCGGGCTGTACTGCTGCAGGCGTTCACGGCCTTTCACGAAATCACCGAGCAGACCGCCGATCAGCAATTCAGGAGTCGAGTGTGACAGAAAGGCGTGGGCGAGATAGTTCATAACGGGTGATCTGCGCGGTATGGAATAATCACACAAATAGTGAGGGTCCGGAATCCGAGTTTATTTGTTCCGGCCGTAAACAAGAGTAGCATTTTCGCACGCGGCAACGGCCGCCGAAACAATCCAGCCACTTGAGGAGAGCAACATGAGCATCAAGGCAGATCTTGCCAGCATGGCACCGAAGACCGAGTTCACCCGGCGCGATTTCGTCGTCACCATGCTGGCCGTAGGTTTTGCCGCGGCGGTGCGCCCGATTGCGGCCCAGACAGTAAAGCATACCGACGACAAGGGCCTGACCGCCGGCGAGGTCAAGATCCCGGTCAAGGACGGGCAGATTCCGGCCTATCGCGCCATGCCCGCCAAGGGCACGAATTTTCCGGTGGTGCTGGTGGTGCAGGAAATTTTCGGTGTACACGAGTATATAAAGGATGTCTGCCGGCGGCTGGCCAAGGCCGGCTACATGGCGGTGGCGCCCGAGCTGTACGCGCGCCACGGCGACACTTCGAAGATGACCAACGTGCAGGAGATCCTCGAAACGGTGGTCGCCAAGGTGCCGGATGCGCAGGTACTCGGTGATTTGGACGCCGCCGCCGCGTGGGCAACAAAGAACGGTGGCCACGCCAGCAAGCTGGCGATCACCGGCTTCTGTTGGGGCGGGCGCATCGTGTGGTTGTATGCCGCGCATAACCCCAGGCTCAAGGCGGCGGTTGCCTGGTATGGTCGACTCACCGGCGACAAGGATTCGCTGCATCCGCAGCAGCCGATGGATCTGGCGGGCTCACTCAAGGCCCCGGTGCTTGGACTGTACGGCGGCGCCGATCAGGGCATACCGGAGGAAGTGGTCGAGATCTTCAAGGACGACCTCAAGGCGGCGAAAAGCAAATCCGAGATCGTGGTTTATCCGCAAGCACCGCATGGCTTCCATGCCGACTATCGCCCGAGTTATCGAAAGGAAGCGGCTGAAGACGGATGGAAAAAACTGCAGGCGTGGTTCAAGCAGCACGGCGTGGTTTGACGCCGACCGAGACACGGCGCACGGTTATGCCACGTGCAGTGTCTCGAGTCCGCCGGTGACGATCAGCGCGATGCCGGCCAGCAGTATGAGCAGCAGCCACGATGATGCCAGCGCTACGCGCAGATCCTGCCAGGAGGGCAGGGCGGCAAGTGTAAGGATTGCGACGGCGTATACCCAACCGAGTTCGGGCAGTTCAGGGCCGGGTATAGACTGGGCACGCCAGCGGAACAGGAGCAGCGCGAACGGCAGCAGCACGAGCGGCGCGAGTCCTATTAGCAGGCCGTTGTACCAGCGTATGTTGTTGCAGGTGACCGAACCCAGCACGTAACCGCGTGCGCTGCGCCGCGGCCAGAGGCGCATGCTGCTTGGCTGGCCATTGGACAGCCAGCCAAACACGAGGTGCATCAGTTCGTGGGCGAAGGTGGCCGGAAAGGCCATGACAAAAAACACCAGACCATAGCGACGGCTCAGGCCAAGCAGCAGCATCAGCCCCAGCACCGCCGTCAGATACAGTTGGCCCGTGCGTTCGTAGAGAATCGAGAGATCAGTAATCACGGGTGCTTTAGTAGTTGAGGAATTTCCTGACAGTCGTCGTGCAGTGCGGCCACCAGTGCGGTCACCACTTCCCGCCAGTCCTGGCGGGTGTTCCAGATTTTACGCAGGCGGGCCACACTCAGCCCGGTATGCACGCTGCGCTGCAAACTGGCGAGATAGCCGTCTTCACCGTGTCGGGCCGCAACCGGTTCAACGGCGGCGTGCACGGCCTGCCAGACCTGTAGCAGTGGCTGCACATCACCGGCCTCATTATATATGTACGCGGCATCGAGTCCGCGCAGCGAGGCCTGGTAATGGTTTTCTTTTTCGATCCACCACGGCAGCGGTTGCGGCAGGTCCTGGCGATCGGGTTGCTCGCGCAGGAATGCCACCAGCGCACGTACGAATGTGGCGAGCGCCATCGCCTCGCTCAGGGTCGGCGAGGTATCCATGGTTCGCACTTCCAGTGACCCCAGGTGCGGGCGCGGGCGGATGTCCCAGTGAATGTCGCTGATTGTCTGGAACAGACCGGCGCGGTGGGTGCTGTCGTAGAAACGGCAGAACGCGGCCCAGTCCGGAAACGACGGCGGCACGCCGTAGCTGCGGCTGGCCGCGAGAAGGCGGTGGCGGTACGACGTGCAGCCGGTGTCGTACCCGCGCCAGAACGGCGAGTTGGCGGACAGCGCGATCAACAGCGGCAGATACGGCTTGAGCCGGTGCATGAGCGTGACCGCCTCGTTGCCGTCGCGCATGCCGAGGTGTACATGGGTGGCGAAGGTGATTTGTGAATGGATGAGAAATCCGGCGCGCTGTTCCATCGCCTGGTAACGCGGGATTGGTGTGATCAGCGCCAGCTTCTGGCTGAACGGATGCGTGCCGGCGCCGCACAAGGCCATGCCGAGTTGCTCGCAGCGGCTCTGCAGCTCGCGCACCAGCGGGGTCAGGTGCGCATGCATTTCGGCCACGCTGCGACACACCGGGGTGATGACCTCGACGGTGCTCTGGATCGACTCGGGTTTGACGTGCGGGTTGTTCGGGAAGAATTCGAGCAATGGCAGGATGCCGTTGTGGAGATCCAGCGACTCACGATCCAGCAACTGCATCTCGTACTCGACGCCGATGGTCTGGGGATCGCCGGCGCGAAAGTCCATGACAGTCAGTCCTGGTATTCGGCGAGCGCGTCGCGCGCCACCTGCTCGAAGAACGCGGCACCGATCTTGAGCACGTCTTCGTTGATATCGAACGCCGGGCTGTGCAGCGGGATATATTCGTTCTCGCGCAGGCGCGCGCCGAAGCGTACGTAGCAGCCGGGCAGTTTCTGCAGGTAAAACGAGAAATCCTCCGCACCCATGCTTGGGTAGTCCATGGCGGCGATGCCGGATTCGCCGAGCGTGGCCAGCACCGCGCGCCGCGCCAGTTCGGTTTCGCGTGGGCTGTTCACCACCGGCGGGTAGCCTTCACTGGTGCGCAGTTCAATCTTGGCATTGTGCACCTCACCGAATGCCTTGCACATGCGCTGCAGGCCGTTATGCAAATGCTCACGCACTTCCGGCAATGTGCTGCGGATCGTGCCTTCGAGCGTCGCTTCCTCGGCGATCACGTTGGCGGCCGTGCCGGCCTCGACCCGGCCGATGGTCACCACCGACGGGTGCACCGGATTGATTTCGCGCGACACCAGGGTCTGGATGGAAGTGATCAGCATCCCGGCGATCACGACCGCATCGATGGCTTCGTGCGGCCGTGCGCCATGACCGCCGCGCCCGCGCACCTTGATCAGGAATCGGTCGGACTGGGCCGTGATCACGCCCGGGGCGATCATGATTTCACCGACCGCGTAATGATGGGTGACGTGCCCGCCGAAAATGGCACGCACCCCGTCGAGTACGCCGGACTTGAGGATCACGCGCGACCCGCCGCCGCGCTCTTCGGCCGGCTGAAACACCAGCAGCACATTGCCGGATGGCGGGGCTTCGCGCAGCAGCGTCGCGGCACCGAGCACCATGGTCATGTGCGCGTCGTGCCCGCAGGCATGCACACAACCGGGATGTTCCGAGGCAAACGGCAGCTGGGTGGTTTCGGTGCCCGGCAGGGCATCCATATCGGCGCGCAACGCAACGGTCGGTGCCTGGCGGTCGTTGCCGATCCGGCCGATAACGCCGCTACCCTTGCCGTCGTAGTCGTACGGTATGCCGAGCCGCTTGAGCTCGGAGATGATCATTTCCGCGGTGCGGACTTCCTCGAAAGCCAGCTCCGGGATGCGGTGCAGCGCGCGCCGCAAAGCCACCAGTTGCGGGTGCAGGGCTTCGGTTTTGAGTGCGTGCATGGAATGCCGCCTCGCGTTGGAAATGTACTCTATTTTATCCAGCGTGGCGGCGGAGTGGTATTGATGTTGGTCAAATTGACTTTACCAGCGCAGCGCTTTGCCGGTGAGCAAGGCGTTGGTGCGCAATGAGTCGGTGCTATCCACGATACCGTAGCTGAGGGTCAGGGCGGTTAGTGCGAGTTTCTGCGTGCCCGCATCTTCCTGAATGGAGAACTGCTCGTTGGTGAGCTCGACCTGGAAATTGCCTTGGCCCTGGGTGCCGGTGTCTTCAGTGATCAGCGGGTGAGCGGCGTGTGCAGGTATCGGGCCGAGTACCCACAGCAGGGTGACGAGCGCCCGGAGCGCGAAATGCGATAACTGCATCGACGCGATGATCAGTTGTGTATCAGAGTTTGCGCGCTTTGCGTTTGCCGCGGGGTACGACCTTCTTTTTGGTCGCCGTGGCAGAGGCAGCGCGCTGCGTCCACCACAGCCAGCTGAAGAATCCGACGAAAATTACAGAGCCTGCGACCAACACGGCCAAGTACTGGAACATGCCCAGCACAATCATACTCATCACCAGAATCAACAATATTGGGAAGGCAGAACGTTCGCGGTTGCGCGGCGCCTGCCGTTTGCGGGTAATGCGGGATTTCTTTTTTGGCATAAGTTCTCTTTATCTCTCCGACGCCTTTATAGCAGAGCTTGATGCCGGGTGAAACTTGTTGCCAACACTGCCGGGCTTGCCTCGCGAGTGCCGGTTGGCGGTGATATGCTTCAAGCACCAGTGAAACCGCCTGTCTCCAGATTGATTTACCGTATGCCGGGAATCCTTGTCTTGATTCCGGGCCTGCTGATGGCTGCACTGACGCAGGCTGCTCCCTCCGAGACCCTGCCGGCAGAGGTCGCGCGGACGCTCAAACAGCACGGCCTTTCGGCCCGCGGCCTGAGCGTGTATGTGCATGAGATCGGCCAGCCCGAACCCATATTGGCGGTGAGTGCCGATACGCCGCGCAACCCGGCTTCGACCATGAAGCTGCTCACTACGCTCGTGGCGCTGGAAGAGCTGGGCCCGGCCTACACCTGGAAAACCGAGGCCTATGCCAGTGCACCGGTGCGCGATGGTGTGCTGGACGGCGATCTCTATATTAAGGGATATGGAGATCCGTATCTCGTCATCGAACATTTCTGGCGTTTCCTGCGCGCGTTACGCAAGGGCGGATTGACCGAGATTCGCGGCGATCTGGTTATTGACCAGGGATTTTTCGAGCCTGCACCCGGCCAACCCGCCGATTTCGATCGCCGCCCGCATCGTGCCTACAACGTGCAACCGTATGCCTTGCTGGTGAACTTTCAGGCAGTTCATTTCCGCTTCCTGCCGCAACCGCGTCAGCAGCGCGTGCAGATCGTCGCGGACCCGCAACCGGCGCAGCTGGTGATAGATAATCGCGTGCGCCTGACGAAAGGCCCGTGTCGCGGTGGTGCACGGGGCGTGGGGCTGCAACAGACGGAACGCGCCGGCGCTCAGAAAATGGTGTTCCGCGGCCGCTACAGTTCGCATTGCGGCGAAGACGATTTTTATCGCGTCGTCGCAGAGCCGAACAACTATATCCACGGCGTGTTCAAGACACTGTGGCAGGAGATGGGCGGGCGCATCACGGGTGGTGTGCGCGAAGCAGCAGTGCCGCCGAATGCAATACAGCTGCACGGTTCCATTTCGCCACCGCTGTCCGAGATCATTCGCGTCATCAACAAATACAGTAACAACGTCATGACCCGATTGCTGCTGCTGACGCTGGCCGCAGAAAAAATGGGTGCGCCGGGGACGGTGGAGAATGGCATCACCGTAATCCACGACTGGCTCAAGCAACATGACTTGAAGTTTGAAGAACTGGTTCTCGAGAATGGTTCTGGTCTTTCACGCGAGGAACGCATCTCTGCGCGCCATTTGGGCGCGGTGCTGCTCACTGCATGGCAAAGTCCATACATGCCCGAGTTTCTGGCGTCGTTGCCGATAATGTCAGTGGATGGATCCCTCAGGAACAGCCCTGGCGGAGGATTGGCTGGACGTGCGCACATCAAGACTGGCGGCCTGGATGATGTGCGGTCTCAGGCTGGGGTGTTGCTCGACGAGCGTGGCCGCCGGGTGGTGGTGGTGATTTTGCACAATTCCAGCAGCGCCAATACCTACGCCGGAAAGGCGGTACAGGAGGCCGTGCTCAGCTGGGTCAACAACCGGCCATAGTGCCGCAGCTTGCTGCGCCGGCGCCGCCGTTTTAGACTGACGTCCATGCCCCGCCTGCGATCATTCTCTCTGCGTACCGCACTGGTTCCGATGCTGATCCTGCTGATGTTGCTGGCGCAGGGATTGCGACTTTGTATTCCGGCGGACACAGCGCATGGACACGATACGCACCTGACTGTCCACCTGGAAAGCCTGATTACCAGCGCCGCCGACCAGCATGAATCGGATTCGCATGACGGCGATCTGGATTTGCCACTGTCGGCCATTCTCAAGGCTTTCCAGGCCAACCCGTTTTTCCTTGCAGTGTTTGTTTTTGCCGTTCTTTTTGTGTTGCACCTTGCCGGTCCCGGTCTGCGACCGGAGGTGTTGTTGTTCCGCCCATCGCGAGGCCATCGCCTTATCCCGCCATTGCGCGCCCCACCGCGCTGACATCCCTGTTCGTCTCGAATTCAGCCGTGTCCGGATTTTACTGGTCGCGGATCTGACCTTGTTCAGCGTGTGAATCACCGCGTATCCGCCCGGATGCCCGGCAGGAGTGTCAATGATGGTTTCGAAAAATTTTCTACCGGCAACGGGCCGGTTCTCCCTGGGTTTGTTTCTGTGTATCGCCAGCGCTGGTGTGCAGGCACAGGCCTGGACACTGGAGTCGAGCATCGAGCGTGCGATTTCGGTTGCGCCGGAACTCCGCGCCAGTGAAGCCACGGTGGCGGCACGTGCGGGCGAGCTGACGCAGGCCGGCGCCTGGCCAAACCCGACCGTCGAATTGCGTGCGGATGAAAAGCTTGGCATCGACGATGGTCGTGGTGGTTACGATCTCACCCAGGTGGCGATCACCCAGTCCTTGCCGTTGCGCCGGCTCGTGCATAAACGCCGTGCCGCCGAAGCCGGTCTGGAAAGTGCGCGCGCGAGTCAGCGTTATCAGCGCTTGCAGATTGAAACCCGGACGGCGCAAGCCTTTCATGCACTGCAACTGACAACCGAACGCCTGCGTCTGGCGGAGGAACGTCTCAAGTTCGCCGAGAATCTGCGCCCGGGCGCGAATCACCCGGACCGATTAGTGCGCTACCTCTCGCCGCTGGAGCGGGCGCGACTCGACATTCTGCTTGAGAGCGCGCATCAGGACGTGGCCCAGGCGGAGGGCAAGTGGAGCGAGGCGGTTGCGCAGTTCCACTCGCTGCTGGCATTACCCATTGATGAGCCGAATACAACCAGCGCGCTGACTCCGATCGAGTCCCCGGCCGCGTTGCGGCTGTTGCAGGAGCAGTTGGCATCCCATCCGGCGTTGCGCGCGGTACAACAGACGCGCGCCGCAAGCCTCGCTGCCGTGGATGTCGCACGCGCGCAGCGCTTCGCCGATCCCACCATCGGTGTCTTTCGTGAGCAGGATATTCTGGCCGGCAGCCGTCAGGAGTACACCGGCGTCATGCTGGGTGTGCAGATCCCGTTGTGGAACCTCAACGGCGGCGGCATTGCCAGCGCCGTGGCCGAGGCCGACCGGGCCGATGCCTTGCTCGCCGCACAACAGCGCGAGCTGGAAAGCCGCTTGCGCCAGAATCACCTGCACTTGGGACACCTGATCGAACAGGCCGAGCATTACCGCACGCGCCTGCTGGTGCCGGCGCGCCAGCTGCTCGATCTCACGCGCAGAGGCTTCGCCACCGGCGAGCAGAACGGGTTGGCGCTGGTGGACGCGAGCAATACCTATTTTGATGCCCAGGCCCGCTACCTTGAACTGTTGCACGATGCCTGGTCCGAAGCCGCGGAGTTGCGTCTGGCCGCCGGAATATCACTGACCGGAAACGGGACGAGGGAGCAGCCATGATTGCCGCGCTGATACGTTTCGCGCTGATCCAGCGCCTGATGATTTTACTGCTCGCGGTCGCCGTGACCATCGGCGGCCTGTGGGCGTTTCGTTCGCTGCCCATCGATGCCTTCCCGGATATCTCCAGCCCGCAGGTGATGGTGGTGGTGAAGGCGCCGGGTATGGCGCCCGAGGAAGTCGAGGCGCGCATCAGTTTCCCGATCGAGTCGGAAATGCAGGGCCTGCCGCGCCAGACGGTGCTGCGTTCGACCACCAAGTACGCGCTGGCAAGCATCATTATCGACTTTGAAGACGGCACAGACATCTACTGGGCACGCACCCAGGTGGCCGAGCGCCTGAATCAGGTGTGGAGTTCGCTGCCGGCCGGTGTGTCCGGCGGACTGGCGCCGATCACCACACCGCTCGGCGAGGCATATATGTACCGCATCGTCGGCCCGGGCTACAGCAATCAGGAATTGCGGTCGCTGCAGGACTGGGTGATTCGCCCGCGGCTGCGCACCGTGGAGGGCGCGGCGGACGTCAATTCGCTGGGTGGCGAAGTGCGCGCCTTCGAGGTGGTGCCGGATCCGCAACGGTTGGTGCAGCACGGATTGAGTCTCGACGAACTCGAACAGGCGCTCGAAAAGAACAACCGCAACGCCGGCGGCGATCGCATCAATCGCGGGGAAGAGATGCTGCTGGTGCGTACCGTGGGGCAATTGCGCAACGCCGAGGACATCGGCAATGTGACCGTGACGACGCGTGCCGGGACTCCGGTGCGCATCAAGGACGTGGCCAAGGTGAATCTCGGCGCACTCACCCGCTACGGCGCGGTGACCGCGAACGGTGAGGGTGAAGTGGTAACGGGCCTGGTACTGCTGCGCAAGGGCGCCAACAGCCGTACCCTGGTGGAAGGGGTGAAGCGCGAACTCGAAGCCCTTAAGGATACCCTTCCCAAAGGCGTGCAGATCGTGCCGTTCTACGACCGCACCGAGCTGATTAACGCCGCCGTGTGGACGGTTGAGCTGGCGCTCGGCGAGGCCGTGATGTTGGTGCTGGTGGTGCTGGTGGTGCTACTCGGTAACCTGCGTGCCGCGCTCACGGTCGCCTTGATTCTGCCGCTGTCGGTGCTCGCCACCTTTGCGCTGATGCACCTGTTCGGCGTCTCCGCCAACCTCATGTCGCTCGGCGGTCTGGCGATCGCCATCGGCATCCTGGTGGATGCCGCAGTGGTGGTGGTGGAAAACGTGCACCTGCAATTGAGCCAGGCGCCGCCAGGCACCAGCCGTCAGCATCTGGTGTACCGGGCGACTCTGGAAGTGGCCACACCGGTCATCTCGGGCGTGTTGATTATCATCGTCGTGTTCCTGCCACTGTTCAGCCTTACCGGGCTGGAGGGCAAGCTGTTCACGCCACTGGCGGTCACCATCTCGTTTGCGCTGTTGAGCTCGCTGGTGTTGTCACTCACGGCCATCCCGGTGCTCGCCAGCTTTCTGATGAGCGGCGGACAACACTCGGATGACCGGCAGCTCGCCGTTATCAAACGCGCCTACCTGCCGGTCATGCGCTGGGCCCTGCATCATCGCGCCCAGGCGGTGGGTGCGGCGCTCGCGGCGTTGGCCGTGGCGATGGTGCTGTTCTTCTTCATCGGACGTGAGTTCATGCCGGTGATGGACGAGGGCAACACCGTTGTCATCGTCGAGAAGGCCTCGAACGTGTCGCTCGAACGCTCGCTCGCCATGGATCAGCCGATACATCAGGCCCTGATGGAACTCGCGCCGGTCACCGGTGTGGTGTCGCGCACCGGCGCGGATGAGTTGCGTCTCGATCCCATGGGCCTGTACCAGACTGACAATTTCATTCTGACCAAGCCGCGCGATGAATGGGGCATGAGTCTCACGGCATTTCAGAAACGATTGCGCGAGAAGCTCGACCGGTTCAAGGAATGGGAACTCGACATCGCCTTCACCCAGCCGATCGACATGCGCACTTCGGAAATGCTGACCGGCGTGCGCGCCGCCATGGCGATCAAGCTGTTCGGTGACGATCTCGCGGTGCTGGAAGCGAAGTCTCAGCAGATCGAAGCGATTGTCGCGCGCATCCCGGGTGCGGTGGATATTTTCCGCGGCCGGCTTTCGGGGCAAAAATATCTGCGCCTCGATATTCGCCAACCGGACATCGCGCGCTTCATGGATCCGCACCGAGGACATCAACCGCATGATCGAAACCGCTGTGGGCGGGAAGATCGTGAGTGAAATGATCGAGGGCAACCGACGCAGTCCGATTCTGCTGCGTTACCCTGAAACGGCGCGATCCTCGCCGCAGGCATTGAGCCGGTTGTTGATCGACACACCGGCCGGCGCCAAGGTGCCGCTGGCAATGCTGGCCGACCTCACGGAAGTGGACGGGCCGGTGCAGATCACGCGCGAATCGGCCAAGCGCCAGGTGGTGGTGCAGTCCAATGTCGAAGGCCGCGATGTCGTGGGGTTTGTGGATGAGGTGCGCGCCGCCATCGATCGCGAGGTGCAGCTTGCCCCGGTTACTACATCACCTACGGCGGGCAGTTCGAGAACGAGCAGCGTGCGGCCAAGCGCCTGGGTCTGGTGGTGCCGGTCTCCATCGCGCTCATTTTCCTGATGCTGTTCTCCACCTTCCGCTCGGTGCGCCAGGCCGGCCTGATCATTCTTAATATACCGTTTGCGATGATCGGCGGGGTGGTGAGCCTGTTTTTGTCCGGGCTGTATCTCTCGGTCCCGGCATCGGTGGGCTTTATCACCCTGTTCGGCGTGGCCGTGCTGAACGGCGTGGTGATGGTGACCTACTTCAACCAGTTGCGTGCGGCCGGCCGCACGGTGATGCAGGCCGTCGAGGAAGGCGCCGTGCGGCGGTTGCGTCCGGTGCTGCTGACGGCGCTCATCGCGAGTTTCGGGCTGGTGCCCATGCTGGCCGCCACCGGCCCGGGGTCGGAGCTGCAACGCCCGCTCGCGGTGGTCGTGATCGGCGGGCTCTTTACGTCGACATTGCTCACGTTGGTATTGCTGCCGACGCTCTACGCCTGGCTGGAGTCGCGCGCCGAGCAACGGCATGAGAGATTGAAAGGAGAGATGTCATGAAAAACCTGACCTTGATCGTGCATGCTGATGTGCAGCAGGCGCTTGCCGACACGCTGCGTGGCCTGAAACCCGTGCAGGGGTTTACGTTTACGCCGGTTGAAGGCCACGGCGCACACGCAGACGAAGATGCGCTTCTGTCGGCGCGCGACCGGGTAGTTGGTTATGTGCCGCACGTGCGATTGGATCTCCTGCTCGAGGACCGCGACGTCGATACGGTGCTGAAGGCGCTGCACGCGTCCAACTGCGGCGTGGCTGGGCGCGGCGTGTACTGGGTCACCCCCCTGGAGCGACAGGGGCGGTTGTGAGGCAATAGATCATTAACTTTTTGCGTAACCTGAGAGGTGTTTGCATGGGATTTATTTCAAACCGCGCACTACTGGCGGCATTGGCATTCGCGCTCCTGATTCCGGCGGTGGCGTTCGCTCACGGCATGTCCGAGGCGGACAAGTTGGCGATCGTGGCAGGCGGCAACCTGCGCTACCTGTCGCTCGGCGCCACGCACATGTTGTCCGGCTATGACCACCTGTTGTTCGTGTTCGGCGTCATCTTCTTTTTGAAGACGTTCCGGGAGATCGTGAAATACATCACCGCGTTCACGCTCGGGCACAGCGTCACGCTGATCTTTGCGACGTTCAACCACATCCAGATGAACTATCTCCTGATCGATGCGCTCATTGGCCTGAGCGTGGTGTACATCGCATTCGCGAACCTGGACGGCTTCCGCCGCTACCTGGGCATCGCATCGCCCAATCTGCTCGCCATGATTTCGCTGTTCGGGCTGGTCCACGGCTTCGGGCTGTCGACCCGGTTGCAGGAACTGCCGCTCAGCAAAACCGACCTGCTGATGAATATCGTCTCGTTCAACGTCGGTGTCGAGCTGGGCCAGGTGCTGGCGCTGTCGGTGATGCTGGCGCTGCTCGCGGGCTGGCGCAAGGCTAAATCGTTCCAGTCCTTCAGCCACGTGTCGAACGTCGGCCTGATCTTCGCGGGTACGCTGCTGTTTCTGATGCAAATGCATGGTTACGCGCATACCAGCAACCCGGATGAATTCGGTTTCAGCGCCGACAATCACCACCACGAACATCAGCGCCTTAACCGGGAAGCGGCAGCGACCCAATCTCACCACCAATCGATCGATTAACTCACCCAGGAGGATGTATGCGTAACCTTATAGTCTCGGCGGTATTTGGTTTAACCATGATTTCGGCAACGGCGACGGTACTCGCCGGGCCGGGCCACTCGCACGCGCCCGTCGCGAAGGAAGCCGTCGCCGGGATGGCGGTGGAAAAACGCGACCAGCTCGTGAAGTCCGGCAAGCTGGACAAGAGCTGGAGCGGCGTGGCGATCAGTAACATTGAACAGAAGGCCTATGCAAAGGGACCTGAATGGGTAGTCACCTTTCGCAATGATGCGGTCGCCGACCCGGCCAAGCGCACGCTCTATATGTTCTATGCGCTGGACGGCCACTACCTGGCGTCGAACTTCACGGGCAAGTAATGCGCCGCGCGGTCAGCGTACGCGGATTACGCCTTTGTCTTTCCGGCCGCCCGGTGCCGACGTACCCCGGCAAGCGCCGCCATCAGCGGCAGCAGGCCCAGGACCACGACCACGGTCGGCTCGGTGGGCAGATCGGCGAGAAACGATAGCCACAGGCCCAGGACACTGCCGGCGAGCCCCAGCAAAACGCCGAGGGGCAGCCGGCGGCGAAACGCGCCGGTGAGCAGCGAGGCACTGAACGCGGGAATAATTAAGGTAGGCGAATACCAGCAGCACGCCGGCGAGTGCCTTGTCCGGTGCCAGCCGGTAGCCGACCAGCGCCGAGGTGGCGATCAGCAGTGAGCCTCCAGTCATGAACATGGCCTGGCAGCTGGCGAGCAGCAGCACGTTTCTTTTCATGTTATTCAAGCAGACAACAGGATACGGGAAGTCCCCATAACTGCCCAATCCGGCCCATTCTGCGCACGTCATTTCTCGCGGAATCGGTTAGACTTTGCATCGGAAATAAACAAGTCTGACAACAGGGAAGAGAGACATGTCCAGCATCGACAACCGTAAACACCCCCGATACCCGACATCACTACCGGTGGCATTTACACTAGGCGAGGTGGTGGCGAGCGAGTCTGCTTATCTCAATAATATCAGTGTCGGCGGTGTGTCCTTCAATTCGATGGTGGAACTTGATCCGGGCACGGTGATCATGTTGCATTTTCCGGTCAGCAAACCGATTTTCCGCACACCTGGGCGTGTGGCGTGGTGCCGCAAGATTGCCTTCCAGTATAACGTCGGCGTGGAGTTCATCGATGTCGACGAAAAATTCCGCGAGCGCATGGTGAACATGGTGCGGAAGATCGAGGAGTTTCGGGAGGAGGCGGTTCGTTCAGGTCGTAAAATTTCCGGACAGGATTCCACACTCGAGTGGATTGACAAGTTTGGGGGGGAATTCTTCCGTAATGGGTGATTCCGCTCCCGGCGGCGTTGGCCTTGAATAGCAAGCGTGCTGCGCGCTATACCGCGTCAGCACCTGGTTACCAAAGAAAACCGGAGGTTTCCCGGGCTGTGACCTGAACTCAAGGCAAAACGCGCTATCTGAAATTCCACCGGTGTTGATGTGGGTCAATGCGGCCGTGGCCAGTACCGAATATATTTTGCCGTCATGGGCGACTCGACGATCCATTACGACCTGCACGGCAACCGCTATCTCAATGTCACCAGTCGGTGCACGCTGCGCTGCGCTTTTTGTCCCAAGTTCAATGGTTCCTGGACGGTGGGCGACTATGGCCTTCGCCTCCATGACGAGCCGGACGCCAATCGGCTGATTGACGCTGTCGGCAATCCAGGCACTTTCCGGGAAATTGTGTTTTGCGGTTTGGGCGAGCCGACATTACGGCTTTATACCGTGCTGGAGGCCGGCGCCGAGTTGCGCCGGCGTGGCGGGCGCGTGCGCCTCAACACCGATGGACTGGCCAACCTGATTCACGGGCGCGATGTCACGCCCGACTTCGAGGACAGCCTCGATGCGATCTCGATTTCGCTGAATGCCCAGAACGAAGAGGTCTATAATCGCCACTGCCGACCACCCATGTCCGGCGCCTTCCAGGCAGTGCTGGACTTTGCCACGCATGTCCGCGACTTTGTGCCCAATGTTACCCTGACTGCCATCGACGGCCTGCCGGGCGTGGATATTCCTGCTTGTCGGGCAATCGCCGAGCGGCTGGGCGTGGGATTCCGCCGGCGCGAACTAGGCAAGGTTGGCTGATTGACCGACCGGGTTGTGGTAGCGTTGCTTCCTTGATTACATCATGGCCATCGAATGGACCATCAACTTATTTTCGACGCGGAACTGATCCGCCGTTACGACAAGGCCGGTCCGCGCTATACCTCGTACCCGACGGCGGTGCAGTTCCACGAAGGTTTTGGCGAGACCGAGTATCGCGCCGCCGCGCTGGCGAGTAACGCGAGTGGCGCGCCGCTGTCGCTCTATTTCCACCTGCCGTTCTGCGACACGGTCTGCTACTACTGCGCGTGCAACAAGATCGTTACCAAGAACCGCAAGCGCACCGCGCCCTTATCTGCGAGCGTTTGTTCCGCGAGATCGAATTGCAGGCCGACGCTCTTCGACCGCAGCCGCCCGGTCGAGCAGTTGCACTGGGGTGGTGGCACGCCGACCTTTCTGAGCGTCGACGAGATGCGCGCACTGATGCGCAAGACGCGCGAACATTTCCATCTGCGTGACGACGACAGCGGTGAATACTCGATCGAGGTCGATCCACGTGAGGCGAATGCGGATATCATCGCGCTGTTGCGCGAACTGGGTTTTAATCGCCTGAGTCTCGGTGTGCAGGATTTCGATCCGACGGTGCAGAAGGCCGTGAATCGCATCCAGTCGGAAGCCGAGACCTTCGCCGTGCTGGACGCCGCGCGCCAAACCGGCTTTCGTTCGATTAACATGGACCTCATCTACGGTCTGCCGCACCAGACGGTGGCGAGTTTCGCGGCGACGCTCGACAAGGTGATCGATGCCGGACCCGACCGGTTGTCGGTGTTCAACTACGCGCACCTGCCGGAGCTGTTCAAGACCCAGCGCCAGATCGATGCCGCGAGCCTCCCGGCACCGGCCGAGAAACTTGCCATCCTGCAGCACACCATCGAACGCCTGACCGCGGCCGGTTACGTGTACATCGGCATGGATCACTTTGCGCGTCCGGACGATGAGCTGGCAGTGGCGCAACGCGAGGGCAGCCTGTATCGGAATTTTCAGGGTTATTCGACGCATGCCGACTGCGATTTGGTGGCGATGGGCATCACCGCTATCGGTAAGGTCGGAGACAGCTACAGCCAGAACGTCAAGACGCTGGATGAGTACTCCGCGTTGCTCGATGCCGGACACCTGCCGGTTTTCCGCGGCATCGTACTGAGCGACGACGACAAGCTGCGGCGTGCGATCATCACGCAACTCATTTGTCATTTTGAGCTCAATTTCGCGCGCATCGAGCAGGCATTCAATATCCGGTTCCGTGATTACTTCGCCGCCGAGCTGGAAGAATGCGAGGCGATGCAGGCGGATGGCTTGCTGGATGTGGATGCACATTCCATTGTTGTCCGCCCGGCCGGCAAGCTGCTGATTCGTAACATCTGTATGGTGTTCGACACTTACCTGCGCGCTGCGCACAAGCAGCGAGTTCTCAAAGGTTATCTGACCAGTCCCCGGGCGGTTCTCGCGATATTCGCAGGCGCAGGCATTCTTTCGTTGTGACAGTCGCACCTGTCTTTCGGCGATCAGGCGGCGCGGAATCCGTTGTGTGATTGGGCAGTAACGGCGTAGTATCGGTGCAAGAGAAGTAATCAATTTACTTACTATAAATTAAGGCATTATCCGCATGTTCGCATCTCAAGGATGACGAAGTCTCGCATGCACACGCCGAGTTCCGCCAACGTCATTAGTATCGCTGCCCTCAAGGCCGCGTGCAGCGATTGTTCCCTGCGCGACCTGTGCTTGCCTCTGGATCTGGATGCCGACGACATGCGCGCACTCGAAGGCAACCGTCAAGAGTCACCGCAAACTCAGTAAAGGCGAATTCCTGTACCGGGTCGGCGATCCATTTCGTGCGTTGTTTGCGATCCGCACTGGCAGCACCAAGACATTGCGAGATCGCCGCTGACGGCAGCGTGCAAATCACCGGCTTCCATTTGCCGGGCGAGCTGCTCGGTATCGACGCCATCAGCAGCGAGCAACACCCCTGTGACGTGGTGGCGCTCGAAACCACTGAAATCTGCGAGCTGCCATTTGGAAAGCTTGAGTCGCTGGCGCGCGAATTGCCGAGTCTGCAACACCAGTTGTTTCGTCTGATGAGCCGTGAAATCGCCGACGAAGAAGCTCAGCTGCTCATGCTGGGACGCATGAAGGCCGAGGAACGGCTTGCCGCCTTTTTACTCAGTTTCTCCAGGCGCTTGCAGCGTCTGGGCAATTCGTCCACGGCTCTGCACCTGCCCATGTCACGGCAGGATTTGGGCGAATACCTGGGGCTCGCGCTCGAAACGGTGAGCCGCCTGTTCTCACGCTTCCAGGATGAAAAGCTCATCACCGTTCAGGGGCGGAACGTTACCTTGCTCGATATCGATCGCCTGAAGAACATCACCGAACAATCTCGTCCCCAGCCAGAACGCCCGCAGCTGATTCTCTCGTCAACCTACCATGTTCCGTGCAGGTTGACAACCAGCGGCCCATCCCATAACTTTGCCGCTCGAAGTATTTCCGGAGCCTCCCATGACGTATCGCTTGGCCGATGTCGAGGCGCTGTTTGCGCTACCCTTCAACGATCTGCTATTCCAGGCACACAGCCTGCACCGTCAGCACTTCGATCCGAATGCGGTGCAGGTGAGCACGCTGCTGTCCATCAAGACCGGAAACTGCTCCGAGGATTGCAGCTATTGTTCGCAATCGGCGCGCTACCACACAGGGATCGAGAACGAAGCGTTGATGCCGTTGAACGAGGTGGTGGCCTCGGCGCGTGCCGCCAAGGAACGCGGCGCCACCCGTTTTTGCATGGGCGCCGCCTGGCGCGGTCCGAAAGAAAAGGATTTACAGCCGGTGCTGGAGATGGTGCGCGCCGTCAAGGCGCTGGGGCTGGAAACCTGCACCACGCTTGGCATGCTGAAAGCAGGCCAGGCCGAACAACTGCGCGACGCCGGGCTCGATTACTACAACCACAATCTCGACACTGCACCCGAGTATTACGGTGAGATCATCTCCACGCACGGGTACGGAGACCGTCTCGATACCCTGGAAAAGGTGCGCGATGCCGGGATGAAGGTGTGTTGCGGCGGCATTGTCGGCCTCGGCGAATCACGCCGCGCGCGCGCCGGGCTCATCGCCCAACTGGCCGCCCTCAACCCGGCACCCGAGAGTGTGCCGATTAATCTGCTGGTGCGGATTCCCGGAACGCCGCTTTCAGACTTGCCGGCGCTTGAGCCGATCGAGTTCGTGCGCACCATCGCGGTCGCGCGTATCTGCATGCCAACCAGCATGGTGCGGCTGTCGGCCGGTCGCCAGGAGATGCCGGATTACTTGCAGGCACTGTGCTTTTTCGCCGGCGCCAACTCGATATTCTATGGCGACAAGCTGCTCACCACGCCGAATCCGGATACCGACACGGATCAGCAGCTTTTCGCCACACTTGGCCTGCGCTCGATGTCGATTGAAGACCTCACCAAGTCGCAGGAAGCACCGCGCGCGCTGGCCTGACGCGGTCTGGATGGGCTTGGGCGCCCGTGGTTTCGTTTTTTTCTGCCCGGCTCCACACTCATTACTCATTAATCCTGTATCGCTGTATTGACGGCGTCCTGCTAGTAGATGATAATAATTATCATTAACAAACATCTGCAGGGTTTCAAATGAGCTCATCGAGATGGCGGTACTGGCTGGCAATCGGTTTGGGTGTCTGGGCGCTGAGCGGCCCGGTGCGTGCAGCGGACGAGGTCAATCTCTATTCCGCGCGTAAGGAAGAACTGATCAAGCCGCTGCTCGACAAGTTCACGGCCAAGACCGGTATCAAGGTCAATCTGGTCACGGGCAAGGAGGATGCGTTGCTGGAACGCCTGAAGCGGGAAGGCCGCAACAGCCCAGCCGATCTCCTGCTGACCAGTGATGCCGGGCGGCTGTATCGTGCGCAGGAAGCCGGGGTGTTGGCCGCCGTGGAATCGCCCGCGCTCCGTAAACTGGTTCCGGCCCAGTATCGCGACCCGAAAGGCCACTGGTACGGCCTGTCGGTGCGGGCCCGCCCCATTGTCTATGTCACCCAGCGCGTACACGTCAACGAGCTTTCCACTTACGAAGCACTTGCCGATCGCAAGTGGAGGAACCGTATTTGCGTGCGCTCATCTGACAATATCTATAACCAGTCTCTGGTAGCGTCGATGATTGCGCATCGCGGCGTGGCCGCGACCGAAACCTGGGCGCGCGGCCTGGTTGCCAACTTCGCCCGCCCACCGGTAGGCGGCGATCGAGACCAGGTGCTGGCCGCCGCTGCCGGGCAATGCGACGTGGTGATTGTGAACACGTATTACCTTGCCGCCATGCTGAATGACAATTCGGCGCAGCGCGAGGCGGCGCAAAAGCTCAAGGTGTTCTGGCCAAACCAGAACGGACAAGGTGCGCATGTCAACATCAGCGGTATCGGCCTGACCACGGCGGCCAGACACCGTGACAACGCCGTGCGGCTCATCGAGTATCTGGCGAGCACCGAGGCCCAGACATGGTACGCAGAAGTCAACCACGAGTACCCAATCCGGTCCAATATTCCGGTCAGCAAAACACTCGCGGCCATGGGCAAGTTCAAGGCCGACACTCTGAATTTGCACCAGCTTGGCCAGTATAATGCCGAGGCCGTCAAACTCATGGACCGCGCGGGCTGGAAGTAAACAGCGTTGATGCAGATCGCAGTAATCAGGGCGGGGTGCGTGAGCGCCCCGTTCCCTTTGCCGGGAGTGGAGTGTGAACACCAACGCAGTCACGGCTTTTGAATCGACCCACCGCCAGTATGGCAAGCTGAGCAGCTGGCGTCTGGGCGTGCTCGTTGTGGCGCTCGTTGTGGCGATGCCGGTGCTGACGGTGTTCGGTTTTTTTCTGCAACCGGCCACCGATGCCTGGCAGCATCTGGTGCAGACCGGGCTGCGCGACTACGCGATCAACTCCCTGTTGCTGATGCTCGGAGTCGGCGCCGGCACACTGCTGCTCGGCGTCTCAACGGCATGGGTAAGCGCAACCTGCGAGTTTCCGGGTCGGCGCGTGTTCGAATGGGCACTGCTGCTGCCGATGGCGATACCCGCCTATATCATCGCCTACACCTATACCGGCATGCTCGATTTCGCCGGACCGGTACAGGGCTCACTGCGTGAACTATTCGGCTGGAGCTACGGTGACTACTGGTTTCCGAACGTCCGTTCGCTGCCGGGCGCGGTGGTAATGCTGTCACTCGTGCTCTATCCCTATGTGTATCTGCTGGCACGCGCCGCGTTTCTCGAGCAATCCGTCTGCGTGCTGGAAGTGAGCCGTACGCTTGGCGCGTCACCGATGCGCACCTTCCTGCACGTAGCGCTGCCGATGGCGCGCCCGGCGATCGTAGCCGGACTGCTGCTCGCGCTCATGGAAACGCTCGCCGACTATGGCACCGTGCAGTATTTCGGTGTCAGTACCTTTACCACCGGCATTTTCCGTACCTGGTTCGGGCTCGGCGATGCCGTTGCGGCTGCCCAGCTCTCCGCGTTGCTCATGTCGGTTGTGTTTGTTCTGATCCTGCTGGAGCGCTGGACGCGCCGCCAGGCGCGCTATCATGAAACCGGCACGCGCATGCGCTCGCTGCCGCGTCACCGGCTTGAAGGCTGGCGCATGGCGGTGGGGCTTGCGGTTTGTTTCATGCCGTTGGCATTCGGCTTCCTGCTGCCGGCCGGGCAATTGCTGGCGTGGGTCGTGCGCACCGCCGGCCAAATGCTGGATGCCGATTTCCTGCGCATTACCGGCAACAGCCTGGTGCTCGCCGGCAGTGCCGCGTTGGTGACCTTGCTGGTGGGACTGTTCATGGCATATGGCAAGCGCCTGCATGGTGATCGCCTGGTGCAGGGCGCGGTGCGAGTCGCCGGGATGGGCTACGCGGTACCCGGCACTGTGATTGCCATCGGTGTGATGATTCCGTTCGCATGGCTCGATAACACCGTCGATGCCTGGATGCGCGCACGCTTCGACTACTCCACCGGGCTGCTGTTGAGCGGCACGCTGGTGGCATTGTTGTTCGCCTACATGGTGCGGTTCCTGGCGGTAGCGCTGCAAACGGCCGAAGCCGGCCTTGGCAAGATTCGGCCCAGTATGGATGAAGCCGCACGCGCGCTCGGACTCGGACCGCTCGACGTGTTGAAGAAGGTGCACGTGCCGATGCTGCGCGGAAGCCTGGTCACCGCCATGTTGCTGGTATTCGTAGACGTGCTGAAGGAGCTGCCGGCGACCCTGGTATTGCGGCCATTTAACTTCAACACGCTTGCGGTGCGCACCTACGAACTGGCGAGCGATGAACGTCTGGCCGACGCCGCCAGTGCCTCGCTTGCCATCGTGCTGGTCGGTATCATTCCGGTTATTCTACTGAGCCGCAGCCTCAGCCACGTTCGCCACCGTTATGAATAATCTTCTCGACGTGAAAGACGCCGAAGTCGGCTATGCCGGCGTGCCCGTGGTCAGGCAGGTGTCGTTCACGCTGCAGGCCGGGCGCATCGGCTGTTTGCTGGGGCCCAGCGGTTGCGGCAAGACCACCTTGTTGCGCGCCATTGCCGGTTTCGAGACCTTGCAGGGTGGCGAGATCCGCATGCGCGGGCAGGTCGTGAGCCACGCCGGCTGGTCGTTGCCGCCCGAGAAGCGCCGGGTCGGCATGGTGTTCCAGGAATTCGCTCTGTTCCCGCATCTCAAGGTTGGCGACAACATCGGGTTCGGGCTCCACCATCTTTCCGAGCGTGAGCGGCGCGCGCGGGTTCGGGAGCTGCTCGAACTCGTGGGCCTTCCTGACTATGCGAATGCCTATCCGCACCAGCTCTCCGGCGGTCAGCAACAGCGTATCGCGCTGGCGCGCGCCATGGCGCCGCGTCCCGAATTGCTGCTCCTGGACGAGCCGTTCTCCAGCATGGACGCCGAGTTGCGTGAACAGCTGGCGCGCGAGGTGCGCGGCATCCTCAAGGAAGAGGAAGTCACGGCGCTGCTGGTCACTCACGATCAGTACGAGGCATTCGCCATGGCCGACGAGATCGGTGTGCTGAACGCGGGGCAGCTGATGCAGTGGGACAGCGGATACAATCTTTACCACCGCCCCGGCAATCGCTTCGTCGCCGATTTTATCGGCCAGGGTGTCCTGCTGCCGGGCGAGGTATTGAGAGAAGGGCAGGTGCAGACAGAGCTTGGGGTCATCAGCGGCGAGCTGCCGCCGGACTGCAAGATCGGCTGCAAGCTGGAGTTATTGCTGCGTCCGGACGACATTCAACACGACGACCAGAGCGGACTGCACGCCAAAGTGGTGGCCAAGGCGTTCCGCGGCGCTGAGTTCCTGTATACGCTGGAACTGGCGAGCGGCACGCGCGTGTTTTGTCTCGCCCCCAGCCACCACGACCATCCGCTCGGTGAACAGCTCGGCATCCGTGTCGAGGTCGATCACCTGGTGATGTTCCCGCAGCCGGGGCAGACCGCGAGCGACTAGCCGCTGACCGCCTTGCTGATCGGCTCGGCCACCGGGATGTCGTCGAGCGGCACGTCGCGAATCTCGAACTCCATCTTGTCCAGGTCGCCCAGAATATAAGTCGGCTTGCTGCCGATACCGGCGGTCGTGCCCGGGTCGAGGCGCAAGGTTTTCCCGCCCTTCACGTTGGCGATTTCCTCGATGCGCGCCTTGTGCTCGTGGCCGTTGCACACCAGGTCGTAGTCGCCGGTGGTGGCCATCGCCTTGGCATAGTGCGGGTAGTGCACCATGAATATCCGTTTTCCGGCGAGGGTGAATGAGGCGTCCTGGCCGTGGTAGGTCACGAGGCCCTTCGATTCGTGCGCGATGCGTGACAGGTGAAACAGGTCACCGGTGTTGTTGCCGTAGATGATGTGGATCGGCATGCCGAGCTTGGTAATCGAGTGCAGGGTCGATGGCGCGACCAGGTCGCCGCAATGCAGCACCACCTCGGCGCCGAGGCCCTTGGCTTCTGTGACAGCGGAGGCAAGCAGCCGGCGATGGTCGTGGGAGTCAGAGACGAGGCAGATTTTCATGGGGAATAAATTTTACCTGATATGGGTCGCACACGTCATTGCGTAAAAAGAAAAGGGCCGGCGAACCGGCCCTGAAATCCTTCGCTAAGGAAAAAACGACTTACAGCAGTGGCACGATCAGCAGCGCCACGATGTTGATGATCTTGATCAGCGGGTTGATCGCCGGGCCGGCGGTGTCCTTGTACGGATCGCCGACGGTGTCGCCGGTCACGGCCGCCTTGTGCGCGTCCGAACCCTTGCCGCCAAAATTACCTTCCTCGATGTACTTCTTGGCATTGTCCCAGGCACCACCACCGGTGGTCATGGAGATGGCGACAAACAGGCCGGTCACGATCGAGCCCATCAGCACGCCGCCGAGCGCCTTGGTGCCGGCACCCGGGCCCATCAGGTAATTCATCACCAAGACCACCACGATCGGTACCAGTACCGGCAGCAGTGACGGAATGATCATTTCGCGGATCGCGGCCTTGGTGAGCATGTCGACGCAGGTGCCGTACTCGGGCTTGCCCTTGCCGGTCATGATGCCCTTGATCTGCTTGAACTGGCGGCGCACTTCGACCACCACTGCACCGGCGGCACGGCCCACGGCTTCCATCGCCATGGCACCGAACAGGTAAGGCACCAGGCCGCCGATGAACAGGCCGATGATGACGGCCGGATCGGACAGCGAGAAGGTGACCAGCTTGCCCATGGCTTCCAGCGCGTGGGTGTAGTCAGCGAACAGCACCAGCGCAGCCAGACCGGCGGAACCGATGGCGTAGCCCTTGGTCACGGCCTTGGTGGTGTTGCCGACGGCGTCGAGCGGGTCGGTGATGTTGCGGATCTTGCTCGGCAGTTTCGCCATCTCGGCGATACCACCGGCGTTGTCGGTGATCGGGCCGTAGGCGTCGAGCGCGACAATGATACCGGTCATGGAGAGCATGGCGGTGGCCGCCACGGCAATGCCGTAGACGCCGGCGAGCGTGTACGCGCCGTAGATGCCGAGGCAGATCACCAGCACCGGCCAGGCGGTGGAACGCATCGACACGCCGAGACCGGCGATCACGTTGGTGCCGTGACCGGTGGTCGAGGCCTTGGCGATATGCTTGACCGGACCGTACTCGGTGGCGGTGTAATACTCGGTGATCATGACCAGTGCCGCGGTCACGCCCAGGCCGATCAGCGATGCATAGAACAGATTCTGCACGCTGTACACGCCGTTGCCGGCCATCATGTTTGTCGGTGACGTACCAGAAGGCCACCGCCGAGAGGCCGCCGGCCACGATCAGGCCGCGGTACAGCGCGTTCATGATCTTGCCGCCCTTGATCGCCCACACGAAGAACGTGCCGACGATCGAGGCCAGGATGGAAACGCCGCCCAGCACCAGCGGGTAGAGGATGGCGTTGTCGAAGCCCTTGAGCATCAGACCGCCGAGCAGCATGGTGGCGATGATGGTCACGGCATAGGTCTCGAACAGGTCCGCAGCCATGCCGGCGCAGTCACCGACGTTGTCACCGACGTTGTCGGCAATCACCGCCGGATTGCGCGGGTCGTCCTCGGGAATACCGGCTTCGACCTTGCCGACCAGGTCGGCGCCGACGTCCGCGCCCTTGGTGAAGATACCGCCGCCGAGACGCGCGAAGATCGAGATCAGCGAGCCGCCGAAAGCCAGGCCGATCAGCGGCTTCACTGGATCGGTGCCGGGCAGGTAGTGCAGGATCGCGGCATAGTAACCGGCCACACCGGCCAGCCCCAGGCCCACGACCAGCATGCCGGTGATGGCACCGCCGCGAAACGCGATTTGCAGCGCCGCGTTCAGGCCCTTCTTCGCCGCTTCGGCAGTACGCACGTTGGCGCGCACCGAAATGTTCATGCCGATGTAGCCGGTCAGGCCGGAAAGCAGTGCACCGACCGCGAAGCCATAGGCGGTCAGGGGGTCAAGCGCGAGGTATATCACTACAAACAGAATGACGCCGACCACGCCAATGGTGGAGTACTGGCGATTGAGATAGGCCGAAGCGCCTTCCTGAATGGCGGCCGCGATTTCCTGCATGCGCGGGTTACCGGCGGGCTTGGCCAGAATCCAGCGATAGGAAAAAATGCCGTACAGGATGGCCAGACCGGCACACAGAAATACGAATTGCAGACTTTCAGACATAGAAGCTCCTCCCAATGTGATGAACCCGGGCGGCTGGTCTGCCGGCCGTCCAGGCGCAAGAAAAACCTGATTTACGTGTAACCGTGTTCCTTAACAGCTGTTCATTATTTTTGCGGCTTGTAGGCGAGTCCGCCATCAAAGCGCGTGCCCGGCTCGAAACCGAACACCCGGTCGAGCTCACATTCACGAATCATCTGATCTACTGCCCCTTGACCATGCTCACGATTGACCTCGGCCAGTATCAGCTTGGCGGAGTTGGCATTGTAAAACCCGCCGAAGCCGGCCTGTACTTGCAACAGCTCCTTGGCCCTGTCGAGTGTCATGCGCGAATCCGGGAAGAATCACCGCAAGGGCGCGGGGACGCAAATTACTAATTTTTATGTGGCGATACTGTTTGCGTTCCGCGCCAGTACGTTGACTATATTAGGTATATAAGTTTCGGCTTATGCATTACGGTTTGAAATCACCTTTGAGTTTCTTCTGCACCGCGACATTCTTCAGGCGCACATACTGCGGCAGGCCATCCTTGTACGGCGGGTAGTCCTCGCCCTTGATCAGCGGCTCGAGGTACTGGCGGCATTTGGCGGTGATGCCAAAGCCATCGGCCGATGATGAAGTCCGCGGGCATCATTTTCTCGACGTTTGCCACTTTCGAGAGATCGGCGACGCCGATTTTCCACTTGTAAGGCTTGTTCGAGACGCGCACCACGGTTGGCATCACCGAGTTACGGCCCTTGACGGCCAGCTCCACGGCAGACTTGCCCAAGGCATAGGCCTGCTCCACGTCGGACTTGGAGGCAATGTGGCGCGCGGCGCGTTGCAGGTAATCCGCCACGCCCCAGTGGTACTTGAGGCCGAGGCCTTCCTTGACGATCGAGGCCACCACCGGCGCCACGCCGCCCAGCTGGGCATGGCCGAAGGCATCGCGCAGGCCCTGGTCGGCGAGGAACTTGCCGTCCGCGCTCTTCACGCCCTCCGACACCACCACGGTGCAGTAGCCGAATTTCTTCACATTGGCGCCCACCTTGGCGAGGAACTTGTCCTTGTCGAAGCTGACTTCCGGGAACAGGATCACGATCGGAATCTCGGTGTCCTTGGTGGAAGCGAGGCCGCCGGCGGCCGCGATCCAGCCGGCATGCCGGCCCATGACTTCGAGGATGAACACCTTGGTCGAGGTCTTGCACATGGAGGCGACGTCGAACGAGGCCTCGCGCGTCGAGACCGCGATGTACTTGGCCACCGAGCCGAAGCCCGGGCAGTTGTCGGTGATCGGCAGGTCGTTGTCCACGGTCTTGGGCACGTGCACGGCCTTGATCGGATAACCCATGGATTCGCCGAGCTGTGAGATCTTGAGGCAGGTGTCGGCCGAGTCGCCGCCGCCGTTGTAGAAGAAGTAGCCGATGTTGTGCGCCTTGAAGACTTCGATCAGGCGCTCGTATTCGCGCCGGTTGGCTTCCAGGCTCTTGAGCTTGTAGCGGCAGGAACCGAACGCGCCGCTCGGGGTGTGGCGCAGGGCGGCAATCGATTTGACGGATTCCTTGCTGGTGTCGATCAGGTCTTCGGTGAGCGCACCGATGATGCCGTTGCGGCCGGCGTACACCTTGCCGATCTTTTTCTTGTACTTGCGCGCGGTTTCGATCACGCCCGCTGCCGAGGCATTGATGACGGCAGTCACGCCGCCGGACTGGGCGTAGAAGGCATTCATGGGTTTCTTGCTGGTGGCCATTGTGAGTCTCTCTGGAATGAAATGGACGGAGGGTTGAAAGGAAATCGTTACGCTGGATTCAAGCGCGTTCTTGGCCGCATGGTCGGCCTGCACTTGCAGCAGGATCATCACACACTCGCCGATGTCGGTGTACTCGTCACGGCCAGTACCGTACTGGTCGCGCACGCTGTAGAAGAACTGGTTGCGGTAAGTTTGCTACGCCGGTCTTGAAAATGACGAACTGCGCCTTGCCATCGCGCCAGTACACGACCGGGCAGAGCGTCAACTCGCGGTCGCCGGGATCGAGCCGCAGTTCGGCATCGGCCTGCTGGATGTCGACTTCCTTGCGGAAACGTTCGGCCACCGCCTGGCGGATGACCCACAATTCCGTTTCGGTAAAATCGGGGATCTTGTCGTGCATCGCGTCGTGGTGACCGGTTTGGCGTCGAGTTGGAAGCGGTTCGGCGGCTGATTCTACCCGTTGCCGGCCGGATTGCAGCGGCGGATTATACGGTGCGCCACGGCCGAGGTGAAATCCACGGCTACACCGGGCTTCTCCGGCCCGGAACCATTGACGTCACCAGGGGCAGGAGTTAGTTTAACCCGGCATCAGCCGGCCGGAGGGGAGGAGCTCGCCCGGTCCGTCAATAACAATCAGCGAAACAAAGCGAGAACAACCATGCGAATCGTACTACTGGGAGCGCCGGGTTCCGGCAAGGGAACGCAGTCCAAGCTGCTGATCGAAAAGTATAATATTCCACAAATTTCCACTGGTGACCTGTTGCGCGCGGCGGTTGCCGCCGGCAGTGATCTGGGCCGCAAGGCCAAGTCGGCGATGGATGCCGGCCAGCTGGTGTCCGACGACGTGGTGCTCGGCATGATCCAGGAGCGCCTGTCCAAGCCGGACGCGCGCGCCGGTTTCATCCTCGACGGATTTCCGCGCAACATACCCCAGGCCCAGGCACTGGATGCCATGCTGGCGCGCCTGAGCCAGCCGCTGCAGCTGGCGCTGCTGGTGGACGTGGACACCGAAGTCCTGATGAAGCGCATCACCGGCCGGCGCACCTGCTCGAATGCCGCGTGTGGCGCGATCTACAACATCTATTTCTCGGCAACCAAGACCCCGGGCAAGTGCGACAAGTGCGGCTCGAACCTCGCGCACCGTTCGGACGACAACGAGAACACCGTGCGCAGCCGCCTGCAAGTGTATGAGCAGCAGACCGCACCGCTCGTGACCTACTATAAGGCGCAGGGCAAGTTGCGCACCGTGCGCGGCACCGGCTCGGTGAACGAGATATTCAAGAACGTCACCGACATCATCGAAGTGCAGATGCGTCCGCTTGCCGCGGCCATGTCGGCTGCCCAGGCCGCCGCCGCCAAGAATCGCCCCGCCCAAGACCAAGGCGAAGAAAGCCGCTGCGGTGAAAGCGGCAGCCAAGCCACCTAAACCTGCGAAACCTGCCGTAAAGAAGCCGGCGCCCAAGCAAGCCGAAGCCGAAGCCGAAGCCGAAGCCGAAGCCGAAGCCGAAGCCGAAGAAGGCAACGAAAAAGGCTGCGCCAAAGCCGAAAAAGAAAGCCGTAAAGAAAGCCGCACCGAAGAAAGCCAAGAAGACAGCAAAGAAAGCGAAGAAGAAAAAGTAGTATCTATGCTGTAACACTCAGGCCCGGGAAACCGGGCCTTTTTATTTTCAGAGCCGGATGCACATAATCGGACTGGTATGACATGGCAGATGGCCAATGAAAGACGGGGGACACTTTGTCACCTGTGCAGTGACCAATCAGATCCGGTTTATGGTTTGACCAATGCGAAGCCCTTGGCAGGGCGCTGATCGTCGCCTTGCCAGAGGTGCAGCGCGAGACCTTCCTGCTGCGCGAGGAAAGCGGCCTGTCGCTTAAAGAAATTGCTAGCGTCACCGGAGTGAGTGTCGAGACCGCGTAAGCCGACTGCGCTATGCTCTCACCAAACTCCGTCACGGGCTGACAAAGGACTGAACATGGCCACACGCAAACCCACTGATACAAACGACACGAAACACAAGGACGCGCCGCCCGCGTCGCTGGACGCCAAAATACTCGCCGAAGCGCAGCGCGCCGTGGCCAGGCCGAATGCACGCGCACCGTTTGGCGGCCACTGGGCGATTCCACTTTCCGTTGCCGCAGTGATTGTGCTCAGTCTCGGCGTGGTGATGTTGCTCAGCGAGCAAGGCGCACTCAACCACCGTGATGTATCCGCGCCATTGACGGCGGAAGCACCGCAAGCGCTGACGAGCAATTCCGCGGCGACGCCTGCGGCGTCAGAGTATGAGCTGCCTGCGACGGAGCCACCGGCCACAGCGCAACCGGCGGGCGGCATGCGCATAACGGCAGATGTAATCGCAGTGCAGGCTAGTGGCCAACCCGGCGCCTATCAGTTCAGCATCGGCATCCGCAGCCCGGACAAAGGCTGCTCGCAGTACGCCGACTGGTGGGAAGTGGTGAGCACTGACGGCAAGTTGCTCTACCGGCGCGTGTTGCTGCACAGTCATGTGAGCGAACAGCCGTTCACGCGTTCCGGCGGTCCGGTGCCGATTCAGCCTGACACAGTCGTGTGGGTGCGCGCACACATGAACACCGGCGGTTACGGTGGCGTGGCATTGAAGGGTTCGGTGAACGCCGGTTTCACCGTGTCCGAGATGCCAGCCGGCTTCGCAGCCAAACTGGTAGCTCAACCGCCGTTGCCGGACGGCTGCGCGTTCTGACTGCAATCACAGGTTGACCTCGGACGTCATTCGCTGTTTCATCGCAAGGACTGACAGCAGCACCCGCCCACCGCCGTATGGAGGTGCCTGTGATTGCCCAGTCCAAAATTGCAGCATCGTCGACCAGCAACGATCACAGCCGTGCGTTGCTCGACATCGTTGCCAAGGTGGCGGCTGAACTCCATCCGCGCCGCTCGCCCGTGGAAGTCACACTCGACAGCCGGCTTGATCGTGAGTTGGGTTTCGACAGTCTCGGCCGCGTCGAACTCGTCGCCCGGCTGGAGCGCGCTTTTCAGGTCACGCTTCCCGAACGCCTGCTGCTTAGCGTCGAGACGCCGCGTGATCTGCTGCGCGCATTGCCAGCCGCGCATCCCACGTTGCCGTTGAATGTCCAGGAGGTTCCGGCCATGCCCGCCGGGGTCGGTGCGGCGCCGTCCGCAACTGGCACCCTGCCGGCGGCGCTCGACTGGCATGTGCAGGGCCATCCGGATCGCCCGCATCTCTACCTGCTCGAAGAGAGCGGCGAGGAACAAACTCTGTCGTATGGCGATCTGGAACGTGGCGCGCTGGCGGTGGCAGCCGGCCTGCAGGAACGCAACCTGCGGCCAGGCCAGACCGTGGCCATCATGTTGCCAACCAGTTGCGATTATTTCTTCAGTTTCTTCGGTGTGCTGCGCGCCGGCGGCATCCCGGTACCGGTCTATCCGCCGGCCCGCGTTTCGCAGATCGAGGAACACCTGCGCCGGCATGCGCGCATCCTCGCCAACGCCCAGGCAACAATACTCATCACGGTACCCGAGGCGAAGCCGCTCGCCCAGCTGCTGCGGCTGCAGGTGGAAGGATTGCACAGCGTGACAACGGTCGCGGAATTGACGGCAATTGGTGCCAAGGTGAAGCCGCTCGCCGGAATCCAGCCGCAGGATATCGCCATGCTGCAATACACCTCGGGCTCCACCGGAAACCCGAAGGGCGTGGTGCTGACCCATGCCAACTTGCTTGCCAACATTCGCGCCATGGGCCAGGCGATTCAGGCCGGTGCCGAGGACGTGTTCGTCAGCTGGATGCCGCTCTATCATGACATGGGCCTGATCGGTGCCTGGCTCGGGAGTCTGTACTACGGCATCCCGCTGGTGGTGATGTCGCCGCTCACTTTTCTGGTGCGTCCGGAGCGCTGGCTGTGGGCGATCCACCGGCACCGCGCGACCTTGTCGGGTTCGCCGAACTTCGGCTACGAGCTGTGTCTGCGCCGTATCGCCGACGAGGACATAGAAGGCCTCGATCTGAGTTCCTGGCGACTTGCATTTAACGGTGCCGAAAAGGTCAGCGCCGACACCATCACTCGTTTTCAGGAGCGCTTTGTGCGTTACGGCTTTCGGCCGCAGACCATGGCACCGGTTTATGGTCTGGCCGAATCGGCTGTCGGGCTTGCGTTCCCGCCACTTGGGAGGACGCCGGTTATCGATCGCGTCGACCGCGCGGCGCTCATCGACAAAGGACACGCGAAACCGGCCGCACCGGATGATCGTAAGGCATTGTGCTTTGTGGCGTGCGGCCAGCCCCTGCCTGGGCATCAGATCCGCATTGTGGATGATACCGGGCATGAAGTCGGCGATCGCGAGGAGGGCCGCCTCGAATTCCGTGGCCCCTCGACCACCTCCGGCTACTTCCGCAATCCGGAGCAGACGCAGCGGCTGTTTCACGATGGCTGGCTGGACTCCGGCGATCTTGCCTATACCGTGGCCGGCGAGGTGTATCTCACCGGTCGGATGAAGGACATCATTATCCGCGCAGGACGCAACCTGCACCCGGATGAACTCGAGGAAGCCATTGGCAATCTCGCGGGTGTGCGCAAAGGCTGCGTGGCCGTGTTCGGTGGCAGCGATCCGGCCTCCGGCACCGAGACGCTGGTGGTGCTGGCCGAAACCCGCGCCACCGACAGTGCCACACACGAGCCTCTGCGTGCCGCGATCGGTGCGCTGACCATGGACCTGACCGGTGTCGCACCGGACGATATCGTGCTGGCGCCGCCGCATACCGTACTCAAGACCTCGAGCGGCAAGATTCGTCGTGCGGCCAGTCGCGAACTCTACGAGCGCGATCAGATTGGCGCGCCCACGCGTGCCTTGTGGCGGCAGGTGCTACATCTGCTGTGGGCAGGTCTGCGACCGGTCGTGCGCCGCAGTGCACGTACAGTCGGCACACAGTTGTATGCGATCTATGTGTGGTTGCTGTTCTGGATTGTGGCGCCGGCGGTCTGGTTGCTGTGCGCACTACTGCCGCGGCCGTCGTGGGCGTGGGCCGTGAGCCATGCGGCCGCGCGCACGGTGGCGCGACTGTCGGCCATGCCGCTGAGTGTGCAGGGCCTCGATCTACTGCCGTCGGGCCCCTGTGTGCTCGTGGCCAACCATGCCAGTTACCTGGACGGGATCGTGCTCGCCGCGGCACTGCCGCATCCTGTTGTCTTTGTCGTCAAGGGCGAGTTGCAGTCGCAGTTTGTGCCGCGTGTTTACCTGCAGCGACTCGGCGCCGTATTTGTAGAGCGTTTCGATCCCGGACGCGGCAGCGCCGACGCGCGCCGGCTGGCCGAACTGGCGCGTACCGGTGGCCGCCTGGCCTTTTTCCCGGAGGGCACTTTCGAGCGCATGCCCGGACTTGCGCCGTTTCACATGGGGGCCTTTGTGGCGGCCGCCGAGGCCGGCGTGCCGGTGGTGCCGCTGTCAATTCGCGGTACGCGCGGCATACTGCGCCCCGATCACTGGTTTCCACGTCGTGGCGCGATTCTGGTTACAGTGGGTAAGCCGCAGCAACCGCAAGGTTCCGACTGGGCGGCGGCACTGGCACTGCGCGATGCGGCGCGCGACGAAATCCTGCGTCACTGTGGCGAACCGGACCTGAGTCACTTGCCGTCGCCCTAGGCATATAGTGCGACAGAGGTTAAACCAGCGGTTCTGTGCCGCCGTACAGGATTCGTTTCCCTGTTAAACTTATGAAGAGCTCAATCCAAACTGTACTGATTCGATATTTATTCATCAACGAGAAGGACACTTACCATGGATCACCATCGTCTCGTCGACCTGCGCGGCCTTTGCTGCTCAGCTCCGGTCATCAAGCTCTCGGCCGAAATAAAAGGTATGCGCATCGGTGAGGTGCTGCTCGCCGAAGCAGACAAGGATTCCATGCGCAAGGATGTTCCGGCCTACTGCAAGCAGACTAGACACGAGTTGCTCCAGCACGAAGAGCAGGACGGCCTGTTGCGTTTCTGGATCCGCAAGACACACTAAACCGGTGAACCGGTCCAGCTGACTCCAAGGTTGATCAACCACCTCGAACCGGAGTCGACGTTCATCGACACTGTTTTGCGGACGCTGCTTTCTTGCTCCAGAAGACTTCTTGACTGGAACCTGTTTATTCAGCGCGCGACGCGACCAGGACCATGTCATTCATTGCTTGATTTAATAGCGCGGCCCCGGTAAACACACGGCATGAAAAAAATGTTACAGAGTCTCACCGATGCCGGTCGCATCGTGCGTGCGTTCAGTTATTCAGTGAAGGGTCTGCAGGCGGCCTATCAAAAGGAGTCGGCTTTCAGGCAAGAGCTGATTCTGGCCGTGATCCTGCTTCCGCTCGGGGTCTTGCTGGGGAGAACCGGCGTGGAGCGTTCACTGCTCATCGGAAGCGTGCTACTGGTGCTGATCGTGGAGTTGCTGAACTCGGCGATCGAGGCGACCGTAGACCGCGGCGGCAAGGTCCGGGACAAGCTGGCCGGCTGCGCCAAGGACATGGGTTCGGCGGCGGTTCTGGTCGCTCTGTTGCAGTTGGCCGCGACCTGGGGACTGATTCTGTACGACAGGTTCGGTCCCTGAAGCGCGGCGCGAAAAGTCCGGAATAGCCGGGCTTCAGTCTGACTAGAAATACCACTTGAAGGAAAAAAACCCGGGTCAGAGGAGTTTTTGAATATTAGCGGAAATTCCTCTCTTGACCCGGTTATTGGGCTGTTCAGAATTCTTCCTTCTCGATTTCGATATAGGCGGTGCTGACCAGTGGTCCGAGACTGTCGTCCATGCTTGCCCAGCGACGATAGTCCTTGAGGGCATCGGCAATCTTCGGCTTCATCTCGAAATCAGAAAGGCCTTTCCGATAATTGACCCGCACCTGTTCGCGCATGGTATCCAGGAAGCGCCGGTAGTGCATCGCCGCCTTGCGGTCACCGCTGCGGCCATGGCCCGGCACGAAGATCGTGGCGCCGGTCTTGAGTCCGCGATCGATAGCCTCCATGTTGCCCTTGTAACTCATCATGAACGGGCCGAGCAGGCCGTCGCGCACGATATCGCCGTAAAACAATACCTTCTCATCCGGCAGCTCAATCAGGATGTCGTCTTCGGAATGTGCCGGTCCGGGAAACAGAATGCGGAAGCGCATGCCGCCGATGGTCAGCACCTCGCCGTCATGCACCGCCTTGTCGGGTCCGACCGGGTTGGTGCCTTCGGCCGCACCGTTGCTGCGCTCATTGAAGGCCTTGATCCAGCGCCGGCCTTCATCCTGCACCGCCATGGCCTTCATCTTCGGGTGTGCATAGATCACGGCACGCGGGTAGGCGAGCTTGATGCCCTCGTTGCCCAGCCAGTGGTCGCCATGAGAGTGCGTGTTGAACACGGCGACGATCGGTTTGGTCGTGAGCATCTTCACCTTGCGCACCACCATCTCGCCGACATAGACGCTGCTGCCGGGATCGATCACCACCACTCCTTCCTTCGTCAGCACGATTCCCGGGTTATTGCGAAACGCCTGATTTGCCGCGGTCGGTTCCTCGGTCGGCCCATGAATGACGTACACACTCGACGTCAGTCGGTCGAGCGGATAATCGTTACGGATGGCGCGGGCTGGATCAGGACCGACAGCCTGTGCCGTGAGAGCGGACAGCAGCGACAGCAGGACCGCCCCTCTGTAAATGGTGAATCTATTCATAAATTGGCTCCTTCCGGACAGTGCCGGTGGTAATGTTCAGGCCGCGCGGGTCCAGGACTCGCCCTGCAGGGCCATATCGAGATCGGTGCCCATGATGCGATTGGCGTACACGGCAATCAACTTGTTGGCGATCAGCAGCAACACTTCCAACGCCTGGCGACGGGTGAAGCCGGCGGCCAGCAGCTCCTGCACGTCGGCATCGCTGACCTGACCATGGCTGGCGACGGCCTTGGCGGCGAAGCGATGCAGTTTCTCCAGCTGCGGATCGCCGAGCGGCTGGTTGCGGCGCAGGTGTTCGACCTGCTCCGGCGGCAGGCCCGCCATCTTGGCGAATGCCGAGTGGGCGGCGACGCAGTAGCCGCACTCGTATTCGCGCGTGATCGCCAGCATCAGCACGTGGCGTTCGGCATCGGTGAAGTCGGTCTTGCCCAGCAGGTCGTCGAGCGTGAGATAGGCCTCCAGCACCGCCGGCGACTCGGCCATGGCACCGATGGCATTGGGGATGAATCCGTAATGGGCCTGCGCCTGACCGAGCAGTGCGCGGGATTCCACCGGGGCGGTCTGGTCGGAATGAATCTGGTAACCGTTTTTCATGTCGTCCTCCATGTGGGTGATGAACAAAGTGTCTGATCGCGGTATCGCAAAACACCTGTTGCTGCGATGTGTTGGACCCTAGCAGGCGGGGCTGCTAGTGATATGGCGGAAAGACGATGTTTTGCCGATTTCTTTACGGCTGCCGTAGAATCGCTGAAAAACCGGCAAATCAGCGGATCCCCGGCATCGACGGAATGAACGAAGGACTTCACCAACCAGCAGCTTCAGGCATTCGCAATCCATTGCGGATCGGCGACTGGCTCGTTGAGCCCGACGCCGGGCGCGTGAGCCGGGAGGGCGTCTCCACCAAACTCGAACCCAAGGCCATGGACCTTCTGGTCTATCTGGCCCAACGCCCGGGGCAGGTGCTGTCACGCGAGGAGTTGGAACAGGCGATCTGGACCGGCACTGTGGTTGGCTATGACGCACTGACCAGCGCGATCATCAAGCTGCGCAAGGCCTTGAACGATCGCTCGCGCAAACCGCAAATCATCGAGACAGTGTCGAAGCGAGGCTACCGGCTGATCGCACCAGTCACTACGCCTGACCGTGAATCACCGACACACGCAGCGGCTATTGACATAGCGTCACCCTCACGTCGCTGGCTTGCCCTCGCGTTTGTCGCAGCGGTGCTGTTACTGATGCTGATGGCGATCAGTTGGCTAGTGGTGAACCGGCCGACATCGCCTGTCCCGGCCATCCCCAGCATCGCCATCCTGCCGTTTACCAATTTGAGCGGCGACCCGAAATTCGAGTATTTCAGCGACGGCATCACCGAGGACATTATCACCGACCTGTCCAAACTGTCCGGCCTCATGGTGGTCGCCCGCAACTCGACCTTCGCCTATAAGGACCAGCCACTCGCTCTCAAGACCGTAGCCGAGAAGCTGGGTGTGCGGTATGTGCTGGAAGGCAGCGTGCGGCGCGCCGGCGGCGAACTGCGCATCAACGTCAAGCTGATCGATGCCGAAACCGGCGCACACCTGTGGGCGGAGCGATACAACCGGCGCCTGCAGGACATCTTCAGTGTTCAGGATGATGTGCGTGGCAATATCGTCAAGGCCCTGGCGCTGACGCTGACCGATGACGAGCAGCGTGTCGCATCGCGTCGCTATACCCAGAGCGTCGCGGCCTATGACCTGCTGCTGCAGGGGCAGTCGCTCTATGCGCGCTCCACCCGCGAGGACAACGCCCGCGCCCGCGAACTGTACAAACGCGCCATCGGACTTGATCCGAACTTCGCGCGTGCGTACGCCGCCGTGGCACTGACCTTCGCCGAGGACTCCCGCTATGGCTGGAGTGCGGACGCGAGCGCCTCGATGAAACAGGCGATCACCTACGCGCAGCGGGCGGTTGCACTGGACCCCTCCATCCCCCAGACGCACTGGGCGCTGGGTTATGTGTACGTGTTTAATCGCCAGTATGACGCAGCAGTGGCCGCCGCCGAGCGTGCCATTGCGCTCGACCCGAACAATGCCGATGCCCACACGACGCTGGCATTCGGCCGGGTCTATCAGGGCCTTCCGCGCGCGGCCATCCCGCTGGTGCAAAAGGCCATGCGTCTCAACCCCCACTACCCGTCGCAATATCCATCGATCCTGGGCAGGGCCTATTACCATTCGGGCCAGTGCCCGCTGGCCGTGGAAACCCTGCGTCATGCCCTGGACATCAACCCCGGCCGCATTTCGCCACAACTCTATCTGATCCTGAGTTATGTCGCCCTTGGCAAGCTGGATGAAGCGGCCTGGGAGGTCGACCAGTTGCGCTCGCACGATCCCGGCTTCAGGCTCGCAACCGTGGAGCATACGATACCCATAGCAGATTCCCGCGAACTCGCGCGCATCAAGGACGGCCTGCGCCGCGCCGGTTTGAACTGAGCGTACTCCGAAACGTGCAGACATCGTGCGTTCCTACGGTTGCTCGCGGAAAGGTCTGCAAGTGGCATGTAAACGGTAAAATGGTGTCGGCGTTTCGGTTCGACGCCTGAGCGCGACGCGGGGACAGAAGACCTGTTCCTGTAATCGAGACCCTTCCCGGCAACAGGTTTGCGCGTTCACCAAATGCTGTAAACTCATCCCACCGGTACCCGCGGAATTCCTGATCATGAGCCCAAGCCTGCCCGGACGTTTCCCCCGCACTCGTATGCGCCGCATGCGCGCCGATGATTTCTCCCGCCGACTGATGCGCGAATCGCAGCTCACGGTCGACGACCTGATTGAACCGGTGTTCGTGATCGAGGGCAAGAATAAAGCCGAGCCGGTGGCTTCGATGCCGGGCGTCACGCGTGTCACGATTGATCTCCTGCTCAAGCAGGCCGAGGCGTGGGTCAAGCTCGGGCTGCCGGCGGTTGCACTGTTTCCCGTCACGCCAAAGGACAAGAAATCTCTAAACGCCAAAGAAGCCTACAACGACAAGGGTCTGGCGCAGCGCGCGGTTCGTGAACTCAAAAAAAATCTTCCCGAACTCGGCGTGATTACCGATGTGGCGCTCGATCCGTTCACCACCCACGGACAGGATGGCTTGATCGACAAGAACGGCTACGTGCTGAACGACGAGACCACCAAGGTGCTGGTCAAGCAGGCACTGTCGCATGCCGAGGCCGGTGCCGACGTCGTTGCGCCCTCGGACATGATGGATGGCCGCATTGGTGCGATCCGCGATGCTTTGGAAAAGAACGGGCATGTGAACACCCGCATTCTCGCTTATTCGGCCAAGTACGCGTCGAGCTTCTACGGCCCGTTCCGCGATGCCGTCGGCTCGGCCAAGAATCTCGCCGGTGGCAACAAGTACAGCTACCAGATGGACTGCGCCAACTCGGATGAAGCGCTGCGCGAAGTCGCGCTCGATCTGGAAGAAGGTGCCGACATGGTCATGGTCAAGCCCGGCATGCCGTATCTCGACATCGTGCGCCGCGTGAAGGACGAGTTCGGCGCGCCGACCTTCGTCTATCAGGTGAGCGGCGAGTACGCCATGCTCATGGCCGCGGCCCAGAATGGCTGGCTGAACGAACGCGCCGTGATCCTGGAATCGCTGCTCAGTTTCAAGCGCGCCGGAGCGGATGCGATCCTGACCTATTTCGCTTCACGCGTGGCGAAGTGGCTTAAAGAGAGCTGAGTCGTTCAAGCTGTCCGGGAACAACGACGGGGCCCGTGGGCCCCGTCGTTTATTGAAGCAGGATGCCTGCTCAGCGATTCTTGCCGAGGATTTCTTTCTCGATCTGCTCAAGACTGGTGTGGCGCACGTCCTTGCCTTTGACGAGATAGATGATGTACTCGCAGATATTGCAGGCATGGTCACCGATGCGTTCCAGGGCGCGCGCCGCCCAGATGACGTTCAGCGTGCGCGAGATGGTGCGTGGGTCTTCCATCATGAAGGTGATCATCTGGCGCATGACACCTTCGTACTCGTTGTCCACCTGCTCGTCCTCGCGCGCAACCCGCAGCGCTGCCTCGATGTCGAGACGCGCGAAGGCATCGAGTGCATCGTGCACCATCTGGCGCACGTGGTTGCCGAGTGCCTGGATCTCGATGTAATTGTTCTTCGGGACGCTCCTCGGTGGCGAGACGCACGGCCATGCGCGCAATTTTTTCGGCCTCGTCGCCGATGCGTTCGAGATCGGTGATGGTCTTGATGACCGCGACCACCAGGCGCAGGTCGCCGGCGGCCGGCTGGCGGCGCGCGATAATCTGGCTGCACTCCTCGTCGATCGTCACTTCCATGCTGATTGACCTTGTAGTCGTCGGTCACAACCGCCTCGGCCGAGGACGACATTGCCGTCCACGAGCGCGTTGATCGCGTGCGACCGATCTGTTGCTCGACCAGTCCGCCCATCTGCAGTACGCGCGAACGAATGTCCTCAAGCTCAGCATTGTACTGGCGGGAGATGTGCGTATGAATCGGTTCCATGCTTATGGCTCCTTACTCGGTCAGCCGTACCGGCCGGTGATGTAGTCTTCTGTCTGCTTCTTCGACGGGTTGGTGAAGATCTGTTGGTGTCGCCGAACTCGACCAGTCTCGCCCAGGTACATGAAATGCAGTGTAGTCGGAAACGCGTGCAGCCTGTTGCATGTTGTGGGTGACGATCGCAATCGTGTAGTTCTTTTTCAGTTCGTAAATCAGTTCCTCGATCTTGAGGGTCGAGATCGGATCGAGGCGCCGAGGCCGGCTCGTCGAGCAGCACGACCTCCGGGTTTCACCGCGATCGCACGTGCAATGCACAGGCGCTGCTGCTGGCCGCCGGACAGGCTCATGCCGCTCTGGCGCAGCTTGTCCTTGACCTCGTCCCACAGCGCCGCCTGCTGCAGGGCCCATTCCACGCGCTCGTCCATGTCTGATTTGCCGAGTCGCTCGTACAGGCGCACGCCGAAGGCGATGTTGTCGTAGATCGACATCGGGAATGGCGTGGGTTTCTGGAACACCATGCCGACCCGGGCGCGCAGCCGGAACAGATCGGTGCGCGGCGACAGGACGTTTTCGCCGTCCAGAAGGATTTCGCCGGTGGCGTGCTGATCGGGGTAAAGCTCGTACATGCGGTTGAAGATGCGCAACAGCGTGGATTTGCCGCAGCCGGACGGGCCGATGAAGGCGGTGACCTTGTTGGTGGCAATGTCCAGGTTGATGTTCTTGAGCGCCTGATACTTGCCGTAATAGAAATTCAGGTCACGTACCTGAATCTTGCTGGTCAGCGTCGGTGGCGGGAGTATGGTTGGTCATCAGTGATCCATCCGGGCATTTGCGCAGGAAAATACGGGCGAGAATGCTCAGGGCCAGTACGCTCAGGGTAATCAGCAGCGAGCCGGCCCAGGCGAGCGCGTGCCACTCCTCATACGGGCTCATGGCGAACTGGAAAATGACCACCGGCAGGTTGGCCATCGGCTGCATCAGGTCGGTGCTCCAGAACTGGTTGTTGAGTGCGGTGAACAGCAGTGGCGCGGTCTCGCCGGAGATGCGCGCCACCGCCAGCAGGATGCCGGTGAGGATGCCGGATCAGTGCGGCGCGATAGGCAACCCGCGAGATCATTTTCCAGCGCGGTGCGCCGAGGGCCAGCGCTGCCTCGCGCAATGTATTCGGCACCAGCCGCAGCATTTCTTCGGTGGTGCGGATAACGACCGGCAGCATGATGATGGCCAGCGCCAGCGCGCCGGCCAGTGCCGAGAAATGGCCGACCTGAATGACCACGACCGTTCGTAGACGAACAGGCCGATGATGATCGACGGCGCGGACAGCAGGATGTCGTTGATAAAACGGATGAAGCCGCGCGATCCGGGTTTTCTTGCCGTACTCGGCCAGATAGGTGCCGGCCAGAACGCCGATCGGCGTACCGATCACGGTCGCCGAGCCCGACCATGATCAGGCTGCCGACAATGGCATTGGCCAGTCCGCCCTGCTGCCCGGCGCCGGTGTGTTCTGCTGGAACAGGCTCATGTCGATGGCGGCGAAGCCGTAGCTCAGCGTGGTCCAGAGTATCCAGAACAGCCAGACCAGGCCGAACACCGTGGCCAAGACCGAACCCGGTCAAGATTGATAATGTTGACAGTGCGTCGTCGAAAGTAGCGCCAGTCGATGGTGTTAGGTCTCAGGTTTTACGTGCCATCGCGCGTCTCCAGGGACATCAGCAGTGAATTTGGCCAGCGCCAGGACGATAAAGGTGATCATGAACAGCACCAGGCCGAGCGCAATCAGCGACGAGGTGTGAACTTCGCCGACCGCTTCGGTAAATTCGTTGGCCAGTGTCGAGGCGATGGAATTGCCCGGATCGAACAGCGAGGCATGCTCAGGCGGTGGGTATTGCCGATGATAAAGGTCACCGCCATGGTTTCGCCGAGCGCGCGTCCGAGGCCGAGAAAGATTCCGCCGACCGCGCCGATGCGGGTATAGGGCAGCACCACGTTCCACACCATTTCCCAGTGGGTGGCGCCGACCGCGTAGGCCGATTCCTTGAGGAATTTCGGCGTGGTCAGGAACACGTCGCGCATGATGGCGGTGATGAACGGAATGATCATGATGCCGAGAATGATACCCGCCGGCAGCATGCCGATGCCGAGCGGCGCGCCCTGAAACAGCGCACCGATCACCGCGATGTCGCCGAATGTATCCTGCAGCCACGGCTGCACGTGTTGCGAGAGCAGCGGCGCAAACACGAACAGCCCCCACATGCCGTAGATGATGCTGGGGATCGCGGCGAGCAGCTCGATGGCGGTGCCGATCGGGCGGCGCATCCAGTGTGGCGCAACCTCGGTGAGAAACAGGGCGATGCCGAAGCTGATGGGCACGGCGATGACCAGCGCGATCAGCGAACTCACCAGGGTGCCGTAGATGGGGACCAGCGCTCCGAACTGATCGGTGACCGGGTTCCATTCGTCGCTGGTCAGGAAACCGAAACCGAAGGTACTGAGTGCCTGCCAGCCGCCGACGAACAGCGAAACAATAATGCCGAGCAGAATCGACCAGCACCAATCCGGCGGACACCTGGGTGGCGCCCTGAAAAACGCGATCCAGCAGCCACTGGCGGCGCAGTGCACGATCTGGAATGTCGGAGCGGGCTGTGGCCATATTTAAGAAGAAGACTGCGGGGTCCCAATTGGACCCCGCTCATTGAGGTGGAACTACGGTTATCTTACTTCTGACTGAGGGCATCATTCCAGACGGCATTTCCCACCGGCAGTCGCTGCAGGTCTTTTTTCCAGCTGTCCTGCACCAGTTTCACGACATTTGTCCGGCATCGGAATGTAGTGCAGTTCGATGGCCAGCTTGTCACCCTTGCGATAGGCCCAGTCGAAGAACTTGAGCACCTGGGTCGCGCTCTCGGCTTCTTCCTGTTTGGTGTGCATCAGGATGAAGGTGGCACCGGTAATCGGCCAGCTCTTGGCGCCAGGCTGATCGGTGAGCATCAGATTGAAACCCTGGGTTTTGGCCCAGTCGGCATTGGCCGCGGCGGCCTGGAAACTTTCAATTTCGGGCTTCACAAATGTTCCGGCCTTGTTCTGGAGCTGCGCGTAGGTCATTTTGTTCTGCAGTGCATAGGCGTATTCCACGTAGCCGATCGCACCCTTGAGGCGTTGCACATAGGAGGCAACCCCTTCGTTGCCCTTGCCGCCGATACCGGATGGCCAGGAGACCGAGGTGTTGTTGCCGATCTTGTTCTTGAATTCGGCGCTCACCTTGGACAGGTAGTGGGTGAAGATGTAGGTGGTACCGGAACCGTCGGCACGCGAGACGACGTTGATTTTGTCGTCCGGCAATTTTACGCCCGAATTCAGCTTGACGATGGCGGCATCGTTCCAGCTGCGTAATCTTGCCGAGATAGATATCGGCCAGCACGGCACCCGTGAGCTTGAGCTCGCCCGGCTTGATGCCCTTCAGATTGACTACCGGCACCACACCGCCCATGACCATCGGGAATTGCACGAGGCCGGATTCCTTGAGTTCCTTGATATCCAGCGGCTTGTCGGAGGCACCAAAATGAACGGTCTTGGCCTTGATCTGCTTGATACCGCCGCCTGATCCAATGGACTGGTAGTTGATCCGTAGACCGGTTTCTTTCATATAGGCACCCGCCCACTTGGCATAGATGGGGTAGGGGAAGGTGGCGCCGGCACCATTGAGAGTGCTGGCAGCTTGGACGATTGGGGCCAGTCCGAGCGCCGTAACCGCCGCGACGGCCAGAAGTGTCAGGGTCTTTCTGATCATGGATCAATTCTCCAGTAGGTTTGTTTAAGGCCTGGCCATCATGCGATCGTCATGTGACAGCATGATGACTCAATATGACAAGATTGTGACAAATCCGGATTGCCGGTCGAGCGGGTGAGTCGAACTGGTATTTTTGAACAAGATCGTTATGAAGAACCTTGCTCATACCAGCCACGTGTCGTATTGACAATCCTTACGACCGAAAGCATCACCGGCACCTCGATCAACACACCGACCACGGTTGCCAGCGCCGCGCCGGATTCGAAGCCAAACAAGCTGATGGCGGCGGCCACTGCCAGCTCGAAGAAATTGCTGGCACCGATCAGTGCCGACGGGCCAGCGACACAGTGCGCCACGCCGAAGCGGCGGTTGAGCAGGTAGGCCAGCCCGGAGTTGAAATACACCTGGATCAGGATTGGCACCGCGAGCAGAGCAATGATGAGCGGTTGTGCGAGAATCTGTTGGCCCTGAAATCCGAACAACAGGACCAGCGTCGCGAGCAGTGCCGCGAGCGAAGGCCCATGCAGGCGCGCGAGTGTGTGCTCGAGTGCAGCGGGTCCGCGCTGGAGCAGCCACGCGCGCCAGGCCTGGGCGGCAATGACCGGAATGACGATGTAAAGAACCACCGACAGCAGCAATGTGTCCCACGGCACGGTGATCGCCGACAACCCGAGTAGCATGCCGACGATCGGCGCGAACGCGAACACCATGATCGTGTCGTTGAGTGCCACTTGAGTGAGTGTGAAGTTTGGTTCGCCGCCAGTGAGCCTGCTCCACACGAAGACCATGGCGGTGCAGGGCGCGGCGGCGAGCAGGATCAACCCGGCGACATAGGAATCGAGTTGTTCGGCCGGCAGCCAGCCGGCGAATGCGTGGCGAATAAACAGCCACGCCAGCAACGCCATCGAGAATGGCTTTACCGCCCAATTGATAAACAGCGTCACACCGACACCTTGCCAGTGATGGCGCACTTCGTGCAGCGCACCGAAATCCACCTTGAGCAGCATTGGGACGATCATCAGCCAGATCAGCAATGCCACCGGCAGGTTGACGCGTGCGATCTCCATGCGACCGATGGACTGGAAGGCGGCAGGGAACAGATGGCCGAGGCCGATGCCAACGCCGATGCACAGGAATACCCAAAGCGTCAGGTAGCGTTCGAAGAAGCCGAGTGGTGCACCCGCGGCTCTGGCTCCTGTCACTTCGCACTGGACGCTCATCTGTCAGGTGTTCCGTGACTCGACGAGATTCCGGATCAGGTCGGTTACCCGACGGCGGACTTCGTCACGCGTGGCGCGGAACTGCATCAGGATTTCGGCCTCGGTGCCGGTTGCCTTGGCCGGGTCGGAGAGTGGCCAGTGGATCTTCTTCACGTCCGGTGGCAGTACCGGGCAGCGTTCATCGGCGTGACCGCAGACGGTCACTACGATTTCGGCGCGGGCAATCATGTCATCAGTCATGCGCGTTGATTCCTGGCTGGATATATCCACGCCGGCCTCGCGCATCACGGCAATCGCACGCGGGTTCTTGCCATGCGCCTCGATACCAGCCGATTCGGCGGTCAGCACGCCGCGGCCCAGGTGATTGGCCCAGCCTTCAGCCATCTGCGAGCGGCAGGAGTTACCGGTACAGAGAAACAGGATCCGGGTCATGGTCCGGTCAGTCATAGGGCGCTCGTCATTAAGGTTGGGTGGCATAGTGTAATCAAGGAATATTACATTTCGGTGACATCACGTGGGCCGCTGATGGCATTGGTCAGCAGATTGATGCGCATGCTGTGTCTCGCCTGCACGGTCAGCGTGTTTTCCCAAGGCAATGAATATCGTGATAGCGGGATGAAATGCGCTTTCTCCCGGAAGTCTGCGGGGCGGGCAATAGCCGGTAATGGTGTTGCAATACTATTGGAAAGACCAGGAGTTCTGTCTGTGCGAATGTGGCCCGGTTAAACCGGACACCGTCATGGATTGGCCTGTGCTGACTCCGGCATGTCCCTGGTAGCGGAAGGCGGTAGGGCACGGGATGGCGGGAAAACACAGCGGAAAGTGCTGCCTCGACCAATCTCGCTGTCGATGACCAGGCGCGCGTCGTGACGCAGCAGGATGTGTTTGACGATCGACAGCCCCAGCCCGGTGCCGCCGGTATCACGCGAGCGCGCCGTGTCCACGCGGTAGAAGCGTTCGGTGAGGTGCGGCAGGTGTTGCGGCGCAATACCCGCACCGCTGTCGATGACTGAAAAGACCGGATGACTGTCCTCGCGCTTCCAGATCAGGCGGATATCGCCGCCGGCCGGCGTGTAACGCACGGCATTGTTGATCAGGTTGGAAAAGGCACTGCGCAGCTCGTCCTTATTGCCGAGCAAGTGCAGGTTGCTGTCAGTCTCAAGTGTAATACGATGCTGTTGTTCGCCGCTCAGGAGTTCGGCAGTTTCCTTTAGCGGTACCAGAAGGGCGGCAATGTCGATTTCCTCTTCGTGCACGGTGGCCGGCGTGGTTTCAAGTTTGGATAGCGTCAGCAGGTCGTCCACCAGATGGCTCATGCGCTGCGCCTGTTCGTACATGGTCATGAAGTGCTTGCTCAGGTCGGCGCCGGCCGGTTTGTCCATGTCCTTCAGCGTTTCAAGAAAACCGGTGAGCACCGTGAGTGGCGTGCGCAATTCGTGCGAAATGTTGGCTACGAAATTGCGCCGCATCTGTTCAAGCTGGGCCAAGTGCGTCGTGTCGCGGCCGATGATGAGTTTCTGGTTGCTGCCGAACGGGATAATGCGTACCGACATCGAACGCTCCGGCTGTGCCGGTGAGAACATTTCGAGTGCATCGGTGTACTCGCCGCGCTCCAGGTAACTGACGAATGCCGGATGGCGGACGAGGTTCACCAGGCGCCGACCGGTGTCGCGCGCAGTGGCAATGCCGAACAGTCGCTCGCTGGAGGCGTTGGCCCATTCGATCTCGTGGCGACGCGAGACGATCAGCATGGCGTCCGGCGTGGCCGCCGAGGCAGTCTGGAATCGTTTTAACATTCCAGTCAGCCGGTCTTCGCGTTTCACGGCATCACGCGCCAAGGCGCGAATGCGATCGAGCACTTCGCCCCACAAGCCGCCGGCGTCTGGCACATCTTCACGTTTGTTTACCAGCCAGCGATTGAGCTGTACGAGGTTACGCAGGTTGGATGCGATGTACAGGCCGAAACCGAGTGCGGCAATCAGGAACGGATAGCCGGTAATTTCTGCGAGCAGCAGACTCGCGAATGCGATACCGACCAGGATCCAGAGCTCACGCCAGAGATTCCCGGACATGTGTCAAACCTGCGCCGAAAGGCGATATCCAGCGCCGCGGATCGTCTGGATGAGATTGTCGTGTCCGCTTGGGGTAAGTGCCTTGCGCAGGCGGCGGATGTGTACATCCACGGTGCGTTCCTCCACATAGACATTGTTGCCCCAGACACTGTCCAGGATGCGCTCACGCGAGTGCACGCGTTCCGGATGCGTCATGAAGAAGTGCAGCAGCCGGAATTCCATCGGGCCGAGCTCGAGTTTTATTTCGCCAGCCTGTACGCGGTGCGTCACTGGATCGAGCTCCAGTCCGCGCACCTCAACTGGCACATCTGTGGCCTGCGGCGCGCTGCGGCGCAGCAGCGCCTTGATGCGAGCCAGCAGTTCACGTGTCGAAAAGGGTTTAGTTATATAGTCGTCCGCACCGGTTTCGAGGCCGCGCACCTTGTCTTGTTCCTGACTGCGGGCGGTGAGCATAATGACCGGTACCCCTTGGGTAAGCTTGTCGCGCCGTAGTTTGCGCGCATAATCGATGCCACTCATGCCCGGCATCATCCAGTCAAGCAGAATCAGGTCCGGCATTCCTTCAAGGATGCGCTGCTCTGCCTCGTTCGCATTGGTTGCCTCCAGGCAGTCGTATCCGCCTTGATTCAGCGCCAGGCACACCATTTCACGAATGGCCTGTTCGTCCTCGACAATCAAAATACGTCCCGGCATGCCTGAATAACCCGTAGAATCGATGGCGTTGTGGTGAATGGTTTACGCCAACGCCCTGCCATTTCAACTCGTTCATATTACAATGGCATGACAGGCCACGCGAACGGCCCGGAAACAGTATAATTCCATCCCAATCTGCTGCCAGGATCCTGTATTCCCATGTCGAAGGCCACAACAGTCAGACCCACGGAGATCAAGCTCCACCAGAAGTCCCGCCTGCTCGAAGTGACTTTCGATGACGGTTCGCATTTCAAATTGCCCTGCGAATACCTGCGCGTGTACTCGCCGTCTGCGGAAGTGCGCGGTCATGGTCCAGGCCAGGAAATATTGCAGGTCGGCAAGGAGAAGGTGAACATCACCGACATTGAGCCGGTCGGCAGTTACGCGGTGTGCCTACACTTTGACGATGGCCATGCCACCGGTATCTACGCCTGGGAATATCTGCACGACCTGGGCGTAAATCAGGATGAAAACATGAAGCGCTATCTCGACCGTCTGGCGGTCGCCGGCCACCAGCGCAAACCAGTAGAGAGCTGACATGAGCGACCCGCGCGACGACAAGACCACGCACTTCGGTTTCCGCGAGGTGCCGGAGTCGGCCAAGGCCGGTCTGGTCGGTCAGGTCTTCAGCTCGGTCGCCAGCCGGTACGACGTCATGAACGATGTCATGTCGCTCGGCATCCACCGCTTGTGGAAACGGTTTACCATCGGGCAGGCCGGTGTGCGTGCCGGTCAGAAGGTGCTGGATCTGGCCGGCGGCACCGGCGATCTGGCAGCGCAATTCGCGACACAAGTAGGTTCTACCGGTTCAGTGACCGTGGCCGATATCAACGCCGCCATGCTGGATGTCGGGCGCGCGCGCTTCGCCGATTGCGGACTGGCCGGCAACGTGGAGTTTGTGCAGGCCAATGCCGAATGCCTGCCGTTCCCCGACAATCATTTCGATTGCATCACCATCGCCTTCGGTCTGCGCAACGTCACGCACATTGATGCGGCACTGGCCTCCATGTTCCGCGTGCTCAAGCCGGGCGGGCGCCTGCTGGTGCTGGAATTCTCCAAGCCGGTTCTGCCGGGACTGAATGCCGTGTACGACGCCTACTCCTTTCACCTGCTGCCGAAGCTCGGCAAGCTCATCGCCAACGATGAAGACAGTTACCGTTATCTGGTCGAGTCCATCCGCAAGCATCCCGATCAGGAAACGCTCAAGGGGATGATGGAGAAGGCCGGCTTCGAACGTGCGCACTACTTTAATCTGAGCGGCGGCATTGTCGCGCTGCACAAGGGATACAAGTTCTAATTTCCTCAATGGCTGCTACCTTCACACCGCTGCCATTCATCGAAGATGCCGGCAACCGCTTGCTGCGCCTCGATCCCGAAACCCTGCGCCGTCTTGGCGACTTGCAGGGCAGGGTAGTGTGTGTCGAGTTTCGCGAACTCGGACGCAGGCTTTACCTGCATCCCTCCGAGTCCGGTTTTCGGATTACCAGCGAAACCGATCAGCCCGTAGCCGTGACGCTGCGTGGAACACTCGCCACCTTCGCGCGCCTGGGGCTGGGGACCAAGACCGAAACGCTCGCGGCCGGCGAGCTCGAGATTGAAGGTGACGCCGCGCTCGGACAACGCCTGCAACGCATCTTCGGCAACCTTGATCTCGACTGGGAAGAGCCGCTGGCCCGTCTGTTTGGCGATCCGCTTGGGCACGAGATCGGGCGCGCGGCTCGCGCCGCCTTCGCCTGGCACAGGCAGACCCTCAAGACATTCGGCCTGAACACCGCCGAATATTTACAGGAAGAGAAACGTCTGTTGCCGGTGGCTTTTGAGGTTGAAGTGTTTTTAAACGCTGTGGATGTTTTGCGTTCCGATGTTGATCGCCTCGCCGCGCGCATCCAGCGTCTCAAGGATAGGCTTTCCGCATGACCCCACTTTCCCAGGTTGGCAGGCTGCTGCGCATCACGCGCGTGTTCGTGCGCCACGATCTCGATGAGTTTGTGCGTGCGTTGCACCTGTTTCGCCCGTATCGCCTGGCATTGCGTGCCGTGACCCTGCGCTGGTTTACAGCGTCCGATCGCCCGCGCGCGCTGCGCCTGCGCGAAGCGCTCGAAGAGCTTGGGCCGGTGTTCATCAAGTTTGGGCAGATGCTGTCCACGCGCCCCGACCTGCTGCCTGACGATATCGCCACTGGAACTCGCCCGCCTGCAGGACCAGGTACCACCGTTCCCGGGTGAAGAGGCGGAGCGCATTGTGGCAGAGGCGCTCGGCTGCGCCACTGACGAGTCTTTTCCGCCAGTTCGATACCAAACCGGTCGCCTCGGCTTCGGTGGCGCAAGTTCATTATGCAGTACTGCACGACGGCACTGAGGTCGCGGTCAAGGTGCTGCGTCCCGGCATCGAACACATAATCGAGCGTGATCTGGCGCTGCTGCGTACGTTGGCAAGCCTGGCCGAGCGTTATGCGCCGGACACGCGTCGTCTGCGGCCGCGTGAGGTGGTAAATGAGTACAGCAAGACCATCCATGCTGAGCTCGACCTGATGCGCGAGGCGGCGAATGCCAGCCGCCTGCGCGCCAATTTCGAGAATTCTGCACTGTTGTACGTGCCGAAGATCTACTGGGACTTCACGCGTACGAATGTGATGGTGATGGAACGCATCACCGGCATCCCGGTCAGCAATATCAGCAGCCCTGAAGCAAGCGGGCGTGGACATGAAGCAGCTCGCGCACAATGGCGTCGAGATCTTTTTCACCCAGGCGTTCCGTGACGGTTTCTTTCACGCCGACATGCATCCGGGCAACATCTTTGTCTCAACGGAGGGCCAGTACCGGGCGGTGGACTTCGGCATCATGGGTACGCTCTCGGAGCGCGACCAGCATTACCTGGCGGAGAACTTTCTGGCGTTCTTCAATCGCGATTACCGCGCCGTGGCCGAGGCGCATGTGCGTGCCGGCTGGGTGGACAGCAATATCCGCCTTGAGGAATTTGAGGCCGCGATCCGCGCCGTGTGCGAACCGATTTTCGCCAAGCCCCTGAAGGACATCTCTTTCGGACGGTTGCTGCTGCGCCTGTTCCAGACCGCGCGCCGTTTCAACATGGAGGTACAGCCGCAACTCGTGTTGTTGCAAAAGACACTCTTCAATATCGAGGGCCTCGGCCGCCAGCTTTATCCAGAACTCGACCTGTGGGAAACCGCCAAGCCCTTCCTCGAACAATGGACACGCGCGCAGTTTGGACCTGATGCGTTTATCAAGACACTCAAACGCGAGTTCCCGCGCTGGTGGCGGATGTTGCCGGAGACCCCGGCTGCCGTTTTCGATTTTTTGCGCAAGGCTGGCAATGGCGAGTTGTCGCTGCATTGGCGTTCTGCTGAACTCGACAAGTTGCGTCGCGAGCTGCGCGCACAGCACCGGCGCCTGCTGCATGGCCGTGACCGGTAGTGGCCTGCTGATCTCGGCCGCGGTGTTGCTGGCGGTGGGTGGTGTAAGTACTGCCTCATGGGTCAGCCCGGTGGCCTGGCTGATGTCTGGTGCAGGTCTGTTGTTTCTCGCATTCGCTTGGCCGCGCCGCCAGCCGTAAGGTCAATTCCGCCGGTCCGGCGGCAGCGCAGTTGTGCTAAAATCAGCACACTCGTGTTATCAGCAAATGGCCTGGAATTCTTGACGATGAACCGTGCCCGTTACCGCCCATTCGCTTTCGCTGCCTTGATTGTGCGGCGCGAGTGCGGTGGTGGCCGATGACCAGTCGGGTAACCTGTTGCTGGATCCCGCGTTCGTCGGAGAACAGGGAACCACGTCAGCGTTTCATCTCATCAGCCGCTCCGAAACGGATCTTCTGCATTCGATTGCCGGTGAGACGCTGAGTTGGGGCAATAACCATTTCTCCGTGCCGCTTCAGCAGGAAACATGGCGACTTGATTCCCGGCGTTTACAGCTCATCAATGTGCTGTCCATCGAGTGGCAGCACAATATGAATGCGAGCAATTTTCTGAACCTCAGTGCTCGCCACGGTGACAGTCTGTACAGCGATGCTGGAGTTGCCGGGCACGTCGGGAACGGCCGCGTCGCTTTCCTGGAGCAAACTGTTCGGTGGCGAGTCACGCGTCATCGGGCGACTCTATGCAGGTGACGAGGACGCGAAGGAACGCAGCAACGGTTACACCGACCGTCGCTATTTCGGTTTGCATGTTGAGGGACACTACAGTGTGTGGCGTGACCATGCACCGTTTGCCAGCCTCAAGTGGCAGCGTAGTAATGTCGAGATGCAGGGCAACAACGGAACGACCAACTCGTTGTTGCGGCGCGAAAGCGTCTCGCTTTTCGGTGCCGGCTGGAACTGGCAGGTCAGCCCGAGCTGGGATGTGCGCGCCGAGGCCAACTACCGGCTGATTGATGACGGCGCGGAAGCCGTCGAGACTAGACCGTACCCAGCTCTACTTCAGTACACGCTACGGCTTTCGCTGAACGCGTCGCAACTCCCGACTAACCCCAGTCCAGACGTTTCGTAAAGTTCGCCGTATGCGGCCGCTCTTCGTAACCGAGGGACGGATAGAAGCCGCGCTTGTAAGACTCACGCTCACGACTGTTCAGTACACTGATGCGGAAACATTTTTGTGATACGGCTTCGGACTCGATCGCACCCAGCAGTGCCTTGCCCACGCCCCGTCCGCGCACGTTCTCCATGACGAACAGTTCACTGACCAGCATTTCGCGCCCGGCAAATAACAGGTAGGTCACTATCTTGCCGTGGATGTAACCCACAACCTTGCCCTTGAGTTCAGCCACCAGCAGCAGAGCGTTTTCTTCGGTAATCAGTGATTCGAGACGCTGCTTCAGGGTGCTGCCGTCGGCCTTGAATGCCGGGTTCCAGCCGAGCTCACGATGCAACTGCATGATGTCGGCGATGTCGCTGGGCTTGAGTGGGCGGATCGTGATGTTGGTTTTATTCATGCGTTTCGACTTGGGCAGTTACTGCGAAAGTCTGTGTGTCGCCGGACGTACCAGCCCGGCCTCGACCTGATCGTGCGTGGTGCGGTCGGAGAGCACTTCAATCAGCGCCAGCGCGAAATCCATGGCCGTACCCGGACCGCGCGAGGTGAGCACCTGACCGTCGCGTACCACCGCTTGCGTTTCGAGGCGAATGCTCGGAAATTGTTGCGCATCCAGTGCACCGGGGTAACTGGTGGCGCGCTTTCCGTCCAGCAGCCCGGCGACGGCCAGCACCTTGGGTGCGGCGCAGATGGCAGCAGTAAATTTTCCCGCCGCCGCCATTTTTGTCAGAAGCGCAAGAATTCGCGAGTCCTGTTCGAGATTCGTGGCCCCTGGCTGGCCGCCCGGCAGTACGATCATGTCGTAGTCTTGCTGCAGTGCCGTGTCGAGCGTCATGTCAGGCAGCAGAACCGTGCCGCGACTGCCTTTGACCGGGCCGGGCGCCAAGCCCGCGGTTACTACCTCTATTCGTGCGCGCCGCAACAGATCGATGACAGTGACGGCTTCGAGCTCTTCGCAACCAGGTGCCAGCGGGATCAGGACACGCGCCATGGGACGGCTCCTGGAAACTACGGCTTGTCCGTCACACCAGCTTCCGCTGTACTCGTCACCAAGGTGGCGAGTACAGGCGGATAGGGCGGGGCGGTGTCGATCATCTGGGCGAGTGAATCAGAGTTTCTGTGCCCGGAAGATGGAGATGCCTTTAAGCAGGTTGAGTGCTTCCTGCAGCTGGTAGTCTTCGCCTGTGCCATCCAGCTTGACGGAGGGAGTTTCCTTCTTCTTGCCCGATTTATTCTTGCTCTTGCCCTCGATGTGACCGGGCAGGTCGGCTTCCTTGAGCGGATCCTCCGCGCCCTTCTCGCGCTTTGTGACCTTGGCCTCTTCGGTGACCACGTCCGGCAGGATGCCGGTGGCCTGGATGGAGCGGCCGCTTGGCGTGTAATACCGCGCGGTAGTTATCTTGAGCGCGGCGTTACCGCTCATCGGCAGGATGGTTTGCACCGAGCCCTTACCGAAGGTTTTGGTGCCCATGATCACGGCGCGCTTGTGGTCCTGCAGCGCACCGGCCACGATCTCCGAGGCCGAGGCCGAGCCGCCGTTCACCAACACCACCATCGGCGCGCCGTTGATGAGATCGGCCGGTGTGGCGCTGAATTTAAGCTCGGCATCCGCGACGCGTCCCTCGGTGTAGACGATCAACCCGCTGCTGAGGAAGGCGTCGCTCACCGCGACCGCCGCGTTCAGCACGCCGCCCGGGTTATTGCGCAGATCGAGCACCAGGCCGGTGAGATTGTTCTTGTTCTGCAGTTTGAGTTTGGCGAGCGCGTCTTTCAGACCATCGCCGGTATTCGCCTGGAACTGGGCGATGCGCACGTAGCCAAATCCGTTTTCGAGCATGCGGTGTTTGACGCTCTGAACCTTGATGACCGCGCGCGTGAGCGTGAAGGTGAGCGGCTTGGGCTGACCGTCGCGCACGACCGTGAGGACGATGTCGCTGCCCGGTTTGCCGCGCATCTGCTTCACCGCCTCATTCAGGCTCATGCCTTTCACTGCCTTGTTGTCGAGGCGGATGATGAGGTCGCCGGTCTTGAGGCCGGCGCGCGCTGCCGGGCGTATCCTCGATCGGCGATACCACCTTCACGAAACCGTCTTCCATGGTGACCTCGATACCGAGGCCGCCGAATTCACCTTCGGTGCCGACACGCAACTCCTTGAAGCCTTCCGGATCCAGAAAGCTCGAATGCGGGTCGAGCCCGGCGAGCATGCCCTGGATGGCGTCGCGTAACAGCTTCTTGTCATCCACCGGCTCGACATAGTCGGCCTTGATGCGGCTGAACACCTCGGTGAATGTACGCAGTTCATCGATCGGCAGTGGCTGCTCGGCCTGTTTCGCGGTCGAGCGTTCCGCGTGCACCGCACGTTCCAGCGTGAATCCGACGCCGACAAAAATTCCCAGCAGCAGAATCAGCGCATAACGCGTAAACTGCCCATTCTTCATTAGGTGCTCCAACTTCATTTTGCGTCTCCAGTGCTGATTGTGTTACGCCGGCCCATGCGGCCCGGGTTCAAGACCATTACCTTATAATCTACACCAATCGAGGGGATTGCGCGGCTCGCCGTTTTCGCGGATTTCGAAATACAGCCCGGGTAGCGCAGGGCCGCCGGTATTGCCGCTTGCCGCAATGGACCTCACCGGCCTCCACCATGTCGCCGATTCCCTTGTACAGGCTCTGGTTATGGCCGTAAAGCGTCATCAGACCGCCGCCATGGTCCATCACGACCAGCAGGCCAAAGCCGCGCAGCCAATCGGCGTAGACAACACGGCCGCGCGTGACCGCTTTCACTTCCTGGCCTTCGGACGTGGCCAGGAAAATGCCGCGCCAACGCAGCTCGCCAATATCCTTGGGGCTGCCGAAGCGCGCAACGAGCCGGCCCTGCACGGGCAACTGCCAGCGACCACGCTTGTCGATCGAAGTCGAAACAGCAGGCAGTTCCGGTGACGGTGCACGAGTCACTGCCGTGCGCAGTTCGCGCACCAGTCGTGCCATGCGATCCTCATCCCGCTTTAGCCGCTCAACCTCCTGAGACCGGTCACGTACCCGTTCGTTCAGTTGCGCGAGCAGGGCGCGGCGTTCGGCGCGCGTGGACTCCAGCGATTTTTTTTGTTCGAGCTGGTGTGTGTGAAGTGTGGCCAGTCCCTGCACGCGTTCGGCTATCTGTTTTTCCAGGGAGTCCAGTTTACTGAGCGACGTTTCGATGCTTTCGATGCGCGATGCCCGCGCCTGGGTGAGATAGCCATAATAGGTAAGCGTGCGGCTCACCAGTGCCGGGTCGTCCTGGCTGAGCAGCAGTTTTAGATAATTCTGTCTGCCGAGTACGTACGCAGCGCGCACGTCATGTTCGAGTTCCTGTCGGCGGCTTCCGAGCTCGGCGCGGCTGCGGGTGCGCGCTCGTTGCAGGGCAATGAGTCGTGCGCTGTCTGATTTCTGGCGCGTCTCGGTGTCGCGCAGAGATTTGAACTGATTGCCAATGCGGCGCTCCAATGCGCGCAGTTGCGCGCGCGCCTCGTCACGTTCCCCACGTGTCTCGTTCAGGTCTGCCTGCAAGTTCTCGATGCGCGCACGCAACGCGCGCAGTTGTTCTTCATTCTGGCTGGCGGCGGCTCCGACAGCGCAGTATGCGATCACCAGCACGCCCAGCCAGTGTGCCGGCCGGCGCAGACGCCGCGGGCTGTCAGACGTTGAGATCAACCAGCGCGTGCCCGGTCATTTCCGGCGGGATTGGCAGGCCCAGGAGGTACAGCATGGTCGGCGCGATGTCTTCGAGAGCGCCGGTGGCCGCGATCTTGGCCTTGCGACCGACATACAAGAATGGCACTGGATTGACCGTGTGTGCTGTGTGGGCCTGATGCGTGTCGTTGTCGAATAATTGTTCGGCATTGCCGTGGTCAGCGGTGATCAGCATCTCGCCGCCGACAGCGCGCAACACGTCGTAAATGCGTTTCAGACAGCCATCCAGGACTTCAATGGTTTTGACCGTGGCATCGAAGTCACCGGTGTGTCCGACCATGTCGGCGTTTGCAAAGTTGCAGATGATGACATCGTACACACCGCCACGGATCGCCTCGATCAGTTTGTCTGTCACCAGCGGTGCGCTCATTTCCGGTTTTTTGTTGTAAGTTGGCACATCCGTTGGTGAGGGCACAAGAATGCGATCTTCGAACTCGAACGGCTTTTCTTCACCGCCGTTAAAGAAGAAGGTGACGTGCGCATATTTCTCGGTTTCAGCAATCCGCAACTGGTGGATGCCGTGCGCGGCCAGGTAAGCACCGAGAACGTTGCGCAGGCGTTCCGGCGGGAACGCGCACGGGACATGAAATTCCGACTGGTATTCGGTGAGGCTGACAAAGCGTCCGAGACGCGGAAACCGCGTACGCTGGAAGCCGTCGAAGTTTTCCTCGATGAACGGGCGCGTGATCTGGCGGGCACGATCCGAGCGGAAATTCATGAACACCACCACGTCGCCGTCCAGGATACCAATTGGTTCTCCGCCTGGCGGTACGATCTCGGTAGCAGCGACGAATTCGTCGCTCTCATCGCGCGCGTACGCCAGTTCCAGTCCTTCGCTTGCGGATGTGGCGGTGTACTCGGCCTTGCCTTGAGTAATGAGGTCGTAGGCGGTCTGGATACGCGGCCAGCGGTGGTCGCGATCCATGGCGTAGTACCGGCCGATAATCGAGGCGATGCGTCCCTGGCCGAGGGCCGTGAACTTATCTTCCATGGCCATTATCGAGGCTGCTGCACTGCGCGGCGGCGTGTCGCGGCCATCGAGGAAGGCATGCAGGTAGAGCTGTTTCGCGCCGCGTTTCACGGCCAGTTCGGCCATGGCGTGAATGTGTTCCTCATGCGAGTGCACGCCACCAGGCGATAGCAATCCGAGGATATGCACTGCCTTGCCTGTGGAAACGGCCAGGTCCACGGCATCAGTCAGGGTCTTGTTGCTGAAAAAGGTGCCCGAACTGATTGCCCGGTTAATGCGCGTGTACTCCTGGTAGACCACTCGGCCGGCGCCAAGGTTCAGATGACCCACTTCCGAGTTGCCCATCTGGTTCGAGGGCAGGCCGACGGCGGCTTCAGAGGCATGAATGAGCGTGTGCGGGTAGTTTTGCCAGAAATAGTCCCATGTGGGTTTTCTGGCCTTGGCAATGGCGTTGTGTTCGGGATTTTCCCGGTAACCCCAGCCGTCCAGCACGATTAACATCAGTGGTTTCGGGGGTGCAGACATGTATTTACTTTAAGCCGCGCTCTCTATTAGTCTTTTCAAATCCACTAATATTGTATAATGTTTCCCCAGCAATAGCAGCAGGTTCACGGACGAATGAGCACGATTCAGCAGCGTTGTGGATTCGTTATGACTTCCAAGAGGCCCGATGACATGAGTGCTACAGCCGAGAGAGTGGTCCTGATCACCAATGCGGAGGACATTATTCACGCCTCCCATTCGCTAAAGGCCATGGCGCACCCGCTGCGTCTTGAGATCCTTTGCGTGCTCGGTGGCACCACCGAAGTCAGTGTCCAGGATATTGTCGAAATCGTCGGTACTTCGCAGAGTAATATATCCCAGCACCTCTCTATTTTGCGCGAAAAGGGCATCCTGGCCTCGCGCAAAGATGCGAACAAGGTTTTTTACCGGATTGCCGACCCGAAGTTTCTGCAGCTCATTGGCGCCATGCGCGCGGCTTTTTGTACTGCCCCTTCTGATTGAGTGGAATTCAGGCGGTCATTTTTTTAAGCGCAGTCTGTTTCCCTTGCAATTCAACGTTCAAAATAACCATGCAATTTGTCATCAATAATTGGTACCTGGTTCTTGGCATCGTGGTCGTACTGACCATGCTGGTCTGGGGGCCGCTCACCCAGCTGCTGCACGGCGTGCAACACGTGACGACTGCCGAGGCAATACGCCTGATGAATCATGAAAAGGGCCTGCTGGTGGATGTGCGTGAGCCGGACGAGTACCGTGGCGGCCATATTCCGAATGCCTTGAGCCTGCCGCTCTCCGGGTTGTCCGCTGGACTGAAGCAGATCGAGAAACACATGGCGCGCCCGATCATTGTCTGTTGCCGCACCAGCCAGCGCTCGGCGCGCGCGGCGGTGGCGCTGCGCAAGCACGGCTTTGCCAGCGTGCAGGTGCTGGCCGGCGGCATTACGGCCTGGCAGGGCGAGAATCTGCCCGTGGAGAAATGATCGTGGCGCGCGTTCGCATGTACAGCACGCGTGTCTGCCCGTATTGCGTCCGCGCCGAACGGTTGCTGGCCAAAAAAGGGATTGACCCGGATCAGATCGAGAAAATTCGCGTGGACGAACACCCGGAGCAGCGCGAGGAAATGCTGCGCATCACCGGCCGCCGCAGCGTACCGCAGATTTTTATTGGTGACCGGTACGTCGGCGGTTTCGACGATCTGGCGGAACTGGATGCGGACGGCGAGCTCGAACCGCTGCTTAATGCCTGATCGCCATGCTGCGCGGCCAGCCTTGTGGCCGTGATCGTCCGTCCAGGACTTAACGACACACACTTTCACTTCTCAACAGGTTCTCGCCTCATGACCGAACAGACCGCCCAGTCCGAAGTCGTATTCAACCTTGAGAAGATCTATATCAAGGACAGTTCCCTTGAAGTGCCCGACGCACCGCAGGTGTTTCTTGATGGAAACAGCCCGGAAGTCGGTGTGCAGCTTGGCATCAGTCACCGCCAGATCAGTGCTGAACATAGCCTGTACGAGGTGGTGCTGGCGATAACAGTGACCGCCAAGCACGCCGACAAGACTGTGTTTCTGGCCGAGGCGCACCAGGCCGGCTTGTTTCGCATCAGCGGCATGCCGGAGTCAGAACTGCCCAAGGTGCTCGAAATCGCCGGCCCGAATGTGCTGTTGCCGTTCGCGCGCCAGGCAGTGAACAATTTGGTCGAGAGCGGCGGTTTTCCGCAACTGCTTGTGAATCCGATCAATTTTGAGGCGCTGTACCAGCAGAAGCAGTCCGCCGCGCCGCAGGCGGTAGCGCACTGATCGTGATGCGCGCCGGTTCACCCGCACCTGTGACACCGACATGACCGTCGCCAAACCCGTGATCGCGGTGCTCGGCGCCGGTTCCTGGGGTACGGCGCTGGCGGTGCTGGTTGCGCGCAATGGTTATCGCACGCTGTTCTGGGGACACGATGCCGCGCGTCAGGCACACCTCGCGCGCGAACGCGAAAACACACGTTACCTGCCCGGTGTCCGATTTCCGGATAATCTGTCGATCCGCGAGGACCTGCTCGAGACCACCGAAGAAGCCTCGCACCTGCTGCTGGTGGTGCCGAGCCATGCCTTTCGCGCCACCCTCGAAGCACTCAAGTCCCGACTTACCGACGAAGGCGATTGTCGCCTGGGCCACCAAGGGTCTGGAGCCAGCTACTGGCCGGTTGCTGAGTCAGGTGGCCGCCGATGTGCTGGGCGAAGGCCGGGCGTTCGGCGTGATCTCCGGCCCGACCTTCGCGAAGGAAGTTGCGCAGGGGCTGCCCACGGCGGTGACCGTGGCGGCGCACGATGCTGCCACCGCCGAGGCGATCGCCGCCTGGCTGCGCAGCGACCGGGTGCGGGTCTACACCAGCACCGACATGGTCGGCGTGGAGCTGGGTGGCGCCATCAAGAACGTATTGGCCATTGCCACCGGCATCAGCGACGGGTTGGGTCTCGGCGCCAATGCCCGGGCCGCGCTGATCACCCGCGGTCTGGCCGAGATGCGCCGGTTGATCGAGGCGCTGGGCGGCAAGTCTGAAACCGTCATGGGGCTGGCCGGCATCGGCGATCTGGTGCTGACCTGTACCGACAACCAGTCACGCAACCGCCAGGTGGGTTTGGCGCTCGGCAAGGGCCACACGCTGCAGGAGACGCTGGCTGAAATTGGCCAAGTGGCGGAAGGGGTGGCAACTTCCCGCGAGGTGCTGGGGCTGGCCCGACGTCACCAGGTCGAAATGCCCATTACCGAACAGGTTTGCCGGGTTTTGTTTGAGGGAGTCGCGCCCCACGCAGCGGTTGAGGCCCTGCTCCAGCGCGAACCGCGAGCCGAAAACTGAAACGGTCAACTATTTCGCCAATTTTCGTCACCCCCCCCCACCTGCTTGGCGGATGCCCGTTGCTCATTACAGGCTACCAAGCAAGGTCGATAGCGATATATCGATGTGTTAGATTCAATGAAGCCGCTATCTATTTGTAATCCCTTGTAATTCCTTGCAGTACCAATTCGCCAGTCTATGCTATGAAGTGCGCTCGCCTGAGAACAAGGAATTCTCCGCTTCGTTCGATTTTGGCACGGCTTGTGCAGATCGTTACTCGATAGAATTTTTGGCGCATTGAAAAACGGATTTTTCGAATGTCCCGGAATTCAACAAATCAACAATTTATGGAGTATTGAACATGAAGAACCTTCAGAAACTGATCACTTTGGCGGCGGCAGCCGCTTCGTTAGCGTCAATTACACCTGCTGCGAATGCAGTGGATCTCACCCCCGGTTTCAATGTGACGGTGGCTTTGACTTCGGCGTGCCAGCTTACCACCGCGCCCGGCACCGTGGCGTTCACCTATGCGGCATTCCAGGGCGCCCCCGCACTTGCGAATACCAGTTTTGCGGTTCAGTGCACAAACAACCTGGGTTACACCATGGCGCTCGATGCACCTGGTGGTGGTGAGACAGTGGGCGGCCTTCCTTATTCCCTAATACTGTCGGCAGCGAGCGGAACGGGCAATGGCACACCACAGTCCTTTAACCTCAATGGCACGATAGCCGCTAATCTGGCGGGCGATGCGACGGCACTCGCCACTCAGGCCCGGGTCCTGACGATCACTTATTGATTGGCCCTGTTAAATCGCGAAGCAGGTCGGCGAGACATTTAGATGTCGGTGTACTGCGTTTGTAGGCGTGCGCGACTTAGGCCGCTGCGGTACTTGGCCAGCAAGTTGCCAGGTAGGCACAAAATACGCCGGTAACCGATGCACGTATCGTCCCTGCCTCGCGAGGCAGGGACGATACGAGGGATCTGATCAATTCGCGACGCAGGGAGCGTACGTATGAGTAAGTCAGCCTTTCTCTGGAAGTTTCTTCGGCACATCACGGTGGCCATCACCTCTGCCTTGGCAATTGTATTAGGTGTTTGGACGTTTTCCAGCCAGGCAGCCGAGACCAGTAATTCATTCAACGTTACGGTTGATTTGCAAACGGGCATTGAAGTCCCGGATGCCGGCTTGTGCAAGATGATTGGCGCGTTCGGGACCAGCGTGACTGTGTCGTGTGCACCCGGCAGTTTTCGTTTTATCACCCGCCCCCCCGCGGCGGATGCATTGCAGGACAAAGAACCAAGTTACACAGGAGCAGGTACCGTAACTTCCTGGCGGATGATCAGGTTGGAAAATGGAGATTACCTTGAGATGACGGTGCAATGGTGAAAATTTCAGAGACAATTCAAGCAACAAAATCACGCCAGTGGCTGATTAAGGTTCTGACCGGCAGTGTGTTCGGGCTGCTGGCCACCGGTCTTGCAACGCCAGTACTAGCTGGCCAGTTTTCTGTTACCCCGGTGCGCATCTATGTGGCACCAAAAGATCGGGCTGCGGCAGTGACAGTCACTAACGAGGGTGATGACGAACTGGTCATGCAGGCCGATGTGTATGTGTGGAAGCAGAAGCCCGGCGGTGAAGATGAGCTTACGCTTTCTGAAGATTTGTTTTTGTCACCTCCCATTCTCAAGCTGGCTCCGAAGTCGCGCCAAGTGGTGCGTCTGGCCATGTTGCGCCCGCCGAAAACGAGCCGTCAGCTCACCTACCGGGTGATTGTGCGTGAAATCCCCGAGGCCAGGCCGGTCAAGAAGACTGTTGAGCTGCAAATCGCACTGGCGTTCTCGTTACCCGTTTTCATTACCCCACCGGGTGCAACGAGTTGGCTCGGTTGCAAGGTTGAACGGTCGGCGCCAAACAGCGTGATGGCGGTATGTGAAAACACCGGCACGGCTTATGCCCAGCCGCGCGAATTCGTGCTCACGAGTATTGACGGCGACAAGCTGGCAAGTCGTGACAGTGGTGGTTACATCCTTCCCGATATCAAACGCCGCTTTGAAATCAAGCGCACCGAAGGGCGTATTCCCGGCGGCAAAGCCAAACTGGCCGTGACGCTGGACGACGGAAAGACGTTGACCTATGACGTGACAGTAGCGGACTAGGTGATGTATGGGTTTTTTTCTGCACCCGCGCCTGCTCCTGCTCGTGCTCGCCATCTGGGCCTGCACTGCTGCCGGCGAGACACCATCCCCTGCCAGCCCGATTAAGGAGCGCATCGTGCCATTGGAGGTTGTGGTGAATGGCGCGAAAAGCGGCACTTGGCTGTTTGTGGAGCGTGGCGGAATGCTGTACGCCCCGCGTGACGCGTTTGAAGAGTGGCGCGTGCAGTTAAGTCCCGATGCGCAGCCCATCGACTTCAAGGGCCAGGCGTACTGGCCACTGTCCGCCGTGGCAGGCTTCCGGGCCAAGATGGATGTTGCCAACCAGTCGGTGGAGTTGTTGTTTTCCCCCCAGGCCTTTGCCGCAACGCGGTTGGCCGGTGTGGCGGCAAAAAGGCCGGTGGTCAGCCCGGTGTTACCCAGCTTGTTTTTTAACTACGACGTGAACTATACGGCAACCAATTTACATACCGGACCGGATGTCAAAGACCTGGGCTTGATCAACGAGCTTGGGTTTTCCACCGGTTGGGGCGTGTTGACCAACACGACTGTTGGCAGAAATCTGACGGACAATTCCGCGCTTGGAATTCCGTCCGGTTGGGTACGGCTTGAAACCACGTTGACCAAGGACATGCTGAATCAAAACAGCACACTCCGCTTGGGCGACTCCAGCACGCGCGCGGGAATGTGGGGACGGCAAGTGTACTTTGGCGGTATCCAGTACGGGACGAATTTTGCGTTGATCCCGGGATTTATCAGTCAGCCGCTGCCTGTGTTGACCGGACTTTCCACCGCGCCGTCCACCGTGGAACTGTATGTCAATGGTGTGCTGAGTAATGTAACCAATGTGCCCACCGGGCCGTTTGTTATCGACAATTCGCCGGTCTTGTCGGGCAGTGGCGAGGCGCGTCTGGTGGTTCGCGATCTCCTCGGGCGCGAAACGGTGGTCGTGCTGCCGTTTTTCACCACCAGTCAGATGTTGGCGGCGGGATTGAATGACTGGAGCGTGGAAGCCGGCAGCCTGCGCAGCGACCTCGGCATTGACAGTAATCACTATGGCCCCGGTTTCGCCAGCGGCACCTGGCGCCATGGATACAGCAATTCCCTGACGCTCGAAGGTCGGGCAGAGGCGACACCGGAAATGGTCACGCTGGGCGTTAGCTCGATCGCGTCACTCCCCTGGCAAATGCTCGGCAAGGGAGCTTTGGTCGGGAGCAGTGAGCAAAGTCTGGGTGGCGGCAGCCTGTGGTTAGTGGGTCTGGAACGTCAAGGGCTGCGCAGTGGCGCATCGATCGAGGTCCAGGGGGCTTCGCCCGACTTCCGCCAGCTGGGGCAAGACGTAACCGTTGCCCCCATCAAGTTGCAGCTGGCAGGCAACGTGTATTATTCCACTGAGCGAATGGGTTCATTCGGTTTTGGCTTTGTCCGCATCAACCGGCACGACGAGACCCATATTTCGACCGTGTCTGGCAATTATTCCACGCGTATCGGTCGGCACAATAACCTGATTTTCAATTTCAGCCGTGCTGTGGATGGCGGCAGCGGCTCGTACGCGGGCATAACCTTCATTATGCCACTGGGTAAAGACAAGGTAGTCAGCGCCACGGCCAACACCACAGACGGAAAAGAAGATTATTACGTCACTGCTTCAAAAAACGCCGGCCTGGACAGCAATCTCGGCTGGCGCGTGCTGGCAGGGCAGTTGCAGGACCGGTCACATTCGGAAGGTGGTTTGTATTACCTGGGACGCTACGGCAACGTAAGCGGTGAAATCAGCAACACACCTGACCAGACCACGACACGCCTTGGAGCCAATGGCGGCGTGGTACTGGCGGACGGCAATCTGTTTGCCACCCAGCGCGTGGACCAGAGCTTTGCCATCGCCGAAGTCGCAGGATATGGCGATGTTGGCATCGGCCTGGGCAGCAATGTGCTGACGCGTACCGATGCCAGTGGTGTGGCGCTGATCCCGCGGTTGGCGCCGTACCAGAAAAACTCGGTACGGATCAATCCCAAAGAACTGCCCCTGAGTGCGGAAATTGACTCCATCGAACAAGTTGCCGTGCCTGCCTGGCGCAGCGCGGTCAAGGTCACGTTCCCGGTACGCAGTGGTCGCGGGGCACTGCTGAAAATCAAACTGGATGACGGCGAGATGGCCCCCCCGGGTGCCATTGTCCAGATCGAGGGGGACAAGGAAGAGTTTTATGTCGCCCGGCGCGGCGAGGCCTTTGTAACCGGCCTGCAGCCCAGCAACCGCCTGCTGCTCAAGTGGAAAAATCAGGAATGCCGGTTTGATGTCACGCTGCCGCCCGAGACACCGGACGAATTCCCGCGCCTGGGTCCGTTGCCGTGCCACGGGGTGGCCCGATGAAGCGGTCATGCATTCAACTGCTGGCGGCCATCGTGCTGCTGTTGGTTGCCGCCAATGCAAAGGCGGCGATCAGCTGTAGCATCAGCTCCCCCGGGTTCACGGCCGGCTATGACCCGGCGGCCGGTTCCCAAGACGTAATCCAGAGCTACGCAAGAGTGACCTGCTCGCGTAGTGCGCCGGGCGACCCAACCACGCTGAATTACGCTATCCGCGCAAACAACGGATCGTATGCCAGTGGCAATCAGAATCGCGCCAGAAAGACGGGGCCAACACGATACGTTAACTACGAGCTTTACCGCAACAGCGGTTGTTCTGCGGAATGGAGGAACACCACCTCAAGAAGTCTGCTGTTTACGCTGATCTTGAGCGGCTATGCATCTTCATGGATAGACGTCCCCTACTGGGGCTGCATTCCCGCGGGCCAGACGGGTCTGCCCGCGGGTATTTATTCCGATACCGTCATCATGCAGCTCCGCAATTCACAATCGGGAGGGTCGACGACAATTGCGACCGGTTCTTTCGGTGTCCAGATACACATGTCGTCCACGTGCAACCTCACGACGCCACCGGGAACCATTACCTTCAATTACACGTCGTTCGGTCCAACGATAAATCCCACCACGACTTTTGGCGCCAATTGCACCAGTATGCTGCCCTATACCATGGCACTCGACGCCACCAGCGGTACGCTGCTCGGCCTGAACTATTCGCTGGCACTGAGCGCAACGAGCGGCACCGGTACCGGCGCCCCACAAACGCACACCATCACTGGCACCATGGTTTCAGGACAGGCCGGAACCTGTGCTGGCAGCTTGTGTTCCGCTACCCAGGCACACACGTTGATCCTCTCGTATTGATCCGGCGGCAAAGCCACTGTGAACAGAGAAAATGACTCCATCGTACACGGCACTGTACCTGCCCGGGGCAGCAACGCCTTTGTGACCAGCCTGCAGCCCGGCAACCGTGTGCTGCTCAAGTTGCTGGCGGCCATCGTGCTGCTGTTGGTTGCCGCCAATGCAAAGGCGGCGATCAGCTGTAGCATCAGCTCCCCCGGGTTCACGGCCGCTTATGACAAGAACGAGATAACACCAAAAATTGTCCAGACCCATTTTACGGTGAGCTGCGCGCGCGGTGACTCGATGGACCCTACGTCAGTCACGTACAGTGTGGGCGTAAACAATGGGTTGTATGACAGCGGCGGCAATCGCGCAAAAAGATCAAACGGCAACTTCTACATTTCATATGATCTTTTTACTTCCGCAGCTTGCAGCACTTTGTGGGGTCCTTCTGTTCCTGGGCCAACTCTCCCCATCCCTAGTCCGGGCACGACGTATCTTAAGCGGTTTTAATACGACAACGGTGGTCACCAGCTACTGGGGCTGTATTCCCAGTGGACAGAACACCCCTTCCGCAAATCCTTATAACGATACCGTTACCATGACG
>CAVOQN010000008.1:0-38178 GCA_963698375.1 uncultured Pseudomonadota bacterium
GCTTGTAAAAAATACGCCGTTGCTTTGTCAGCAATGCCATTCAGCGGCCGGCCATCCTGCGGTGGCACGTACCGGCGCCGCCTTGCCGGGAGGCAGTGCCGGCCCATCAGGCTTCCTGCTCGCTGGCAGCTGCTCGAATTGTCATTCACAGACTCACGGGTCGAATCATCCGTCGGGATCGCGGCTGATGCGTTAGCTCGGGTCTGCAGGAGGAGCCGACCAGTAAAGAAGACGGAGAAACGTGCGCACGGCAGTCAGGTAGTACCAGCGACGACCACATCCGAAAACGGGACAAGAACATGAAAATCTCAATAAAACTGTTTCCGCTCATCATCCTGTCCGCGCAGGCCGCGACGGCGCTGGCCGCCGACAATACTGCTGTCGACACTTCGCAGTGGGCGTGTAAATTCTGCGCATTCGAGGAGGGGTTCAGCGGCACGGTGGATCTCGGCCTCGGCAACGTCTCGGAAGACTCGTTCAAGTTTGGTGAATACAATGGCTTGAACGAGAAGGGCGCTTTCCTCATCGGCGACGCCGCGCTGCGCGCGCGCGGCGAGAACGCCAACTATTGGAATGTGGATGCCTCGAATCTCGGATTAGACACTCGCTCGCTCGGCGTGGAAGGAGGGAAACAAGGCACATACAAGATTATTTTCAAGTATGACGAGCTGCCGCACTATATATCGGACAGTGCTGCGACACCTCTCCTCGGCAGCGGGACGGATACGCTGACGTTGCCGGGAACCTGGGTGAAGGCGGGCAGCACTGCCGGAATGACCGACTTGGCTAGCAGCCTGCTGCCAGTCGATCTCGAGACCAAGCGGAAACGACTGGGCCTGGGTGCGACACTGGTTTCGGTGCGCGACTGGGAGTTCGCAGTCAATGTCCGGCATGAAACCAAGGAAGGGACGCAACGGATTGCCGGCACGTTCTTTTTCAATGCCGCCCAGCTGGTTCAGCCGATCGATTACGTAACCGATCAGGTGGATGTTTCGGCCTCGTACCTCGGCAGCAAATGGCAGGCGCGGCTTGCCTATTACGGGTCAACCTTCAGCAACAACAATGCTTCGCTGACGTGGGACAATCCGTACACCTCGACACCTGGTGTCGACGACAAAGGTCAGCTGGCGCTGGCGCCGGATAACGAGTTTCACCAGATCCTGGCCTCGGCGGGTTACTCGTTCAGTGACAAGACGCGGGCCAGCGCCGACATCGCGCTCGGCCGTATGACGCAGAATCAGGCATTCCTTGCATCCACGCTGAATACCAGCCTGGTGGTTCCGGCCTTGCCACAGAGTTCACTGGACGGCAGCGTCGATACCCTCAACGCAGATATCAAGCTTGTCTCCTCGCTGACGGAAAAGTGGCGGCTGAATGCCGCATTCATTTACGACGATCGCAATAACAAGACGCCGCAGGCGGCCTATTCTTGGGTGACGACTGACCAGATTGTGAATCCAGCCAGGACCAACCTGCCGTACAGCTTTACGAAAAGTACCGGAAAGCTGAGTGCCGATTATCGGGCCACCGCACGTACCCGGGCCTCGATTGGCTATGACTACGAGACGATGGAGCGCACCTATCAGGAAGTGGCCAAGACGACCGAGAATACAATCTGGGGCAAGGCCAACACGCGGGCCATGGATAATCTCGATGTGATGTTCAAGCTTGCCTATGCGGATCGCAGCAACTCAGGTTATGTCGTCGTCCCGGAAATCAGCCCCCCGGAGAATCCACTGTTGAGAAAGTACAACATGGCCAGTCGTACCCGCGACAGCGCCGGACTGCGTGCTGACCTGAACGCCTGGCAAACCGTCAATTTCGGGTTCGGGGTGGACTATGCAAAAGATGACTACTCGGAATCGCAGATCGGGCTGACAAAAAGCAGTGATGTCACCTATAGTGCGGACGCTTCCGCGCTGCTTGCGAAGAACACAAGTCTGCACCTCTACCTGAACCGGGAGAATATCAAGTCGAACCAGACGGGGAGTCAGACGTTTTCCACCCCGGACTGGACCGGTGAAAACAACGACACCGTCGATACGGCCGGCATCGGCGTGAAGCACACGGTGACCAAGAACAAATTCGATGTTGGCGCCGACTACACGATGTCGCACTCACGCGGCGAGGTAACGGCTTACACCGGCGCACCGGATCCGGCATTTCCCGATCTTGTTTCGAAACTTGGCAGTATCAAGCTCTATGCGAACTACCGTATCAAGGACAATATTTTACTGAACGGATCCTACTGGTATGAAAGCTACAAGAGTGAGGACTGGCATCTATACGGCGTCACCCCCGACACAATTTCGAACGTCCTGGCGCTGGGAGAGCAACCGCCATCGTATTATATGAATGTTTTCATGCTGTCGCTGCGCTACAAGTTCTAGCAAGTAAGGCAAACGACCTTGAGAATGAGCGGAGTTGTAACATGCGAATCAAGGAAATACCGATCTAGACTTGGTCATTCTGTCGGCGGGAACCGGAATTAAAGTACGGAAAGAAACCGTTCACGTTCAGAGTTTTTCTCAAGCCGCTTCTTATGTTGAGTGTGTCCCGTAATCGCACTGATCGATGGTGCACGGGGTGCGCCCAATCTCGTTCTGCATTTTTCCAGGTCAGCTTTCAACAATCTCCGAATCCGGGATTGAAGCCAGTCAACCTCAGTCCGCTTTCCTCAATATCGGGCGATGCGTAGTCAGCGGGGTCGTGCCGGTGTAGGCATGCAATCCCTTTCGATTCAGGATACGAATGCGGCCACGCGGAGCCTCAACAATTCGTTCGCGTTTGAGCTCCGCCATCTGCCGGCTCACGGTTTCCACGGTCAGGCCGAGCATGTCGGCTATTTCCTGGCGCGACAACGGCATGAGGATATCAAATTGCTCACCGTGATAATCGTGTCTGGGCACGAGCGACAGCAGGAACAGCGCGATCTTTTCGGCGGAAGATTTCTGGCCGAGGATGTGAATCAGGGCCTGGGCCTGGGTCAGCTCCTGATTCAAGAGCTGCACCATGCGACGCGAAATTTCCAGGTTCTCCTCCAGTACCCGAAGCATGTCGTGATGCCGGATGCCGCACAAGCGTACCGGGGTCAGGGCCGTAGCAGTGTAGGGATGGTGCAATTCCTTGATCGTGTCATAACCGATCAGCTGCCCGGCGACCGCAATGCGCATGATCTGTTCACGACCGCCCGGTCCGGTAACCGAAAGCTTGAGCTGCCCGGCGCGCACCACGTACAACCAGTCGCTGGCCTCGCCCTGGCGAAAAACAATCTCCTGGGATTCCGCGCTGCGGCGGCTGAGCAGGCCCTGAATCTCGCAGGCCTGCAGATCGGACAGGCCCTCGTGCAGGTGTGCCTCGCACAACAGGCAATCCTCTGCTTGGCATAGGCAGCTAGACATTCATGAATTCCTCGGATTGTGGAGGTGGCTGGTTTGGCTATGGAAATTTAAGTATGGCAACGACGCAGAAGTTAATTATCACCTTATGGAATTTAAGATAGCGGCAAAATTGCGATCCATCAATGACGCCGGCAGATATTTCAAGCATAAGGGTACCATTATTGATGTGATCGCAATTCAAGCAAACATCGTGATTATTTTTTGGGAACTATCGGAAAGGTTTATTCAAAGTAAAAGATTATTCTTTATATACCCATTAATTGATTTTTCAGAAGAAAGAAAATTAATAACGGAGGAGTGCCATGATCTTTAATATATCGGCTGTACCAGGAATCAGAATCAGAAAAGGATTGGGCATCGTTGTCGGATTGTTGACTGGATTGCTCGGGACGACGGCGTGGGCCGGCACGATCACCGGGTCGGCACATGACTTCTCGACGACAGGCTGGGCAGGTGGACAGATTTGCGTGGCCTGCCATACCCCGCACGGTGGTGCCACCAGCGTAACGGATGCACCACTGTGGAACCACACGTTAACGACTGCTACGTACACACTCTACAGCACCAGTACGTTGAACGCCGGAACCCTGGCGCAGCCGAGCGGGGTGTCCAAGCTGTGTCTGTCGTGCCATGACGGCACGGTGGCGGTCGATAGCTTCGGCGGTGCAACCGGTACCACTTTCATGACCGGAACAAAAGCGGTCGGTGCCGCCGCGCAGGGCAGCTTGGCTAACGATCACCCGATCGGTTTTGTGTACAACACCGCGCTGGCCACAGCGGATGGCGCCTTGTACGATCCAACAACCCGCAACGTGACTATCGGTGCCGGTGGTGACAAGACTAAACCTGGCACGGTCGCAACCCAGATGCTGTTCAATGGCCGATTGGAGTGCGCATCCTGCCATGACGTGCACAACACCTTTACTGCGAACAACGGTACCGGTAGCGGTGCACCGCTGCTGCGCGTGAGCAAGGCTGGCAGTGCCATCTGCCTGACCTGCCACAACAAGTAAGAAGTACCACGGCACGAAAAGCCGGGCCATCGCCTCCATACAGGGATTGAATTCCCCGTGGGAGGCGGTGGCTTCCAGATGTTGCGGCCTGCACGCGGCTCCGGCTGCGTGATTGTCTGAAGCAGAACAATTCCAATTTACTCGGAGTACACCCCGAGTCGGCAGATGACGATGACCGCACACCCATCAATAATCCTGCGTTGGCCCGGGACTCGCCGCGTGTTGGTCAGCGCGCTGTTGCTGGGCAGTGTATTGCTGGCCGGCATCAGCATGACCGGCTGCACCACCACGACCGAAAAGAAAGTTGCGCGCGCCTCGGTATTCTATCCACCGCTCCCAAATTCGCCGCGCATCCAGTATCTGGCTACCTTTTCCGGTCCCAATGATGTGGGTGGCACGCGCAGCGTATTTCTCGACTTTATCGTCGGCCAGGATCCCGCGGAAACGGAGGCCATCAAGAAGCCGTATGGTGTAGCGATTCAGGGCGGGCGAATCTATGTGGTGGATGCCCGAGGCGGCGGCTACGCCATTTTTGATCTGGAAAAACATCGCTTTGAATTTATTCGGGGCGCGGGAGGCGGCAAGCTGCCGAAACCCATCAACATCACCATCGAGGCGGACGGCACAAAATATGTGACCGATACCATTCGTAACCAGGTGGTTGTTTTCGACAGCAACGACAATTACCTGCGCGCCTATGGAACCAGCGATCAGTTCAAACCCGGGGATGTGGCCATCTTCGGTGATCGCCTCTACATCAGCGATCTCAAGCATCACGAGGTCCAGGTGCTGGACAAACAATCCGGCAAGCTGCTGTTCAAGATCGGCAAGGCCGGATCGAAGGACGGCGAGTTCATATACCCCACCAACCTCACCATCGGTCCCGACCAGCATCTGTACGTGGCCGACACGGGTAATTTCCGTATTGAGAAATTCACCCTTGACGGAAAATTCGTCCGCAGCTTCGGCTCAATCGGCGTCGGGTTTGGCCAGTTTGCGCGTCCCAAGGGCGTAGCACTGGATCGGGATGGGCGCATGTACGCGGTCGATGCCGCCTTCCAGAACATCCAGGTGCTGTCGCCCGAGGGCAAACTGTTGATGTTCTTCGGCAGTGCCGGCGACGATCCGGAAAACATCAACCTGCCTACCCAGGTAGTCATTGACTACGACAATGTCCGCTATTTCCAGGCGTACGCCGATCCCAAGTTCCGGGTGGAGTACGTGATCCTGGTGGCCAGCCAGTTTGGTGCCAGCAAGGTGAATGTCTTCGGATTCGGCCGTATGGAAGGGATGGAGTACCAAGCGGAAACACCGTTACCTTAAGGCGCGCCGCAGCGTATGCGAGCAATCCGCCCAGTCGCACAGGTGAGCATTATTTGGCCTGACGTTCCGCACCGGCGAAACAGGATCCGTGGCCTGTTGGCGTGTGTGGCCGGGCTGGCGCTCGGATTCCCCGGCGCGTGTTTCGCGGAGGACATTGCACCATTCCGACTGACCGGTATCGAGGGCTATGCATCAATCGGCTACCTGTCCGATTCGGAGACCACGGGCACAAGTGGTGGACCGGCGAGCACCTATGCAATTTCCAATATGCAGGAAGAAATCTTCATCAATACGCACAGTTATTTCTATCACCCAAATTTCCTCAAGATGGAATTGGGTGGCGGTCCGCTCGGGGTCCAGAACACGACAGAGTTGAATGGAGTGGGCCGGAAAGATAATGAGCTGCTTTACAACCTGACCGGGCGGCTGAATTTTCTGGAACAGAAATCGACCCCGCTGGAAGTGTATTACGAACACCTGAATCCGACTGTCACCACCGGCCTGACCCAGAGCTTTATCCTGACCAATACCCGACATGGGGCAACCTTCTCGGTGCGCGAGCCGCTGTCACCGGTGCTGATCGTTGCCGACGCCTTTCGTCTGCATTCCGAAGGGAGAAACGCGACTTATGTAGTCAACGACGACATCGAGCAGGCATCGTTGCGCCTGTCCACGGCCTTGGGGGTCGACGGTTATGGCCAGTTGTCGTACCAAGTCAACCACCAGTTTTCCCAGGGCGGTAATCTGGATCTGCCGATTCTTCCGACTTCAATCGAGAATCATACCGCCAGTTTCGATTCACGCTCACAATTGGGCGACAAGCGTGAGTTTGTCCTGACCAATTTCCTGAACTACAACACACTGACTTATGAACGCACGGATTCCACCCTGGCACTCGAGAATTTCCGTTTCAGCCCGGACCTGCGCTGGCAGCATTCGGAAACCCTGTCCTCGTTCTACAACTACAACCTGTACAAGAGTAGCGAGGACACGGTCAACACCATGATCGAGACCACCAACCAGTCGGTGCGCACCGGCTTGGTCCATCGGGACGCCGATCGGCTTTCGGTGACGACCGATGTGCATGGGGATGGCAACCAGATTACCGGCCTGAGTCAGCGTTCCTACGGTGCCGGGCTGCAGGCCAGCTACATGCGACCGTGGAAGAACACGGTGCTGCGCCTGAGCGCCGGCGCCAGTTACGATCAGAAGGATCGCGAGGCCGCGGCGGCTCTGATTTACGTGATTGGTGAACGTATCCAGCTGATCGATGGCATCCCGGTTACGTTGGCACAGGAGTACATCGATACCGCCACGATCCGTGTCTTCAATCTGGCCCGCACCCAGGAATATTGTCCGGATGTCATTCCGTTGCCAGCGGGTTGCACCGTCGCGGATTACCGGATCATCGTGATTGGCTCGCGCACCCAGATCCAACGGCTGGCTACCGGCAATATTCTCGACGGTCAGGAAGTGCTGGTCGACTATGCATTCCAGACCGGTGGCACGGTCGGCTTCAACGTGTTCGACCAGAACTATCAGGTCAGCCTGACCCTGTACCGTATTACACCACCTATGTCCGTTACCACGACGCCAGTTATCATCTGACCTCGGGCCTGCCCACGCTGCCGCTCAACCCGTTGCGCAATACCCTGATCGGCCTGCGCTTCGATCAGCCGTTCCTGCAGGAGTACACACTGGGCGGGGAAGTGATGTTCGAGCACCAGGATGAGGTAGTACGCACCGTTCGCGGCGCGAGAGTTACGACGCCTATCTGCAGCTACCGTCGTTCTTCCGTGTCAACAGCCGGTCTGTCGGGACAGCGCGTGTTCGTCGGACTATCTTAATTCATCGGAAGACGTGAACCTGACTCGGCTGGGCTATGCAGCTGCGTTCCAATCCGTGGGCCTACACATCTCTGACCGCCGAGGCCTCCTATGAGGAAGACATCGGCGGAACCCTGCGGCGCGCCACCACGCGCGACACGATCGGCCTGGAATGGCGTATTCGCCAGCTGCTGGTGCGCGCCGAGTGGGTACAGCCGCGAGCTGCAGGGCGCATTCGAACGAGACCGGACCGTGATCCGGATCAGCGCGCGCCGGGATTTCTGATGAACACAAGACGCAACCGCATGACCGGTCCTGTTCCACAGCGCACTGCTGTGTGCGACGCTGCTCGCCGCAGGCTGCGCGCCGACCGCGCAGATCACGCTGCCGGGATCGTTGCCCACGGCACAGGTCTGGCCGGAGCCACCGGCCGCACCTCGTCTCGGTTATGTCCGGTCGTTCTCGCGTCCGGCGGACCTCAACATCCAGAAGACATTCATGGAGCGGGTCGCGGAGTTATTCGTGGGTACCTCCGATGCGCGACTGATCCGCCCGATGGCGGTGGTCGAGACCGGCGACGGTACGTTGTTTGTCGCTGACCCGGGCGCGAAGGGTGTGCAGAGTTTCGACGTGAAGCGCGGTCGTTATCGGCTGGTGCAGGGCACCAAAGATGCGCCGCTGCCGAGTCCGGTCGGACTGGCGGTGGGTGCGCGCGGTGAAGTGTATGTGGCCGATTCGGCGCTCCGCCAGGTACTGGTCATCGAGCCCGGAGCCGAGGCGGCGACGCCACTCATGCTCCAGGCCGAAATCCGTCAACCAACTGGCCTGGCCTACGATCCGTTCAGCCGGCAGCTATATGTCGTGGACACGGCCGCGCATCAGATTCTTGTATTCAGCGCCGATGGCAAGCATCTGGCCAGCATTGGCCAGCGTGGCAACGGCGATGGTGAATTCAACTTCCCCACCATGATCTGGCGCGATGCCGAGCGCCGGTTGTACGTGACCGATTCACTCAATTTCCGCATCCAGATGTTCGATGCGCAAGGACGTTTCCTCGGGCGCTTCGGTCGGCATGGCGATGGAACCGGTGATCTGTCCCGCCCGAAGGGTGTCGCCACCGACCATTTCGGCCATGTTTATGTGATCGACTCGATGTTTCATGCGCTGCAGGTATTTGACCGCGATGGTGTGTTTCTGCTCGCGGTCGGCGGTCAGGGTCGGGCAGCGGGTGAGTTCTGGTTGCCGACCGGTCTGTTCGTCAGTGACAATGACACAATCTATATCGCCGACTCGCACAATCAGCGCGTGCAGGTGCTGCGATATATCGGAGACCAGCCATGAACCGCCAAATTTCCCGCACGCTTGTCGCGCTGCTGTTGGCGCTGACGACGAACGTGGCGCTGGCCGCTGTCAGCACTACCCGGCACAACCTGTCGGTCAGCGGACCCGGCACGGTCAAGGCGACCAGCGAGTCGCAGATATGCATTTTCTGCCACACGCCGCACAGCGCCGCACCCAGCAGCCCGCTGTGGAACCGCCGTAGTCCCGGCAGCGCCTACACGCCCTATACGAGTTCAACCGCGATCGCGACACCCGGCCAGCCGACCGGTGCTTCGATCCTGTGCCTGAGCTGTCACGATGGTACGATTGCGCTTGGTGAAATCCTGAGTTCCTCGACGCGCATCAACATGGCGGGAGGCGTGACCACGATGCCGACCGGTGCAGGACGTCTGGGCACCGACCTGTCCGACGATCACCCGATCTCCTTTGCCTATACTACAACACTCGCCAGCCAGCGCGGCGAGTTGGCGAACCCGGCCACGCTCACCGGCGCCGTCAAGCTCGACCGCACCGGCCAGATGCAGTGCACTTCCTGCCACAACGCCCACGACGACGCCTACGGCAAGTTCCTGGTGATGGCCAACACGCGCTCGGCGTTGTGCCAGACCTGTCACGTGAAGAATTACTGGAGCACGTCTGCGCACAACACCTCGGGCGCCTCCTGGAACGGGGTCGCCCCCGATCCGTGGCCAACCAGCAGCCTCACCACGGTGGCGAGTAACGCCTGCCTGAACTGCCACAAATCGCATTCTGCCGGCGGGCGCCAGCGGCTGCTGAATTTCTCTGCTGAGGAGAGCAATTGCTCGGCTTGCCACAATGCGCACGTGGCGCAGAAGGACATCATGGCCGAGTTCAACAAGTTCTCGCGTCATCCGATCACCAGCACCACCGGCGTACACCAGCCAAATGAACCGGCGGTGGTGAGTGCACGCCATGTCGAGTGTTACGACTGCCACAATCCGCATGCCGCGCGTGCTGGAACCGGCACGTTGCCCGGCCCGCTCACCGGCGTGCGCGGGGTCGGGACGACCGGCAGCGAGGTAAATCCCGTCACACGCGAGTACCAGATCTGCTTCCGCTGCCATGCCGACAGTACCGGTAAACCGGCGCCGCGCACCACGCGCCGGATCGCCCAGACCAACGTGCGTCTCGAATTTGATACCGCCAACCCGTCGTACCATCCGGTCGAGGGGCCTGGTAAAAACCCAAACGTACCAAGCCTGAGCGGTGCGCCCGCCGGGCTCACCACCTCCAGCATCATCAGCTGCTCTGACTGCCACAACAACAACAACGGGCCGAAGGCCGGTGGCGTCGGGCCGAACGGGCCGCACGGCTCGACCTATGCACCACTACTGGTACGCCAGTACATCACCGCGGATCCGACCACCGAAAGCGCCTCGACATACGCGCTCTGCTACAACTGCCACAGTCGCACCAGCATTCTCGCCAACCAGAGTTTTCTGCACAACGTTCATGTCGGTGCCGGAGGCGGCGGTATGGGCGGGGGTGGCATGGGCGGAGGCGTCAACGCGCCCTGCAACACCTGCCACGACCCGCACGGCATCAGTATCACGCAGGGCAACAGCGTCAACAACAGCAAGTTGATTAACTTCAATACCAATGTGGTGAGCCCTGTTTCGGGCGTTCCGAACACGCCTCGCTTCGAATCTACCGGGACTTTTTCCGGTCGCTGCTATCTCAGCTGCCACAACCAGATTCACAATCCGTGCAGCTATGGTCCCGGCATGGGCGGTGGTGGTGGCATGGGTGGAATGTGCGGCGGTATGGGCGGGGGCGGCGGCGGTGGTGGTGGCGGCAATTGAGGGGATAGAAATTATTCTATCCTTGTGACGGATTATTGATTTCGATCATTAGCCGAGCCAGTGCCGGGTAGTAAAATAATTTCCAATAACACGGTTTGCCCGGAATGAATGGGGCCGGCCAGGGAGTCAGGACGCACACACCATGCAAGACCTCTGCAGGGTGAAGTGGATGATCGGAGCCGGCCTGCTGGCGGTGGTCCTTGTGGCCGATGCCGTGAGTCCGCCAGAACAACAACAGAAGAGCGCCATGTCCAAGGTGAATGAACAGCAACTCCTGAACGCACCGCAATTAATCCCGAAGCGGGTGACAGACGGCGAGCTGACGCTCGCGCAGGTGCCAAATCCCGCACTGGCGACGTGATGCCTGCCAGGCCTGCCATACCGGCACGCCGATCGCGCGCCAATCGCAAGCTGCGCGATGTCGATGTCAATCGCCTGTGCAATACCTGTCACGCGGCGCTTTCCGATCACAGCTACATCCATCCGACCGGCATGCCGGTGCCGAAGGATATGCAGGCACGCCTGCCGAAACCGTTCGCGCAGGCCGTGGCGCGTGCGAATGGCACCATCAGTTGCATCACCTGTCACGATGTGCCGATGACCTGCCTGCCGAAGCGCGCCGGCGAACGTGGTCTCAATCCGCGCTTCTTCCGTGAGGGCCCATACCGCGACCGCAGTGCCCTCTGTTATCGCTGCCACGATCCGGCACAGTACGCCCGTCTCAATCCGCACGATCAGGTGGAAACGGATGGCAAAGATGCGCGAGCCGACCTGCCGGGTGTGCCATGACAGCCAGCCTGATGTGCAGGCGGCGCGCACCATCCACGATGTCGATTTCACCGTGCAGGGCGATCTTTCGCGCCAATGTACTGGCTGCCACGAGGTGAAAGCCGCACCCGGGTGGGTTTTCCTTCACCGGCAGCGGGCAGCCCGATCACCTGCGAGTACCGTCGGTGCGTGTGGTGGAACGTATGCAGTTCATGCAGCGCAAGAACGGTGTCGCACTGCCGCTCGACCCGAACACCGGCAAGGTCTTTTGCGCCACCTGCCACAATCCGCACGCGCGCGGAGTGGTGCGTGTGGCCGCGGCCGCGAAAGGGGCGGGCGATGTAAAGATCGCCTGCGCATGCCGGAGATGTGCGAGAACTGCCATGACAAGTGAAAGCGGGTCTGCCGGGGCGAAGGAGTCATGACATGCTGATGAGTCGCTGGCTGATCGTGCTATGGGGATTGGGCCTGATGGGTGCGGCGGTGGCCGCGCCGGCGCCGGGCTTTCAGGACAGCGAAGGCTGCCTGTTGTGCCACAAGTACCCGCGCATGGCGCGCATCACCGAGGACGGTGTGTTGCGCAACTACTACATCCAGCCCGAGGTGTTCGCGCGCACCGTGCACCGCAACGTGCCGTGCCGCGATTGCCACACCGAGGTCAACGAACTGCCGCACAAACCGGTGAAGACGGGCGTGACCTGCAACACCGAATGCCACTCGGTCAAGAATCCAGCCACCGGCAAGCCGTTCAGCCACAAGCCGATTGTCGAGGCCTATCGCGAGAGCGTGCATGGCCGCAGCAAGCTCGCCACCGGTACCGACGCCGACAAACCGTATTGCATCACCTGCCACACCAACCCGTTGTACAACCCGGCGGAACTGGCGCCGCCCAAACAGATTATCGACCGCTGTACGCTGTGCCACGAGGACCGCAACTTCGTCACACGCTGGTACAACCACACCAGTCGGCGTATCCGCGAGGTGCGGCGCACGCCTGAAGCAGATCGTGGCGCTGTGCTCCACCTGCCACGACGACCAGCGCATGATCGATCGCCACCAGCAGAAGGCCAAGGCCGAGGGCCGCGAACTCGGGCGCAAGTTTCCGATGGCGGTCGAGTCGTACGAAGAGAGTTTCCACGGCAAATTGGTGAAATACGGCTTTGGAGCAGCCGCCAATTGCCTCGACTGCCATGCCGATACCGTCAATTACTACAAGAGCGTGCACGAAATCCGGCCGTCGCGCGACCCGGCCTCGCCGGTACACAAGGACCGGCGCGTCGAGACCTGCAAGCGCTGCCACACCTATGCCGACCAGAATTACGCGCAGCTCGATCCGCACCCGACCAGCAAGCGTGGTCATAATACCTTCCGCTATTACGCCGAGATGATCTACAACATCGTCGGCTACGTGGTGATCACCGGCCTGGTGGGGCTGTCGCTGTTCGAGACCTTTGGCCGGCGGCGCGACGGAGTCGGCTGGCGATTGATGCACGGGTCGTCGTGGTGGCGCAAGAGCAAGCGTGGTCGCGATCGCATCGTCTGACAAGGGTGCAGCGTGATTTGGAATGAATTGATGAGGGGCGAAGAGTAATGAAACTTTCAAAAGAAGCGCGCGATGTCCTGGAAACCTCCATGCAGCAGAACCGCGTGGGCGCAAAGGCACGCGAGGAAATCGAGGCAGTCGTGGCGATGCTGCCTGAAGACCGGGTGCTGCTCTACAAGAACGTGGTGTCGAATCCGCTCGGTGATCTGTATCGCTATTCGATCCACATTCGCATCCAGCACATGCTGACCTTCGTCACCTTTCTGACCCTGGCCTTTACCGGGCTGCCGATCCATTTCTTCGAGTCATTCTGGGCAGAGCCGTTCAATGCGCTGCTGGGCGGAGTGAGCATCACGCGCATCATCCACCGCACCATTGCCGTGATCATGATCGTCTCGATGATCTATCACCTGCTTACCATCACACTCGGCAGCTGGTGGCGCATTCGTGCCGGTACCTTCGACATCCGCCGCACCATCATCCCGCTGTGGAAGGACGTGCGCGACTTTCGCGAGGACCTGCAGTACTTCGCCGGCAAACGCAAGCAGCGCCCGGAGATGGACAAGTTCAACTACAAGCAGAAGATCCACTATTTCGCCGCCGCCTTCGGCAATGGCGTGATGGTGTTGTCGGGTTCGTCGTTTCTGTTCCCGGAGTTGTGGGCGGCGATTCTGCCTGCCAGCATTGCTTCGCACTGGCAGGAACTGATGCGTCTGTCGCATCCGCACGAGGCGCTGCTGGCGTTGCTGGTGATTGCGTTCTGGCACTGGTACAACGTGCACCTCGCACCCGGTCGCTTTCCGATGCAGTGGACCTTTCTCACCGGCAAAATCACGCGCGAGCACCAAATGGAGGAACATTTCCTCGAATACCTGCGCAACCTGGTGGAACTGCCGGAAGAGCGCAAGACCCTGCAGGATGTGCTCGAAAGCCGTGAACTGGTGGCAGAAATGCCAATCGTGCAGGGCGGGCGCAAGCCAGGCCGCGAAGGCGTCTGATCATGATGCAACCACTAAACTGGTGGCAGAAGGTCATTGCCTACTCGGCACTGGCGCTGGTTGGGCTGTGGACGCTTTGGGGGTTGTTTGCCATCTGGGTTCTGTTGACCGACCCGCGTGGATGATGCCGGAGGCTGCATATGCATAACCTATCGACTGCCAACGTCACCCTGATCGTCATCGCGGTACTGCTGTTCTTTTTTCTCGGCATCGCGATTATGGTCATCATGGACCACAAGGCCAAGCTGCCGGGCGGATTCACGTCCAACCCGTTCAGCGTGGTCGGCATGCATCGTGATCATCCGGTGATCGCGTTCCTGACCACGATCATCCTGTTCGGCATCATCGGCAGTCTGCTGCTGGCATTGATCGCGACCGTCACCGGCTACTTCGATCTGTTCAAGCCGGCCAAGCCCCCGGAACTGCTGAGCCGGTTGAGCGAAGGCCGCACCGCAGAACGGCTACGCCACTTCCACAACGCACCAGCCCAGGACGTCACCACGCTTGGTGCGAAAAATGTCTGCTTCATCTGCCACGGCGACTTCCCGCACTCCAAGGAACCGATGATTCGCACCCTGCTCAACATGCACACCCAGTTCATTGGCTGCATGACCTGCCACGCCGACGACCGCAAGGTGCCAGAGGCGATGCTCACGCTACGTTGGCTGAATTTCTCCGGCATCAAGGTGTCGGGCAAGCCATTCGGCACCGACGTCGCGCGCGATACCGGCTATCCTGCTGACGACCGACGATGTCTACTCCAAGATCGTACCGTACGCGCGTATTGACGGGCAGGAAAAAATGCTGGAAGTCACTATGGATGACCCGGAGGCGCGTGAGTTCGCCAAGATCCAGCACAAGCTCTCCGATCACGACCGCGATGCAGTGAAAAAGACCTTTCACCGGAACGTGAGCCCCAAAGGGCGCTTCTGCACCCGCTGCCATACCGAGGAAGCGCGCAGTTACGTGCCGTTCCGCGAGCTTGGATTTTCCGAGCGCCGCGTGCGCGACCTGACCAATCTCAACTTCATCGGCCTGATGCAGAAGTACAAGAATTTCTACATGCCGAGCCTGATGCGTTCGGACAAATCGCTGCCGTCGACCGATATCCTGACTGGCTCCGGGCGCCCGGCTGCCAAAGGCGGCTCCGACATCCGCAAAGATCCGCGCAGTTGGTGGAAGGAAACCTATGATGCGCCCAAGGGTGACAACAAGAAGTAGACCCGCCGCCGGACGGACGTGGATTGCCGTATTGCTGGCCGCTGTGTTTGCGGTAGCCACTGTGCGCGCGGCCATTCCAACCGCCGAGCTGCGCCCCTTGTTCACGCTGTCCGAAGGATTGGCGCTGCCTTCCGATGTCGCGGTCGGAGGCGACGGGCGCATCTATGTGGTAGACAGCGGCAATCACCGCATTGCGGTTTTTGAACGTGGCGGCAAACGCCTGTTCACCTTTGGCAGCCATGGAAGTGGCCCGGGTCAATTGCGCGATCCGGTTGGTATCGGCATCGATGCGTCCGGCAAGGTATATGTTGCCGACAAGGGCAATCACCGTATTCAGATCTTCGCTGCCGATGGCACCTATGCGCGCGCCCTGGCGGTGAAGGCCGGCGGCAAGAACGTGGCGCCAGTGGATGTGGCCGTGGATGCGGCCGGCAAGACCGTGTACGTGACCGGCAACAGCAATCACAAGGTCATGGCGTTCAGCCCCGAAGGCCGACTGCTCTATCAATGGGGCGGCGAGGGCATGAACCGCGGCGAGTTCCGCTATCCGGCCACGATCGTCGTCGGCGCGGATGGACGTGTTTATGTCGTCGACGTACTCAACACCCGCGTGCAGGTACGCGATCCCAATGGTTCGTTCTATACGGTCGGCGAGTGGGGTGTGTTGCCCGGGCAATTATTCCGACCCAAGGGTGTGGCGCTCGACCGGCGCGGTCGGGTGTACGTGAGCGACAGCTACCTCGATGTAGTACAGGTGTTCAACAATGCTTATCAGTTCCTGTATGTGCTCGGTTCCGGCGGCAAGCCGCAACCGCTGATCTCGGCAGCCGGCATCACCGTCGACAGTAACAACCGTTTGTATGTCGCCGAAATGCTCAAGCACCGGGTGACGGTGTTTGAGTTGCCGCCATGATCAGTCGTGCACAAGGTCCGGCATGGATCGCGCGAACGCTGGCTGTGGCGGGGCTTCTGTACCTCATGCCCGCATTGGCGGCGTCCAACGATGTCGCGGAAAACCGTGAATGCGCCACCTGCCACATCATGTGGCTCAACGACTTCAAGCGCAGCGATGTCACACCACTAGTTCCCTTTGACCCGAAACCGCGTGTCGACACCGGCCGCCAGGACGTGGCCAGTACCGAGCGCATGTGTTTCTCTTGCCATGACGGCTTCATGCTCGATTCGCGCGCCGTGTGGCGCAGTGAACAGCATGCCCATCCGGTGGGCGTGAAGCCGTCGGACAAGGTGAGGATTCCGACCTCGAAAGGCAAGACCATTTTCCCGCTCAACGATGACGGCAAAATGTATTGCGGCACCTGTCACAGTGCCCACGGTGTCGACTGGAAGCAGGAAGAATCGCCGGTGTTTATGCGTGTCAAGAACGTCGATTCCAGTCTGTGCTTCGCCTGCCATCTCGACCGCAGCACCGGGCCAGAAGAGGGCAATCACCCGGTGTTCAAGGAACTCGACAAGTTCCCGAACGCGCTGTTTCGCCACGGCGCCCGTTTCGGGCGCGGCGGTACGGTGATCTGCCAGACTTGCCATGTAGCGCACGGCGCCACCCAGAAGAAGATGCTGGTCATGAATAACGGGAATTCGGAGCTGTGCGGCACCTGCCACACGGACAAATACCGCATCAAGCAGACCAAGCACGACATGTCGGTGATGGCGCCCGAGGCGCGTAACATAAAAAACCAGAGCGTGTCCGAGTCCGGTCCGTGTGGAGTTTGCCATCTGACGCACAAGGCAAATGGCCCGGCGCTGTGGGCGCGCGCTGTGCACCCGGACGTTGATTCGATGTCGGCGCGTTGCCTGGTCTGCCATAACCCGGAAGGATTGGCCAAGAAAAAATCAGTGGGTGCCCACAGTCATCCAGTTAACGTACCGGTGGCCAACGCCGGTATCACCGCCACGGTCAAGGGTTGGGCGAGCCGCTTCCCGTTGCCGGACGCCAACTCGCCGCTGGTACGTCTGCCGCTGTACGACGACAAGGGCCTGCGCACGGCGAGCGGCGGCAAGGTAGGCTGCGCCACTTGCCATGATCCACATCGTTGGTCGAGCGTTTCTTCCGGAATGCTCACAGATGATCCGCGTGAAATCGAAGGCGATGGAGCAACGAGTTTCCTGCGCTTGCCGCACGACGCGAGCAACCGGTTGTGCAGCAACTGTCATGTGGACAAAGCCGCGGTTGCCTTCAGCAAGCACAATCCGGTGGTAATGAGTGCGCCGGACAAAATGGCGGCGGCCAAGAAGGTGAGCGCGCCAAAACCGGAGAACCAGGGTGTGTGTGCCGCCTGCCACATGCCGCACAATGCCAAGGGCGGCTATCTGTGGGCACGCGACACCGGGCCTGCCAAGGGCGTGACGGCGACGCTGTGCAGCAGCTGCCATCGCGCCGATGGCGAGGCGGACAAGAAGCTAGTCGGAGCGCACAGCCACCCGCTCGAAAAGCCGCTCAAGACCGGCATGCAATCGCAACTGCCGCGATATGGCGCAGGCGGACAAGACAAGACAGCCAGCGCGAAAATCGACTGCGCCACCTGCCATGATCCGCACCAGTGGGACCCGTCGAACATGGCGAGCCGCGCGGGTGCGAGCGCCAAGGCCGAGGGCGGTGCCAGCAACAGTTTTCTGCGCCTGCCGGCGTCAGGGCGTAGCGATCTGTGCGTAGACTGTCATCAGGATCAGCGTCTGGTGCGCGGCACCGACCACGATCTCTCGGTGAGCGCGCCGCGGGATGTAAATGCACAGGGCCGCACCAGCGCGCAATCCGGCGTGTGCGGTCAGTGCCACACGGTGCACAATGCGGTGAGTGACCTGCGCCTGTGGGCGCGCGCGCCCGGTGCGGGTCAGGACGAGGGAGAGAAGCAGTGCCGCAGCTGTCATGCACCGCGCAAGGTGGCGGCGGCCAAGGTGCCGCCGGAGAGCCTCCATCCTGCCAAGGCCACGGCCTGGTCACCGGAACTGCGCGTGCGCTTCAATTCCAAGGCGATCCCGGGTATCGGCGTCTACGATCATGCCGGCATGCCGGACACGAGTGGCGTCATCACCTGCGCGAGTTGCCACAATCCGCACCAGTGGAGCGCGCGCAAGCCGGCGGAGGGTCCCGGGAAGAACACCGAAGGCGACGTGAACACGAGTTTCCTGCGCTTGGCCAACACGGAATCCTTCCTGTGCGCCGATTGTCATGGCCGCGATGCGCTGTTTCGTTACAAGTATTACCACGGCAAGTCCTCGCACAAGAAATACCCGCTCTTCCGCTGAGCAGCGGTGCACGGATCGCCGGCTCTATTTAACGTCAATACTGCTGCATGGGAGGGCAGTGTCACAGAATGCGACACCGTTCTTACGGCGACAGATGTGCTGTGTACGTCATGCGTGGAGGTCGGCCAATAGTTTCACGCAGCTGAACAGCGTGCCGTGATGTAAATTGGCGGACACGCTGTTCCGGCACACCTACCAGCTGGCCAACCTGAACCAGGTGCCTCAGCTCGCTGACAGCAGCTGTACTTGCAGTTTGTCGTTGGAATAAGTGTTAAAGTCAGGCAGCTTCTGAAATACCCAGCCTTCGTTCAGGATCTGACCTTTCTCCATAAGCTGAATCAGTACCGCCGGGTTATCAGGGCTATTTGTGCTGCTGGTCACCGCACCGGCGTCGCTCTGGAATGCTGGTACGTAGGCGACCACCCGCACGATCAGGCCGGATTTGTCGATGGTTGCATCCCCGCCGACCGGTACCTGCAATTTGTGCAGCTTGATGTCTTTGCCAGCCACAGAGAGTTCCACGGCTTTCCATTTCGCCTTCACTTCAGCGGGAATGTTGAGACGCGTTTTTACCTTGGACTTGGCGTGCTTAAAGTCGGTATCGTGCGCGACATCGGCTGCCCGGCTGCTTGGCATTGGCGGCGCAGCGCCACCGGCCACGGATCCGATCACGACTTCTACTGGCCCAGTCGCTCCGGCCTTGAGTGCAGGTGTGTAACCTTCCAGATCGCCGGATTTGGTGATGGCATCGCCGGATTTCGATACCCTCGCACCAATCACCAGTTGCGGGAAACTGGACATTTTCATGTCCGGCACCATGGCCATCGAGTCATCCAGGATCACGGTGACAGGCAGATCCTTCACCTGTTTGCGCACGATGGCGAGTGGCATTTTCGGACCCTGCGCGGCGCGCGCGAAAACGAACACGGTATCGCCGGGCGCGGCCTTGCCGGAAAGCGCCGGGCTGAGCTTGACGGTAACCTTGATCGCGCTTGCGGGCTGTGCGGCCTGTTCCTGGGCCGGCGGATTCGCATTGCGCTGGCCTTGCCCGGCTCCCGCCGGAATAGGCGGGTGGTCGCTGGGCAGCGTGGCCAGATGGTCAAACGGTAGCGGCTCGCCGGATTGCGTCCGTGGCACTTCATGATCCTTGCATCCGCTGGCAACGAAAAATGCGCCCAGCGCGATAACAAGCAGGAAACTCGACGGTAATGACGGAAGCGCTGACATGAAACAATCTCCGGATTTGGGTGCGTGGGAAACGAGTCAGGAAAGAAAACGTTGGTAGCGCCCTGCGAGGGTATCCTGACGGTAATGGCCTGCGATCTGGTTGGATGCGACATCGACCCGGTGCACTTTAGCACCTGCGCCCGGGGATAGGAATTACCGGCTATCGCACGGCCGCATCCTGTAAACATCCGAAAGCCAGCTGTCTTTAACGACCTCCTGTTACTGTGTATATTCTTATCCGTCCCATTCGATACTGATGCGTCGAACCATGAGTAACTGCATGATCCGGGCTGCCGGATGACCACCCTGATCCATGCCGCTAACTGCTCATCTTGATGTCGTCAGCGCCGAGGCGCTGATCTATTCCGGTCCAACAACCAAGGTGGTGTTGCCAGCCGAGGGCGGAGAAATCTGCATCCTGGCACGGCATGCGCCACTGCTGACGCGTTTGCGTCCGGGCCTGGTGCGTTTTACCAATGAGTTTGAGGCAGAACAGACTCTGTTTATATCATCCGGTTTTGTCGAAGTGCAGCCGCACATCGTCACGGTGCTGGCCGATACGGTGACGCGCACCAAGGACTTCGACGAAGCCGCAGCACTTGCCGCCATGGAACGAACGCAGAAAGCCATTGCTGCCCAGCCTGCAGCGGCGGATTACGAGAAACTCATGGTCGAGCTGAAAATGGAGATGGCCCTGTTGCGCGCCATCGACCAACTGCGCCGGCAGACTAAACGCTGAGAACAAGCCAGACCTACGTGCTCTTGTTTGTAGGCGGTTCGTTCACTGGCCGGGGCGTTTCAGCTGAAATCACTCAATTGGTATGGAGTCATCGTTATCGGCCCACTTGTCGAGGCGGGAATACCCGGGTGCTGGCCATGTTCCCGTGCAGACTGTGTATTACGACGGCCTCGATATCAGAATCGGGGCTGTAGTGTTAGCCTATTGTCATGAACCGGGAATACTTTCACACCGACATCTCACAGCGCATTTGGGATACCAAGTACCGCTTTCGCGAGCTCGGTGAGATTCGGGATCAGAACGTCGAAGACACGTGGCGGCGGATAGCGCGTGCGCTGGCGAGCGTGGAAAAGTCCGACCGCGCGGAGTGGGAACAGCGCTTTTATAACGTACTTGAAGGCTTCAAGTTTCTGCCCGGCGGGCGCATCCAGGCCGGTGCCGGTACCGGCCACCGCGTCACCCTGTTCAACTGTTTCGTCATGGGTGCCATCGAAGATTCGCTCGACAGCATTTTCGATGCGCTCAAGGAAGGCGCGCTGACCATGCAGCAGGGCGGTGGTGTCGGCTACGATTTCTCCACCCTGCGTCCAAGCGGTGCGCCGGCCGTGAGTGTCGGTGTTACGGCCTCCGGGCCGGTGTCGTTCATGCAGATCTGGGACGCCATGTGCGCCACCATCTTGTCGACCGGCGCGCGTCGCGGCGCGATGATGGCGACGTTGCGCTGCGACCACCCGGATATCGAGGAATTCATACGCGCCAAGCACGATGCCCTGAAACTTCGGCATTTCAATCTGTCGGTACTGGTGAGTGATGCCTTCATGCAGGCGGTACAGGCCGACGCCGACTGGCCGCTGGTATTTCCGCTGGGTTCGCACGATGTCACTGCGGCGGAGAACACCGTGGAGCGGGTCTGGTCGGGTTCGGTGCGGCCGGTGCGCTGCCGTGTCGTGCGCACACTGCGTGCGCGTCAGCTCTGGGACCAGATCATGCAGGCTACATACGAGTACGCCGAACCGGGCGTGATTTTCGTGGACCGGGTAAACGAGCAGAATAATCTGTGGTATGCCGAACAGATCAGCGCCACCAACCCGTGTGGCGAAATACCGTTACCACCGTATGGTGCCTGCGATCTCGGTTCGATCAACCTGACGCCGTTTGTGCATTCCCCGTTCAGCGACAAGGCGACGCTCAATCTGAACGGTATTGCTGACACCGCCGCCGTGGCAGTGCGCATGCTGGACAACGTTGCCGACTTGTCACGTTTTCCTTTAGTGAAGCAGGAAGAGGTAGCGCGCACCACGCGCCGTATTGGTCTCGGACTCACGGGTTTGGGCGATGCGCTCATCATGCTTGGTATTCCGTATGGCACGTCGGAAGCGGTACGCGTGGCCGGCGAAGTGATGCAAAGAATATGTGAGTCGGCCTATCAGACGTCCATTGAGCTGGCACGCGAGAAGGGTGCGTTTTCCCGGTTCGACAAGGAGAAACACCTGCAGGGAAAATTCATCGACCATCTTCCGCCGGAAATCCGCAAAGGCATTGCACGTCACGGCATTCGCAATTCACATCTCACTGCGATCGCACCGACCGGCACCATCTCACTGCTCGCCAACAATGTGTCGAGCGGACTCGAGCCGGTGTACCGCTTCGAGTACAAGCGCCGGGTGCGCGAAGCGGATGGGAGCCTGAGCGAGCATGCCGTCAACGATTATGCCTACCGGTTGTACCGCGAACTCAATGGCATGGATGCACCGCTCACCCCGGCATTCGTCACCGCTGGCGAGGTCTCGCCCTTCATGCACCTGGATATGCAGGCGGCGCTGCAGCCGTGGGTGGACAACGCCATCTCCAAGACCGTCAACGTGCCGCGCGACTACGGTTTTGCACAGTTCCGTTCGCTTTACGACTATGCCTTTGCCAAGGGGCTCAAAGGCTGCACCACCTTTCGACCGAATCCGGTTACCGGGCAGGTGCTGGTAGACCTGGATGTGGCGGAAGACCAGCAACAAAAAACCACCGCCATCCATTGTTGCTCCGTGGAGCGTGAGGCGGATTAACGGCGGGCCATATTCACATTATTGCAGGTTAGTTCCGGTGCGATTCGCCCTGATCCCGCCCAGCACAAGGAGGTCGGAATGTTGCTCGCGAACATTGCTGTTGGACTGGTGGCCCTGTTGCACATGTTCTTCCTGGTGCTGGAAATGTTTTTCTGGCGCAAGCCGCTTGGCCGGCGCGTCTTTGGCTTGACGCCCGAATTTGCCCAGGCGTCGGCGGCGCTCGCCGCCAACCAGGGGCTTTATAATGGATTCCTGGCTGCTGGCCTACTCTGGGGAATCGTAATTGGCCCGGCGGGCTACGGCATCAAGATATTTTTTCTCGGATGCGTCATCGTGGCGGGCGTATTCGGGGCGATGACCGCCAATCGCAGGATTCTGTGGGTGCAGGCCTTGCCCGCTGCCGTGGCACTGACACTGGTGCTGCTGTATCCGGCTTAGTATTGTTGCCAGCCGATCGCGAGGCGGAAAGAAAATATTTCTTAAATACTCACCGCCCACAGGTCGTGATCGCCGGCATCGGTGATTCGTACTTTTGCAAACTCACCGACGCGCAGTCCCTCGCTGTTCTCGATGATCACGACACCGTCGATTTCCGGCGCGTCGGCGTAGCTGCGAGCGAGGGCGGTGCCGTCGTCGGTGATTTCATCCACCAGCACCGTCATCTCCTGGCCGATCCGGCGCTCCAGCCGCGTGGCGCTGATCTCGGCCTGGGCCTCCATGAAACGTTCCAGCCGTTCCAGTTTTACTTCTTCTGGCACTTGATCAGGCAGCGCATTCGCGGCCGCACCTTGCACGGCTGAATAGGGGAAGCAGCCGACGCGATCGAGCTGCGCGGCTTCGAGAAAATCGAGCAGCATCTGGAAATCTTCCTCGGTCTCGCCCGGAAAACCAACGATGAAGGTGCTGCGAATCACCAGTTCCGGACAGGCCGCGCGCCACGCCCGTATACGCGCCAGCGTATCCTCGGCCGCGGCCGGGCGTTTCATGGCCTTGAGAATCTTCGGGCTGGCGTGCTGAAAGGGAATATCGAGGTACGGCAGGACCTTGCCGGCCTGCATGAGCGGGATGACGTCGTCGACATGCGGATAGGGGTAGACGTAGTGCAGTCGCACCCAGACACCCATGTCGCCGAGGTGCTTGACGAGCTCGAGCATGCGCGTCTTGACCGGCATGCCGCCCCAGAAGTGAGTGCGGTATTTGATGTCCACGCCATAGGCACTGGTGTCTTGCGATATCACCAGCAGTTCTTTCACGCCACTGTCCACCAGATGCTCGGCCTCGGTTAGCACGTCGCCGATCGGGCGGCTTACCAGGTCACCGCGCAGCGACGGGATGATGCAGAAGCTGCACCGATGGTTGCAGCCTTCGGAAATTTTCAGGTAGGCATAATGCGCCGGCGTAAGCTTGATGCCCTGCGCCGGCACGAGATCGATGTAAGGATCGTGCGGTTTTGGCAAATGGGCATGCACCGCCAGCATGACTTCCTCCAGCGCATGCGGGCCTGTTACGGCCAGCACTTGCGGGTGTGCCTGCTTGACCACGTCGCCCTTGGCACCCAGGCAGCCGGTGACAATGACCTTGCCGTTCTCCCTGAGCGCTTCACCGATCGCGTCGAGCGATTCATCGACGGCGGAATCGATGAAGCCGCAGGTATTGACCACCACCAGATCGGAATCAGTGTAGTCGGGCGAAATCGCGTAACCTTCGGCTCGTAACTGGGTGAGGATGCGCTCAGAATCGACCAGCGCCTTGGGGCAGCCGAGGCTGACAAAACCGACTTTTGGAGCGGAATGGGGCATACGCTGAAGAAAACCAGACACGGTACGGGAGCGCCATCCTAATGGATGACTGCCGGCACGGCTACCGGCGTTTAGCAGTTAATTCGGTGTACCGGCTGTCATGACAAGCCGCTTGTTGATCTCGCCCAAATCTTGCTCGTTGAGGGTTCCGGCGGCGAGCTTTAGTTGCAGCATGCTCAAAACATAATTGTAGCGGGCCTGGGACAGGTCGCGCTCGGTGCGGTACAGGTCGCGCTGGGCGTTGAGCACGTCCACGCCGGTGCGTACCCCGGATTCATAACCGATCAAGGTTGATTCCAGTGCCTTGCGGCTGGAGATAAGCGCCTGGTCGAGGGCCTTGACCTGGGCAATCCCGCCGGTCGCGGCCAGATAGGCTTCACGGGTCAGGCGGGTAATGGCGCGCTTGGCCTGCTCGAGAGCGGCCTTCGCCTGATCTTGCCGGGCCACGGTTTCGCGCACTCGCGACTGGGTAATGCCGCCGCTGTACAGCGGGATCTGCAGCTGCACACCCACCTGATTGGTGGTGTACTCATATGTCAACGGCGAAAACAGAATCCCGTTCTTGTTGTATCCGTGGGTGGCAACGAGGTCGAGCGTTGGGTAATGACCGCCGCGGTTTTTTTCCACTTCCTCTTCGGCCACGTGCAGGGCATGCTGCTGCGCAATGATAACCGGATTTTTTTCCTGTGCGATCCGGTTCCAGGCTTCCATGTCCAGCGGGTCAGGGTAGACATAATTTCCTTTCCATAGCAGCCGCGCCAGCGGACCGGAGCCGCTGCCAGTCAATTGCGTGAGGGCTTCACGCTTCGCCAGCAGCTGGTTTTCCGCGACCACGACCTGCGCGGCGGCTAGGTCAAAGCGGGCGCGGGCTTCGTGGACATCCACGACCGTGGCGTTGCCAACGGAAAAGTTGCGCTCGGCCAGTTGCAGCTGGCCTTCGATGGCGGCTTTTTCGGTGCGCGCAAACTCCTGGGCATCCTCGGCGGCCAGCACCTGAAAATAGGCTTGCGCGACCCGGGTGATCAGCTCACCGGCAGCGATGGCCAGATCGGCTTCGGCCTGGGCGGCGATGGCCTTGCCTTGGCGGTAGGCGGCAAAATTGGAATGGCGATAGAGCGGCTGAGTCAACAGGACATTGTAGGCATCGCTGTCATAGTCATTGGAGTGCGCCGGCGGCGGTTGGCGAATGTCCTGGGATACAGAAAAGTGCGACGCATTCAGCGACAGGTTTGGCAACAGCTGGCCAGTGCCCTGATCGCGTTTTTCCAGATTGGCCCGATAGCCGGCCTGTGCCTGTGCCATGGTCGTGTCGTTTTGTTGCGCCCGGCGGTAGATTTCCATCAGATCTTCCGCATGAACCGGTGCCGCGGACATTAGTGTCAGCGACAACAAACTGTATGGCAGGATCGTTTTCATGGTTTTTTAATCCACCCGGGGAGGCGCGCCCGCAGGCGCGAAGAGACTGGTTTGCTCTGGCGATGGCGTTCACGTGACGACTCGACTAGCGAATACACTGCCGGAACCACTACCAGGGTCAGCAGAGTCGAGGTCACCATGCCGCCCATAACCACTAGCGCCAGCGGCCGGTTGGTCTCGACGCCCGGCCCGAGGCCGACGGCCGCCGGCGCCATGGCGGCGATGACAGTCAGCGAAGTGATGAGTACCGGTCGCATACGATGCGGGCAGGCCTCGCCCAGCGCCTTGTCGATCTTCATGCCCAGTGCTCGGTACTGGTTGGTGAGGTCGACCAGCAGGATCGAGTTCTTGGCCACCAGGCCCATGAGCAGGATCATGCCGATCATTGAAAATAGATTGAGCGTGTCACCAAAGATCCACAGTGCCGCTACGCCGCCAATGATGGCGAGCGGCTGCGCCACCATGACCACCAATGGTTGCAGTAGCGAGTTGAACTGCGAGGCCAGTACCATGTAGATCATGACCAGCGCCATACCGAAAGCGAAGATGACGTAGCCGCCGGTCTTGGCGAATTCCTCGGCTTGCCCGGTGTAGGCAATGGTGTAGCCAGGTGGCAGAATTTCGGCACCAAGGCGGTTGACAGCATCCGTGGCGGAACCAAGCGGCAACCCTTCAAGTGCGCCATAGATGAAGCTGGCATACTGACGGTTGCGACGCTTGACCTCCGCTGGCCCAAGGTTTTCTTCGAAACGTACCAGAGTGTCGAGTCGCACCAGGTTGCCAGACTTGTTCTTCACATAGAGGCGCTTGAGGCTGTCGGTACTGACGCGCTGATCAGGTTCAAGTTGCAGGCGGATGTCATAACGTTGACTCTTTTCCTTGAACTCCGCGATGTCCACGCCGCCGGTCATCAGGCTCAGTGTCTGGGCGATGTCCATGGCGCTGACGCCAAGTTGTGCAGCGCGGTCGCGGTCCAGCACCACGTTCACCTGTGGCAGATCGAGTTTCAGGTCCTTGTCGAGTTTCGCGATGCCTTCGATGGCGCCGAGGCGCGCAATCATCTGTTGCGTGAGTTCGTCGAGTTTCTGCAGCTCCGGGCCGACAATTGCGAATTGCAGCGGCTCGCCGCGCATTCCGCCAATTGGCGAAATGTTGGCCGGGAAGGCCTGCACACCGGGAATGGCGGCCAGATCGCGCCTTAATTGGCGCATGATCTCGGGTTGGCCGAGACGACGCTGGTTGCGATCAACCAGACGTATGAAAACACTGCCACGGTTGACCTGGCCGACATCACCGAGATTGACCGCCGAGAAGTAGCTGTAGACCTCGGGACGGGCAGCGATGACCGCCTCGACTGCGTTCAGACGCGTGGTGGTGTAGTCGAGATTCGAACCGAGCGGGGTCTGCACACTGACCAGGAAGCGCGACTCGTCTTCTTCCGGCACGAAGGTTTTGCCGACGAATTTGAAGGGAATAATGCTTGAAGCGACAATGACGACCGCGATCAGAACCGCCTTCCAGCGGTGTGCCAGCGACAGGTCCAGCAGCCGGCGGTATCCTGACTCAATTGCCACGAAGGCGTTCTCCAGGAATCTATACAGGCGTCCGTGGGTTTTCGGAATTTCCAGGTAGCGCGCGCACAGCATCGGCGTCAGTGTGAGCGACACCCACAGCGAGGCGAGTACACCGACCACCACCACCAGCGCGAACGAACCGAGAAAGCGGCCCATGATGCCGCTGATGAATGCCACTGGCAAAAAGATCGAGACCAGCGTGAGGGTCGAGGCCAGCACCGCGAACACCACCTGATTTGATCCATCGATGGCAGCTTTCTGTTTGTCCTCGTGTGCTTCCTCGCGGTGCCGGAAAATGTTTTCCAGTACTACGATGGCGTCATCCACGACCACGCCGATAAGCAGCAGTAATCCGAGCAGGGTGATCTTGTTGAGCGTGAACCCGGCGAAATACATCACCGCAAAGGTCGCCATAAGCGAAACAGGGATGGCGGTGGCAATGATCAGTGTCGAACGACCGCTCTTGAGGAACAGAAATACCATGAGCGCCGCAAACAGTGTGCCGAGTATCAGGTGCTCCTTCAGTGCGTCGATCGATTGGCGGATGCTGACCGAATCGTCCGAGGAATAGCGCAATTCAAGGCCGGGAGGCAGATTCGGCTGAAGTTCCTTGTCAACGCGCGCCTTGACGGCGTCGACCACCGCCACGGTGTTTGCGCCGGTGGCTTTGACGATACCGAGACCAACTGCCGGATTGCCCTTATAGCGCGCCAATTTGCGTGCGTCCTCGAGTCCGTCCTCGATTCGCGTTACGTCCTGCAAATACACGGGTGCACCGCGTCGGTAGGCTACTACCATTCGTTGCAGCTCGACGAGCTTGTCAAACTCGGCATCGAACTTGATTAGCCACTCGCGGCTCTGGCTGCTGAGAAAACCGGCCGGCAACGTGACGTGTTCACGTTTGAACGCATTGGCGATGTCGACCGGCGACAGATTGTAAGCCTGCAAGCGGTCGATGTTGAGCCAGACCCGGATGGTGCGCTTGATCTGTCCGCCGATCAGTACCTCGCCGACACCGTTGATGGTCTCAAGGCGTGGTTTCAGTACCTCATCGGCATAGGTGTTGAGTGCCTGGGTGGTGCGGTTGCCGGTCAACGCGATCCACAAGACCGGGCTGGCACCAACCTCGACTTTGCGTACCACCGGCGGGTCAGCATCGGTCGGCAAGCGCTTCAGGACGCCGTCCACCTTGGCCTTAACCTCCTGGTAGGCCACGTCCACATCCTTTTCGAGTTCGAACTCAATGCCGATGACGGAAGCGCCAATCGACGAACTGGAGATGATCGACTTCACCCCCGGCACCTGATTGATAGCCTGCTCGAGTATGTCGGTGATGTTCTTGTCGACGATCTGCGGGTCAGCGCCCTGCAGTGTGGTGATGACTGATATGGCCGGAAACTCGACCTTCGGGAATTTGTCGATGCCGAGACGCAGGAGGCCGATCACGCCGAACAGCACCAGTACCAGGCTCACCATCAAGGTAAACACATGGCGCTGGATGGAGAATGACGGGAGGCTCATGGCCTGGACTCGATCTTCGCCGCCGGCGGATTGGCAAGCATGACCCGTATCTTGGCGCCGTCACTCAACAGACTGGCGCCATCCACGGCCACGGTTTCACCGCTCTTGAGACCGGTGGTGATTTCCAGTTCACCGTCACGCAGCACGCCGGTCTTCACCGGCCGTTCTTTCACCAGTTCGCCATCGAGTGCATACACCACGCTGCCCGCCGGTCGCAGCACCACGGCCTGTTCCGGCACCACCAGGGCGCCGCGTCGCACACCTGTCACGACCTCACCTTTTACGCTGCCTACCGAGTACCACGAAGCGCCGCCGGATAATTCGGCTATTACTTCCATGGTTTGGGTGCTGCTGTCGAGCGCTGGTCGTATTTCTTTCAAAGTGGCGTTCGCGGTCCGGTCGGGGCTGTCGAAGCTCGTGAGTTTCACGCGTTGTCCGGGCTTGAGTTGGCGGGCGACGTGCTCGGGAAAAGGCAGGCGCACGGTGAAGGTGCCGCGCCGCACACGCGTGGGGTCGAGGGCCTGTGCCACACCGAGTGAGGTGGCGTTGCCGACCGCTGACTCGACTACCTGCAGATCCTTCTTCTGAACCACGACTGTCGTGATGTTTACGATCTTTTCCGCCGGCTTGTCAGCCTCTTTCTTGCCACAGGCGGCAACCAGCACGAGGCCGGCGAGGGTCAGCAAGATGGGTAACTTGCTCATGGGTGTTTCCTTGTTGTTGTGGTTTTTCCGGTTGCTGCAGAGGGCAGGATGCCATGCAGAAGAATATCTGCCAGCATCGCACTGAAGCGTTTCGGGTGCTGCGTGAATGTTACGTCCGGAAAGTGGCGCAAGACGTCACGTGACTCAAAAAAGAACACGTTCGCACCGAGCAGCACGGTCGCGACCATGGCCGGGTCGATATCGGTACGCAATTCACCTGCCTGCTGACCGGCGCGCAGGATGGCGACGAAGCGCGAGAATTTCTCGCCGTACACCTGTTCAGCCAGCTCCTGGCCATGACGCGGATTGTCGTTCAGCAGCTCGCGCAACATGAGACGAATTACCTGAGTGTGCTCCAGCAGGTTCTCCAGGTGCGCGTGCGCGAATTGTGGCAGGCGCTCGGTCAGGGGCGCTTCATTCTTGCTCAGGTCGTCAAGGTGTTGCACCGCCGCCCGGCAGGCGTTGTGCAGTACCGCCAGATAGAGTGCGTTCTTGGAGGTGAAGTGGTGAAACACGTTCGCCTTGCTGACACCGGCGGACTCGGCGATGGCGTTCATGGACACGGCAGCAAAACCCTGTTCGGCGAACAGCTTCTCGGCGGCGGCCAGGATGCGCTCGACGGCGTCGGAGCTGGCGGTCTGGTGCGTGACTTGGGACACGGCCATAGTTGACTGAAATCCTTGGGAAATGAAATTAGACCACTGACCGAACGGTCAGTCAACGGCCAATCCACAGGTGTGGAATTGGACCAATCTTTGCATAGGGTTATGTACTTTTAGTAAAGGCTCTGCCCTGGAGTTAAATTCAAGAAAATCCTGTTCTGGCCAGGATGTGGGGCCAGGCAGGCGTTCTGTGCTACCTACAGGGAAAATCGGTCTGAATCTGTCATTACATGATAACCACTAATAATAATTCCCCAGCACACGCGCCATCCATGATCCAGCTCGGGCAGCGGCTGCTCGCTGTCATTGCGCTTGTGACATCGGGCATTCTGGCAGTCTGGCTGTGGGTCACCTGGGAACAGACGCAGACTGCGCAGATTGCGCGCATGACCAACACCGTCAAACTGCTCGCGGCGCATGCCGATCATTACTTCGCTTCGGTTGGCCACAAACTGGAGATCGTGGCGAATGAGCTGGATGAAACAAATCCGTTGCGCAATCCGAGTCAGGCCGCTGCGTTGCTGCGCGCCGCCAAGGCCGGCAATCCCGATCTTCATTCGATCACGCTTGCACGTCCGGATGGGCTGGTGCTGGCTTCATCCGCAGCAGACGGACAGACACTGTCGAATTTGCGCTCCGACTCCAACTGGCGCGCAGAATTCGATCTGGCACGAAAGACTGCCGGCTTGAGCGTAGGCCGTCCACACCCGTCACTGCTCAACTCTCATTGGGTTATCCCGTTACACTATTCTGTGCGGGATCCCGGCGGACGGGTGCGTTATGTATTGGTGGCTGGCATTTTGCTCGAACAACAGCAGCATCTCTGGCTAAACCTGGAGCTTGCCAGTAATGCCGCACTCGGCTTGTGGCGAGAAGATGGCTACTTGATCAGCCGGATTCCCGCAGATCTGGATGGCAAGGTCTATGATCGACAGACTGCAGGCGGCGCCCTGAATGATGCCATCCTGTTGCAGCCGGGTAGTGGCTTCTATGAAGGCGCCGTGATTGACGGAAGCTATCGGATAGGCGTTTACCAGAAGCTTGGCACACAACCGATTTATGCGTTCCTTTCCCTCTTGCGTACCACCTTTGTGTCACTCTGGTGGCAACAGGTGCGCCTGCCGCTGGTGATGATCGCGGGATTTCTGGTTACCACCTTTCTCGCCTACTGGCAGCTGACCGTGCGGTACAGCAGGCGCATGCGTGTGATTGAAGGGCAGTTCACTCAGCAGGGGTCAATCGAGGTATTGCCGAGCAGCGGTGTGCGTGAAATTGATACGCTGGTAGTGGCGCTTGCACAGTCACGCGAAAAATTGACATTAGCGGCACAATTTCGCGAGAAGCAGATGCTGGCAGCAGTTGATGCTGGTACCTATGCAGTGCGAGAGCGTGATGGTGTCGTGGTTGCAGCGGACACAGCCCTGTTACAGATGCTGGATTTGAGCGAACCCGACGTCGTGGGTCGACCCTGGTGCGATCTCATGGTCGAGGAAACGGGCGCACTGGAAGAGCAAGCCGAGGAGACTCTGTCGCGCCGAATCGTGCGTATGCAAGTCGGCCCCGTGCCCCGCTGGTTTTCTGTGGCCGAATACCGCGATACGCTGCAGGACGGTGAGGCGGTGCGTTACGGCCTGGCAATTGATGTCAGCGACCGCGAGAACCTGTTGAGCCAGGTGAAGAGCCAGTCGCAACGACTACAGGCCCTTTGGCAGTTGGCCACGACACGCGACAAGTCCGATGCCGAGAAGGTGCAGCACATGCTGCGACTCGCACTGGACACACTTCACATGAACTCGGCGCTTGTGCACGAATTGCATGGAACGCAACTGGTGGTGCGCAATGTAGTTGACGATTTACACTTGTTTCACCCCGGTCTGGAGTACGTGCTTGGGGATGAACTCAATCGACATCTGGCCGGGAACAGGCGTACGTTGATTATACATGACCTGCGTGCTGACCCGGATCTGTATCGTCATCCGTTGTCGGTGGAGATGGGAATGCGTGCGTTCGCCAGTATTCCGATCTGGGCAGGGCAGAAGCTGTACGGAACCTTGGCGTTCATGCGACGCGCACCGCTGGATGAAAAATTCAGCGTCGATGAGCAGGCATTCATGGAGTTGCTCGCAGCATGGTTCGGGCAGGTCACGCTCGAGCGTCAGCAACGCGAGGAGCTGGAGAGCATGGCCATGACCGACATGCTCACCAAGCTCATTAACCGGCGCGCGGCTGAAGGCCGATTCAATGAAGAATTTGCACGCGCCCGGCGTGCGGGGAACGTCTTTTCGATCGCGATCTGCGACCTGGATCGCTTCAAGCTTGTGAATGATCACTATGGCCACGATACCGGTGACGAGGTGTTGCGGCATATCGCCGGGATCATGAAAGCCGAGCTACGCGAGGGCGATTGGGTGGCGCGTTGGGGTGGCGAGGAATTCATCATTTTCCTGCATCAGTCCGATACGAAGCTGGCGCATGTCGCCATGGAGCGTCTGCGCCTCGCCATCAAGGGTAACCCGGTCTCGACGGCGCACGGGCCACTCGACATCACGATTAGCATCGGTATTGGCACATTCCAGGGAGAAGATGATCTGGCCACAGTGCTGTCAGAAGCTGACGGTTGCCTGTTCGAGGCCAAACACGCGGGACGTGACCAGGTGGTCATGAGAGCATCCATCCGGCACGGCAATTTGTGGAAGGCCGGCATGTTGCAGCACGCCTTGCTTGAGAACCGTCTGGTACCGGCTTATCAGGTGATCGTGGATTTGCGCACCAACGAGGTGGTAGCGGATGAGACGCTGGCGCGACTTATTGAACCGGATGGCCGTATCTTGCCGGCCGAGGAATTCATTGAGGCCGCCGAGGGGATCAACCTCATCCATCTGGTGGATGAGGTTGTTGCCCGTCAGTCGATGCAACGCTGTGCTTTAAATCTGGCCGATGGCAGAAACAAACCGGGGTTTGCGCACTTCATCAACCTGTCGCCGCAGTTCCTGGCACACCGCGAGTTGGTACAGGCCATGCTGCATCAAGCCGAGCAGTATTACGCGGGATCCAGGATGGTCGATTTGCCAGTGAGGCAGATGGTGCTGGAAATCACCGAGCGTCAGTTGATTGGCAACTTCGAAGGACTGTTAAGTGACCTTCAACCGTTGCTCGACTTTGGTTTCCGCCTGGCGTTGGACGACTTCGGCAGCGGCTACTCGTCGTTCCTCTACCTTGCCAGTTTGCCGGTCAGTTTCCTCAAAATCGAGGGCTGGATGGTGCAGAACATGCGCAACAATCCAAAAGTACTCGGTATGGTGAAAAGCATCATAGCGCTGGCCCATGACCAGGGACTTACTACCATCGCCGAATGCGTGGAGGATGCGGCCACCGCCGAACTGCTGCGTGACCTCGGCGTTGACTGGGGCCAGGGCTGGTACTTCGGGCGTCCGGAATGTGAACTCGATCCGGTGCAGAGAATCCAGCTAGCGCGCACCGGTACGTAATGAGGGAGCGTGGTTAGACCAGGTAGCGACCACTGCTCGCTACGACAATCAGCGCCATCCCCAGAATCAGGTTCAGTCCAATCAGCTTGCGAATCAGGGCGAGGTGCTTGCCGGCTGTTGCAAGATCGCCGGCCGCAACTGCCAGCTTGAGTCGCCGGTATGGCGCAAAAAATACGTGCAGAAAAATGAGCATCATCAGGATGCCGACGCCCTGCATGATGTGAATGTATAGCGCCAGGCTGCCAAAACCGCCAAATACTTTCAGAATCATCCAGTAGCCGGTGACCGGCAGCAGAATCACTGATACCCACACCCAGGGGAAGAAACGTGCAAAGGTCAGCGACCAAAGTGGCAGGCGCTGTGGGGGTTCCAGCAGCGTGGCCGCCACCGGGCGCAACGCCATGTAGGCAAAAAACATCCCGCCGACCCAGATGACGACGGCCAGCAGGTGCAGGGTGATGGCGATAAACATGCAAATCTCTCCCTTCGAACGCGTCAGGCAATCAGTGAAAAGCAAATCTACAATATGCTCTTGGCCAGCAGCAAACCGGCTTAGTCCGCATCCTGTTCTGAGCTCAAGGTGTGCACGATCGGGCAGGTGGTGTTATGGCCAGCCTTGCAGGCGCGGACCAGGCCACCGTTGGTCAATTCCTTCAATTCGTCTTTCCCAACGGTGGATAGAACACTGGCGCAAATCCGCCGCCCGGCGTTCGAAAATTCGTGACTTGCCCCTGATAGAGGCGCGCGGCCAGTAGCTGGATTTCGCCGGCGTAAACGAAACAGCGCACGTCGTACTTCAACGCGGTGGACTCAGTCATAACCTGAACCTGGCGTTCACCGGGCAACACCAGTTCCTGTGCGACATAGTCGCCATCCAGAATCTCTTCCCACACACGCCGCGTGAGCTTGTCACCACGGTAGACCGCCTTGCTGCCATAGCCGCCAGCAGGCTTGAAGAATAGCCTTTTACGTTCCGCCCAGAGCGTTTCGGCATTCGCACGTTCGACTTGGCGCGTGTATGCGATTCCGCTGATCAGGGTCTCGATTGCCGTTGGTTCAATGCCGGCGCCGTGTAGCCACTCCGGATCGGTAAGTTGAATCAGATTGCGTTTGTCGGCATACAGTGCATGTACGCGCGGATGCGGAGTAATCAGCGCCAGGTCATTGAGCCAGGCGGTACGCAACATGGCGTGCGCGGGTTCGCTGAGTGCAAAGTCAGTGAGGCGATTGTAGACAATATCAATTGCGCCATCCGCATGCTGCAGTCGATTGTCGCGAAGCGTGAGTTCAGTCGGCGAAGCGATCAGCGCCTCGATTCCGTGACGACGGAACAAGGCCTGAAACAGGATGAATTCCGGGTACAGATATTGTGCGTCTGGTGCATCATCCACGATCGCGATGCGCGTGAGCGGCAGACTGCCGCGCGCTGCGCGCCATTCGCGGCGGAACATGGTGACAAACTCTTCCTCGAGCGCGGCGAGCGCCACTGGCCCGGTGGTCAGGCCTTGCATGTCCGGGCAGCAGGCCTTTTGCGCCCGCGCCAGGTAGACATTGAGCAGCGCGCCACCGGCGTTGGTATTGATCTCGATCAGACGCGGGCCGTGTGCGCCAAGATGAAAGTCATAGCCGAGAAACACACCCGGGGCGCGTGGATCATGCGCCGCCGTGGCCGATGCGCGGGCAAGCGCGGCGTTGCGGTAGGCGGACGTGACCGTGACGGTTTCCACCGCCTTGACCACGGCACGCATGTTGTGCACTTGATCCGGGGTGATGAATACGGCCGTGGCGGAAAACAGGTGCGGGCGCGTGGTGCGGATCGAATGGTAGAGGTCGTCGTTGCCGAGCACGGTGGCCAGCTCGCGTTGCATCGCGGCCGGATCGATGGACGTACACAGACAATCGCGATTGAGTACCAAGGCGTTGCCGGCCGTGTCGTTGTCGGTCATCGGGATCACGTAATCCGGGCAGGGTGCGCCGCGAGCAGCGCCGTCTGGAAGCGAAAGAAGGCGTTACCGATCGCCGTGGCCTGCGGCAGGGTAAAACAGTCACTGGCGTGTGGCACTGGACATGCAGGGCACTGGAAGCGGAGTTGCCGGCACAGACCGCGGCTGCAGGAAGTGGCGGGGCCGGCAGCCGGTTGCCAGACAACCCGCGCCAGGTCAACCTGGTCGTGATCGAGCCCGCCGTTTTCCTCGACATAACAAGTGATGGCCGCACCGCATGTCGTGCAGCTGGACTCGATGCGTGTGCGCGTGCGTGTCAGGCGTGCAATGGCCAGTGCATCGATGGCGCACATGGCATGCACCGTGCCGGCCGGAAGGGTCACGTGAATACCGGTGTCATTGCTGCTGAACGGATAGCAGCCGAGTCCGAGTTCCTGTGGAACCACGGCGTCCCGCTGGATGAGTTCTGCCAGCAACGCGTCATTGATTTCGGTGTTCGGGAATGGTGCAGCCTGCTGCCAGCGGCAGAGTATTTGCGCATAGGCGGCACGCACCGCGGGTGCGGCCTCGAGGATGCGCTGTTCGAGCGGAAATGCCGCACGCAGGCGTGCCAGTCCGTCGAGCACCCGGTTTCTTGCATCGGTTCGGTCCAGTGGGGCTGTGACAGTCATAGCTGATTCGGCGCTTGGCGATTGCTCCAAGTGTGCGGGACGGGCGCTGTCCGCGCAATACTCCAGCGTGAACCATCAAGGTCCGGAACAGCCTGACGGCACTTAAATATTCCAGCAATCATCGATATCGGGTGACTGGCTGCGGCGGGCTTGCCGGGTGGTGAAGCGGGTGTAAACTGGAAAGTTAATCGGAGACGAAGGGTAAGTTGATGCGTGTAGTGACCGGTCTTGTTTTCTGCTTCATGCTGCTGTCAGGTGGAGTACAGGCGGCACCAGTGCTGGTCGACAGCGCCTGGCTCGAAGCACGTCTCAAAGACAGCAACATGGTCATTGTCGACATGACCGAGGACGATCTTCAGTACACACGCTTTCATCTGCCCGGTGCGGTACGTCTTGCCTATCACGAATTGCTGCAGCCGCGCGGTCCGGACAAGCCAGCGGCGCGTCTCGATGAGCGGCAGTTTGCCGCACTGCTGGGGAGACTCGGTATCGCGCGCGACACGCACGTGGTCATTTACGACGACATGGGTGGCCTCAACGCCGGGCGTCTGTTCCTCGAACTGGAACGTATCCGGCACCCCCAGGTATCCGTGCTGGATGGCGGTCTGGTGACATGGGTGTTGAATGGCAAACGCGTCGACAACACGCCGCCTCTGCACAAGCCGGCACAATATCAATCCGGCAAGGCTGTTCGCGCGAATTTGGCGTTGCTTTCCGATGTCATGCCGTCGCCCGCAACGGCCATGCCGTTACTGCTCGATGTACGAACGCGTGATGAATACACTGGCAATATAAAAGATTCGCGCAGCGGCCACATACCCGGCGCACACTGGTGGCCATGGGAGCAGTCCATCAACATGGAAAGCGGATTTATTTTTCGTGAGGCAGAGGCGCTGAATGCAAGCCTCGAGAAGGTCGGTCTCAAGGACAGGCAAGCACCAGTCATTCTGTACTGCCAGACCGGGCACCGTGCCAGCCAGAGCTACCTCAGCTTGCGTCGCCTCGGATTCGAGAATGTACGCGTGCATACCGGTTCGATGCGCGAGTATTTGATGAGCAAGGCCGTACCCGTGACGCGTGGGCAGGTGCCTTAAATTGAGATCGCGAGGACTGATTTGCGTCTGCCCATAGGGGTATAAAAGCATTAGCACTGACTTATATATCCCTCAATAATGCTGATTGGCTGTTGAAAGCAGGTAGCAGGTATCTTTGCCCATTGATCCCCGTCAGGTTCCGTTATGTCCAAGGCAAGTGTTGAGACCACCGGCCGTGTCGACGTCAAGAGCACCACTTGCTACATGTGTGCCTGCCGCTGTGGCATCAATGTGCATCTGCGCGACGGCGAGATCCGCTATATCGAAGGTAATCCGGAGCATCCTCTTAATAAGGGTGTGATTTGCGCAAAAGGCGCGTCCGGGATCATGAAGCAATATTCACCGGGGCGCCTTACCAAGCCGCTGCGCCGCAAACCAGGCGCCGCGCGCGGCGCCAACGATTTCGAGGAAATTTCCTGGGACGAGGCGTTCGCCATTCTGGAAGAGCGCCTGAAGAAAATTCGCGCCACCGACCCGAAGAAGTTTGCACTGTTCACCGGCCGTGACCAGATGCAGGCGCTTACCGGCCTGTTCGCCAAGCAGTTCGGTACACCCAACTATGCGGCGCATGGCGGTTTCTGCTCGGTGAACATGGCGGCCGGCATGATCTACACCATCGGCGGCTCGTTCTGGGAATTCGGTGGCCCCGATCTGGATCGTTCCAAGCTGTTCGTGATGATCGGCACTGCCGAAGACCATCACTCCAATCCGATGAAGATCGCCATTTCCAAGTTCAAGCGCAATGGCGGGCGTTTTATTTCC
>CAVOQN010000009.1:0-51228 GCA_963698375.1 uncultured Pseudomonadota bacterium
TACCAACCAGTTGAAATTGTCGATCCAACCTATGAGCATTCCTGCGAAGATGTCACTCCGCCAATGAGGTGGAATATAAGAAGCATTGGTTTCAAATTAGGCCAAAAGGGTGGAATGTCAGGGATTTCTGTAGTCTCCTGCTCTTCATTGCGAACACTATTACTGGCTTCTTGAGTTACGTCATTACAAGCTGCCGGTGCCGCATTCCCAGCAGGATCAGTCCGACCTGCCACCATAAGAAGCGGTGGCAGTTTCCACAGCAAGTCCTCTTCGGAACTATTTCCAAAAGTAGGAGCCCTCGATGAGTCTAATTCTTCCCACAAGATATATCTTCCTTGTGTTGGCACATTCGTAAGTATATGAGAGTAATCTCTCTCGAAAGCTTCCCATGCGGTACGGACTGTTTCCTCCTTTATGCGGCGGACAAAATAGGCTATTCGCTGACGACGAAACTCATTGAGGGCACCATATCCTGACGCTTCGCATCCAATGCTGAATGCTTCCCATCCAGGCTGCTTATCGATGAAGTGGTTAATAGCATCACAACCACGGCATCTGCGGCTATTTTGTGAATTATGTCCTCGCTCCCGTCCACAGCAGTAGCAATACTGTGTACCACATCCACGAGTATTGCATGTGACATGCATGCAAGCATCATCCTTGACACAAGCTCGATGGCAGTTTGGGCACTTGATGTAAAGACCTTCGTCTACGGCAAGTTCAATGGCAGCTCTCAAACGAAACGAAGTACTGAGCCAGTTCAGAGCGGGAGGAAGGATCTGGTCGTCGTTTTCTTGCTCTGGACCAATCTGTAATCTTGACCATGCTTCGGACTCTGCAACCTGGTAAGCAATGCGTCGAATTGCCACTTTATAATAAAGTGCCACTTCTTCGCTACAAGCCAACACTCGACGTATTTTTGTATCCGAAAGTGAGGCACAATCACAACGACGTTCCATTAGGTAAAGGGGGCAAGGAAGACTTCCCACTCCACTTAAGTTGTTCGATTGCTCGAAGCTTCCCAGATATCTTTCTCCATCAAGCACTCCACCAGGAGCGCAACTGGCTCGAATATATTTGAGAAAGCACTCAGTGTGCATATAATGCGTTATTGTACATCCGTCGCAGGTGTGGAGTTCGAAATCGTTGCTTACAGCGTTGTTGCAAATAAGCAGCAAATCTGCCAGGATGCTTCTGAACCTTCTGCTAGCTGCTGCTGGAGCCAAGCTATGTCAGGGGGGTTAATGTCATGGTTCTGGCATAGGTTCAACTCGGATAAAACGTGTTTGCTTTCTTCGGAGCTGTGGCTCTCGTCTGGATCTTCACTATGGTCCTTGCGCTCTTGTGCAATTTGAAGCTTAATCATATTCACATCAACAGTTGTTCCATGATCCTTGCTAGTTAACCTTCTGACTTTCTTTTCCTTCCCATCACAGCTAGTTGGGATTTCTCTGTCATTCTCGAGTGGAGGAAACGATTCCGTGTCGATTCTTGCTCGAAGAACTGGATTCTCTGGTGATTCTGACGAGACGTCGGACTCATCGGAAGATTATTTACAGTCTCCACGTGTGGTGTTGAACGAGGAGAGCTCATGCTGCGTTGCTTTTTTTCTAAAGATGTGGACAGTGGACACTCAGCTGAGAGACGCAACAGTGGTTTGTAATCGTGGAATGCCAACAACGCCCAGTAGGTCACAATTATTAATATGATGTTACTGTACAAGAAATAATATATATAAATACACAGTCTTTTATCAACTACACCCTCCTCTGACTTTTGACACCATTACAATATGTTTGCAGGATTTGGAGCACGGATAGACTAGCTAGGAACAAAAAGCTTTGGCAATGCTCACCAGTACAGTACGTACTCAAGAAAAATGTAATGATCCCTTATACCTTAGCTATGACATATAATATAAAGGGCAAGCTTTCCTTGAAAATGAGTTGAAGACAAGATGAGGGGATTACTTTGCAAGCTCTGCTAGTCAGTATTTGTGAACAAAGCAGTATGTTCGGCATCTGCTCGCAACCTTCATTCTTGAGGTGTTCGACTCTTTGTACGTACTATTGATGTAATCTAGTACAGCAGTATTCTTTCGAAATCTATTCGCAAAGATTGCAAGAGCAGATGGCAGCAATTCCTATACCCGCAACCAACACGGGGATCCCAATAGCCCAACACACAACGTTGCCGAAGTAGTGACCAATATTCACCAACATCGATCCAACTGTGATTCCGAAAGTGGACAGATGTATCTGTGCATGATGAGATCGATGGATAGGCCAGCTCCAAAATGCATCAAAGTTGCTTCAAGCAACCTTGGAATGGTTTCAGCAGCCAAACTGGCACTGCCAACAGCGAGAAGTAACAATCCTGACTCGAAGACTTCATCCGATTCAGCCCCTCTTAGTCCAACTCCCAATGCCAGTGAACGAACAAAGCTATTAACTGTAAACATGAAGCAGTTGTAGGCATCATTGTCATAACCCGGCAATCATCAATCCAGGCTACAGAAGAGTTCTTACCGTACAAGTACTGTACGTATGGTATAATACCAGGTTTCGTGTTTCGTGACATTTTCTCTCTTGTCGCAAATCCTTTCCGTATCAATCCCAAATCCCACGCCACTCTTCCCCTAAAAGATCAGCTAGCTCGTCATTGTAAGGCTTGTAGAACCGCTGTAGATAGTCTCTAGTCTTCGGGGCGTCAAGGTCACATTCCTCGCTCGAAAACCATGGTGGGGGCTGTAGTCTGTTTTGAATACATCATCTGTGAAGTTGTGTCTAGGCGCTCCAACAAAATCCAGAATCGTCGTCGAGGATGTGCGACATGTTTTGTCGAAATGATTCGTACGGGATTACTTTCAAGTGAGTTCCGAGCGGAAAGTATGGAAGCCAGTTGAACAGATGCTGAGCGTACAAACCCCTGTACGTCATGGACACTCGTATTTTATACCAAACTTGGTTGCGCTGCTGGTAGCGTCAAATTGTTGGGAATCTCGAATGAATCATGAGTCAGTTGTCTTGTCACGCTGTTGTTGAGAAAGCCGCTGAGCTCGGGTGCTGTTGTCAGTCGGGCCACTTTCATTTCGGCGATTTCTTGGTCCACTACTTCTTCAAAAGATGGATAGTCATTGTTCCCGCCTTTGTTCATCTTATAAAGACTGTAAGCCCTGTCAATCGGATTTCGAAGCATTACAATAATTTTAGGCTGCCATGGGCAAACAGCATGTATGAGAGCTGGAACGTTCGGCATCATCAAGTATCTTGGTGTCTTCTCGAAGGACGCTACGACAGGTCCATTTGATGATTTCAAGAGCCTATTGACTTCGAAAAACTTGGCATATTGTTTTCGAGCTCGGCACAAGTCGTCTTGCGATAGTTCAGATGCATTGGAAGATGGAATCTTTCCTCGCCCGTCGAAGAAATGTAGCTCGTTTCGTCTGCTGGCGAGGATAGAAGAGTGCATCTTGAGCAGGGTATAGAGAGCTGAGGTTCCACTTTTTTGAGCACCTGCGATAATGAAAGTCGGGACTATTGGAATTGTTACAGTCTCATTGGTAGCGTCAATGCGACATGTGTGAAACCGAGGTGGTAGCTTTGGTAGAGTATCATTGGGTTTCTGCGCGTTTTCCTTGTAGAAGTGTTAGCTTTCTGTCTTGTAGCTTTGTAAACGTAGTAGAGGAGGAAATCAAAGAGAAATGCTGTGAGTGATAACAAGAGAAAGGCCAGATGCAAGTGGCGCAGTTTCATGGTCATAATCTGTGCTCGTTGGTACAGTATTTCGGTCATCATTATTTTTATGATAAGACACCCATGCTGGGCAGTCATTGTGTGAAGGCCCTGCCAATTTTCAATCAAATAATTAATTATACGGCAAGCAAGCTCATTGGGCCATAATATTAAATATTGATGGACAGGCGCAAAAAAAACCGAACCCACACTTCAAATCTTTCGGTGCAACCGGAACTCCTCGATCTTCGAATCTTGTCACCACACGCTTGTCCACCTCTCATTTCTACATCCAACAGCACGATGTCACCCACCAAGGATTACGGGAGCATTGAGCAGCAGGCGCCGGTCACTCCGGATAGTCCTTTCGTAAAGATCACCAATTATTATGAACCGGTTCAGCGGCCAGCAGATGGCTGGAGAAAGTATCGATTCGGATTGGCATTAGGGGCTGCAGTCGTTGTCGTTTTGGTCTGTTTGGTTGTTCCAAGAGCCGGACTCGGAACTATCGGACCTAGCCACTTCGTCAGGGCTGACACGTAGTGCGGATGTTGAGGATTTCCGCCACCTTCCCCGAAGAGTACTTTCCTCCCAATGGCAAGTACCATGCTCCGTTGCAACAAAGCTCTACTTTAAGCACCAGACTTTGGATCACTTTCACGGAAAGAAGTCCGACAAAGAGTGGTCGAATCGGTACTATGAAGATCCTGAGTTCTTTGGAGGACCAGGAAATCCTATGTTTGTAATTCTGGGGGGAGAAGATGCTTTGGAGAACATGCTGTATCCCTTTGTAACCAGAATTCTGGCCAGACGTTCAGTGCGATGTCGCTTGCTATCGAACTTCGTTTCTACGGTGAGTCTCTGCCGGTCAAAAAGCCGACCAACGCCGACTTTAGACGACTCTTGTCCACAGCGCAGGGGCTCGAAGACGCTGTCAAGATAATCAAGCACAAGCAGAAAGAGCTTGGATGTGGACCTCGTGGAACCGACTCGTACTGCCCTGTCGTGACCGTTGGAGGTTCTTATCAGGTACGACACGTGTTATATACAGTATACGACTGTGACTTTTGCCTTATCCCCCTGCTCCTCCTCTTACTATGGACAGGATTCATGTCCTTCCTCATGAGATTCGTATACCCTGACGTTGTGGATATTGGCTATTCTAGTTCGGCCCCCCTTCATCTCTACTCGCATGATACCAGTCAAGGTGCTTACTACGAGAAAATCACTCAAGTGGCCGAAGTGGCCTCGCCAGGTTGTGCTGGCGCTATTAAGCAGGCACTCACTCAAGTGAAAGAGGAGCTGCTAGCGTCGAAGAAACATGTGTCTCATGAAGCCAAGGACATCGGTGTCTGCGTAGACACGATTCCACACTACATCAAGACCAACGATGTCTTAATCCAAGAGATACTGATGATCATTGCGACCCGCTTTGCCGAAAACAACATGGACTATTATCCACCTGGACCGGACCAAGACTTTGCCAAAGCATGTAAAATCTTTCAGAATGACAACTTGAGTCCGAAGGAAAAGGTGAGCAAGGTAGCACCTGCTGACCATGTGGGGCACGATTATTTTCGTTGCCACGACGGCGATCCTGATTTTCGGTTACCCGACTCCGGCGACGCCGGCACCCGCCATCCTCCCGCAACTCTGGCACATTGGCGCCGGCATGCTCTGCCTGGGTGGTTACTGGTTCTGGTTCTTTATCCGGGTGGATGTGTCGGCCGAAGGCCTGAGCTGGTTTCGCTTTGAACGTGCCGACCTCTTTATTCTGTCCCTGCTCGCGACCGCCACCTTCGCCTTGCTCTGGTCCTTTACCCAGTCGAGTGGCATCGCCGGCTGGTCAACCCTGTTCTTGATTCTGTTCGCGCTCTCCGGCGTCGCGCTGTTCGGCGGCGTGTACTGGTCCAAGTTCGCGCACATGTTCTTCAAGCCCGCTGCTGCTTTCCAGAAGCGTGTGACCGTTGCCGATGGCTCGCGGGAAGGTTTGCCGCCCGATTACGATCTGTCGAGCCCCGAAGTGCAGAAGCTGTTTCCGGATGTCCCGATGTACATGGGCAAGAATCCGCCCAACATGGGGCCTGGCATCCGTCGCGAGTCCGCGAAACACTACTAGCGCTCATTTCACCAATACTCAAGTAAAGAGAGAGATCACAATGCCAACATTCGTATATATGACTCGTTGTGATGGTTGCGGGCAGTGCGTTGATATCTGCCCATCCGACATCATGCACATCGACAAAACACTTCGTCGTGCCTACAACATTGAACCCAGCATGTGCTGGGAATGCTATTCCTGCGTGAAGGCCTGCCCGCACCACGCCATTGACGTGCGCGGTTATGCCGACTTCGCGCCACTGGGTCACTCGGTACGCGTGCACCGTGATGAGGAAAAAGGCACGATCGCCTGGCGCATCAAGTTCCGCAACGGCAAGAAAGACATGGATCTGCTGGCGCCCATTACCACCAAGCCTTGGGGCACGGCGATTCCAAAACTGGCTGATGCACGCTGCACCAGGCAAGGACATGCGTTAACAGCCAACTGTTGTTTAACGAGCCGAAGTATGTCCGCATGGATGAAGGTGGTTTAAACACCCTGCAGTCCAATGGCTTGTCACTTAAAGAAGGGGTGTACTACTAATGGGCTACAAGACTATTGTTGAAGACAATATCGATATCCTCGTCGCAGGTGCGGGCCTTGGTGGTACCGGTGCTGCGTTCGAAGCCAGATATTGGGGCAAGAACAAGAAGATCGTCATTGCCGAAAAAGCCAACATCGACCGTTCTGGTGCGGTAGCCCAGGGTCTGTACGCGATCAACTGCTACATGGGTACCCGTTTCGGCGAGAACAAGCCGGAAGATCACGTGCGCTATGCACGTATCGACCTGATGGGCATGGTGCGTGAAGACCTGGCATTCGATATGGCGCGCCACGTTGACTCCGCTGTTCACCAGTTCGAGGAATGGGGTCTGCCGATCATGCGTAACGAGAAGACCGGCGCGTATCTGCGTGAAGGTCGCTGGCAGATCATGATTCACGGTGAATCCTACAAGCCTATCGTTGCCGAAGCCGCCAAGAAGTCGGCCGACAAGGTCTATCAACCGTGTCTGCGTTACCCATCTGTTGATGGACGAATCCAAGGAAAACCGCGTCGCGGGTGCCGTTGGTTTCAACGTTCGTACCGGTAACTACCACGTCTTCAAGGCCAAGACGGTTATCTGTGGCGCCGGTGGTGCTTCCAACATCTTCAAGCCGCGTTCCGTCGGTGAAGGTGCAGGTCGCGTCTGGTACGCACCGTGGTCATCGGGTTCTGCTTACGGTCTGATGATCGGCGCAGGCGCGAAGATGACGCAAATGGAAAACCGTATCGTACTGGCCCGTTTCAAGGATGGTTACGGCCCGGTCGGCGCCTACTTCCTGCACCTGAAGACGTATACCCAGAACGCCTATGGCGAAGAGTACGAGTCCAAGTGGTTCCCTGAACTGCAGAAGCTGGTCGGCAAGGAATACCTGGACCCGGAAGTTTCTCACCGAACGCATCGCCCGATTCCGACCTGCCTGCGTAACCACGCGATTATCAACGAGGTGAATGCCGGTCGTGGTCCGATTCACATGGTCACGATGGAAGCCTTCCAGGATCCGCATCTGGAAGAGATCGGCTGGCACAACTTCCTGGGTATGACCGTCGGTCAGGCCGTGCTCTGGGCAGCGACAGACGTTGATCCGAAGTACGAAAACCCCGAACTGACGACGTCTGAGCCTTATGTAATGGGTTCACATGCGACCGGTTGCGGTGCATGGGTATCGGGACCGGAAGACCTCTCTCCGCCGGAATACTTCTGGGGCTACAACCGCATGACGACCGTTGAAGGTCTGTTCGGTTGCGGTGACGCGGCAGGTGGTACACCACACGCATTCTCATCCGGTTCCTTCACGGAAGGTCGTCTGGCTGCCAAAGCGGCCTGCAAGTACATCGACGATGGCAAAGCGGAAGGCATTCGCGTGTCTGACGAGCAGATCCAGCGTCGTAAGGAAGAGATCTACAAGCCGCTCGAAACCTACAGCGTGTACAGCAACGAAGTCGTTGCCGGTAGCGTCAACCCGAACTTCATCAATCCGCGGCAGGGTCTGGATCGTCTGCAGAAGCTGATGGATGAGTACTGCGGTGGTTTCGGTGTGAACTACATGACCAACGACAAGCTGCTGAGCATCGGTCTGAAGAAGATGGCGATTCTGGGCGAAGATCTGGAAAATGTGGCTGCTTCAGATATCCATGAACTGTTGCGTGCATGGGAACTGAAGCATCGCTTCCTGACTTCGGAAGCCGTGTTCCAGCATACCTTGTTCCGTAAGGAGACTCGTTGGCCGGGTTACTACTACCGTGGTGACGCCATGAAGCTGGATGACAAGAACTGGCACGTACTGACAGTATCTCGTCGTGATCCAAAGACTGGTGAGTACACAATGGAAAAGGCTCCTCTGTATCACCTGGTAGGTGAGGTCGAGGACAAAGACCTGGCTAAACTGAAAGCAGAAGGGCATCACTAAGCAAATTTTGGCTTGTTTTAAAAGCCAGGATAATATTTGTGAGAAAAAAGGACTGACATGTAACGTGTTGGTCCTTTTTTTTTCTATCCATTAAGAGCTGTGTAAGTGAGATCTTGCTATGAACATTCTTGAAAAAACCGATGAGGAGATTTTAGCGATAGCCAATCCGATGTGGGCTGATCTGATCAAATACTCGAATGAAGGAAACTACGGTGCTTTCACCCGGAATTTTTCGTCTTCGTTTATCAAGGGAGCCAACGAAGTCGAAATGGGCAAGCAGTTTGCGAGAAGCGACCTGGCCAAAAACCTGTCAGATGATTATAAATATCTCGGCATGATCCGCCGTGGCGAATACATCACTGTTTTATATAAAGTGATTAACAAAAAAAATAACACTGAATGGCTCGGCAGACTGGTGTTGGGTTATGAGAAAGACAAGGTAAGAATTTTTGGCGCCACGTTGTTTTAAGAAAGGCTGCTCGACATGTCAGATACGATTGAAGACACTAAATTCGTTGAATTAAATTACAAGGTCATCGACACCAAGACCGGTGACGTCCTGGTTACTGTCGAGTATCCATTGGGTTATGTGCACGGCGTCAATGATGTCATGTCTGATGCAGTGACCAAGGAACTGTATGGCAAAAAAGTCGGTGACATCATCGAAGTGCCCGTTGACACGACACTGTTATACGGCGAGAGAGATGAATCACTGGTATTTACCGATCGAATCGAAAATGTCCCGGAGGAATACCGGGAGATTGGCATGACCATCACCATGGAAAATGATAAAGGTGAGATGAAGAGTTTTATCGTGACCCGGTTTGATGACAAGACCTTGACGATTGATGGTAATAACCCGCTTTGCGGAAGAGAAGTCACTTTCGTGCTGGAAGTATTGTCGATACGTGACGCTACCGATGAAGAAATCGAACTTGGTGGTGCGGTCGACGCAAATCCTGATTTGAATGAAATACTTGCGCGCGCGCAATGAAATACTCAAACAATTACATTTTGTACCCGCTCAACAGGGCACTGGAGCGCGCCATCGCTGATTCGCTGCATTTGTTGAGCGATGAAGCGGTCGGCAGCGGCAATGCCGGATACACAGGTAACGGTTGCGGATAACTTTCTTTACACGCGGGGAAATTATGAGTTGCATCATTTCAGTACGAATGTACTGGAATCTGCACAAGCCGCGTTTGAATCGGCATTAGCAACAGAAAGCGATAGCCTGGTTCGTGTAAAGCTCCTGAATGACCTGGGCAATGTGCTGGCCGCGCTCGCGCAAATTCGCAGGGATGCCGATCTTTATGGCCAGTCTATTGCGTCATTCGAGAAAGCACTGGAACTTGTCAGCCAGGATACATCGCCCGTCGGCATGGGCCGAGACACAAGCCAATTTAGGAACTGCATTGCAGGCATTGGGCCGACAAGAGGCGGATGCAAAATTGCTGAATAAGGCGGTCGATGCCTACACGGCGGCGTTACTGGTGTATTCAAGAAATGAAACCCCGGAAGAATGGTTATTGGTCATGCATCAACTGGGTGCCGCGCTTGCATTCGTACGGGCTCCTGCTCAAGGGTAACCGTACTTTGCACAAGTCTGTTGTTGCCTATAAAAATGCGCTGGCACTGCTTGATGCGGATAATTATGCATTCGAGTTAACCGCTACCCACAATAACCGTGGCGCCGTTTTACACCACCTCGGTGAGTCGGAAGAAAACCCGGATCGCCTCAAAGAGGCGATTCATGCATATGAAAAGGCCTTAGCGGTCAACATGGAGCAGCAATTACCTTTTCACCTGGCGGTCATCATTCGCGTGAACAAGGCGACGGCACAAAATGTTCTGGCGGAGCTAACAAAGGATGCCGTGCTTGCACAGGATGTTGCCGATGAATTTGAATTGATCCTGGAGTGCTTCCCGCATGCGTTGCAGCCACTTTGTGTAAAGCACTGTGAGGCGCAGATGAATCACGCACGCAAGCTGGCGGGAACTTCGGCCGCCGCGTAGCAAATCAAACGCGTCGCGGCGATTTCGACCTGACGCAGGATGAGGTGGCAGCCTTATAAATTGATTAATGAGAGCAAATCGGATGACGGGGAGTTGAACCGGATGGCTACAGTATCGGGGTTACCGTGGGACCGGCCGCCGGGCAAAGTATTTATCGTACCTAGATTCAATCAGTTCCCCGCGCCAGGGGGTGTCAAAAACCCCCAGGGGCGCGACATGTGAGTTCCCAGGAATGCACATTACACGCGATAGAGAGTATCCACTTTCACCACGTTTTGTTTTAACCGTTGAGGAGCAATGATCAATGAGTGAAAAGCCAGTATTTACCAGACCGAAGGTCCCGGCCGGCAAAACCGAGTATGTAACAACGACCCAGAAGGAAATCACCCCGGGCCAGTTTTTTGTTGGCTATGAGACCACCTGGAAAGCTTTCCAGAAAGAAGTACCCTACAAAACACCCAAGAAGCCCTGAGACAGTCAGCCGCGCGGTCCCGCAAGGGCGCGCAGCGACTCAAGGTAAAGTATTTTGTACCCTGCACGCTCGATAGAGCGTGCTTTTTTTGAGATTTAGAAAACCGGATACAGCCAGACCAGATAGACCCGCCACGAGGAGTGGCGGACGGCAGCCGCTACAAATTCTTGAATGAATGCTTAAACACGCTGAGACAGTTGGTAGTCCACATTAATAAATGCACCGATGTCTGCCAGGAAGCGGACCGTTCTGGCCCCAAAGCCGACTTCGGGCACTGATTCGGCTTTATCAATGGACAATACCAGAATCAGGTTGAGCCTCGGTGACAGATTATGGCTTTTACAGATTTCCTGAATCTTGTCCTTCACCGGCTCGAGTTTCTTGATCAGCTCATCCGTCAACTTGTAGACGTCGGTTATATCGGTGACTGTCCCGGTCGACAACTCCCAGGAGCTCAACACCGGCTTGTTTAATTCGCTGCGGGCACCCGAGGCATCGACCGAGGTCGGCTGGATGCCAAGATGTTTGGTGATGATGTCAGGATCGAGATGATAGCCCGCCAAGGTAAAGTGGGCCCGTGCTTCATTACTTGCCAAGTTTTTACCCTCTTGAATTTTCTGTGGAATCAGCAGTCAGTCGTGCCAGTAGTTACTGGTGCGATTGTTCTTGCCTTGCCCGATCAGGACCGGTTGTGTTTAACGCAAGCAGCAGGTGAAAACCTGTTCGAGAGTCATCGTTTCTCCGCATAGTACCACCGGGTCATTGATCGCTGCCACCGTCTACCGCACGGTTACATTACTTCAGTGCAACAGCTCGCGTGTACTTCTGGAAAAAGTCCCAGATCACATCGGTCGCCTTGATCTTGTCCGTGGTCTTGCCCACCATGCGTTCCGGCAACAGGCTTTTGCCGCCCGCCCAGGTGTGACCGAGGCCGTCGACCGCCATATAAACCACCTGCACGCCATTGCCGGCTGTGCAGTAGTTTTCCGTGTGGACGCCGTTCACGCTGGTTTTACTCACTGGCGTGGTGGCGCAGCCGAGCGCCTTGGCCCACTTTACGATGGAATCGCGCACCGGTGGCTTTGGCTTGGCACGCACCTTGTCGCTGCTGCCGCTGGCGAGTTTCGGCACGCCGCCCTCTATTAGATTGAGTGGGTCTTCGGTGCCGGTGAGGTAGAGCATGGGAACCGGCGGCTTGAGCGCGCCGGGCTCCAGCCACAAGGCGCCCGCGACCGGTGCAATGGCGGCGATGCGCTGCGGCAACTTCGCGCCCAGCAGAAAACTCATGGACGCGCCGTTGGAAAAGCCGGTGACGAACACCCGCCGTGCATCTACCGGAAAGCGCGCCGCGAGATCGTCGAGCAACGCATTGATAAAGCCGACGTCATCCACTGCCTTCTGGTCGGGATAGAAGCGGTCGGAGGCGTCGTTCCAGAGTTGCGGGTTGAAGGCGAAGCTGCTGCGGCGCGCCGGGTTGCGCGCCAGCGCGTTCGGAAACACGGCCAGGAAACCTTCCTGGTCGGCCTTTTGAGCCCAGCCGGTTTCGTGCATCGCGCCTTTGCCGCTGCCGCCGCCGCCATGCAGCATGAGCACCACCGGCAGCAGCGCGCGGGCAGCGGTGTGCGCCGGCACATGCACAAGGTAGCTTCGCTCCTGGCCGTGCATGTTGAGCGTCAGCGTGTGGTCGCCTGGTCCGAGGGGCTGGTCTTTTGCCGTGCGCTTGTGCGCCATGCAGCCCGTGATGCTGAGGCCGATTACGAAGGCCGCCATCAAAATAGTCAGTGTGTGGCGAGGTTGTACCGGCATCATTTGGTTCAACCCTTCTTGTCTTTCAACAGGCCATGGTGTGCGGCAAACCCTAGCGCGCCACGGTGGCTTTGGTGGCCACGTCCAGGGTCCAGCGTGCAATCTCGTCGCGCGAGGCCGAAGGGGTGTCGATGTGTTTTGAGTCCGGCTCATAGAGTTTTGTGAGCCGGTTGGCGGGCAGCGCACTGAACATGTCCTGTTTCACTCTGCGCAAACCCGGATAATCCCAGGTTGGCGCGATGTACAGAACCGGCACGCGCGGATTCATGGCGGTGATCGCCTTCATTTGATTCATGGCGCCCTCGGGATCGAACCAGCTGAAGTAGATGGCCGCTGTGGTTTCCACCGGGCTGGTGCCTTTGCTGCCTTCGTAATCGTGAAACGTATTCTTTTCCTCGCCCTTCCCTTCGGCGATCCGCTTGCGCGCCAGCGCCACCGAGTCGCCGAGTTTTTCACGGTAAAGCGAGTTGCTCACGTCCCCGCCCGGCGCCATGGCAATAATACCGTGCACGGCGTGCTGGCCGCCGAGATAGAGCGCGAACAACCCGCCCAGGCTGTGCCCCGCGATGAACAGTGTTTGCGCGCCCTTGCTGCGGAGTGTTGCCAGTGCCGAATCGACTTCCTTTACCGCCGTGCTCACGTTGACATCATAGTTGCGTTTTTTCGACCAGGGCATTTCCAGGTTCGCGACCAGATAGCCTTTTTCCTCAAGCGATGACGCCAAGTCGGAGACGAGTCGCGACGGCGAGCCGCCCTTGCCGTGCATGATGACAATGCCTGTTTTCGGGGTGGCGGTCTGCGCGGCCGCGGTGAGTGGCATTGTCATGGTGAAGAGCCCCATGGTGAGAACAAGCAATAGCCGACGTGCTGAAAACATGTATATCTCCCCTGGGCCAAGTAGTCTGCATCCGGAACCGATGTTCCTATAGTAGTCGGGTTCTGCGGGAAACTCCGCCTTGGCGGACAGGCCAACGGTGTTTTTCTTCTCCTGATATTGTCGAAACGCGTTCACGGCGTGGCCGCGGGCAGGCATGGGCCCTGCGCGGTGGTATGCTGAAGGCTCCCGCGGCGCGGCCGCACCCCCTTCTTGCTTGCTGGCGACTCATGGCCCGTAACGTTCCGATAACCGAGCAGCGCACCACCAGCCGCAATCTGCGGGTGCTCACGCATTTGTTCGGCTTCTTGCGTCCGTACTACAAGAACCTGGCGGCCGGCACTGCTGGCGTTGTTTATTGCCGCCGGCGCGCTGCTCGGGTTTGGCGTGGTGCTGCAACGGGTGGTGGATCATGGCTTGAGCAGCGGCTCGAGCGCGGAATTGAATCAGGCCTTGCTGCTGTTCCTGCTGGTGGTGAGCGTGCTGGCCGTGGCGGTGGCGGCGCGCGTGTACCTGGTGAACTGGCTGGGCGAGCGCGTGGTGGCGGATATTCGCAAGGCGGTGTTCACGCAGGTGCTGAAACTGGAACCGGCGTTTTTCGAGGTCACGCGCACCGGCGAGGTGATCTCGCGGCTGACCACCGATACCTCGCTGTTGCAGGTGGTGGTGGGCACGACCCTGGCGGTGGCGGTGCGCAACACGCTGCTGTTTGCCGGGGGCTTAACGATGCTCGCCATCACCAGCCTGAAGCTCGCGGCGCTGGTGTTGCTGGGCGTGCCGGTGGTGGTTATTCCGCTGTGGTTTCTGGGCTATCGGGTGCGCAAGCTGTCGCGCGCCAGCCAGGATCGCGTGGCCGACATCAGCGCCTATGTGGATGAGGCGCTGTACGGCATTCGCACCGTGCAGGCCTTTTGCCACGAGGCCATCGACAGCGCGCGCTACAGCCAGACGGTGGAAGCCGCGTTCCACGCCGCCATTCACCGCTCGCGCACCAGCGCCCTGCTCACCGGCATGGTGATGCTGCTCACCTTCAGCGCCATCAGCATTGTGTTGTGGGTGGGCGGGCACGACGTGCTGGCCGGGCGCCTGACCGGCGGGCAGTTGTCGGCCTTTGTGTTCTATGCGGTGCTGGTGGCCGGTTCGGTGGGCGCGCTGAGCGAGGTGGTGGGCGATTTGCTGCGCGCCGCCGGCGCCACCGAGCGCCTGCTGGAGCTGCTCACCACCGAGCCGCGCATCGCCGCGCCGCCGAAGCCGGCGGCGTTGCCGGAGCCGGCGCGCGGCGAAGTGGAATTGGCGCAGGTGAACTTTCGCTATCCGTCGCGGCCGGAGACGCCGGCCTTGAGCGACATTAATTTAATTCTGAAGCCGGGCGAGAAGGTGGCGCTGGTCGGGCCCTCGGGCGCCGGCAAGACCACGGTGTTGCAATTGCTGCTGCGGTTTTACGATCCGGACTCCGGGGTGATTCGCTTCGATGGCGTGGACATTCGCACGGTCGAGCCGCGCGCGCTGCGCCAGCGCATGGCGCTGGTGCCGCAAGACCCGGTGATCTTCGGCGCCAATGCCTGGGAGAATATTCGCTACGGCCACGCGGGCGTGAACGATGCCGATGTGCGGCGCGCGGCCGAGGCGGCCTACGCCACCGAGTTTCTGGATCAACTGCCGCAGGGCTTCGAGACCTTTCTGGGCGAACGCGGTTTGCGGCTCTCGGGCGGGCAACGCCAGCGCATCGCCATCGCGCGCGCGATTCTGCGCGACCCGGTGTTGCTGCTGCTGGATGAAGCCACCAGCGCGCTGGATGCCGAGAGCGAACGCCTGGTGCAGGCGGCGCTCGAACAGCTGATGCAAAACCGCACCACGCTGATCATCGCCCACCGCCTGGCCACGGTGCGCAAAGTCGACCGCATCGTGGTGCTGGATGAAGGCCGGCTTGTCGCCAGCGGCCGGCATGATGCACTGATGGCCGAGGGCGGTTTGTATGCACGCCTGGCGGCGTTGCAGTTTCGGGATTCGGTGGGGGCGTAGCGCGGCGGTCGTTCTGGTTTGGCGAGAAAAGAGCGGAAGACTCAGCTCAGGCGATGCGACTACGCTTCCGCGAAAAGGCTAATGGGTTGTTCCAGCAGTTCACCGTACTCGCCGTACAGCTCCGGATTGGCGAGCCTGGTGCGCCAGCCGATCAGCACACCGGCCAGCATCGCGCGCGCCTGGGCGGGGGTGACGCCATGCTGGTGATTGAGCTCATCGGCAGTCTGGGTGGTGTTCACAGGCTCGTAGTGCGATTCGCCAAGGGTGATGGCGATGATCGCGCCGGTGACGGCGAGTTTGGCGAAGGCGATACCCGGTAGCTTGGATAAGCTGTTGTTGCTGTTCATGAATCAGCCCCTCTGCAGTCTATAAGTATTCTGGGTCGGATTCTGCAATAGGCGCGCCAACTTGTTGGCAAACGGCCGGCACGGGCAGCCCGGTCTCGTTCCGGTCGACGATCTGCCGGCCAGGGCAGACGAGTGACGCGCGCGGGTTAAATTAGCGGTGAAATATGGGTCTGGCGCGTAACCAGCCCGCCAGTGGGTGGGTGCCACTACCCGCTCGCCAGGTGCCGGGTTTGCGCCCAGGGTGCCGCAATACGGCGATGGCGCGGGTTTTGTGCGTCCGGAGATGACATCTGCTAATTATTTCGTTGGCCCGGACTGGCCGCCGATGCGGTGTCTTTGCCACAGCAGATAGGCCGCCGGGATCACGGCCAGTGTGAGCACGGCTACGCTCAGCATGCCGCCCACCATCGGTGCGGCGATGCGGCTCATGGCCTCGGAGCCGGCGCCTTGACCCCACAGGATGGGCAGCAGCGCGGCGATGATGGCCACCTTGGTCATGGTAACCGGGCGAATGCGCAACAACGCACCTTCGATAATGGCATCATGAATGTCGGCGAGCGTGAGTTGCTCGCCGCGCATGTTGCGTTCCGTAACGCGCCGCGCCAAGGCCTGATCGAGATAGGCCAGCATCACCACGCCGATTTCCACGGCCACGCCACCCAGGGCGATAAAGCCAACCGCGGCTGCCACGGACATGCTGTAGCCCAGTAAATAGAGACAGCCAGAAACCACCGGCCAGCGCCAACGGCAAGGTGCCAAAAATTATCAACACCTCCGCGCCATTGCGGAAGTTGAGATAGAGCAACAACAGAATAATGATCAGCGTGAGCGGTACCACTTGCGCCAGCCGCTCCTTGGCGCGCTTCAGGTATTCGTACTGGCCGGACCAGGTCAGGGCGTAGCCGGCCGGCAGCGCGACCTGTTCATTTACCGCACGCTGCGCGTCCGCGACATAGGAGCCCAGATCGCGCCCCTGGATGTCCACTGAAACCCAGCCGGACAAGCGCGCGTTCTCGCTGCGGATCATGTCGGGCCCGTCCGCGAGGCGCACGGTCGCCACTTCCGACAGCGGGATCGGCAACCCGGCGCGCGTTGCCAGCGGGAGCGCGCGCAACCGTTCGAGCGAATCGCGCACATCGATCGGATAGCGCAGGTTAACCGGGTAACGCTCGCGACCTTCGACGGTCTCGGTCACATTCATACCGCCCACGGCGGTTGCGATGCTGCCCTGGATGTCGGCTACGCTAAAGCCGAAGCGCGCGGCGGCGCGGCGATTAATGGCAATGTCGACATAACGGGCGCCCGTGACACGTTCGGCATACACCGACACGGTACCCGGCACTGCCTTGATCACCGTCTCGATTTGGCGTGCTACCGCCTCGATGCCTTGAAGATGATGCCCGCTCACCTTGATGCCGACCGGGGTGCGAATTCCGGTGGTCAGCATGTCGATGCGGGTCTTGATCGGCATCACGAACACGTCAGGCAGCCCGGGAAATTTGAGCGCGGCGCACATTTCCTCGATGAGCTTCGGGGTTGTCATGCCCGGACGCCATTCGCTCTTTGGTCGCAACTGTATCGTGGTCTCGAACATGGACAGCGGTGCCGGGTCGGTGGCGGTTTCCGCGCGCCCGGCTTTGCCAAATACGCTTTTCACTTCCGGAAAGGTTTTCAGGATGCGATCGGTCTGCTGCAGCAATTGCTGCGCCTTGCCGGGCGAAAGACCCGGCAGCGTGGACGGCATGTACAGCAGGTCGCCTTCGTCCATGTCCGGCATGAACTCGGTGCCAAGCTGAAGCATCGGGAAGATGCTGATGGCGACCAGCACGGCGGCACCGATGAGCACCTGCCCGGGACGAACCAATACCCAATTGAGCATCGGCCGATAGGCGCGGATCAGCACAGCGGTTCACCGGATTCTCGGTTTCCTTGCGGATATGGCCGCGAATGAAATAGCCCATCAGCACCGGGACGAGTGTGATGGAGAGCCCGGCGGCGGCAGCCATGGAATAGGTCTTGGTGAAGGCCAGCGGCGCGAACAGCCGGCCTTCCTGCGCCTCCAGCGTGAACACCGGCAGAAAGCTGAACGGTGATGATCAGCAGCGAGAAAAACAGCGGTGGCCCGACTTCTTCGGTCGCCTTACGGATAATTGCCCAGCGGTTCTGCTCGGTGACGCCTCGCGTTCAAGATGTTTGTGGACGTTTTCGATCATGACAATCGCGGCATCCACCATGGCGCCGATGGCGATCGCGATACCGCCGAGCGACATGATGTTGGCATTGATGCCCTGGTAATGCATGACGATGAATGCCGCCAGAATACCGATCGGCAGCATGACCATCGCCACCAGGGCCGAACGCAGGTGAAACAGAAAAGCAGAACACACCAGCGCGACTACGATGAATTCCTCGATGAGTGTGCCGTGCAGGTTGCCCACGGCACGCTCGATGAGGCCGGAGCGGTCGTAGGTGGTGACGATCTCCACACCCTCCGGGAAACCTGCTCTTGAGGTCAGCGAGTTTTGCCTTGACGGCCTTGATGGTGTTCAGCGCGTTCTCGCCGTGACGCATACCACAATGCCGCCGGCGACCTCGCCTTCACCGTTCAGCTCGGCAATGCCGCGACGCAACTCGGGGCCCAATCGTATCTCTGCCACCTGTTCGAGCCGAATCGGCGTGCCACCGGATGTCAGGCCGAGCGGAACCGCACGCAGATCCTCGATGCTGGTCAGATAACCGCGCGCGCGCACCATGTACTCGGCTTCGCCCATTTCGATCGATCGAGCCACCGACTTCCTGATTGGCACGCTCGACCGCCTGGCGCACATCCGCCAGCGTCAGACGATAGGCACGCAGGCGCGCCGGATCGATCACCACCTGGTACTGGCTTGCACCATGCCGCCGACGGTGGCCACTTCCGACACGCCCGGCACGGTGCGCAGTTCGTACTTGAGCAACCAGTCCTGAATAGTACGCAGCTGCGAGATGTCGTGCCGGCCGCTACGGTCCACCAGGGCATATTCGTAATATCCAGCCGACGCCAGTCGCATCCGGTCCCAGCGCCGGTTTCGCCTGCGCGCGGCAGGCGCCGGCTGTACCTGGCTCAGATATTCAAGCACGCGCGAACGCGCCCAGTAGAGGTTTGTGCCGTCCTTGAAAATGACATAGACAAACGAATCGCCAAACATCGAGTAACCACGCACCGACACCGCGCCGGGGACCGACAGCATGGCCGTGGTCAGCGGATAGGTGACTTGATCTTCCACCACTTGCGGGGCCTGTCCGGGATAGGTGGTCTTGATAATCACCTGCACGTCGGACAGATCGGGGATGGCATCGAGCGGTGTCTGCCTGACGGAGAGCATGCCCCAGACCATGACCAGTACCGTGACCAGCAACACCAGAAAGCGGTTGCCAATCGACCAGCGAATAATATGCGCGATCATGGTTTCGCCCCCGGCGCGACTGCCGGCGGTGCTCCGTCGGTTTCAGGCGCTGGCGGTTCCATGCGCTGAAAGCTGGCGCGCAGGCTGCTTTCGGAATCGATCAGGAACTGGCCGGAGACAACCACGACGTCACCCTCCTTGATGCCTTGACGTATCTCGACCCAATCACCGCGCCCGGGGCCCAACACCACATCCACCGGCTGGAAGCGCCCGGCACCGAGCGCAAGCACCACGGCAGTGCGGCTGGCGGTTCGGATAACAGCCTCGCGCGGGATGGCGAGCACCGGGCTGCCCGGCCTGCTCAGCGTGACCTCGACGGGCATGTCCGGATGCAGGTCCGGATGCCGTTGTCGCAGGGCGATACGCACCTTGAGCACGCGTGCACCGCGATCCACATCAGCATCAATCGAGTCAACACGCGCGGCGAATTTCTGGCCGGGAAGGTCTGTTACCCGCAACTCGGCGGGCAGCCCCGCATGGATCCATCGCGTCTCGCGATCGAACACATCCACCTGCGCCATGAGCACACCGCTTTGGGTGCGGAACAAATAGCCCTGGGCATCCACCTGATGGGCCAGTGCAGCACGTATCACGGTATAGGTGCGCACACCAAGGTTGTTGATGACCTCCGGCCGCACAGTGATTGCCGGTTGCCCGCCGGTCTCTTCCTCGCCGTCGGCATACACCGGTACCAGGTCCATATCCATGAATGGCGATTTGCCCGGCTTTTCGAAACGAGTGCCGGGGGTCATCGGATCATGCCAATAAAGAATTTTGCGTTCTGTTTTCATGGCCGCCGGCATCGCCTCGCCTGCCGGCCGCTGCCAGAGCAACCAACCCAGCACACTGATCGTGCCCAGCAGAATGAACAGGCCACCAAATATCCACATGCGTTGTTTTGTATTCACAATTATTCTCCGGTGTAATACAGAAGTACCGACTGGGTCTTGGCCAGGTCGACACGCAGACGCAACAGGCTCTGATCGGCTTCCAGGACTTTCATACGCGCTTCGCGCCGTTCACTTTCTTCGCGCGCATAGCCGCTACTGATCTCCGCGGCGCGAACCAGTGCCGGCAGCAGCTGTTCCGACTCAATCACGACACGCTGTTCCAGCGCGCTGTATTCGGCACGCGCCACGGTGTACTTCGATTCCAGCTCGCGGCGCTTCTCCTCGACGCCAAACTGGGCACCCGTTGCCAACATCTGCCGCTCGGCAAGGCGCTGGTCCTGACGCTTGGCAGTAAAGAGTGGCAAGCTGACCGCGACCACGGCGCTGACCATGTCCGACCGGCGGGTACCGTCGGGCGCGGATTGACGAGCTCCATACGAGAGGTCTATTGCCCAAGCGGGCTTATAGGCCTGGCGCGCCAGATCAACCTCGGTATGCGCACCATCTTTTTGCGCCTGGACTGTCAACCACTCCGGATGGCGCGTGACATCGAATGTCGGCGATGGCGCCGGCAATCCGGGAAGGTCACGCGGCATGGCCAGCATCGCGCTATCGCCGATCCAGCGGCCCAGTTCGGCGCGCAAGCGCGCGATGTCCGCATTCAGCATTGGCCCGCGTTCGTTGAGGCGCGCCAGCACCACGCGTGCATTCAGCACCGCCAGTGGTTCATCAAGTGCCGCACGATAGCGCCGCTCGGCTGCTTCCAGTTGGCGTTGCGCAAGCGAGCGCGACTCGTTGAGGATAAGCACGGCCTGGTTGGCATAATAAAGTTCAAGCCAGGTTTGCCGAACCTGACGAATGAGCCGACGACGCTCCATCTCGACATCCGAGCGCTCGCGCGAAAGTTCCTGCTCGGCGCGCCTGGCGCGTAACGACAATGTTGAACCCGCCGGAATTTGCTGACGCAGGCTGACGGCGAGCATGGTCATGGCTTCCTGATCGAGATTGTAAGTATCGGTAGGGACATTGAGCGCACCAAGACGCAGCTCGGGATCGGGCAGCTGGCTTTCATAGGTGACGCGGGCCGCGGCGGCATCCGCCATGCTGCGGTGGTGTTGCAACCATGGCGCGTTTTCAAGCGCGAGCCGCTCGGACTCGCTCAAGGTTAATTCCGGCTGCGCGAAAACTGCAGTTGGAAGCAGGCACAGCAGCAAGCCAAGCCGCACGCCACTGCTGAACAAATTTCTATAGACGAACATGGAACTCTCCTTCGTGTCGTGAAAAAACCGAAACGACAGCAGGAGAGAGCTAAACCAGCAGGACGGTGTTGGGGATGTGCAGTGGTGTGAACGTGACGGGCGCCGGTTCTTTCACAGCGCGGCGCATGGAGAACAATACCAGGGGTTCGGGAATCGCAGGCAGGACCATCAGCAAGACCGGCACGATGGTGAAATCCGTCGGTATAGAAGCCACAGGCGGACTGTTCCGGTCTGGCAACTGACAACTGTATTTCGTCAGCTCGCTGCAGGCTACGTTGGCATGGGCTGACGTGTCAGTTTCAGCCAGCATGCCGACACTCATTGACATGCCGGGCGGACAAGCAGCGGCCGCGAGCACGCAAGGAGACGCCACAGAAAACAGCCACAAACCAACGAAGGTGTAGAACAACTTCTGCGCCAGGGACTTTATTCTTTTTTGTAAGTGTATAAGCACGTTGTCATACTATTCCGCAATCTGGCACTCCACAAGCGAGTCCGAAAGTAGCTTTACTGAACAATCATGATTTTTTATCGGCAAGGCCCTGTTCGATCAGCTCTTTAAGCCGATCCCGGCAATCCGTCACTTTGCAGGCTTCGGCATACCGACAGCTGAGTTTAAGCTTCCGGACAAATTCATCTTCCACATCCAGCATGCAAACCAGGGCAATTTCTTCTTTCTCCCGCTGCGAACTGGCCTGATTCAGCAAGGCCACCGTATCGAAGCCCTCGACGAAACGCTTGCGGGCAAAATCAGCAATATGCTCGAAATCATATTTTCCCATGCACTGGGGGTTAATGCAGGTCTTAATGCTGTCAGCGCCTGCCATCATGGGCGGCCCCTTTGAAGTGAATCATTACGCTGCTCAACGTAGCGTGTATTCCCTGAATTGGAAATGATCTGGATCAAGCATGATTCGTTGAATGACCAGAGATGAAATGATACCAAGGCCTGGTCTTGCCTGTGCCCGGAATTAGCGAAATGCTCAAGTATTGACTGGGGCCTGCGTCCGCGAGACGTGCATGCGATTACATTTCCGCCTTGGGGCCAATGGCACGTAGCGCGCGCTCGCGGGCGGCAATCTGTGCCGGGCGCGAGACATACAAAAGATCGGCCACCTTGTGCACCAGGGTGCGTTCGAAACGGTCAACCTCGTGGTCGGCCGCGGCCACCTGCCACATGTATTCGACCACCTGCTCTTTCTGGGCGGCGTTGAAGTGCTTGTTGATGAGCGAGGTGAACTGATAGTAATCGGTCGCCTGCTGCGCCTCGGTATCGGCCAGGCGCAATAATGTGGCGGTTTCTTCCGCGCTCAGTTCAAAGCGTTTCGTGATCGCGGCCATGACAGTATGGTGCTCGACATCCTTGAATTCGCGGTCGGAGCGCATGACTTCGATGAGCAGCGCGGCGGTGGCCACTTGCAAGGCGTGGTGCGCACCCTCGGCCGACGCGCCGCCGGCCGGACGCATGTGTTGATCGAAATATCGTTTCAGGTTCTGCAGCATGTTTTTTGATATTACCGCAGGTGGCCGCGCAGGCCGAGCTTGCACTGCGGCCCCCCCCACGGAAAGTAAAGCCTCACTTTTTTAACCTCAAGCGGCCGGTTTGTGCACATTGTAATAGTTGGCGGTGATCCTGCCCGAATGGGCCTGATATCCAAATCCCTGCCCCTGAACGGAAAGATACCGGGATTGCGGCCAATGACGTCCACTTCCAGCGCCATAAGCCGGATTAATCCCCTGGATTTTTGACCCTGGTCAATGACGTCAAAGCTGGTTTTTACTGAAATGGGAATGTGCTGCTAATCAAAAGCAGCAAAGGAGGACGTCATGTTGGTAAGGGATATTATGACCCAGAAGCTGCAATCCATCAGTCCGAAAACAACGTTGCGCGATGCCGCACGCAAGATGCGTGATCTCAAAATCGGTTCACTGCCGGTGGTAGAGAATGGCAGTTTGATCGGCATGATCACCGATCGCGATATCTGCTGTCGTGGTGTGGCCGACGACTTCGACCCGGCACGTGCCGAGGTACGGCAGGTCATGTCGCATGACGTTGCGTTCTGCTTCAGCTACGACACCGTGAATGATGCCGTGCGGCAGATGGAGCAACGTCACGTTCAGCGACTCGCCGTGCTGAACAGCGACAAGAGCATTGCCGGCTTTTTGTCGGTGGACGACATCGCGCGCTTCTCGCGGCAGATGGCCGGTGAGGTGCTGGACAGCAGAGGGCAGGTGCGTCACTGATGCCGGACAAGCCGGTCGGCGAACCGGCAATGGATTCTATTTGATGATGCGGTAACAGGGCTTGTAGGTTTTGCCCGGCAGTTTCATGCGCTGCTGGGCAACGAACGACGTGAGCAGCGAATCGAGCGGATCGAGGATGCTGGTCTCGCCACGGATTTCAAAGTCGCCATGCTGTTCCACGGCGCGAATACCTTCGTCTTTCACATTGCCGGCCACCACGCCGGAGAAGGCGCGGCGCAGGTTGGCCGCCAGCAGATGACGGTCCTGTTCCTGGTTGAGATTCAGGTCACGCATGTTGGCGTGGGTGGGGGCGAATGGCGCCTGCAGCGCGCGGTCGATGGTGAGCGCCCAGTTGAAATAATAGGCATCGGCGCGCGTGGTGCGGAACTCGGCAACCTGTTGCACACCACCCTGTACCGCGCGCGCTACCGCCACCGGGTCGTCGACGATGATTTGATAAAACTTGCGTACCTCCGGCCCGAGGGTGGCGGCCACGAAGTCGATCGATCTGCGCAAAGTAGTCCTTGGCCACGGCCGGGCCGGTGAGGATGAGCGGCACCGGGATGCCGGCGTTGTCGGGATGCAGCAGCACGCCGAGCAGATACAACACTTCCTCGGCGGTGCCGACGCCGCCCGGAAACACCACGAACGCATGGCCGGTGCGCACGAACGCCTCCAGGCGTTTTTCGATATCCGGCATGATGACCAGGTCGTTGACGATCGGATTCGGCGACTCGGCGGCGATGATGCCGGGCTCGGAGATGCCGAGGTACTGGCCGCCGCGGATGCGCTGCTTGGCGTGGCCGATGGTGGCGCCCTTCATCGGGCCCTTCATGGCGCCGGGACCGCAGCCGGTGCAGATGTCGAGGCCGCGCAGGCCAAGCTGGTAGCCGACCAGCTTGGTGTAGTCGTATTCACCGCGTGAGATGGAATGCCCGCCCCAGCACACCACCAGCTTCGGATCGGCGAGCGGACGCAGGATATCGGCGTTGCGCAGGATGTGAAACACCGCGTTGGTGATGCCGGACGAGGATTCGAGATCGATGGCCGGGTTGCCCTTGATCTCGTCGCTCACGTACACCACGTCGCGCAGCACCGCGAACAGGTGCTCGCCGATACCCTTGATCATCTGGCCGTCGACGAAGGCGGTGGCCGGTGCGTCCTTCACTTCCAGTTGAATGCCACGCTCCTCCGGGATCACGCGGATGTCGAACGAGCGGTAGCGCTCCAGCAGTTCCTTGCCGTCGTCCATTTCGTTGCCGCAATTGAGCACCGCCAGCGAACAGTTGCGAAACAGCTGGTGCAGCCCGCCGCGGCTGGTGTCGAGCAGTTTGCTCACCTCCAGGCGCGAGAGCACTTCCAGCCGGCCTTCCGGCACCACACGGGCATCGACGACATCGTATTTCATACAGGAAGTTTATCCGGTTTGGGTGGTTTCGGGCAGAAAACGATCATTCGATTAAAGTCGAGAATTTCCCGGTCCCGCCTGCAGCCCACGGGGATTTCAGCCTGATCGGGTTTGTCGTCGTCGCAAGTTTTGGCAGGCACCCCGAATCTTTAACGCCTAAATCGAATCCTCTGCTTGTCCTGAGGGCAAGATAACCGATAATGTCGTGGTTTTGTCGGGCGCTGGACCCGGCCCGATTCAATACGACATGAGAAGCCGATGAAACAGCCTGTATCCAAGACCGACCCGGTGGCCAACGACAAGGACCTGCGCGGACGCGTAAAATTCTTCGGCCAGTTGCTGGGCAAGGTGCTGCATGCCCAGACCGGCGGCCAGGTCTACAAGGCGGTCGAAACCCTGCGCCGCGGCTTCGTGGTTCTGCACAAACAGGAGGATCCGAAACGGCGCGCGCGCCTGATGCGCCTGATCGACAAACTCGAACCGGAGATGCTCACCCATGTGGTGCGTGCCTTCAGCGTATTCTTTTCACTCGCCAACACCGCCGAAGAGCTTTTTCACCACCGCCTGCGCCGGCGCTGGGTACGCGAGGGCGGACCACTGTGGCGTGGCTCATTCGACGAAACGATGCGCTGGTTTCATGCCCAGGGCGTGCCAGCCGATGATCTGCAAAAGCTGCTTGACCGGCTGCTGTACATGCCGGTGTTCACCGCCCACCCCACTGAGGCAAGGCGTCGCACGCTGATGCAGAGCCTGCGCCGCATCTTTTTGCTGGGCGAGAAGTTCAACGACCCGCGGCTCGGAAAGGAGCAGATACAGGAGATCGCCGACCAATTGTCCGGCGAGATTCAGATTCAGTGGAAGACCGACGAGATGCGCCCGCGCCGCCCGGAAGTGCGCACCGAGATCCGCAACGGTTTGTATTACTTCCGCGAGAGCCTGTTTCAGGCGGTACCGGACACCTACCGCTACATCGAGAAAGCCGCGCGCCGTGTATACGGTACCGGCCCGGATGGCCGCCCGTTGCTGAGCGTCCCGAGTTTCCTGCGTTTCGGTTCGTGGATCGGCGGCGACCGCGACGGCAATCCGTTTGTGAAACCCGAGACCACCGAGCTCGCCGTGCGCATGCAGGCCGAAGCGATTCTGGAGGAATACCTCACCCGCGTGCTGGCGTTGTCGAAAATCCTCACCTACTCGGCGCGCATGGCACAACCCTCGGAAAGCCTGCGCGCCAGCCTGCGGCGCGACGAGCGCTTTGCGCGCGAGGTGTTCGTTTCCAATGTGGCGCAGTTTCAGCACGAGCCATACCGACGCAAACTTTACCTGATTCGCTTCCGACTCGAACAGACGCTGGCACAGGCCAGCAATCGCAACGTGCGCTATCTGCGCGAAGCCGCCTACAGCACACCGACTGAATTTCTCGACGACCTGTACCTGATCCGCGACTCGCTGATGTCGCATGGTGACGGCAATATCGCCGACCGCGAGCTGAAGGACCTGGTGCGCCTGGCCGAGACATTCGGCTTTCACCTGATGAGCCTGGATGTGCGCCAGGAGTCCACGGTGCACAGCAACGCAGTGGCCGAGATACTGGCCGCCGCCGGCCAAGGTGACTACAACGAGCTGAACGAGCCCGCACGGGTTGAGCGGCTGGCGCAGTTGCTCGCGGGCAAACCCCCGGTATTCGAACGCGCGCAACTCGGCGAGCGCGCGCGTGAAACACTCGACGTCTTTTTGCTCATGGCACGTCTGCAGGAGGAAGTCAGCCCCGAGACTTTCGGCGCCTATGTGATTTCAATGACACACCAGGCCAGCCACGTGCTGGAGGTGATGTTTCTCGCACGGCTCGCCGGACTGGCGCAACGTGACGGGCTTGGGGGGTACCACTGCACGATCCGCATCGCACCGCTGTTCGAAACGATCGGTGATCTGGCGCGCGCCGAAGACGTGCTCACTACCCTGCTCGACAATCCGGTCTACAAGGCGCTGCTCGACGCCTCCGGCAATGTGCAGGAAGTGATGCTTGGCTACTCGGACTCCGCCAAGGATGGTGGCGCGCTCGCCTCGGCCTGGTACCTGTATGAGGCACAGAAGAAGATCACCGGACTGACCGCGGCACGCGGCGTCGGTTGCCGGTTGTTCCACGGCCGCGGCGGCACTATCGGCCGCGGCGGCGGGCCGACCCACGAATCGATCCTGTCGCAGCCGCCCGGCACCGTGCACGGCGAAATCAAGTTCACCGAGCAGGGCGAAGTGCTGTATTACAAGTATTCGAACGCCGAGACGGCTTCGTACGAACTGGCCATGGGCATGACCAGCCTGATGAAGGCGAGCCTCAATCTGGTAAAGCCGGTGACGCCGGACCGCGATGAGCATCTGAACGTAATGCGTGAACTCGCGCGCCACGGCGAACAACACTTTCGCACGCTTACCGATCAGACCCCGGGTTTCATCGATTACTTCTACGAAGCCACGCCGGTAACCGAGATCGGCTTGCTCAACATCGGCTCACGCCCCAGCCATCGCAAGAAGGTCGACCGCTCAAAAGGCTCGGTGCGCGCAATTCCCTGGGTGTTCGGCTGGGCGCAGGCGCGCCACACGTTACCGGCCTGGTATGGCCTGGGCACGGCGCTGGCCACCTGGAGCAATGGCGATCCGCAACGACTGGCACAGTTGCGCAGCATGTATCAGGAATGGCCGTTCTTTCGCATGTTGATGTCGAACATCCAGATGGCGCTGTTCAAGGCCAACATGGGTATTGCGCGCGAATATGCCGAACTGTGCGAAGACCGCGTGACCAGTGAACAGATATACGGCATGGTGAAGAGCGAATTCGATCGTACCGTGGCACAGGTGCTGGCCACCAGCGGCGTGCGTGAGTTGATGGAAGACACCAAGGCGCTGCAGATTTCACTGGTGCGACGCAATCCGTACCTTGATCCGCTCAACCACATCCAGATTGCACTGCTGAAGCGCTACCGCGCCAATCCCGGCAGCGACGAGGTGCCGTCAGTGTGGCTCGATCCGCTTCTGCGCTCGATCAACGCGATTGCGGCAGGAATGCGCAACACGGGTTGAGGTGGTACGACTATCGGGTTAGACGTGAGTAATCGCGCAGCGTTTACGCCGCGAGTTCGTGCGCGTAGTAGGGTTTCTCCCTGTCGTCCAGGAGCGCGTAGTAGGTGGCCAGGTCGGCACCGGGGGTGAGCCAGGTGAGCAGATTCTGCGGCTTGAGCGGAATGATGCAGCGGTTGTGGCCGGTGGCAGCCACTTCCGGCGGCGGATCGTCGGTGATGGCGGCGAAGGAAAGCAGTTCCGGTGCACCGGGCTTTTGCCAGCTGTCCCACAGGCAGGCCACGAGCATATCGCTGGCCGGCTGCGGATTGAAGTGCAGCACGCAGTTTTGCGCTTTTTCGCCTTCGCGCAATGCGCGCTTTTCGAAATCGTGCAGCGCCACGTTCTCGTAAAAACTTTCCACCACGCAGTAGGCATGATGGCGGCCAAACTGGTTTTTCCAGAAGCCTTCCAGATTGTCGCGGCGCGCGTTGTAGAGACCGGGGTAGCGGCTGTCGATGCTCGCCGGCTTGCCGCTCGGGCGGCAATGGTAGCGCATTGGTTTGATCACGCGCTCACCCGCCTCGCTCACCAGTACCGGGGCATACCAGTAGGGAAAAATTCGCCCGTCGTTGGCTTCCGGCTCAGTGCGTTTGAGATCGGCGAGCTTGGCGCGCAACCAGGCGATTTTGTTGGTGGCGATGCGCTGGTCGTCCAGGGCTTTTTTGATGACGCGGGCTTTGAGCTTGCGTTCGGCATCGGCGAGCCGGGCTTTTTGTTTGAAGAGTTCGATCTGCCACTTGCTCGCCGTAGCCTCCTTGTACGCGGCGATGTGCTGCGCGATGCGTCGCCCGGCGGCATCCCGGGCATTCTGGAAATTGGCTTCCAGGCCCTTGGCAAGCTTGATGTCAGCGCCGGCGGTACGGCGAGCGAACAAATTTTCAAACAATTCAATGTCGATGCGCGCCTTGTGCTGGCGCGCCAGCAGGTCGAGGTCTTGTTGGATGACGGCGGAGAAGCACATGGGGAGCCATGTTACGCCTTTGCCGGGCGTCGTGCATGCCGGTAGCTCAGCGGAAATTGGCGTACATACCGCAGGGGCTGTAAGGCGCCTCAGGATGTTGCGTCTGTAGACGGCTTGGGCTTGGCCATAAAGACAAATGGCAGTGCGAACGGGCCAAAGGCAAAACCCATGACCGACCAGTATACCCAGCGTGCGCGCCGGCGAGCCGCGATAACACCGCACAGCAGTGCGCAGCCCACCGAAATCAGCAGGGTGATGATCAACAGCGGACCAGATTCTTTCAGCAGCTGATTGAGCAACTCCTGTTCCATAATCTTCTCCTCACCAGATGGCCTGCAGCTGCGCAGTCCGCAAGGTAAAGTGCAAGGCCGGCGGAAGCACCAGCCTTGCACTCGGCCATTACTTGACTGTGAATTTGTGCACGCCGGTGGAGGCTTCGTTCAAGAGTATTTCAACCTGGTAATTGCCGACCGGCCAGCCGTCCGGCTTGCTGATGTGAAACTCGGTGATTGCCGGGCCGGTGGCAAGTACGGTTTGTTCATTCTTTTCCACCACCGCAGCCGCATCACCCTTGTGGTAGGTCCATTTGGCCTTGAACGCGGCATTGCCGCTGCCCGTGGTTTCAATCACTACATAAATGGTGTCGTTCTTGGCGAAGGTGTCGAGCGGTGCAGTGACACGCTTGTCGGCGCCGATCGCCTTGCCGAGGGTCACGGCGGTCACACTGACCCCGGCTGGCTGGGCGGCAGGTGCGGCCGGCTTCTTGCTGCAGGCAACCAGCGAGACAGCCAATAACGCAGCGAGAGTCAATGTACCAAGTGCTTTGTTCATTCTTGTTCTCCTTTGGATAGTTCGTTCGAAACAGGTGTGGTTACAGCGCAGGAATCTTGAGTTTCTGCCCGGGAAAGATCTTATTGGGATCCTTGATGAGATCGCTGTTGGCCTCAAAGATTTTCTTCCATTTATTGGCATCACCGTATTCGCGCTTGGCGATTTTCGACAGGCTGTCGCCGGACACCACTTCATAGATCCGTGTCGCTGTGGAACTCGCGCCGCTTTTCACGTTAGAGAAGTCCGGCATGTCGTCACTGGTCATGGGTCACCTCCGTTTGGTCGTTGTAAAATTTATTAACCACCGAGAAATTTTTTTGCAAGCTGGCCGAGCATGTCGCCAGCCTCGTTGCCAACCGGCAAACTGCCGTTCGGCGTGAGCTGGTCGACCATCTGCGGCAACACGCTGGCGAGTCCCTTCGACACATCTGAAGCGGACAGGCCAAGACTGCCGGCCAGTTCCTGGATGCGGCTGTCGCCGAGCACCTTCTGAATCGCGTCCGGTGAAATTGGCAGGTTCTTACCGGTTGAGATCCACGATGTAATGGCATCACCCTGACCTTGCTTGGTGAAGAGCTGCATCAGTCCGGACAGGCCACCGATGTCCGAACTGTTGACCAGCTTGGCTGCTGCACCCAGCAGGTTGTTGTTTGTGCCGGACCCACTCATCATCTGATCGACTACTCCCTTGGCGAATGAATCGAAGAGGCTCATGGATCATCTCCTTTCTGGTTAGTATTGATCTTTACAGCGTGTGCACGAAACGAAGATTTGTTACCGAGTCTGTCCTGTAGACTATTACAGCCTGCTCAGCGAAACGCCAATGATACACGGCGCACCGGAATTGCAAACCACCCTGCCTGTAACCAATCGTAATCAACAGATTTAGGGCGGTCCGCGGTCCGCTTAAACCGGATTGGCAAACCGGAAATAGTCGTCCCAGCGCTTATCCAGCCGCTGCATGGCCGCGTCGAGCGGTAAGGCGGACCACTGCTCGTGTTCGTGGCTTACCAGGCCGAAGTTTTTCAGCTTGCCCAGGGCATCATCAATTTCAAAATTGATCTCACACTGCCACTTGTCCAGGAACCATTTCTCGATGACAGCATCGAGCGTGGCGCGCGACATGGGCTGCGGACTCGTCAGCAGAAAATAGTAGGCAAGGACAGCTTCTTTGCATTCCTCTTCCTCGGCTTCATCCACCAGGCGGTGGAACACTCCGGCGTTGTTGTCGAGATTCTTGAAGTACAGGTTCTCCGTCAGGCTCTGCATGAATCGAAGCTTGCGGTTCTTGTAGTTGCTGAACTGTTTCCAGAAATAAGCGCCAAGGGTAGCGAGACCCACGAACAGTGCCGTCAGGGCCGCGGTGTCGAGATGTACCGGCTTGGCGTGCAACCCCAGCCAGAAACCCAGCAATGAACCAAGCAGTACCAGCGTGGCGCTGAGCTTGGTGGCGAGAATGATGCCGCCACTGACCGCTGCCGGCACGCCGATCATGAGCTTATCGATGTTGCGCATTCGGATGCGGGTATTGGGGAACAACATTTCCAGATCGGCCTTGGGCACATTCTGAAAAAGCTTCATTAGCACGGCGCTGCGGCCGGGAATCGGAAACGTGGCGTTGCCCGGCTTGTAGTCCGGCCGAAAGCGGAGATACAGCACCACCCGGTCGTAGTTGGTGAAACGCAGTGTACGGCGGCGCAGGCCCCACCAGACGCGCACAGTTTCCTCGCGCTGTTCGGCACCGCGATAAAAAAGCAGTACTTCCGAGAAGTCGCCGAAATCGACGTGCAGACGGATCTTGAAGAGTGACGATTCAAGCAGCGCTTGCTCGAGGTCGGCGTGTGTGAGTTTCTCGTAGTTAGCCTTGTCGAGTAGCTCGCCCAGCAACCCGGCCAGGCGAGAGCCGGCGGTGGCGTCGTCATGTGCTGCACCCACCGGTAACCGGGTAGTAGTGTCCGGATCACTGGCGGCATAATTATCCTTCAGGGCTTCCAGCAACTGGTGAAACTCGAAATGGAAAACACTCTCCAGCACCCGACTGAGTTCGCGGAACATTTGTTGCCCACTGGCGTCGAGATCGCCGCGGCCGAGGCACATCGTGACAATGTCCTGCTTGCGGAACGGGATGAATCGCAGTGCCGGGATCGGATCGGTCATGATTGCGCGGTGCAGCACAGTTGGTGTGGAGAACGACGTGGCCGTGTAAATTGGCTTGTTTTTAAGTTGAGATTCAGGCCAGCCATTCCCCGGGGCGTTTCGCTGTCCAGGGGGCGGACATGGGCGGAATATCGCTTTTGCAGACCTTAGCAAATACCGTGGATTTTGACTGCAACGCACTGCCGGTCGCTGGCGTTCGTGAAACTGTGGATAAATCCTCCCCGGCAGGTACAGCTCGCGCCGTTTGTCAGAAGCTATCCACGCCCTATCAGCACAATTCATAGGATTGCGATCCTCCCACAATTGGAGACTCATGGTACTTCAACAACTTAAGCGTGAAACCTCGAAGTGTCTGCAGCTAGACGCTGGCAGCAATAGTGCGTGGGACTGCTAACTTTATAGATGTTCAGTTCAACTGCTTACACATTACCGGAGAGTCCCCCGGTCAAGGAACGACAATGGCCCTACTTGGTCTTCTGCAGCCCAGCCGCGAACCATCTTCCGCACCGCTCAGCACCCACCAGCCGAAGGCACCCGGCACGCACATTGGCTACGATCCGCTGTTGATCAAGCGCCTCCGGACCGATCACCAGCGCATGCTGGAACTCTATACCCAGACACAGATGCTGCTCACCACCCAGGACTACAATGGCGTGCGGCGCAAGCTTGGTGAGCTGCGCATTATCCTGCAAGATCACCTGATGACGGCCAATGTGAAATTCTACATTTACGTGTCGCGGCAGCTGGCAGGCGATGCGGAAAAATCGGCGCTTATCAATGAGTACCGGCGCGACATGCTGAGCAGCAGCCGCGAGATTATGGATTTTCTGCGTACCTACAGTTCAGTGCGGCTGGACGACTCGTTTGCGAACACTTTTCAAATCGAGTTGCTGGGTATCGGCGCGGCGTTGGTACAGCGCATCGACCGAGAACAGACCACACTCTTCCCCTTGTATAAGGCATCCTACTGAAATAGCAGTTGTTTTGGTGGTGCTGACGGGAGCCATCCCGTCATGAGAAGGTACGGCATTATTTCAATGCCTGCTGGAACACTTCGCTGACCAGAAGGCGGCCACACACTCGGCGCGATAGCGCGGCGATTACTGCCTACGAATCCAGATACATCGGCTTTCCGTCATTGAGGTTCAACCAGCCTTTAACAATGCGGTAGATGAGCCAGACGCAATTGACGGCGAGCACGATCCAGCCGATGACGATAATCCAGGTGAGTGCGCCCAGAATCGTCCAGAGCAGACCATACCAGAATGTACGGATCTGCCAGCGGAAATGACTTTCCAGCCAGGTACCGGCAACCTCGTCTTTCTTCACGTAATTGATGACGATGGCAATAATACTGGTTATTCCGGAGATAAACGTGGCGGCATAGAGCGCGTACACCACCGTGGTGAGCGTCTTGAGCGATTGCATTTTTTCTTCGGACAAGACTGTTTGCATATGGTTTGCCCAGAACATCGGGGATGTTGCGTGCCGGTGTGGCTTTCCTGCTCCCCTGGCCTGAGGTAATCCTATCACGGGCTTGTCATGGTTGCGTTAACTGCGGCCGGCGCGGATGCTCCTGGTTTTTTGTACTATTTTCACCCGTGCCCGGTGCGTCACGACTGAAATATCGTTCAGGGCTGCGAGCGCGGCGGGCAACGCAAACAAGGTTACAAAGGTAGCGAACGCCAGACCCCAGCCAAGCGCCAGCGCCATCGGTGCCACGAACGGATCGAATCCACCCCAGCCGTAACCGGTGGGCAACAAACCGACCACGGTAGTGATCGATGTGAGCAGCACCGCACGCAGGCGACGACGACCGGCTAGTATGATCGCCGCGTCAAGCGCGCTGCCCTCGGCTACGGCGCGCTGAATGAAGGTGAGCATCACGATTGCGTTGTTCACCACCACACCCGACAGTGCCACCATGCCCATGGTCGAGAAGAACGACAACGGCATCTCCGTCCACAGACCATGGATGAAGAATGTCAGAATAATGCCGACGATACCAAACGGAATAGCCGACATCACGATCAGCGGGTAGCCCAGGCTGTTGAACTGAATCGCGAGAATGAAAAAGATGCCGAGCAGCGCGAAACCGAACGAGGTCACCAGGTCGCGGAACGATTCTTCGTTTTTTTCGGCCTCGCCGCCGTACTTCACTTGCACCGCCATGGCCTCCCCCGCCAGCCATTCCTTCTGGCGTTCCGCCACCAGGCGGTTAATCGCGGCGCTGGTGATGACCGAACTGTCGATATCGGCTACCACCCGAATCACGCGAATGCCGGCCTTGTGGCGGATGGCAGTGAAACCGGGCTTTTCCTCGATGCGCGCAACGCGCTCTAGCGGCACCAGCCCGCCGCGTGTTGTTGGCACCAGCAGCCCGGTGAGTTGCCGCAGTTCGTTGTTGCCGCTCTGCGGGTAGCGAATGGTGACATCTACTTCCTCAGTACCGCGGCGCGTATTGCTCACCACCAGACCACCGACCGCGGCACGCACGTGATTCGAGGCGGTGAGCAGATCCACCCCGGCGTAGGCGGCAAGCGTGCGATTCATCACGACGTGCAACTCGCCATCGCCGGGCTTGAGGCCGCTGTCGACCGAGAGCACGCCTGGCACTTTCTGCACGACCTCAATCAGGCGTCGCGCAACGGCCTCGACCTTGGGCTCGTTGTGGCCGGAAAGCTCCACCTCCAGCGGCCGTCCGACCGGCGGACCGGGGCGAATCTCCGTAAACGCCAGTTCGACATCCGGAAACAGTGGCGGCAGCTCGCGCGTAATGCGTCGCATGTCCTCCACCGCGTTATGGCCGGGGCGCGACACCGCCGGCGTGTAGATCACATTGATCTGGCCGTATCGGCCGCCGCGCTGGGTAAGCGGGTCGCCCTCGTCGATGGCTGTCTCGCCGCTGCCGAGCAATGTGGTCTCCAGGTATTCGGGCTTGATGCGCTGGCGCACAGCCTCGTCGACAGCGCGCAAATTCAGGCGCATTCGTTCGAGGCTGGTGCCGGGCGGCGCAGTGACCCGCACCACAAACTGATCGACGCCGGCCGGCGGAAACAGCTGGAAGGACATCGTTGTGGCGGCCAGCACCAGGCTGCCGACCAACAGGGCCAGCGATGCCGCCACGGACAGCCAGCGATGCCGCACCACCACCGCGAGTGCACGGCCGTAGGCCTCTTCGAGGCTTTGCAACCAGCGTCGCGCGCGCGGCTTCGCGTGCATGTTTGTCAAGTCAACCATGTGCGCCGGAAGAATCAGGAACGATTCGAGCCAGGAGTACATCAGCAACAGGCTGACCACCACCGGAATCGCCCAGATGAATTTTCCGATCAGCCCGCTCATGAGGAGCATTGGCAGAAACGCAACCATCGTGGTGAGCACCGTCGCGGTCACCGGCCCGATCAGCTCTACCGTGCCCTTGACCGCGGCGTCGATCGGGCGCAAACCGTGCTCCATGTGATAGGAAATGTTCTCGCCGATAATGACGGCGTCGTCCACCAGCATGCCGAGCACCATGATGAAGCCAAACATCGAAATCAGGTTGAGCGTGATACCCAGGATATGCAGGGTGTAGAGGCCCGTAAGAAAAATCAGTGGCAAGCCCAACGCGGCGGAAAATGCCACCGAAGGCCGCAGGAACACCAGCAATGTCGCCAACACCAGCACCAGGCCGAACATGGCGTTGTTGGTGAGCACCCCGAGACGCAGGCGTGTGAAGCGTGAAAAATCCTGGAAGGTCCTGACCTGAACGTCCGCGCCGTGGCGAGTGGAGACGGTCTTGAGATAGTCATTGATGTTATCGACCGTGGTAATGATATCGGCGCTCGACTGCTTGAGAATCAGCAGCGCCACACCCGGTTCACCCGACACTTCGTACAGGATCTGCGGTTCGGCGAGCGACTCTGTGACTTTGGCGACATCCTTCAGGCGGATCCCCTGACCGAGTTCGTTGGCGCGCAGTACCACACCGCCCGCGTCTGCGGCGTCGCGGAACTCTCCGGCCACACGCACCTGGCGCTGACCATCCGGCGTGTCGAGATCGCCACCCGGGGCGTTCACGTTCCAGCGCCGCAGCGCCTCGCTGATTTCGCCGATCGAAATGCGCGCGCTTTCGAGTTTCTTCGGATCGACCGTGACACGGATCTCGGCCTTGCGTGCGCCCTGGATCGTCACTTTGGCGACACCCGGTATTTCGAGCAGTTCATCGCGGATCGCATCGCCAAGACGTTTCATTTCGAGCTCGTTGCGCGGTGCGGAAATCGCCAGGCGCAGCACCGGGAAAACTGTACCGTCGATTTCGGTTACGACCGGATCATCTGGCAGATCCTGCGGCAACCGGGCGCGCGATACCGCAAGTTGTACATCGCTCGCCATGCGATCGCGACCTCTGGAATCGGGATCCAGCTCGAGTCGAATACGGCCGGACCCGGGGTAGGCGACCGAGAGCATCTTGTCGATGCCGTTCAGACTTTTCAGCTCCTGCTCGATGGGCGTGATCACCAGCCGCTCGACCTCTTCCGGGGAGGCGCCGGGATATCTCATGTCAACCTGGATGATATCGAGATTGACGTTGGGGAATGCTTCACGATTGACGTGAAACACCGCGTACAGGCCCAGTGCCACCAGAAATACCGAGACGACGTTGATTATCAGCCGGCGCTCCACCAGAAAACGAATCACTGCGTTCATGGCGGTTCCCCGGGTGTCGTCTTCAGTCCATGTTCTGACCAGAGCGCGCCGCGCAGCACGTCTATTTCCACCAGACGCCGGGCCAGCTCAATGGCCTGCTGCTCGGCCAGCAACTCGGCCAGCAGCGCGTCGTTCTCGAACTGGATCAGTTGCGCGGTGTCAGACCGTCCAGTGCGATAACGCGCTGTCGCCTCCTCGACCTTGGCGCGTTCGGATTCCAGGCGCTGGCGTGCCTGTGCGTGCGCGGCCTGTGCCGTGGTCACTTCTGCCGCGAGACCGGAAACGGTATAGCGCAGGTCGGTGCGCACGGACTCGAGCTGACGCTGTGCGATGCTGCGATCGATCACCGCCTGGTTGAGCTCGGCGTCGGCGCCGCTTTGCCCGAGCACGCCGCGGTATTCGAAGCGCAGCGATCCGACGGTATCGGAATTGTCGACGCTGCCACCGGCGATATCCCCGGACAGTTGGCGACTGCCGAGTGACAGCACCGCATCAAACTGATCGCGCGCGCCGTCCCGATTGCGTCCGATCACGGCTTCTGCCTGGCGTGCGCGCGCCTCGAGGTACTGAGCGTTGCGGGCTGTGTTGCTCGCTTTCGGTGTACAGGGATTCGACCGGCTGGCAGTGTCACGCCGACTGTTGGCCGACAGCGACGGATTGAATTCGGCGTCCCACGCCTGCTCCAACAGGCGGTTGAGGCTGGTGCGTTGCTGGGTCCAGACCAGAAGCAGCGCTTCGTGCTCGGCGCGACGTGCGGCCAGCTGGGCTTCGGCCTGCAGGCGATCCTTCTCTTCGGCGACACCGAGACGCTGATTACGCTGCACGTAGTCCTTGAGACGTTCGGCACGCGCGATGGCCTGCACGGCATTGCGCAGACGTACATGGGTGTAGGCAGCGGCAAAGAAGATGTCGGCCGCGCGTCGCGCCAGCTCGTCGAAAGCAGCGACACGGTCGGCGGCTGCCGCCTGCACCGAGGTCTCGGCGATTGACGCGCCCCTCGCGGTAGGCCGGGTTTCCGAAACCGCGCGCCAATGGCTGTCGCCAGAAGACATCGGCTCGCGTGGTGTTGGATGGATTCGGGATCAGCGGGCTCAGGGAAGTGGCGCTGTCATCACGCGTGATGCCGGCACTGACACCGATCTGCGGTCCATATGACAGGCGCCGGTCGGCACTCAGCGACACATCGGCGCGATCGGTGATCGTTCCGAACAGTGACAGATCGCGCCCTGCCCCGCCCAGCCCGGAAAGTGTCCAGTTGAGCTGGCTTTCGGCCTTGACCAACTCTTCTCGTGTGCGTTCAAGTTGCAGACCGGCAACTTCAAACGAAGCATCGTACGCGATGACTCGCCGCAGAAACTCCGCATAGGTCAGCGTGTCGGCCGTGGCTGGCAGGGCAACTGCCAAGACAAGCCCCAGAGCGCCGGCATATCCAAGTAGCCGTCGCCGCCTGCGCGAATTCACAAGGCGGTACGCGCATGCATCGGCGCGGGAGCAGCAGCTAGGCACTGATGTCACGTGGCGCAATAGTAAGGGAGGCAAGTGAGGCACGATGTGTCCCATCCTGCCACTGCCGTCCACCGTCCGTCAACGCGCGCCGCGCGTCGACACCCAAAACGGTCATTTGGTTTCAGTGGGGAGAATCGCAATCCATTTCGCCAGGGAAAAAATGGAAACACACAGCAGTCCGGAGCTCGACTACAGTTTGTCCGAAATAGGTGCGCATACGTGTACGGGTTCCGGCATCCGGCAGGCGTCCAAATCCGGCGCCCATGTTCTCAAGCATGTGCGGCACCTGGGAGGTGGCGGGAATGGCACAGGTTACCGCCGGGTGGGAAACAATGAATTTGAGAAAGAACTGCGCCCAGTTCGTGCAATCAAATTCCGCTGCCCAGACGGGCAACGGCTTGCCGCGCACCACGTCGAACAATGCCCCGCCATCAAACGGTCGATTGATAATCACTGCAATATTGCGCTCTGCGGCCAACGGCAATAGACGTTTCTCCACATCGCGATCAACCAGGTTGTAGGTGAACTGCACGAAATCAAATGGCTCTTTCGCCAAGGCGCGCTCCATGTCCTGATGACGACGCCCGTGCGAGGTAGTGATGCCGATATAGCGAATGCGGCCTTCGGCCTTCCAGGCCTTGAGCGTCTCTAGATGCGCCTGCCAGTCGAGCATGTTGTGAATCTGCATGAGGTCGAAACGTGGCACACCCCATAGCTTGCTGGCCGCTTCCATTTGTTTGATGCCCAGCCACTGGCCATAAATCCAGACCTTGGTCGCGGCGAACAATGCGCCTTTATTCTGGATCTGCCGCAGACAGTGGCCGATGACTTCCTGCGATGAACCGTACATGGGTGAGGAATCGATCAGCGCGCCGCCTTTGTCAAAGAATGCCTGTAGCACCTGCACGCGCGTGGCGCGTGCCGCTTCGTCATCGCCCACGTCGAAAGTCAGCCACGAACCCATGCCTATTACGGGTATTCTTTCACCGCTTGCAGGAATGGCCTTCTTGATGGCCATCTGCCTGGGCGCGGCGAAACCGGGGCCGAGCGCACCCGCTGCCCCCAGGCCGGCGAGCCACTGCAAGAACACACGACGCGGCTGTGCAGGTCTGTCTTGACGCATGGCGCACTCCTTGTGAAGCAATACACTTGTGGTGCGGCTATTCGCACCCGACAACTTATTGTGCGTCCTCCCATGGCTACAAGCAAAGGCCACACGTGTACGTCTGCCTACCGGTTAATATCCGGCGTCGAACTCAGCCGGATGCAGTTGTATAGTAAACAAACGACAGTCCCTTGCTGAAAGTTCCAGGCGACTGACGAACAGCAGGACACGTTATGCTGACCATCTACAAGCTGCTGAGTCGCATCCGCTGGGACCCACGCTTCCGCTCCGGCCGGTTTGAAATTGGCTACTACGACCGGCGCGAGAATCGCATCCTGACCGTGCCGTTCGGGGCGATCCGTTTTCCGGCCGGCTCGCGCTTATTGTTCGAACTATATGACGACAAAGGGGAACTGCACCGGATTCCATTGCACCGTGTGCGACGCGTGACCCGCAATGGCCTGGTCATCTGGCGACGTACGCCGCCGCACGAGTATCCGAAAAAGCTGAACTGAACACGGGGCGTGCTGTACTCGGCGGTAACTACTACTTCATCAGGTCCAGTAATTTTGAGTACGCCGTGTCGAATTGCTCGACACCCTGAAGCTGCAGCGTCTCACCCACGGCATGCAAATCGATGCCGATTTTTTCCAGCGCCAGGACATGCGCCTGGGCCGCGTCCACGCCCTCCTCCAGGGTCGCGCGCGCCTGGCCGTGATCGCGAAAGGCGTTGAGCGTGTTGTCGGGCACTGTATTGATGGTCTCCGGCCCGATCAGCGGTTCGAGATAGAGCACGTCGCTGTACGCCGGGTTTTTGGTGCCGGTGCTCGCCCACAACAGGTATTGGGGTCGTGCGCCTTGCCGGCGTAGATCTGCAAATGACGAATGCTGATACAAATCGCGGTAGCGTTGATAGGCAAGCTTGGCGACTGCGATCGCGGTCTTGCCGCGCAGTGCCAATGCTTCTCGGCTGTTCAGCAATTCGAGACGCTGATCAACAAGTGTATCCACGCGGCTCAGGAACAGACTTGCCACCGCTTTTGGGTGGCGTGGATCGCCACCCCGCTCCAGCCAATGATGCAACCCGCGCGTGTACGCTTGCGCGACCTCAATGACATGCTGCAGCGAGAACATTAATGTGACATTGACGTTGATGCCTTGCCCTATCAACCGTTCAAAAGCACGTCGCCCGGCGGGCGTCGCCGGCACCTTGATGAGCAGATTGCGGCGGTTGACCCTGGCGTGCAGACGCTTCGCTTCCAGCACCGTGGCGGATTCATCATCGGCCAGTCGTGGCGAGACTTCGAGGCTGACGTAACCATCGTCACCGCTGCTGGCAGCATACACCGGCTGCAGCACATCGCACGCTGCCTGGATATCGGCAATCACAAGCTGCTCATAGCGCTGCTCGATCGACAAGTCACTGGCGCGCAGACTTGCCAGTTCGGCGGCATAAGCAGGACTGCCGGACACCGCCTTGTGAAAAATACTGGGATTGGAGGTCACGCCGCAAATCCCGTCATGCTCGACGAGCCGACGCAGGCCACCGTCCTGCAGTAATTCGCGTGTCAGGTTGTCGAGCCAGATGCTCTGGCCGAGGCGTTTAACAGCCAGCAATGAATTCATGCACCCTCCGATTTCTGTGCCCGATCGGTGCGCTCTGCGGCGCTGCCCATGACCATGGAATTCCATCCGTCCCGGGCTTTGCCACCGTGCCACCTTACACGTAAAAACCGCAAACCGCTTTCCCGGCCTTCCCGCTTTCAGTTTTTAATCCACCAGATGGATCGATTGTTTCCCGGCATGGCGCGATCACCGGCCAGCACCAGGCCATTCTGGTGCGCGAGCGCATTCACGGCCTCGAAATCGCGTACCCCTGATACCGGATCACGCGCCTTGAGCCATTGGTCGAAGTCTTCATTGCTCGGTTCAAGCGGGCGCGCGGTGTAGCGATACGCGCCATAGACATACATCGCACCACCGGGCGACCAATACCCGGCCTGCCCCGGCAAACAGGTTTTCCACACCCTGCCAGGCCACGATGTGTACGGTGTTGATGCACACGACAGCCGCAGCAGACGTCACGGGCCAGCGCTCCGGCCCCGCCAGCAAATCAAGTTCCAACGGCGCGCACAGATTGGGCAGCCCGGCCTCCGCGACCCACGCCTGGATGCTGGGAAAATTTTCGGCCAGTTCGGTCGGCTGCCAAACGAGCTGCGGGAACCCATCCGCAAAATAGGCGGCGTGCTGGCCGGTGCCGCTACCAACCTCAAGCACGGTACCTGACTTCGGCAATACTTCCTTGAGCACAGGAAGAATTAAATCTTTGTTGCGCTCACAGGACGGGGAATATTGTTTCAATGGCAGTCATCCCAATCTGGCAGTTTCGCCACAAGCCGCCAGTTCGCTTGCGCGATACTGCACCGCATCGTCGATGCACCCGCGAAATTATTCGGAATTCGACTGGCTGATCAGCCGACGCTTGGCGGCGACGGGCAGGCGCTTGATGGCATGCTCGCGCTTGAGCGCGGCGCCGCGACTGGTGGCCGCTTCCTGGTAGACCAGCTTCACCGGCAGACGGCCGCGGGTATATTTGGCGCCCTTGCCGGCGTTGTGTGCGGACAGGCGTGCTTGCAAGGTCAGTGGCGACGCCGGTATACAGGCTTTTATCCGCACACAACAGCATGTAAACGGTCCAGCTGGCCATGGGTGCGTGAGTAACTGGCAGGGTACCTGGCTACTCTTTGCCCTTCATGAGGCTCTTGAGATTGGCAAATGGATTGTGCGTGGCGCGGATTTCCGGCTTGCCGCCGGGAATGGGCTTGCCCTGGTCGGCGGCTTCCAGCAGACGCTGGTGTTCATTGTCGTGGCAATAAATACACAATAGTTCCCAGTTGCTGCCATCGGCCGGGTTGTCGTCATGGTTATGGTTGCGGTGATGCACGGTGAGCTCTTGCAGATTCTCGCGCGTGAACTCGCGCTGGCAACGTCCGCAGATCCACGGGTAGAGCTTGAGCGCCTGTTCGCGGTAGGCCTGTTCGCGCTGCAACTGATTGCGCTGCGCACCGGCGACGATTTTGTTCAGTCGGTCACTGCTGGATTCTGGTTTCTTCGGCATCGATTGCACCTGAATGCGCTGTGTCGGTTCATGCAGACACAGTAATTTTACCGCGCATCACACATGGCCGCTACGGGGCTGACCGGTGCAGGCACACCGTCGGAAATGCCGCCGGCGCTGACATCACTTGGCCGCGTTGCGCTTGCCCATGACGTAGAAGATACGCGTCGGCTGACCTTTCTCGAGGTAGTCCAGCCAGATCAGGTGAAGGTTGCCGCGACTGTCCATGGCGATCGCCGAGTGCACCTGCTGGCCGGCGCCGGAGGCGGGCGGCACCGCCAGGTCTTCACTCCAGCCGTCCGCGGTCTTCCACGACAACTGGATATCCGAACTACCGTCACGATCGTCGTCCCAGGCAACGGCCAGCGTGCCGTCGGCAGCGCCGCTGATTGCCGGGTGCCATTGCGTGAAGTTGTCGCCAAACGAATCCTGCACGCTCTCGTTCTTGCCGAAATGGCGGCCTCCGTCGTGACTGACCGCGGCATAGATATCGTAAGCGGTGCTGAAATTGCGCTTGTCCATCCACGCCGCGCCGACCTGGTCTGCACCGAACACCGCCAGCGCCGCGCGCGTCACGCCGCTGCCACGTCCATAGGTGGACTGACTTCTGCACCACTTCATTGAGTTCCGTCGCGGCACCGAATGCCTTGCCGGGTGTGGCGAAACTTGCCAGCAGTACCGTATGTCCGTGACGACGATCTTCCCACGCGACGGTGACGCCCTTGGTGGTCACGGCCAGCGTCGGGTAGAGCTGTTCGTTCACGGGTGGCGCCGGATCCACCGGCCGCGCCGCGCCTGCACGCACCGCCTTGTCCGGCCCACGGATAGTAATGGGTGCCACCACGATCTGCCGATAGCGTCCGCGCTGCTGTGCCCAGCCGGCATAGGTGCCGCGCGCGCCCGTGGCGAGCGTGATCTGACCCGCCTCCACACTGCTGAGTTTTACCGCCGGGTCCAGCCCTTTTGGCCCGCCGGTTCGCACCCACACACCGCTGTTCTGCTCCCAACCCATCAGAAACCGCCCGGCACCCAATGCCACGATAACCGGTTCGTAGGCGGCCAAGGTGTGGGCACGCGGTGCGGCATCGCTCACGCGCCACGCTGGCTCAAAGGCAGACGACTGGATGGACTTGAACGCCACATACACCTGGGGAACGCCGCTATGATTGTCCTCCCAGACCACGCCCACGCTGTCGCCGGAAACGGCGACGTTTTTGCGCCCCGATGACTCGACATGATGAAAAGTATTGGCTTTGCTGGTCTGGGCAACCGTGATCTTTTCGCCGAACGACCAGGGCGCTGCAATCGCTGACGGTGCTGCCAGCAATCCCAGGCTACAGAGCAACAGGCGTCTCATCGGAAGGCTACTTCTTGCCCAGGAACTGCGAGAGTGTCTGCGTCTTGTAGTGACCGCCGTGGACATACCGATCGTAATCCAGGAGTGACTGGATGGTCTGGAAACCCGGGGCCTTGTAAATTACCTGCCCATCCGGCTCGAGATACAGGAAATACGGTGTCACCAGTGCTTTCATCATTGCACCCAGTTCCATTTCCGTGATGGTTTCACCGGACGGGAGCTGCAGGCGCCGGCCACTTTCGGCATCCACGTACACCAGGACATAGTGCTCGGTATAAAGTTTGCGGAGTTCAGCATCACTGAACGACTCCTTGTTGGTTTTGTCGCAGTAGCCGCAACCGTAGCGGCCGAAATAGGCGAACACCCGCTTGCCGTCGCGCTTGGCGATGCGCAGGCCCTCGTCGTAGCGCAAAAAGGTGTACCCCTTCGGCGGATCGGCGCGGCTGCTGTCCACAGGCAGCAAGGCCAGGAACAGGATCGCGAGCAGCGGCAGCGCACGACGAAGATTCTGGTATCGCATCATGGTATGAGACTCCTGCAAAATCTTTTTCGGGACGAGCAGGCTGGTGCGCTGCTCGCTGTTCTGCATAGCTTGTATGGCACGGAACGAACTGTCATGTGAACAGCAGCTCATAGCAGATCTTCATGGCGGTGCCGGCGATCAACACGGACAGAATCCCGCGCAACAGCCGGCGCGGCGTGCGCTGGCTCAGGGCACTGCCCGCCTGCGCGCCAACAATTACACCTGCCACCAGTATCGCCGACATCAGGTAGGGAATCTGGTTTGTGCCCAGTCGCCCGATCAGCACGGCCGTGGACGAAGCAATGCCGATGGCCAGCGCCGTGCCGATGGCGATACGTGTCGGAATCTTCAACAGAAACAGCATAGCCGGAATGAACAGGAAGGCACCGCCCTGGCCGATCACCCCGGAGAGGGTGCCGATCGTGGTACCGATGACAATGGCCAGCGGTTTGTTGAATACCAGTTCGTGCACATGGGTGTCGGTTTCGACATGCTTTTGCGGAATGAACATCATGACCGCGGCGACAACGGCCATCAGGGCAAATACCAGCAGTATCCATTCCGACGACAAGAACTGGGAGGCGATCGAGCCCGCGAGCGCACCGACAGACATGCTGCCGCCCATGTAAAGCGCGAGCGGCACACTGATGCGGCCGTGGCGCTTGTGGCCAACGGCGCCGGATATCGCGCCGAAGAAACTCTGCACCGAGGTTATGCCGGCAACTGTCTTCATCGTCAGCAAGCCAACTTGCAGCGCCGGCGGCACATACAACAGCAGGGGCACCATGATGATGCCCCCGCCGATACCGATCAGTCCGGAAAGAAAACCTCCTAACAGACCCAGCGTAAAGAGTGTGATCGCAAGACCTGCTTCCATCACAACCGACCATGTGTAGCCAAACGACTGCTTATTGCCTTTACCGGTTAAAGATCACTGGTGCGTCGGTGCCGGTGTACGCCGTCACCTCGCCGATCACGGCAACCTTCTCGCAGCCACGCTCGCGTAGCCCGGCCAGGATTGTTTCGGCCTGGTCAGCTGCCACTGAAATGAGCATTCCGCCATTGGTCTGTGGATCGGTGAACACCAACTGGTGGTCGATATCCCACTCATCGTCAAAGCTGAGTGAATCGGCATAGCCATTCATGTTGCGGTAGGCAGCCGTCGGGACCACACCTTCAACAACCAGAGACCATGCCTCCTGCATGACCGGCACGGCCGAGGCCTGAATCCGCATGCGCACACGCGCTCCCTTCGCCATCTCCAGCAAGTGACCGGCCAGTCCGAAGCCGGTGATGTCAGTCATGGCGTGCACGCCGCGCTGCTTGCCCAGCCACGAACCGACTTTGTTCAGTGTGGTGATGTTTTCAATCAGCTCCGCATAACCGGCCGGCGAAAGATTACCGGTCTTGACCGCCGTCGTCATGATGCCGATACCTATGGGACGCGTGATAATCAGGACATCGCCGACCCTGGACGCTGCGTTGGTTTTAATCATGTCCGGGCGAACCATACCCACTGCCGCCAGTCCGTAAATCGGTTGCGGATTATCAATGGTGTGGCCACCGGCGAGCGGAATACCGGCCTCAAGGCAAACATCGGTGCCGCCACGCATGATTTCCTGCACCGTGTCCACCGTCAGTTTCCCGACCGGGTAACCGAGTATGGCGTTGGCGAGCAACGGATCACCACCCATGGCATAGACATCACTCAGGGCATTGGCTGCAGCGACCCGGCCGTAGATATACGGGTCATCCACGATCGGGGCAAAAAAATCATTGGTAAACACCAATGCCTGGTGTTCGTTGATCTGATACACGGCCGCGTCGTCACTGTTCTCTATGCCCACGAGCAACGACTTGTTGGCGTGCTTCTTGGGAACATTGGACAGCAACGCGTGCAGGGTTTCCGGCTCGACCTTGCAACCACATCCACCGCCCTGTGAAAACTGCGTCAACCGAACTGCCAGCGATTCCATGCCCATCTTTCCAGCTACTTGAAAATCCATGTTCATGCTCCTAGTGGTTCATGCTCCTGGTGATGTGAGACCCGACTCATGCGGATCCATTCTGGTAATCGGGACTCTTGCCGGCCCTCGGTCTTGTGAAGTGTTATTCCCGCTGTTTGAGAAAACCGGCAGGAAAGCGCAGCGATAATAGCATGTGTAATAAAATCGGTCACTTAAATTAAGTGTTTATCACAGAAAGCTAATATACTTGTGCAGCCGGCGTCGCCAGCGAATGCGGCGGGACCAATTGAAGTAGCTTGTCCAGACCGAAGGGCCTGCATTCAGGTATTGCACGGCTGATCATTGCTGATTAGCCGTGCAGCGCTACAGGAGGGCGGTGCGGGCTCAATGGACGAGTTGCATGCCAATCCCTGGGCCTCGTCTCACGCTACCCTGTGGCAATTCCTGCAACCAACGGGTAAAAGCCACACTATTAATAGGGCGACAGTAGTGATAACCCTGTGCGGTGTTGCAGCCCAGTGCCAGCAGCATGCCCGAGATGGCCTCGGATTCCACGCCTTCCGCCACGACCTTGAAGCCGAGGTTGTGCGCCAGCTCAATGGTGGATTTGACGATAATGGCATCGTCTTCGTCTGTATCCATGGAAAGCACAAAGGACTTGTCGATCTTGATGATGTCCACGGGCAGTTTCTTCAGATACGCCAGCGATGAGAACCCGGTGCCGTAATCGTCGACCGCCAGCGCAATACCCATGGAGTCCAGTTTTTTCAGGGCAGCCAGCGAGGATAGAGGGTCGGCCATCATGGCGCTTTCGGTAATTTCCAGCTCCAGCAGATTTGCCGGCACTTGCCAGTGCGCCAATTTGCTTTCGATTTCCTCGATCAACATCGGGTCTTGCAGGTTCCACACCGAAATATTCACGGCGACACTCAGCTCAATACCCTGCTCGCGCCATTGTGCACATTGTTGCAGGGCGGCATTGAGCACCCACAGGGTCAAACGTTTGATCATGCCGTTGTGTTCGGCAATCGGAATCATCTCGTCCGGCGGAACCATGCCGCGTGTTGGATTCTGCCAGCGCAGCAAGGCCTCGACACCCGTCACCTTGCCGGTCTGCAGGTCGATCTTGGGCTGATAATACAACTCCAGCTCATTGGCATCGATGGCATCGTGCAGTTCGTTGGCCAGCTCCAGGCGCTTGACGGCGTCGCGGTCATGTTCGGGGTGATACACGGCGCAACCACTGTTGGAGCGCTTGGCGACATACATCGCGGTATCGGCATGCTGGATCAGTGATTGCGCACTGTCACCGTGCTGCGGGTACAAGGCGATGCCAAGACTGGCGCCGATATGCAGGAAGTGGTTGTCCAGATTGAATACGCGGTTGAGCGCAACATGCACCTTCTGCGCAACGTGACCGGCAAAGGTTTCGTTCGTGTCCGAAATCAACAGGGCGAATTCGTCACCCCCCAGACGGGCAATCGTGTCGGAGTGACGCAGGACTTGCTGCAGGCGCGTGCTGACCTGTTGCAACATGAGGTCGCCATATTGATGCCCCAGGGTATCGTTGACTTCCTTGAAGCGATCGAGATCCATAAGAATCAGTGCGACAGACTTTTGTTGGCGTGCCGCATTCTGTATGGCATGGTCCAAACGGTCGTGCAGCAGATTGCGGTTGGGCAGCCCGGTCAGGGCATCGTGCAGAGCCTGGTGTTCGAGATTCGCCTGCTGCTGCCTACGGTCCGTGATGTCGGTAATGGAACCGGACATGCGCACGGCCCGCCCCCGTTCGTCGCGCAGCGCCTTGCCGCGCATCAGCAGCCAGCATTCCTGATCGTTGCCCGTCTTGCCACGAAACTCGCACTCAAACAGCTCCTCAGTATTATTCGCCAGGTAATGTTTGAGTTTGGCTTCCGTGATTTCGCGGTCATCGGGATGGATCAGTTCACGCCAGTACTGCAGGGGTTTGGGTATGGATTCACCAATGGCCGCCGTTCCCAGAATTTCATTCAGTCGTGCAGAGAAATAACCCTGGTCAGCGCGCAGGTCCCAATCCCAGATACCGTCGTTCGCACCACCAACCGCCAGCGCAAAACGCTCCTGACTCATTCGCGTAGTCTTTTCCAGACGGCGTGCGCGCACGAACAGCACAGCTGGATGCAATACCGGCGAGCGCCAACAGGAATGCCAATCCGGCCAGGCGCTGCATGTTAAGTGTCTTTCCGGCCAGCTCCTCGGCGGCTTCGCGCGACTGCAGTCCCGCATCAAGATGTGCCGCCGGGGTAAAGATCTGCGTACCATAGCGGTCTTCGCCAAATTGCCGGATGCGCTCCTGACCTTCGTTCGAAACCAGATAGTTGAGGAAGGCCTCCGCCAGCGGCTGATTGGCCGCCGGAATACGTTTTGTACTCACCACGATCGCGTAGTACTCGTTGCGCAGGGCGACATTGTCGCGCGACAGCGGTACCAGCCGACCAGCCCAGCGCCTCACGGTTGACGAAATACGTTCCCATGTCCGCGAACGCATAGGTGCCAAAGGTCGCCGCATTGCGCAAGGTGGCAGAAGAACTGGAATTGACTACCTCATAACCGGGCCAGTCCGGATTAATGCCGGTAGCGGTCCACAGTTCACTCAGCTTCTTGTAGGTACCGGAGCGCGCCCCTGGCACCATGAAGGAAACCTGCTGCCGGGCCAGTTTGCGTAATGCGTCTGTCGGATCGCGATCATTCACGCAGCCGCAGCGGGTCGCGCGTCGGACCGAAAATCGCAAAATCGTTGTACATGATGAGGGTGCGGAGTAGACCGTATCCTTCGCCAACAAAAATAAGTTCACTGCCGGGGTGATGGGTAATTAACAAATCGGCATGGCCAGCACGTCCACGATCGAGCACGGCCAGTGCCCCCGCATACTCGGTCGTCACCGTAATGTCCGGATTCTGCGCCTCAAATCCTTTGGCCATCCACTTGATGAGGCCGGTGTCGCCAACGGTATTCGCCGCGACTACACGCAATACCTTGCCGTTCGGACTGTCAGTCGCGGCGGCGGCAGGCAGGCTGAGCAGGAGACAGGCAATGACGAGCGACAGCAATTCGCATCATGCACCTTTGTTGCCAAGGTGCAGGAAACGAACGGGTGCAAGCAGTTGTCTGGTCGCGCTGAACCAGAAATCGGAGGCGATCATGGGCTTAAGGGATCCGTTACTTTACAGTTCAGTCCGTGATTTGTTTCTTATTTCTTATTAAGAGTCGCTGAACAGGGTGTTACGTCCAGATTGATGAAAATTATCCTTACACTATTTGGACTATAGGCGAGAAAATGCGCTTGTGCAGCCCTGTATATCAGTTGAGGTGAGCCAATCATCACTTCCAATATGTTCATCCAGAAGGCTATTTTGTGTATGGCACGACGGTACAACGCCGGTGACCGTGCCCGGGAGTTGCTCTCGCGAGCCATAAATTCTATATAACATTATGTTTATAATGACTAATTTAGTTAATCAGGTTTAAGATGCGCATCCGTGTAGCACATTCCGCGATGTGCCTGCACCGCCTTCGAGCCTCGCCATCGGATTATCCCGGTTTGAGCTGCAATGCCAGCTCATATAGCTGGTTTTTCTTCTGACCGGTTATTTCCGCCGCAAGCGCCACCGCCTGGCTCACCGGCAATTCTCCAGTAAGGATGCGCAGTATGCGCGCGGCATCTTCGCTGGCTTTTGGCCTCGGCCGGCGTGGCGCCGTGGATTAGCACCACGATCTCACCGCGTTGCTGGTTGGCGTCCTCGGCCACCCAGCGGACGAGTTCTCCCAGTGTGGCGTGACGCACGGTTTCGAACTGCTTGGTGAGCTCGCGCGCATACACGGCCTCGCGCGCCGCACCGAACACCGCAACCATGTCGTGCAGGCTCTCGACAATGCGATGCGGGCTTTCGTACACAATGAGCGTACGCGGCTCGCTGGCCAGCGCCTCGAACCAGGCGCGGCGCGCGGCGCTCTTGACCGGCGGAAAGCCCTCGAAGGCAAAGCGATCGGACGGCAGGCCCGAGGCAGACAGTGCCACGATCGCGGCGCATGCCCCGGGCAGGGGCACGACACGAATGCCGGCCGCGTGTGCGGCACGCACCAGACGGTAGCCGGGGTCGCTCACCAGCGGTGTGCCGGCGTCGCTGATCAGCTCGCCGCTGTTCAGCACGACGCGCACGGTCCCGACGCCGGGCGTCAAGAGGCGCGTGTCACCGTCGATGAACTGCTCGGGGATCGCCGAGCCGGGCCAGATGCCGCGCAGGTCCTCGGCCGTCGCCAGGCGGTAGGGCATCTCGGCCTCGGGCATCACGACCAGGTCCTCCGGGCCGAGCTGCTGGTCGCGGCTCTCGCGTCCGGCGCCCGAAGGCCCTTCGACGCTCACGACCACCGGCCCGTCCGGGCGCTCGCCGGCGGCCACCGCCGGGCCGTCGCCGGTCTCCGGCTCCGCCGGCTGCAGGGGTCCGTCGGCCTCGAAGTGGGCCACGGCGAAGGGCAGGCCGGCGGGACCGGTCAGCGCCTGTCCGGAGCGGGTCAGCGCCTGCAGCGCGTCGCGCAGGGCGGCCAGCGGGCCGCCGGGCGCGCGCAGGCCGGCGTCCGGCGCGCCGGGCTCGAGGCCCCCGGCACCGGTCGACTCGGGAGCGAGCGGGTCGGTGGTCGCGACGGCCTCGGGACCGCCGGTGGGCTGCCCGTGCCCTCGGGCGCCGGGTCGGGCGTCACCCCGGGGTCGGTCACGGCGGCCACCTCGGCGCCGCGCCGCCGGCGCTCGGCGCGCGGCGCGGCGGCACGCTCGCCACCTCGGGGATCTCAGG
>CAVOQN010000010.1:0-14915 GCA_963698375.1 uncultured Pseudomonadota bacterium
ACTCAATTTATTCGGCAGCTCAACAACAAAGAGTCAGTTGGGGTCTATGGGCGTGGTAATATTCTTGTGCTGGAAAACGCTCAGGCCACACGCGGCGACAGCAAGCATGTTGAACCCGGCACATAACAACCGGTTCGTGCGGACGCCGGAGACAGCGCGCCATGTTTCCTGATACTTTTGTGGCCGGCGCCGCACACCCGGACCGTTAGCCCGCACCAAAACCAACCCCGCCGTGGGCATGATACAAAAAATGGATTGGGAGAAAATTGAGTGATCGTTGAGAAATACCGTCGACCGCTTTTGTTCTATAGCCTGTCCACCGCAACCTCATGGCTCTTCTGGTTTGTGGCTGCATACGTCAGCCACATTACGCCGGTTGAAAGCATGTACGTTTCAATAGCCAGTATCTTGGGGTTCATTGGCTTAATTAGTCCAATGGTCATCGCCTTTTTGTTTATTTTCAAAGATACCAGCCTACGAGACGATCTCCTCAAGAGAATTTTGAATTTTAAAACCGTAAAGCCGGTTTATCTTTTTCTAGCCTGCTTTCTCATGCTGGCGAGCATACTTATCGCTCAAGCCATATCTTTATTTTTCGGTTATAGCGCGTCCCAGTTTTCCATATCGGGGCATTTCTCATTCTCGTCAGGAATCTTTCCTGTTTGGTTCCTGCTCCTCATCGCACCCGTCATTGAGGAGCTGGCCTGGCACTCTTATGGCACCGATAGCCTGCGTAGCCGGTTTAACCTCTTCAACACCTCCTTGATCTTCGCGGTTTTCTGGGCGCTTTGGCATCTGCCGCTGTCCTTCATCAAGGACTACTACCAGAGCAATCTCGTCGAAACGGGTTTAATACATGCCCTGAATTTTCCTCTCAGCCTTATCCCGTTCGTTTTGTTAATGAACTGGTTGTACTACAAGACAGGCAGAAATGTTCTGGTTGCCGTTGTCTTTCACATCACGGCGGGATACTTTAACGAAATATTCTCCACGCATCCGGACAGCAAGATCATACAGACAGCGCTACTGATTGTTTTGGCGGTTGTTGTGGTGTTGAAAGAACGAGATTTCTTTTTTAAGCGGGCATATCAAGAATAGGTGCCGCGTATGTTTGTGTATCCTCAGACCGTGGCCCTATATCGCTCTACAAAAATGCGGGCTAACCACCGCTTCCACGGGACGGTGTCGCTGACGCGACGCCGCCCGTGAAGCGGGCCGTTGGGCGGTATGGAGGTAAAGCAATGACCGAATTCTCTGAGATATTTTGGTCATTGAGGAGCATCATGCTCCCATATGCTTCGCAGCTTTCATGCACAGAAGACACGGATAAAAATCTCTACATCAACACGATGCACATTCAGAAAAATAAGAAAGCTCTACTCTTTGGTGCGGTGCAAATCAAGAAGAACTACGTGAGTTTCCATTTGATGCCCGTATATGTGAACCCAATGCTTCTTGAGTCTGTATCCCCAAGATTGAGGAAACGCATGCAAGGAAAGTCTTGCTTCAATTTCAAGTCTTCTGATACATCGCTCTTTAAAGAGCTCGGTGCCCTGACAGATGCAGGATTCAGAGACTTTAAGAAGCGTGGTTATGTTTAGGTGAACGTTAAGCGCAGAAGAGCAAGGGAGTCATGCCTTACAAAGAGATTTTAAGCGCTGTTGCTATCGCGCTCACTTTTGCGGCGTTTGTTCCCTATATCCGAACGATCATTGGCGGCACAACCAGGCCCCATGTTTTTTCCTGGGTCATTTGGGGCGCAACCACCTTCGTGGTTTTTCTCGCGCAGCTCGAAGGCAAGGGTGGAGTCGGCGCCTGGCCCATCGGGGTTTCAGGAGGCATTACGATATTTGTCGCAGTAATGGCCTACGTGAAGCGGGCTGATATTACCATCACAAAAACAGATTGGTTGTTTTTTGCCTCGGCAATGTCGTCTTTACCGCTTTGGTACCTCACGTCTGACCCATTGTGGTCGGTTGTTGTTCTTACAACCGTCGATGTTCTTGGATTCGGGCCAACAGTCAGGAAGGTGTATCGTTTCCCGCATTCAGAATCGTTGCTGTTTTTTGCGCTGTTCACGGCCCGCAATCTCCTTGTCATTCTGGCGCTTGAGAATTATTCGGTTACTACAGTGTTGTTTCCTGCCGCCATTGCAGCGGCCTGTGCATTGTTAATTGCCATGGTCACGTACCGTAGGCATGTGTTGTCGAATTGACAGCGGGAAAACCCTGGTCAGCAAGCGACACTTGACGACATTCTTAATGGCCAACGGTACTGCTGACACATGAATATACCCCGCCTTCCTCCACTTCTGCTGGTCCTGGTTCTGGCAATTACAATGCTGGTTCTGGACAGTGCGTTGCCGTTGTTCAGGTTTTTGCAGCCGCCGATTGCCTATCTGGGTGCTGTCCCGGTCGTGCTGGGCGTCTTGATCGTATTGATTTCTGCCGGATTATTCAGGCTTCGCAAAACCACGGTTAATCCCTTTGGCGAGCCGGCAGTCATGGTGCAGGATGGATTTTACCGGTTTAGCCGCAATCCAATGTACCTGGGCATGCTGCTGGTGCTCATCGGTGTTGGCCTGTGGCTGGGCAATGTTATTGCCTTGTTGCTGGCGCCGGCCTTTGTCGCGATCATGACGCGCTGGTACATCGTACGGGAGGAGCAGCTGCTGGAGGTCCGGTTTGGCGGGGACTATCGCGCTTATCGGGCGCGGGTGCGGCGCTGGCTGTAAGTGGTTTGCAGACTGGTCGAGGCCCAGTAACCTTGCAGTCTGGGCGGCTAAGCGGTGCCAGTTGATTTCTGGCTGGCGTCAATAGACCATTACGCGCTGCCGAACCAGGAAACGATGGTGAACCTTGCATGAATAGGATCTGGCCGCTGGCGACCGCCGTGGCGCTGCTCGTTGCCTGTAGCAAGGAGGCGGAACAGACCGCCGTCCCGGTTGCGGGCGTTGCGGTGCGTCAGTTTGACCCTGCGAGTGTCACGCGTGGCGCGCGCCTGTTTGAGGAGCATTGCGTGCTGTGTCACGGCCCGCAGGCCCAGGGGCACCCCGACTGGGAGACGCCGAGCGACGGCATTTTCGCGGCCGCACCGCCGCTGAATGGCACCGGCAACGACTGGAAACGCAGCCGCATCGAACTCGTCAGCACCATCCGGAATGGCGTGCGCCGCAAAAGCGACAAGGTGGATGTGATGCCAGCCTGGAAAGGTCGGCTCAGCGAGCAGGATATGGAAGACATGTTAAACTGGCTGCAATCGCTCTGGCCGGCGGAGATTTACGATGCCTGGAGCAAGACGCAGGCCGCCGCAACACCAAAGAGCTGACTCACTTTTCCTCGGGCCGCATCCATGCAAATTGCCATCTGGATTATTGTCATCCTCATTATCGCCGCGCTGGTGAAATACCTGCTCGGAAATTCCAGCAACAAGTAGCACGCATTCGCTCGATCACACAGGAGTTTATCCATGTACGGTTTCAACATTCAGGTTAAAGGTGGTTTTGACGCTGCCGTGCAGCGCGTGACCGAGGCCCTCAAGACCGAAGGCTTCGGCGTGCTCACCGACATCGACATGCAGGCAACCATGAAGGCCAAACTCGGTATTGACGGCAAACCCTACCGCATTCTCGGTGCCTGTAATCCGCCGCTCGCGCACAGGGCCATTACCGCCGATCCGGACATCGGTCTGCTGTTACCGTGCAACGTGGTGGTGCGCGAGGACGCAGCGGGCAAGATCATTGTCGGTTTCATGGACCCGATTGCGGTCTTGAAGCTTACCGAAAATCCAGGCATCACCGAGATTGCCAAGGACGTGCGCGCGCGCCTGGAGCGCGTCGCGGATTTACTCAAGAAGTAACTTATTCCAGAGAAGGCATTAAATATCTTTTTTCGACGATCAATCCAGGTAACCGCCTGTCAGCGACGCGCGCGCAGCGAGACCAGCCAGTTCTCCGGATCTTCCTTGCCGGTCCAGGAGAACAGCGGGCCTTCGTCCGGGGCGGGTGTTTCAAAATGGGTTAACTGCTGTTCGAGTACCTCCACGGTGGCGTCCGAGATGTCGCGACCTTCGCTGGTGCGCCGATCGAGGCGGCGCTTGAGTTCGGAGGCTGGCGCCTGGCAGTAGAGAATCCCGAAGGGCACGTGCAGTTCGCGCGCCAGCGTTGCCGCCGCGGCACGTTCGCTCCGCTTTCCGTACACCGCATCCAGTATTACCCAACGGCCGCTGGCGATCACTTCGCGTGCGTGTTGCAGCAGCGCCGCATAGGTGTGACCGGTCATGATGGGTGTGTAGATATCGGTGCCGGATTCCTCGCCGCGGATGGTCAGCGGGATGCCGGCAAGATGTTTGCGCACGGCGTCCGATCGTACCATGACCGCATCCAGCACCTCCGCCGCCTGGCGTGCCAGGGTGGTCTTGCCGCTGCCACTTACGCCGCAAGTGAGCAGCAAGCCGGGAATGCGCGGTGCGAGCGCCTGCTCGGCCAGGTCGAAGTATGATGCCGCTTCCTGCTCGACGGCGCGCCGCTCGGTTGCCGGGACGCCGTCGCTCTCGAACGACATCACCTTGGCGCGCACGCAGGCACGGTAGAAGCGGTAGAAGTCGAGCAGCTTCAAGCCGGCGTAATCGCGTGTCTGTTCCAGGTATTCGTTCAGGAAGCGGTTGGCGTGGGCGGCCAGGGCGCGGTGATCGAGGTCCATGATCAGAAACGCGATATCGTTCATCACGTCACCGGCGCGCAGTGCCGGGTTGAACTCGATACAGTCGAATATCAAAACGCGTCCATCGAGCTTGCACATGTTGCGCAGGTGCAGGTCGCCATGGCCATCCACGATCTTGCCGGTGTGCACCCGCTCGGCGAATAATCCGGCATGGGTGCGCAGGAATACCTCGGCCCAGATTTGCAGGCGTGCATGGGCCGCAGCGCTCACCGTGCGGCCGGTGTAGGGACGGGTCTGGACGAAGTTCTGCATCACCGGTTCACGCACACTGTCGACGCTGCCGTATCGATCAATGTCCGGGCCACGCCCGGCGGTGGCGTGAAACCGTGCCAGCTGCTGGGCAATGTCGGTCATGTTGTCCGGCGTGAGCTGTCCGGTTGTCGCCAGATGGTCGAGCAGGCCCTCCTGCGGGAAGCGGCGCATGTGCACCAGCACCTCGGCCGCGGTCTCGCCCGCTGCGCAACCTTCCGGGCGCACTCGATAGCCAGTCTCGCTTTGGCACACTGGCACCACGCCCAGATAAATGTCCGGTGCGAGGCGCGCATTCAGGCGCACCTCTTCGGTGCAGGCAGCGCGGCGTTTTTCCGGTGTGGTGAAATCCAGAAAACCGAAATCCACCGGTTTCTTCAGTTTGTAGGCGTAATCGCCAGCCAGGAATACATGCGAGATATGGGTTTCCAGGTGCACAATCTCCTGGCACGGGTGCGCATAGGTCGCTGCTTGTTGCAGCGCGGCAAGTAGCGGAGATGGCGAGAGGGGCATGAGAGCGGTAGTTTTGTGGGGGCTCTTGTTTTTTCGGGAATGAACGCCAGCTACCATACTATTAGTTCAGGCATGGAGGATTTGATCATGCTCAAGAAATCAGAAAATTCCCCGGAAGCACTGGTGTCCTGTAAAGTTTGCCTGAAGGAAATCCCGCGGTCCGTGGCCAGCAGCCAGGAGGGATCGGACTATGTGCTGTATTTCTGCGGGGATAACTGCTTCGTGGAGTGGCAGAAGGGCCAGACCGAGGCCGGCAAGCCTGATTCCAAGGCTGGGCAGTAAACCCATTGCCGCGCGCTGATAGCGGCTGGCCACCCGCCGCAATGTTATGATCGCGGCCATGAGCACGAACACCCGCGCTGTGCGTCTTTCGATCGGCGGCATGAGTTGCGCCGGCTGTGTCGCCACGGTCGAGAAAACCCTGAAGAATGTGCCCGGGGTCAGCGAAGCGGCGGTTAATTTCGCCGAACACACCGCCAGTGTTTCCGGCACGGCTGATGCGAAGGCGCTGATCAATGCCGTGGTGGCGGCCGGGTATGAAGCCGCGGAACTCAAGTCGCGCGCCGCCGAGGACGAGAAAGCAGCGGCCGAGGCGGCCTATTACCGCAGCCTGCAGCGCAAAACCCTGGTGGCGAGCCTGCTGGCCGCGCCACTGTTCGTGGGCGAGATGTTCATGCTGTTGCCGGCCCTGCATTCTCCCGGTGGTCGGGTTTACGGGCTGATCGCAGGGCTCGTGACACTGTTCGTGCTCGTCTATTCCGGCGGGCACTTTTTCCGTGGCGCGTGGAAGTCGTTTCGCAACCACAACGCCAACATGGATACGCTCATCGCGCTCGGCACGGGCGCTGCCTGGGTGTATTCGATGGCGGTGGTGGCGGCACCGCAACTCGTGCCCGCCCTCGCGCAGCATGCCTACTTTGAAGCCGCCGCGGTGATTATCGCGCTCATCAACCTCGGCCAGTTGCTCGAGATCCGCGCGCGCGGCAAGACCTCGCAGGCCATCAAGCGCCTGATCGGCCTGCAGCCGCGCACCGCGCGCGTGCTGCGCGACGGCCAGGAGCTCGACATCCCGATCGAAGAAGTGGGCCTGGGCGAAACCGTGCGCGTGCGCCCGGGCGAGAAAATCCCGGTGGACGGCGTGCTCCTGGATGGCCGCTCGAACGTGGATGAGTCCATGCTCACCGGTGAACCATTGCCGGTCGCCAAGCAGACCGGTGACAGCGTGACGGGTGGAACGTTGAATGCCTCCGGGTCGTTTCTGTTTCGCGCCAGCCGCATCGGTGAGGAAACAGTGCTGGCGCGCATCATCGAAATGGTGCGGCGCGCGCAGAACTCCAAACCGGCGATTGGCCGGCTGGCTGATAAAATTTCCGCAGTGTTCGTACCGAGTGTGTTGATCATCGCGGTCGTGACCTTCCTCGTCTGGTTCAATATCGGTCCGGCGCCGGTTATCGGTTTCGCACTGGTCGCTACCATGACGGTACTGGTAATCGCTTGCCCGTGCGCGCTCGGACTGGCTACGCCGATCTCGATCATTGTCGGTGTCGGCAAGGCCGCCGAGTCCGGCATCCTCATAAGGAATGGCGAGGCGTTGCAGCAGGCCAGCCGCCTGACCACCGTGGTGCTCGACAAGACCGGCACCGTGACCGAAGGACATCCGGCGGTGGTTGGCATCTTTCCAGCAGAGGGCTGGACGGAGGAAGCGGTGTTGCGCCTTGCGGCGAGCATTGAGGCTGGCTCCGAACATCCGCTCGCGCAAGCGGTAGTGCAGGCGGCCACAAAGCGTAACCTTGCGCTGGCGCCAGCGGACGGCTTCGATGCCGTATCCGGTTTCGGTGTGCGCGCCCAGGTCGAAGGCAAGGCCGTGCTGCTTGGCAATCCGCGTCTCATGGAGAACAGCAGCGTGGACATTGGCGCGCTCTACAACCATGCCCACACGGCGGCGCTGTTGGGCCAGACACCGATCTATCTGGCCGTGGAAGGCAAGGCCGCCGGCATCGTCGCCATTGCCGATCCGATCAAACCCGACTCGCAGGCCGCGATAGCACGTCTGCATGCCCTCGGTCTCACGGTAGTGATGCTCACGGGCGACAATTCCGCCACGGCGCAGGCCGTGGCCGGGCAGGTGGGTATTGATGAGGTGCTCGCTGAGGTGCTGCCGGCCGATAAAGCTACGAAAGTAATCGAGCTGCAGGCACGCGGTGAAATTGTCGGTATGGTGGGCGACGGCATCAATGACGCGCCGGCGCTCGCGCAAGCGAACGTCGGTTTTGCCATTGGTACCGGCACCGACATCGCCATTGAATCGGCCGATGTCGCACTCATGCGCGGGTCGCTGCACGGCGTGGCCGACGCCATCGCCATTTCCACGGCCACAATGCGCAATATCCGGCAGAACCTGTTTGGCGCCTTTTTCTACAACATTCTCGGTATCCCGATCGCCGCCGGTGCGCTCTACCCGCTGTTCGGCCTGCTGCTCAACCCGATGATTGCCGGCGCGGCCATGGCCATGTCGTCGGTGACGGTGGTGAGCAACGCCAACCGCCTGCGTTTTTTCCGCCCGACCGGGATGTAGCGATGCAGTAATGTAGGGTGGGGCCCTGCCCCATCAAGCAACGATGCATGATTGGGTTATGGTGGGGCAGGGCCCCACCCTACAGATTCTTCCGCTCCATGCGTGCGGCCTTGTCTGCCGGAGTGGTTTCGCTATAGTGGTCCGGCTCCCCGTTGCACAGGGGATAATAAAAAAGGGAGGAGGGCATGAGCAATTCGGTTGCTGTACCGCTCTGGCTGTTCCTGCCGATCATGGCATTTGCGGTTTGGGCGCTGGCCGAGCGCGTGCTGGTGCCGAGCGTGCGCTGGTTGCTGCGCCGCCGCATCAACCGAGTGATCGATGAGGTCAACACCCGTCTTAATATAGGCATTCGCCCATTCCAGCTCACCAAGCGTCAGGTGCTGATCGACCGGCTTACCTACGATCCCAAGGTACTCGAAGCGATGCAGGTGTATGCCGCCGAGCAGAAAATGCCACGCGAAGTGGCGCAGGCGCGGGTGTTGCGATTCGCGCGTGAGATCGTGCCGGCGTTCAATGCCTACATCTATTTCCGCATCGGCTACTGGCTGGCGGGACATCTGGCGCGGCTGCTGTACCGGGTGCGGGTCGGCTTTGCCGACAATCACCGGCTGGCGCGCATCGACCCGGACGCGACCGTGGTGTTCGTGATGAACCACCGCTCGAATATGGATTACGTACTGGCGGCGTTCCTGGCCGCCGAACAGACCGTGCTGTCGTACGCGGTCGGCGAGTGGGCGCGCATCTGGCCGCTGCAGCAGTTGATCCGCTCCATGGGCGCCTACTTTGTGCGCCGCCGTTCCAACGACCCGCTGTACCGGCGCGTGCTGGAACGCTACGTGCACATGGCCACACGCGAAGGCGTGTGCCAGGCAGTGTTCCCGGAAGGCGGGTTGTCGCGCGACGGCAAGTTGCAGGCGCCGAAGCTCGGCATCCTCGATTACATGCTGCGCGGTTTCGACGCCACCCAGGGACGCGATATCGTGTTCGTACCGGTCGGCATCAACTACGACCGCACTCTCGAAGACCGCTCGCTGGTGCGCCGTCTCGATCCGAATGCGCAGCGCCGTTCCGGCCTGTTCGTGGCCCGCACCACACTCGGCTTCATTGCGCGCAACCTTTGGCTCATGCTGCGCAGCCGCTGGCGGCGCTTTGGTTACGCCAGCGTCAACTTCGGCACCCCGGTCTCGGCGCGCGAATGGTGCCGGGAAGAGGGCGTGAACCTGGCAACGCTGTCGCAGGACGAGCGCTTTCAGCGGGTTGAAAAGCTGGCCGGCGAACTCATGCAGCGGGTTGCGCGCATGGTGCCGGTGTTGCCGATCCCGCTGGTGGCGGAGGCATTGCTGGCGGCACCCGAAGGCGTAACCGATTTCGACCTCAAGGCGCGCATCTACCAGCGCATTGAGGCGCTGCAGGCCAAGGGTGCCGTGATCATGGTGCCGTCACACACCCGCACCTACACTGTGGACACGGCGCTCGACATGCTGAAGTTGCGCCATCTGGCGATCGAACAGGACGGGCGGCATGGCGCCGCGCCGGACGCACGTGACGTGCTGACTTACTACGCCAACTCGCTGTCTGCCTGGCCGGGTGGTACCGACAGCGTGGAAATCCCCGTCCGGCGCGGCTAGGATAGCGCATCGCACGCGGCGCGATTCCGATTCAACAGAAAGGTCCGCAAACACTGAGTATTTGCTGTTACTGCACCCCGGAGATCCCATGAGCAACACTGACTACGCTGCCCTGAACAAGCACTTCGCCATCCCTGGCCAGCTGGATTTCGCGCCCGGTCCGGGTGGACTGGCGGTTGCGGAAGTGAGCAACGCGCATGCCAGCGCCATGATTGCGCTGCAGGGCGCGCATGTCATGTCCTGGGCGCCGCGCAAGCAACAGCCGGTCATCTGGTTGTCGAAAGCCGCGACGTTTGTGCCCGGCAAATCGATTCGCGGCGGCGTGCCGGTCTGCTGGCCGTGGTTCGGGGCACATGCCAGCGAGGCCAAGTTTCCCGGGCACGGTTTCGCGCGCACGGTCATGTGGGAGGTGGTGAAGTCCGAGGTGCGGCGCGATGGCGCCACGCGCCTGACCTTTCGTCTCGTGCAAGATGATGCCACACGCGCCCAGTGGCCGCACGCCACCGAGGCTTACAACATCGTGACCGTCGGGCGCACGCTCGATATCGAGTTGGTGACGCGCAACACCGGCAAGGCCGCCGTCACCATCGGTGATGCCTTCCATACCTATTTTGAAGTAGGCGACATCCGCCGCTGCACCATCCACGGTCTCGGCAATTGCCCGTATCTCGACAAGGTGGATGGCGGCAAGAAGAAACAGCAGACCGGACCGGTGACCATCGATGGCGAGGTCGATCGACTCTATCTCGACTCAATCGCCGACGTGCTGATCGACGATCCGGGGTTGAATCGCCGCATCCGTGTGAGCAAGCGCGGCAGCCGTTCGACCGTGGTGTGGAACCCGGGAATCGAGAAGGCCGTGAAAATGGGCGACTTCGGCGACAACGGCCACTTGAATATGGTGTGCGTCGAGAGCACCAATGCCGCTGACGACGTGGTGCAGATCCCGGCCGGCGGCGAACACCGCTTGTGGGTGCGCTACAGTGTCGAGCCGCTGGGCTGACCGGCCGATGAGTGCCTGGGCAGTCAATGTCGGGGCTGGTTACCCTCTCCCGCAAGCGGGAGAGGGGGATTCGTTCCGCGTCGGAGGTAGGCGATGACAACAGCCTTGGTGAATGTCGCGGGGCTGATATTGGCTGGCCTGATTGTCTGGTGGTTCTGGCTGTCGAAGCCAAGACGCAGCGAGCGGCGAGCGGCGTCATCGATGTCATCGTCGAGGGTGGCGTGTACACCCCGGCGCGCATCGAAGTCGCCGCCGGCGAGCCGGTTACACTACGCTTCCTGCGCAAGGACCCGAGCCCGTGTGCCGAGAAGGTGCTGTTCGACGATCTCGGTATTGCCGCCGATCTACCTGTTGGCCAGCCAGTCGAGCTCAGCATTACGCCGCGAGAGTCCGGCGAGTATGCCTTCACCTGCCAGATGCAGATGTACCGGGGGACGCTGGTGGTTCGCTAAGTCCGCAGGCGCGGATATCCGTAGGTCAGGAAGAGACAAGCGAACCTAACGCGATGGCCCGTTCCTGGAGTGGAGTGGCCGAAGAGGCAGGTTGCGCACCTGCACTCCGGACACTGTCGGGGTCGCCCTTCAGTGTCCGGATGCGCGAGCCTGTTCTCTACTTGTCCTTGCCTTCTGTGTCGCTCTTGACGGGCTGTTCGTCATCTTCTGGCAGCGTATGGGCGATGCCCTGATGGCACTCAATGCAGGTCTTCTTGGTTTCGCCCTCAAGCACCGAGGCGTGTTTTTTCTTCGCGTTCTTGTCCTGCTTGTCGAGATCCATGTGGACCAGTTCATGACAGTTGCGGCATTCGCGCGAATCCGTTTTCTTCATGCTGGCCCACACGTTTTCGGCCAGTTCCTCGCGGTGCGCGATGAATTTCTCGCGGGTGTCGATCTTGCCCAGGACCTTGTTCGGCACTTCCTTGAAGGTGGCCTGGATCTTGCGTTGCATCTTGTATATCCACGGCCGCGGCACATGGCAGTCCGAACAGGTGGCGCGCACACCGGTGCGGTTATTGTAATGGATGGTCTTCTTGTATTCCTCGTACACATTGTCACGCATTTCATGACACGAGATGCAGAAGGCTTCGGTGTTGGTCGCCTCCAGAATGGTGTTGAATCCGCCCCAGAAAATGATACCGGCCATAAACATCAGTACACCACCCGCCGGGATCCACAGCAGGTACCATTTGCGCGACTGCTGCCACAGCGAATCCCAGCGACCGCCCGTCTTACCGCCCTCGTTCCCGTCTGACATGGCCGTATCCCCTTCGATTCGTTAGTGGTGCTGGTTTGCAATGCACACGGGCAGGGGTTCCTGTCCGGATTATTGCTGGCTGCCGTAGAAATGGATCAACGCGTCGAAATCCGCCTTGTCCAGTTTCTCGATCTTGGGCTTCATCTTCTTGTCGATCGGTCGCTTGCCGTTCTTGAAATCGGCCATTGCCTCCTGCAGGTAGGGCATCCACTGGCCTGCCAGGATGCCGCTGTCATCCTTGGGTGAGCTGCCGTTATTTTCATGGCACTTCTCGCAGCCGCGTTCGTGCAGCTTCTCGCCCTTCTTGGCCAGGGCCGGGTCGAACTTCTGCTTGGCACGAACGAATTTCTTGCCGGCGTAGTACTGGGACAGCTGTTTGATGTCAGCCGCGGACAGCTCCTTCGCGAGGCTGCACATGTCGGTTTTCTGCCCCTTCTTGTCGCCACTGTGGTATTTCGTTTCGGGGCAATTGCGTTTCTTGTTCTTGTAGCGCGTCAGACTTTCGTCCAGATAGGCTGCGGAGAAACCGGCGATGGTCGGCACATCCGACTCGGTGCTCACGCCATCCTTGCCGTGGCAGTTGGCGCAGCCTTCAGCCAGCTTGCCGGCATCCGCTGCCCAGACACTGCTGGTAATCAGGGTAAACCCGAACAGCAACGACCCTGCTGTCCAGGACAATACAGTCGATTTACTCGGTTTCATACGAGCGTCCTCATTGGAGATGTAGAATTTTTGTGATCGTAACATGTAGTAGCTGGCTGCGTACGTCTGGTAAAAAAATACGGATTGCATGCCGACAGGACGGGTCTCATGGATCCGATGCGAATCTTTTATAAGCATTTCAAGTAAGCGTGTCTTGAGCATTGATACTTTATTGTATATTGTTCTGTTCGCACAGCGACGACTGCGAACCGAGTGAGCCTCGTAACCCTTCATTCAGAAAAATAAACGTTCCGGGTATGTCGACCCCGGTGCCTGCATCACACATGGTTTTTCCACCCCTGTGAGGGGGGATAAAATTTTTCCGGTGGCCGCTTCCGGATACAACCCATTCCAGTGCGCCTGGCGATCCATCAACAACACTAGCCGATGGCACGCGTCTTCTATGTCACGATGTGGGATATGTCACGATGTGGGATCGAATAATTTATGCATCCATAACATAAACATATGCGATGGAAAGTATATTACTAAATACCAATATTCCTTGATCTGTATCAACGTATTGGTTGGCGCAGTCTGCAATAAATACGCTCACTAAAATAAAAGATCACCTCAGCGGGAGGGGAGTCATGAAAAACAATCAACCTGCCTTTCAGAAGTTCGAGGCCCATCGTCCGGGGCTGGCCGAACCTGTGTGGGCGAGTTTAAATGGGCACGAATTCAGTGGCGCGCGATCCGGGGGCAGATAAAATGAAACGCACAACATTCTCAATAGTCACAATTTTGCAGGCATTTGTGCTGGCGCTGGCTTTCGCCATGACGGCCCATGCCGCGGACGAACCGGCAGCAGGAACCGGCGCACCGGCCTGAGGAACGCCGAGGCCGGCAAGACGCCGCCATCCGAGAGCCGCCGCACCGGCGCCCGAAGCTGCCGCCACGGCATCGTCCAAGGACATGGTCCTGCGAGGCGACGCGAAATGCACACGTTGTCACGATGAAGACAACAAGGTGCCAGTGCTCCCCATCGGCAAGACCCGTCATGGCGTCATGGCCGACAAACGCACCCCGACCTGCACCAGCTGCCACGGCGACAGCGATGCGCACACCAAAAAAGTGGAAAATGAGAAGGACCGGCCGATGCCGGACCGGAGCTACACCCGCCATTCGAAGACCCCGATACAGGACCGCAATCAGAGCTGTCTCGACTGCCATCAGGGCGGCAAGCGCATTCACTGGTCGCAGAGCGCGCACGCTAACAGTGACGTGGCCTGTGCCTCCTGCCACAAGGTGCACGTTGGCCGCGACGCGGTGCGCAACAAGGCCACGCAGAGCGAGGTGTGCTTCACCTGTCACAAGGAGCAGCGCGCCCAGATCAGCCGTCCTTCGCGGCACCCGATTCAGGAAGGCAAGGTCAGTTGTTCGGATTGCCACAACCCGCACGGCACCGCCGGCGAGAAGATGCTGGTACGCGACACCGTCAATGACACCTGCTACCAGTGCCATATGGAGAAGCGCGGGCCGTTCGTGCGCACCCACCAGCCGGTGCAGGAGAACTGCGCGATCTGCCACAACCCGCACGGCACGACGCAGCCCAACCTGCTCAAGGTGCGCCCGCCGTTCCTGTGCCAGCAGTGCCACGAGCCGAGTTCACATCATTCTACCATCCGCTGGGCGGTCGTAGGTGGGTGGCGGCCAACCCGTCGACGAGACAGGCCGTCATCATGGCGCGCGGCTGCGTGAACTGCCACACCAACATCCACGGCAGCAACAATCCGTCCGATGGCAGCGGCCGCGGGTTCCGCCGTTAATAACAGCTGCCGTAGCTAACAGCTAGCTAGAGAGAGGACGACATGAAAACGATAATGAAGAACCTTCTTCCATTGAGCGTACTGTCTGCGGTGGTGCTCGCTACAGTTGGTTCCGCTGTTGCGGCGGAAGTAGACGAGGTCTCTGCGCTCTCCAAGCCCGAAAGCACCGGTCGTGTGGGGCTCGGATACGTACCGATGACAACCAGCGCTTTGGCCAGTACACCGGGTTGAATGAGAGAGGTACCTACGGATTGTTCGATCTAGATCTCGTGCAACGCGACGATGCGACCGGAACCTGGATTATACTGTCCGGGCGCAACTTGGGTCTCGACGACCGCGATTTGCGTTTCGAGCATAACCGCCAGGGTGACTGGGGCTACTTCGTCGACTTTAGTCAGACGCCGCGGTTCGACCCGTACACCGTGACGACCACGCTCACCGGCATCGGCACCACCACGCAGACCGTCGCGGGCAGCGCGACGGCGCAGGAGTACCAACTCAAAA
>CAVOQN010000011.1:0-109235 GCA_963698375.1 uncultured Pseudomonadota bacterium
TGTACCGCAACTTAAGTCACGGATTTTCACGGACTTCAAAATTCCAGTTGCCAGATGCCGCGCTTCGGCTAAGATAGCCGCTCCCGCAACGCCGCAGAGACTTCAACCTACATTCTCGGCGGACAACCTGTAAGGAGCAGCACCATGGCACGTGGCGTCAACAAGGTTATTCTGGTCGGCAATCTCGGCAAGGATCCGGAAGTGCGTTATTCCCCGAACGGCGGCGCGGTGGCGAACATCACCATCGCCACCAGCGAATCCTGGAAAGACAAGACCAGCGGCGAGAAGCAGGAAAAAACCGAATGGCACCGCGTGGTGTTCTTCGGCCGCCTGGCGGAAATCGCCGGCGAGTACCTGAAGAAAGGCGCGCAGGTCTACATCGAAGGCCGCCTGCAAACCCGCAAGTGGCAGGACAAGGAAGGCAAGGACCGCTACACCACCGAAATCGTCGCCGGCGAAATGCAGATGCTCGGCAGCCGCGAAGGCCGCGGTGCGCCGTCCGAGTACGATCAGAGCGGTGACGAGGGCCAGAGCCGCGGCAGCAGCCGCGCACCGGCCACGGCATCGAGCGGCGGCGGCAAGCCGGGTGCACCGAGCGATTTCGATGATGATATTCCGTTCTAAGGTTTGAGGTTGGTTTATGAGAAAGCCCGCTGCGATGAACAGCGGGCTTTTTTCTTTTTCCCCTCTCCCCTTGCGGGAGAGGGCCAGGGAGAGGGGTGATTGTTGAATCGCCTGCGGCGATGCTTGAACAGCTATGATGCGGCTTCCGCGCGGCAGCGGGTTACTTTTCTCTTGCTCGTGCAAAGAAAAAGTAACCAAAAAGAAAGCACGCCCCGGAGCCGCCGAAACCCCCTGCGCTTCTCGCCTCGACCGGGCGCGAGCCGAACTCGCCGAGCGCAAAAAGACGCGCTCAGCTCAGACACCGGCTCGCGAAACCCCCCGGCCGAGGCTGCGATGCTCGGCGGCGGCACGGCGTTCAGTAAATCAGTAAATCAGGGACAGACCACGGTTTTGAAGTTCCCCGGTCGGAGCTCGCCGAGCACCGGAGCTTGAACCGGGCTTGTGCGCGAGCACCTGTTCGAGCCCGAGCGGCGAAGCGACCAAGAGCCCTTTCTTTTCGCCTCTTTTCTTTGGCCGAGCAAAGAAAAGCGGCCTGCTCGTGGCACGAAAGCCGCCCCAAAGCCGTTGGCTTCCGGGTGCCGGCTTCAGAATCGAATCTGTTTGCGGTATTTTGTTGTCCCGGGCTCCGGGATCATGCCGGCTCGCTACCTCGGCACAAGGAGGGTATATGCCTGATCAACAGTCATTCTTCACTTCATTGTCTGGCGCGGATATCGAAAATATCCGCCGCAGCGCCACCATCAAGCAAATCGGCAAAGACGAACTGGTTTTTGCCCAGGGTGATGCCGGCGACTGCTTTTACATCATCGACCACGGCAGCGTATCAGTCTTTTGTGAAGACCAGGGCCGGAAAAAACAGCTGTGCATCCTGAACAGTGGCGACTTCTTCGGGGAAATGGCGTTGCTGAACCGGGACCGGCGATCGGCTTCGGTGGCGACACTCGAGGACTCGACGTTTCTCTGCCTGGACAAGGACAACTTCATCGACCTGACCCAGACCAATCCGGTGCTCGGGAAAAAGATCAATGACGTGCTGGCGCAGCACAACGAAGAATTGATTCTGCGTGAAAGCCTGTGCGACGCCATGGGGATTCGCGGCGAAAACCTGTACGTCAGCATCAAGGGCGACCCGTCGCTGCGCGAAACCGCGCTGTTCCGCGAACGCTACCAGAGTCCGATCGACAAGGTCCTGAAGGAGTTGCAGCCCAAGCTGAAGGATCTGATCCTCAATCGCTCGGTGTTTTCCCTGATGATCAATTTCAACAGTGGTGAAATTCGCGTGCGCACGGTTTTTGATCCGTTCCGCGAGGTGGTGCATACCGCCGATCGACTGATCAATCAGGCCTATCTCGACCGCCATTTCATGGAAACTCCATACGCGGAGAAGCTGGATCTGATCAAGGAGACCTGCCGGTTTATTTCGGAAAGCCGCCTGTATGCCAGGCTCCCGGAGTATTGGAAAATGGTCTTTGCCAAATCACGCCAGCAGTGGCGGCCGCTGGCAATAGAGGAAGTGGAATCGGTCATGTCGCGCCTGATCGAACTGCGCAACGTCCCGGAATTCTATTTGCGCAATATCGGCATCAATCTGGTGCAGGATGCGATCCGGTTGCAATTCAACTGCGATGGCACCCACATCGTGAGCACCGAAGACTACCAGGGGTTCATCAAGACGAATTTTGCCTGTGAGTTGACAGGAACAACCACGGCAGGTTCGACGGATTAGACGTGTAGACCCATAGCCGCCGCGCGGCGAGCGGCAGAAAAGTTGTTCGACATCGCCGCAGGCGATACGAAAGCTGCTCCTCACCCTCGACTGCGTGTTCCCGACGCGGTCTGCCGCCTCCAAGCCTGGAGGCGTAGCCCACTTCCAGAGGGAGAGGGAAACAAAGTCACGCTCCCGGTATTCCGCTCTCCGGTTTCGGCTTCTCCGGTTCCGGATCGGCCGCTCGGCTAGGCTTCGGCGGCACCGCTCTCGGCGGTTCCGTCATCGACACGCCGGCCGACAACACCAACCGCATGCCTTCCTCCACCGAAAGACCCGTCGGCTCCAGTTTCGAGCGCGGCAGATAGACCGTGAAGCCGCCGATGCCGGCGCTCATCGACACGTACACCGCCACGGTGCGCTCATCCCCGGCGGCATCGGCGGGACCATAGATCGGTCCGCGGGTCACGAAGCCGATCAGGTGCATGTCGCCGAACGGCACCCATACTACCTGACCGAAGTCGCCGCGCTCGCTGGTGGCAAAGAAGAAGCGGGTGAAATCCTGCGTGCTGCGAAAGACGGTCTTGACCAGCGGGATGCGGTTGCACAGTCGCTCAATGACGGCAAACAGCCAGCGTCCCGGCCAGGTGATGGCGAACACACCGATGATAAACATGACCAGCAGCCCCGCGACCATGCCGATCCCCGGCCAGATATAGGCTTCCGGCAGCATCGGCCGGACCATCTCGAGCAGCAGCTTGTCGCCGTAGAACACCAGCCAGTAAATGACATACAGCGTTACACCGATCGGCAACAGGGCGTCGATACCACGGATAAGAATTTTTCCTATTGTCTTCATGAGCCTCCCCGAAGTCGTGCGATGTTGCCGTGGCGGCGGCAGGCTGGCAACTACGCGTGTCGGCACGTGCAGCACGGTTATCTTTCATAAGTACCTACCAGCTCCGCCTGTGCCAGCACATGTCCCTGCATGGCCTTTTCCAGTTGTGACTTGGTCGGGTGTTTGAGGTCCGGTAGTACCGTATCGAGCGCATAGAGTTTGTGAAAATACCGATGCCGGCCGATCGGCGGGCAGGGGCCGCCGTAGTCGGCGGCGGTTCCAGTCGTTGCGCCCGACCTGTGGCGCCGGGCGGCAGCGCCGCCGCTTCCGCCAGCTCTGTGCAATCCGCTGGCAGGTTGTACACCACCCAGTGTACCCAGGTACTTGTCGCGGATGCTTCGGGGTCGGGGGCGTCCGGGTCATCAATAATCAGGACGAGACTTGTGGCGCCGGCCGGCACACCGCCCCAGGCCAGCGGGGGCGAATGTTTTCGCCGTCACAGGTGTGGCGGGCCGGGATCTGCCGGTTGGTGACGGAAGGCGCTGGAGGACAGCGACAGGCTCATGGTTGGCTCCCGTGGCTACAGGATTGTATTGCACATGCTCCCACACCCGGCTCTCGCACGGCATTGAGATGCGTCAAGGTGGAGCAGGGCGGATGAGCGATTATTAACCCCGAATCGGCGCGCGAGACCGGCGCGAAGCGTGACTATAATGAAGTGCATCAAGGACAGTCGTCATGGCAGGGCGGTCATGCTGAAAGAGATGCGGGGCAATTCCTATCTGTTCGCCGGGAACGCGGCATTCATCGAGGAGTTGTACGAAACCTGGCTGGAGAGCCCGGAGCAGGTCACGCCCGAATGGCGTGCCTACTTCGACAAGCTGCAGCAGCCGGGCGCGACGCGTGACGTGGCGCACACGCGCATCCGCGAGGCATTTGTGAAGCTGGCGCACGGGCATCATCCGCCGGCGCACCTGCACGCCGCCGTGGCCGAGATTGCCGCCGCTGAGCGCAAGCAGGTGCATGTCTTGCAGCTCATCAACGCGCATCGTTTTCTCGGCGTGCGCCACGCCGATCTCGATCCGCTCAAACGTCAGGAGCCGGCGCCGGTGTCGGAGCTCGATCCGGCGCACTATGGGCTGGCGTTCACCGATCTCGACAGTGTGTTCGGCACCGGTTCACTCGCGGGTCCGGAGCAGGCGCCGCTGCGCGACATTCTCAGCATCACTCAAGCAGACCTACTGCGGGACGATCGGTCTTGAGTACATGCACATCACCGATGTGTCACAGAAGCGCTGGATCCAGGCGCGTTTCGAGACCATCAATTCCACGCCCACGCTGTCGGCCGAGGAAAAGCGCCATGTGCTCGGACGCCTGACCGCGGCCGAAACCTTCGAAAAATATCTGCACACCCGCTTCGTCGGACAAAAACGCTTCTCGCTCGAAGGCGGGGAGAGCACCATCGTCGCGCTCGATGTGCTGGTGAGCCACGCCGCGAGCCACGGCGTGCAGGAGCTGGTGATCGGCATGGCGCATCGCGGGCGCCTGAATGTGCTGGTGAATATTCTTGGCAAACCGCCGGTTATCTTGTTCGAGGAATTCGAAGGCAAACACAAGAACGGCGATGCCTCGGGCGATGTCAAATACCATCAGGGCTATTCGCGCGATGTCGCCACCGCGAACGGGCCGATGCACCTCACGCTCGGCTTCAATCCCTCGCACCTTGAAATCATCAATCCGGTGATCGAAGGTGCAACGCGCGCCCGCCAGCAGCGCCGCGTCGACAAGCAGGGCAAGCTGGCGGTGCCGGTGCTGCTGCACGGCGATTCCGCGTTTGCCGGGCAGGGCGTGGTGATGGAGACGCTCAATCTTTCGCAGACGCGCGGCTATGGTACCGGCGGCACGGTGCACCTCGTGGTTAACAACCAGATCGGCTTCACGACATCCGACCCGCGTGACACCCGCTCGACGCTGTACTGCACGGATGTGGCAAAGATGGTGGATGCGCCGGTGTTCCATGTGAACGGCGACGACCCGGAGGCAGTGCGGCTGGTAACCCTGGCGGCGCTCGATTTCCGCATGGAGTTCGGCAAGGACGTGGTGATCGATCTCGTCTGTTTCCGTCGCCTCGGCCATAACGAAATGGACGAGCCGCTGGTCACGCAGCCGCTCATGTACAAGAAAATCGCGCAACACCCGGGCACGCGCAAGCTGTATGCCGAGCGCCTCCTGCGCGAGGGCGTGCTCGCGCCGGCCGATGCCGACAGGCTGGTCGCCGAGTATCGCGTATTGGTCGAAGGCGGCGGGTCGCTGGTCAAGACCATGCCGACCGACTACAAGCGCTCCTACGCCGCAGACTGGAAACCGTATGTGGGTACGCCGTGGACGCAGCCGGCGGATACGGGTGTGCCGGCGGACACCATCAAATACCTGGCCGAACGCCTGACAACCATCCCCGAAAACTTCAAGCTGCACCCGACGGTGGAAAAGATCATGGCCGCGCGCCGTGAGATGGGGCAGGGCAGACTGGCGCTCGACTGGGGCATGGCCGAGAATCTGGCGTATGCGGCACTGCTGCATGACGGCTACGGTGTGCGTCTCTCCGGCCAGGATTCCGGTCGTGGCACGTTCTTTCACCGGCACGCGGTGCTGCATGACCAGAATCGCGAGCGCTGGGACGAGGGTGTGCACGTGCCGCTACAGCACATCAAGGAAGGCCAGCCGAATTTCGTGATCATCGACTCGCTGCTTTCCGAGGAAGCGGTGCTCGGTTTCGAATACGGCTATGCCGCGGCCGAGCCCAATCAGCTGGTGTTGTGGGAGGCGCAGTTCGGCGACTTCGCGAACGGCGCGCAGGTGGTGATCGACCAGTTTATTGCCGCGAGCGAAAGCAAGTGGGGCGTGCAAGCGGGCCTTACCATGATGCTGCCGCACGGTTACGAGGGCCAGGGGCCGGAACATTCCTCGGCGCGTCTCGAGCGCTACCTGCAACTGTGCGCCGAATACAACCTGCAGGTGTGCGTGCCGTCGCTGCCGGCACAGATGTTTCACATGTTGCGCCGCCAGTTGATCCGTCCATACCGCAAACCGCTTATCATCCTGAGTCCGAAGAGCCTGCTGCGCCACAGGGAATCGGTGTCACCGCTCGAGGATCTGGTGAGTGGCACTTTCCGGCCGGTGATCGGCGAGATTGAGCAGATCGATTCGGACGACGTGCGGCGTGTCGTGGCGTGCAGCGGCAAGGTGTATTTTGACTTGCTCCTGGCACGGCGCGAACGCAAAATCGATAACATTGCCATCGTGCGCATCGAGCAGCTCTATCCCTTCCCGCACGACGACTTCAAGCGCGAGCTCGATCGTTTCCCGAATGCCAAATGAGCTGCTTTGGGTACAGGAAGAGCCGAAGAACCAGGGCGCCTGGTACTGGCTGCAGCATTACCTCAGCGACCTGATGCTGCCCGGCCAGACACTGAGCTCAGCCAGCCGCCCGTCTTCGGCGGCCCCGGCTGGCGGCTACCTGGACGTGCACCGGGCCCAGCAGCAGGCGTTGGTGGCTGAGGCACTGGATTTGGACTTATAAAGGGGGCGGGTCCACGAATCGTAGGGATTCCGGCAACCTGCTGCATACTATATAAGAAGGTTTTGAATGTGCGGGCTGGCATTCCTTTAATATCGATTATTTTGTACAGGCTTGCATTCCTTAGATATTCTGGAGCTGGACAAGAACGCAGAACGAGGCTCAATGGAAATCCGTATCCCTCCTTTGTCTGAATCGGTATCGACTGCCACCCTGATGGCGTGGCACAAGAAAGAAGGCGATTTTGTCGAGCGCGATGAAGTCCTGATCGAGGTCGAGACTGACAAGGTCGTGTTCGAGATTCCGGCCCCGGCCGCCGGCCGCCTGACGCGCATTGTGAAGCCGGAAGGCGCCTCGGTAATCAGCGACGACGTGATTGCTGAAATCGACACCGCCGCCGCTCAGCCCGCTGCCAAATCGGAAGCTCCCGCCAAGTCCCCGGCCTCAAAACCGCCTCTCGAACCGGCCATGAGTCCGGCGGCGCGCAAAATTGCTGCCGAACAAGGTGTGAAACCAGAGACCGGCAGCGGCCGCGGCGGACGCGTGACCAAAGCGGATGTGCTGGCTGCCGGCACAGTGGAAACCAAAGCCCCGGCCAGTTCACCGCCCGTGGCGGCGGTTGTGTCGCAATCGAGCGACGGTCGTCCGGAGCAGCGCGCGCCGATGTCGCGCCTGCGCCTGCGCATCGCCGAGCGCCTGCTGGAGTCGCAGCGCAACACCGCGACGCTCACGACTTTTAACGAGGTCAACATGCAGCCGATCATGGAGATCCGCAGCCGTTACAAGGATCGTTTTGAGAAAGAACATGGCGTCAAGCTCGGTTTCATGTCGTTCTTCGTCAAGGCGGTGGTCGTCGCGCTCAAGAAGTACCCGGTGCTGAACGCCTCGATCGATGGCAGCGACATCGTCTACCATGGCTATTTCGACATCGGTATCGCGGTATCGAGCCCGCGCGGGCTGGTGGTGCCAATCGTGCGTGATGCCGAGCAGATGTCGATTGCCGATATCGAGAAAAGCGTTGTTGAGCTGTCAACACGCGCGCGCGATGGCAAGCTCACGCTGGAGGAGCTTACCGGCGGCACTTTCACCATTACCAACGGCGGTGTATTTGGCTCGATGTTGTCGACGCCGATTATCAATCCGCCGCAGAGCGCAATACTCGGCATGCACAAGATTCAGGAACGCCCGATGGCCGAGAACGGCCAGGTGGTGATCCGGCCGATGATGAACCTGGCGATTTCCTACGATCACCGCCTGATCGACGGGCGCGATGCCGTGCTCGGTCTGGTGGCTATTAAAGAAGAGCTCGAGGATCCGGCGCGACTGCTGCTGGATGTATGAAATTGTTTTTCGCCGCGACACAGAATCCATAAGGCAGACTCATGAGTAGCGTCTACGACGTAGCAGTAATCGGCGCTGGCCCGGGCGGTTATGTGGCGGCGATCCGTTGCGCCCAGCTTGGATTAAAAACAGTCTGTATCGATGCGTGGACGAATGCTGCCGGCGCGCCGGCGCTGGGCGGCACCTGCCTGAACGTCGGCTGCATTCCTTCCAAGGCGCTGCTCGAGACCTCCGAGCAGTATGCGCATCTCCAGCATGGACTCGGTGAGCATGGCATTGCAGTCAAGGACACCAGCCTGGATGTGGGCCGGATGCAGGCGCGCAAGGACAAGATCGTGGAGAAATCCACCGCCGGCATCGCCTTCCTGTTTCGCAAGAACAAGGTGGACTCGAAACCGGGGACTGGCCGGTTCGTGCGTGCAGACGAGAACTGTGTGCTGGAAATTGTGAACGGGAGCGAGCGCGAAGAGATCACGGCGCGCTTCGTGATTATCGCTACCGGTTCGGTGCCGGCGTCCCTGCCACTGTTTCCGGTTGATGGCGAGCACGTGCTGGACAACGTCGGCGCGCTCGGTTTCCAGAAACCACCGAAGCGCCTTGGCATTATCGGCGCGGGCGTCATCGGGCTGGAGCTGGGCAGCGTCTGGCACCGGCTTGGCAGCGAGGTCACGCTGTTCGAGCCGCACCATACCTTTCTGGCGATGGCCGATACCCAGGTCGCGGCCGAAGCGTGGAAACTGTTTACCAAGTCACAGGGCCTCGCGATCAAGCTCGATACCAAACCTGTGTCCATGCAGATCGGGAAGAGCGGTGTCAGCGTCGAGTACCAGGATGCACAAGGCGCGCAGCACTTCGAGTGTGACAAATTGCTGGTGGCCGCCGGACGTGTACCGAACACGGCGGACATCAATGCCGACGCTGTCGGCCTCAAGCGCGACGCGCGTGGTTTTATCGAGGTGGATGATTATTGCCGGACTGCGTTGCCGAATGTCTATGCCATCGGCGATTGCGTGCGCGGGCCGATGCTGGCGCACAAGGCCTCGGAGGAGGGGCTGGCCGTGGCGGAGCGAATCGCCGGCCAGCAACCAGTGGTCAACTATGCCACCATTCCGTCGGTCATTTACACCGCCCCCGAAATTGCCTGGGTGGGCCAGACCGAACAGGCCCTCAAAGCCGCCGGAACGTCGTTCCGCAAGGGAGTTTTCTGGTTCAAGGCCAATGGCCGCGCCCAGGCGCTGGGTGAGACTCATGGCTTTGTAAAGGTGCTGGCGGACGACCAGACCGACCGGATTCTGGGGGTGCACATGATCGGCCCACGGGTCTCAGAACTGCTTGGGGAGGCGGTTGTGGCCATGGAGTTTGCCGCGGCGGCCGAGGACCTTGCCCGCATCTGCCACGCCCACCCGACGCTTTCCGAGGCCCTGCACGAGGCCGCCCTGGCTGCCATGGGTCGCCCCCTGCATCAGTAAAGTACTACGTTGGCTTGTCCCGGCCCGGGGTGTTGGTATAGCTTTAGTGGACTTTTTTCCTCAGAAAACACCATGCCTTTCTCGCCCACCGATCTCGAACTGCTCGCGACCCTGGTCCCGATCAACGCCCTGAGCGCTGAGAACCTGCGCACACTGGTCGACAAGGCCACGATCGGGGACCTTCCTTCCGGTCATGTGCTGTTTCAGGAAGGCAGTTCTGACACGAATACACTTTATGTGCTGGCCGGAGACGTGGTCTTGTCGTCAAAGAAAACCGGCGTCACGCGTACAGTGAGCGGTGCCAGCGACGGGGCAAAGTATCCACTCGCCAACCTCAAGCCTCGCCAGTACACCGGAAAAACCAATACCGCCACCCGGATACTGCATGTTGATAGCCAGCTTCTGGATACCCTGCTTACCTGGGATCAGGTCGCTGGTATTGAAGTGACCGAGTTTGAGGGTGACGAGAGCGACACCATCTGGATGCGCAGGTTGCTCGAGAGCAAGGCCTTGCTCAGGTTGCCATCGGCCAACATCCAACAGTTGTTTACGCGCTTTGAAGAGGTGCCGATCAAGACCGGACAAATCGTTATCCGTCAGGGTGACAAGGGCGATTACTACTACGTTATCAAGCAGGGGCGTTGTCGCGTGGTGCAAAAGCCTGGCGAGCAGCAGAAGATGGTGGCGCTGGCCGATTTGGCCGAGGGTGATGCTTTCGGTGAAGAGGCGTTGTTGTCGGATGCGCCACGCAACGCCACGATTGCGGCATTGAGCGACGGCGCACTCATGCGCCTGGCCAAGGCCGATTTCGACAAGCTTCTGAAGGAACCTCTGGTTGAATATGTGACTGAAAAGGAAGTGGTGGCGCGCGTAGAGGCCGGCGCCATGCTCATCGATGTGCGTCTGCAGAGTGAATTCCAGCGTGCCTGCCTCAAGGGCAGCATGAACATACCGCTATACCAACTGCGTCAGGAGGCGGGCCGTCTCAATGCCGGCCGCGACTACATAGTCTATTGCGATACTGGACGCCGTAGCGGTGCAGCAGCCTTTCTGCTCTCCGAGCGTGGCTTCAATGTGGCATTACTCAAGGATGGCATCCAGGCCCTCCACAAGGTGAATCCATCTGCAGTATGAGTTTCCCGGTGACCTGAACCGGAGTGGAAGGGACCGCCAGGATCTGATTCCGGTCTTTACGGAGAATACCCGCTTCACCTGTCACGGCGAGATGCTGTGTACACCATGATGCAGGGCGTAGCGGCCAAGGCGACGATCCGCAAAATAATTTTGCAGGGTGTAGGTCACCACCGGAAAGGCGATTTGATCCCACGGAATCTCCGCCTCGCGGAACAAGCGCACTTCAAGGCTCTCTTCTCCGGGTGCGTAATCAAGATTACGCAACTGGCCACGGTAGATGAGGTAGACCTGGTCGATGTGCGGCAGACTGTAAAGCGTGTACAGGTCACCAATTTCGATTGACGCATTGGCTTCTTCCATGGCCTCGCGTGCTGCCGCCTGGGCAGTGGTTTCGCGCAGCTCCATGAAACCCGCAGGCAGAGTCCAGAAGCCATGACGAGGTTCGATTGCGCGCCGGCAGAGAAGTATCGTGTCTTCCCATTCTGGAATGCAACCGACTACCATTTTCGGATTCTGGTAATGAATGGTCTGGCAACTGCCACACACAAAGCGTTCGTGTGTGTCGCCGGTCGGAGTGCGCCGGCTTACAAGCGCGCCACACTGACTGCAAAATTTCATGACAGAATCCTAATTCGTAATGACAGGACGAACACAGTCTGGCTTCATGGATAGTTTGTGCCGTATTGTTTCCAGTTTACTGCTCTTTCCACTTGTGCGGGAAAGGCGCTGTCGGTTCAGTTAAATGGCTATTTTTGTGCAGGCGTGCATTTATCTAAATGACTCAACAATCCACACTTGCCGAAATGCTCGCGTCCGCTGTGCGTCAGCACGAGGCCGGCGAGCTGGCCGCAGCCGAGGTGTTGTATCGTCGGGTGCTCGAACGCGATCCGGCGCATCCGGATGCGCTGCATCTGCTCGGTCTTATTGCGCATGCGGCCGGAGATTTCACGAGTGCCGCCGCAGGCATCCGCAAAGCACTGGCGCTGCGTCCGGATGAGGCCGTGTTCCATTACAACCTGGCGAATGTATTGCGTGACGCCGGTCAGCTCGATGATGCCATTGCCAGTTATCGCGCGGCGCTCGCCCTGCGCCCGCAGGATGCTGACACGCTGCTCAATCTTGGCAATGCGCTCGCGGCGCACGGCGAGCCGGCCGCCGCGGCCGACTGCTACCGGACCGTGCTGCGGCACGTGCCGCAGCACCTTGAGGCGCAGATCAACCTGGGACAGGTCCTGCGCTGCGCTCGGTGATGTGGCCGGCGCGCGTGCCGCGTATCAGGCCGTTGTGATGCTCGATGCCGGGAGTGTGGAGGCGCACCTGGGCCTGGGTGCGCTCTGTCAGGAGGCGGGAGATTTTCGAGGCTGCGAACCGGCACTACCAGACAGCATTGAAAACGAACCCCGATTGCGCAGCGGCCTGGAACAATCTCGGCACCTGGCATCAGGAACGTGGAGAGCGCCCGGCGGCCGCCGACTGTTACCGGCGTGCGCTGGCGCATCGATTCGTCAGCATGCCGAGGCGCACAACAACCTCGGCACGCTGCTCGCCGATGAAGACCGGACCGCGGAGGCGGAGGCCTGTTATCGCGCCGCGCTCGCATATTCGTCCGGAGTTTGCCGAGGCCCACAAGAATCGTGGTGCGGTGTTGCAGGCACTGGGACGGCGCGACGAAGCACTCGCCAGCTTCCGCGAGGCCGTGCGCCTGCGGCCCGACTTTGTCGAGGCCGCCTACAAGCTCGCGGCCCTGAGTGGCGAACAGTCGCCCGCCAGCGCACCGGCGGAATATGTCGCGGCCCTGTTTGACGGCTATGCGGGGGATTACGACCAGCATCTGACCTCGACCCTGCAATACCGGGTGCCGCAGGCGCTGTGCGCGCTGCTGGTGGAGTGGGTGCCGGAACACGGCGGCTGGATGTGCTCGATCTCGGTTGCGGAACCGGCTTGAGTGGCGCGGCGTTGCGCGGTCTGGCGCGTCAACTGACCGGCATCGATCTGTCGCCACGCATGCTGGCGCGCGCCCGGGAGCGAGGTCTGTACGATCGCCTGATCGAAGGCGACATCGTCCAGGTTTTGGCCGGCCAGGACGCGCGCTACGATCTGGTGGTGGCTGCCGATGTGTTTGTTTATATCGGCGATCTGGAGGCGGTGGTGGCGAGTGTCGCCCGGTTTCTGCGGTCGGGTGGCTGGCTGACGTTCTCGGTCGAATCTCTGCCCGAAGGCGAATACCAACTACAGCCTACCGGTCGTTACGCGCATGCACCGGCTTATCTCGAGGCGCTGGCGCGCCGACACGGTTTTGAGCGCGTGGCGGGACAGGAGGTGACGCTACGGGTGGAGCAGGGCAGGCCGGTGGCCGGACAGTTGCAGCTGTGGCGACGCGCGACAGTGTAATAGCGGCACCAACAACAAGGCCACCCGCAGGTGGCCTTGTTATGGGTAAATTGGTTGCTTACACCATGTCCTTGAGGCCCTTGAGGGGCAGCACCTTGACTACATTGCGCGCCGGCTTGGCCTTGAACATCACCTCTTCCTTGGTGAACGGATTGATGCCCTTGCGCGCCGGCTGCGACGGTTTGTGCACCATCTTGATTTTCATCAGGCCGACAACATTGAACAGACCAGAGCCTTTCAGGTCGCGCTTGATGAGGGTGGTGAGTTCGTCGAATACCGCGTTCACTTCTTTGCGCTTGAGGCCGGTCTTGTCGGAAATATGGCCGAGGATTTCGGACTTGGTGCTGGGTTTCTTTGAGGCCTTGCTTTTTGTCGCCATGTGTTGCTCCCGGTGGTGTGGATCTGGTCTTGTGGTGTGGATCTGATCGTAAAAAAAAGAATTGGAATTCAGGGACAATTCGAACGGCGCTAAACTTAGCATATTTACCGGGAAAAATAGAAGTCCGCGCATAAAAATATTTTTTGGGTGACGCGGGCGTAAGCACAACCGGATGAGCTAGACAATAAGCAGATCATTGTAGAGAACATTGATGATGCGTTGGCTCATCGCCCATTACGCCAACATTCGCGTTTAAAAAAATGATACCGCTGGTGGTTTGAAGAAATTGTCTCGCTGAAATCGTGAACAGAAACTGACGCCGTTACACACACTTGCACGACAACACTGATTCGATTTCTTCAGTGTGCGCCGAAGGTGAGCGAGTTTGTTTACCATTACGCATGGTGAAACGCGCTTGCGTTGATCTGGCCCGGCAACGCCGGTCAGGCCTGGGATTTCGGCAAATGGCATAGAATGGCGTAATTCAGGCTATAATTCCGCCTTGTTTTGCAGCCATTGGCACCATATTTGCCAGACTGCCAAGTTGATGATGGAGAATGTTCATGCCGATTTATGGCTACCAGTGCCAGGCCTGTCACCACGAGTTCGAGCTCATGCAGAAGATGAGCGATCCGGCGCCATCCGTGTGCCCTGTCTGCGGCAAGCCGGATGTGCGCAAACTATTGTCTGCGGCAGGTTTTCAGCTCAAGGGCTCCGGCTGGTATGCCACTGACTTTAAGGGCGCTGCCAAGCCGAAGTCGGACGCCAAAGACAGCGGCGAGACCAAAGCCAGCTCCGAGACAAAGCCAGGCCCGGACAAGAGCGGCTCGGACGCTGGACCGAAGACCGGCAGCAGCACGTCGTAACAAAAACCGTTACTCACTTTCATTTTTTCGGAAACTGTCTGTCATGGGTAATCTGCGGAGCTATCTGATCGCCGGTTTGCTGGTCTGGCTGCCAATCGTGGCAACAGTGCTGATACTCAAGTTCCTGATCGATGTTGTTGATCAGACCCTGTTGCTGCTGCCAGAGCGAGTGCAACCCGAAGTCCTGATCGGTTTTCGCGTACCGGGTCTCGGGTTCCTGCTGTCCGGCATCGTGCTGCTGCTGACCGGCATGGTCGTTACCAACCTGCTCGGGCGCAATATGGTGAAAGTGTGGGAGGGGCTGTTGGCACGCATCCCGGTGGTGCGCGCCATCTATTCCGCTTCCAAGCAACTTACCGAAACCTTGTTCAGTGGATCCGGCAAATCGTTCCGCAAGGTGGTGCTGGTACGCTACCCGCACCCCGGGCTGTGGACGCTCGCGTTCCTTACCGGCGACGGCATGTCAGAGGCGAAGCGCAAGACCGGCCGCGATCTGGTGCACATCTTTGTGCCGACCACGCCCAATCCGACCTCCGGTTTTTTTCTCATGGTGCCGCGCGAGGACATGATCGAACTCGACATGCCGGTGGACGTTGGCATCAAGCTCATCCTGTCTGCTGGTGCCGTGTCGCCGGTGATGAAGCCGGAGCCGGCGGGCGATTAAGGAAAGCAGGCCTGCACAAAATTAGCCATACGAGGAAAGCAAGCCTGCACAAAATTATCCATTTGAGGAAAGTCTGCTTGCAGAAAAGTAGCTACTACTAAGCCCCCGGCATCGTATTGCAACAAGCCAAACCAAACAGGAATTCCGGTCATGCGCAGTCATTATTGCGGACAACTCAACCTCGACCATGTCGCACAAATCGTCACGCTCTGCGGCTGGGTCAATCGCCGCCGCGACCATGGAGGTGTCATCTTTATCGATCTGCGCGACCGGCACGGCCTCGCGCAGGTCGTGTTTGCCCCGGACAACGCCACGGCGTTTACCGCCGCCGAAGGCGTGCGCAGCGAATACGTGTTGCGTGTCACCGGCACCGTGCGCAAGCGCCCGGCCGGCACCGAGAACCCGCACCTGCCAAGCGGTTTGATCGAGATCGCGGTCGACCGCATCGAAGTGCTGAACAAGTCCGAGCCGTTGCCGTTCCAGCTGGATGAGGCCGATCTCGGCGAGACGGTGCGGCTCAAGTATCGCTACCTCGACCTGCGGCGTGACCACATGCGCCGCAACATTCTGTTGCGCCACAAGCTGGTGCGCACGCTGCGTAACTATCTTGAGGACCAGGAGTTCGTCGAGATCGAGACACCGGTGCTTACCAAGTCCACGCCCGAAGGCGCACGTGATTACCTGGTGCCGTCGCGCACCCATCCCGGTCATTTTTTCGCGCTGCCGCAGTCGCCGCAGCTGTTCAAGCAGCTGCTCATGGTTGCCGGCTTCGAGCGCTACTACCAGATGACACGCTGCTTCCGCGACGAAGACCTGCGCGCCGATCGCCAGCCGGAATTCACCCAGCTCGATATCGAGACCTCGTTCCTCGACGAAGACAGCGTGATGGCGATCATGGAGGATATGCTGCGCACCGCCTTCAAGGCGGTACTGAATGTCGAACTTCCCAAGCCGTTTCCGCGCCTGGCGTACGCCGAAGCCATGCGCCGTTACGGCAGCGACAAGCCCGACCTGCGCATCCCGCTCGAACTGGTCGAGGTCAGCGACTTGCTGAAGGCGGTCGAGTTCAAGGTGTTCTCCGGGCCGGCCAACTCACCGACGGGTCGGGTTGCCGCGCTGCGCCTGCCGAACGGCGGCGAGTTGTCGCGCAAGGAGATCGACGACTACACCGCCTATGTCGCGCTGTACGGCGCCAAGGGTCTGGCCTATATCAAAGTCAACGACGCCGCCAAGGGCCGTGACGGCCTGCAATCGCCGATACTCAAGTTCCTGCCGGACGAGGCAATTGCCGAAATCATGCACCGCACCGGTGCGCAGACCGGCGATCTGATTTTCTTCGGTGCCGACAGCGCCAAGGTGGTGAATGATGCCTTGGGCGCCTTGCGCATCAAGCTCGGCCACGATCGCAAGCTGTTGCAGGGCGATTGGCGGCCACTGTGGGTGGTGGACTTCCCGATGTTCGACTACGACGCCGAGGCCAGGCGCTTTGTGGCGTTACACCATCCATTCACCGCGCCCAAGAGTCAGGATGCCGAGACCATCGATCTCGATCCGGCCAACGCCCTGTCGCGCGCCTACGACATGGTGCTGAACGGTTCCGAGATCGGTGGCGGTTCCATCCGTATTCATCGCGAGGATATCCAGCAGAAGGTGTTTCAGCCTGCTCGGAATCGATGAAGCCGCGCAGCGCGAGAAATTCGGTTTCCTGCTGGACGCGCTCAAGTTTGGCGCGCCGCCGCACGGCGGCATCGCCTTCGGCATCGACCGCATCAGCGCACTCATGGCCGGCACCGACTCGATCCGCGACGTGATCGCCTTCCCCAAGACTCAGAAGGCCTCCTGCCTGCTGACCGACGCGCCGAGCGTGGTGGATGAGGCGCAGTTGCGTGAACTGCACATCAAACTGCGCAAGCCGGTCGAACCGGCGGGCAGTGAAACAAAGTAACCGGAAGCAACCAATACACGGTCACAGCGGACAAGCGAAAAGATGACTGTCTTGGTTCACTGTGAATTCGTGTCACCTCGCTGAGGTTTACATGTCAGTCGACATGCCTGATGTCGCAGAAAAGAAATACAAACGGCCCGAATCGGTGCTGGTCATCGTCTACACCCGCAGCGGCAAGGTGCTGCTCCTGCGCAGGGCCGACCACCCGGAGTTCTGGCAATCGATAACCGGCAGCATGGAGTGGGGCGACGAACAGCCGGCGGAAACGGCAGTGCGCGAGCTGCGCGAGGAAACCGGCATATCGGTCGAACCCGCCGCACTCACCGACTGGAAGATTCAGAACCACTACGTGATCTTTCCCCAGTGGCGCTACAAGTACGCGCCCGGCGTCACCGAGAACACCGAACACTTTTTCTCCCTTGAGTTGCCGGACGAGCCGACCGTCACGCTGAGTCCGGATGAACATTCCGAATACGCCTGGGTGCCGTTTGCCGAGGCGGTCGAGCGTGTATTCTCCTGGACCAACCGCGATGCCCTGTTGCTGCTGATGAAAGCGCGTGGCTTGCACCCGGCCCCGATGCGTGCCTGATATCGGTGCCTGGATGGACAGCCGGGAAAGTGTAGTGTTGGTGAATGGCCTGTGGCTGGCCGACCCGGCGCTCTGGCTGTTGGCACGGCGACTGCGGCGCGCCGGGTTTCGCGTGCATACATTCTCCTATCCGAGTGTGCGCCAGGATCTGCGCACGAATGCCGCGCACTTGCACGAGTTTCTGGCGCGGATACCAGACGCGACCGTGCACCTCGTGGGTTACAGTCTCGGCGGTCTCATCATTCGCGCCCTGTTTCATTTGCAACCGCAGCAGCGCCCCGGGCGCATTGTGCTGCTCGGTTCGCCGCAAACCGGCAACCGCGCCGCGCAGTCACTGACTCGTACCCGTCTCGGACGTACCGTGCTCGGTCAGTCGATGGCAGAACTGATCGCCGGGACGCCGCAGCACTGGAGCTGGCCGGCGCGGGAAACCGGCGTGATCGCCGGCAGCCGATCGGTGGGTCTGGGGCGGCTGGTGGCACCGCTGGCAATACCGAACGACGGTACGGTGGCTGTTGAGGAAACGGTCGTGCCCGGCGTACACGCTCAGCTGGTTTTGCCGGTGGCGCACTTCGCGCTTTTGCTGTCACCGGCCGTGGCCCGGCAGGTGATCGAGTTTCTGTCCAACGGTGTGTTCGCGCCGTCGTAGTAACCCGAAAGCTGGGCGTCCTGCGGCCCGATTCAGGCGTTGTGTTTGGCGCAGTGGACTTTGCTACACTGGCACGCAATTGCCTGCACTGGCAGGCCGCCATTCAGCACGAGGTCTCGCATGGCCGGGCACAGCAAATGGGCCAACATCCGCGCTCGCAAGGGCGTGCAGGACGCGCGCCGCGGCAAGCTGTTCACCAAGAGTATTCGTGAGATAACCGTGGCCGCGCGCAGTGGCGGCGGCGACCCGGCGCACAATCCGCGCTTGCGCGCTGCGATTGACAAGGCGCTTGATGTCAACATGACGCGCGAAACCATCGAACGTGCTATTCAGCGCGGCACCGGTGAGATCGAGGGCGCGCACTACGAGGAAGTTCGATTCGAAGGTTACGGCCCGGGTGGCGTGGCGGTGATGCTCGACTGCCAGACCGACAACCACACGCGCACGGTCGCTGATGTGCGCCATGCGTTCACCAAGCACGGCGGCCATCTCGGCACAGACGGTTCGGTGGCGTATCTGTTCAAACGGCTCGGCGTGCTCCACTATGCACCGGGCACGAATGAAGACAAGGTGATGGCGGCGGCGATCGAGTCCGGCGCCGAAGACGTGGTGACTGGCGATGATGCCAGCATCGAGGTGCTGACTGCGCCCGAGAACTTCGCCGCGACGCTTGACGCCATGACCCGGGCCGGCCTCAAGCCCGAGCACGCCGAGGTCACGCAGCGCGCCGCGATCGATGTGATGCTGGCTGGCGAGGACGCCGAGAAGGTGTGGAAGCTGATCGAGACGCTGGAAGAGCTGGATGATGTGCAACATGTTTACAGCAATGCCCATTTCCCTGACGAGATCATGCAGCAACATGCCGGTTGAACGCAGCGCAGCACGCGGCGCGTTGGCTTGATGCGCATCCTCGGCGTCCCTCATCCCATCCCTCTCCCGCAGGCGGGCGAGGGGGAGTTGGCTTGCTGATGCGAATATTAGGTATTGACCCCGGTTCGCGCCTGACGGGCTTCGGTGTGGTACACATACTTTCTACCGGAAAGATCAGCTATGTGGCGAGCGGTGTGGTGCGCGTGCCGGCGATCGCACTCGCCGAGCGTCTCAAGATTATTTATGAAGGTGTCGCGGAAGTGATCGCCGAGTACCGGCCGGAGATCATGGCGGTCGAGAAGGTTTTCATGGCGCGCAATGCCGATTCGGCCCTCAAGCTCGGTCAGGCGCGCGCCGCCGCGATGCTCGCCGGCGCAAACCGCGATCTGCCCGTGAGCGAGTACACTGCGCTCCAGATCAAGCAGGCGCTGGTCGGCAAGGGCCATGCACAGAAGGAGCAGGTGAAACACATGGTCAAGGCGTTGCTCGCACTCTCCGGCAATCCGCAGGCCGATGCCGCCGATGCGCTCGCTTGCGCCATTTGCCACGCGCACCATGCGCAGAGCACGCGCTCGCGGCGCACGCTCAGTCCGCGCTGGCGCGCTCGCCGCCGTAAGGTTGCACCATGATCGGCCGTCTCACCGGGGTACTCGCACGCAAGGAGCCGCCGTCGCTGTTGCTGGACGTGAACGGCGTGGGCTACGAACTGGATGCGCCCGATGTCCACCTTCTACGACCTGCCCGCGACCGGCGACCGGGTCACGCTGTACACGCACCTGGTGGTGCGCGAGGACGCGCACTTGTTATATGGCTTCTCGCGCGAGTCGCAGCGCCAGTTGTTCCGGAATCTGCTCAAGGTGAATGGTGTCGGACCGCGCGTGGCGCTGGCCGTGCTCTCCGGGCTTTCCGAGCAGGAACTGATCACCTGCCTGGCGCATGAGGACATTACGCGCCTCATCAAGGTGCCGGGCATCGGCCGCAAAACCGCCGAGCGTCTGGTGATCGAGCTGCGCGACAAGGTGGATCTCGCCGGCGCGCCCTGCCGCCGGCGCCGCCCGTCCGGTGAGTGTACCGGCTGATCCGGTGCAGGAGGCGATCAGTGCCCTGATTGCGTTAGGCTACAAGCCGGTCGAGGCGAGTCGCGCGGTGAGTAGCGTGCCGCAGGATGGCTTGCGGAGCGAAGACATTATCCGTGCGGCGTTGAAAGGGTTGGCGGGGATCAAGTGAATCGAGCCCACTTCCAGACCTCTCCCGCTTTGCGGGAGAGGGGATAGACGTCTTTTATATGATTGAAACCGATCGTCTCGTATCCGCGAAGCCGGCCACAGCGTCCGATGAGGCCAGCGTCGAGCAGCGCCTGCGACCGGCGCGCCTGGACGATTATGTCGGGCAGAAGCCGGTGCGCGAACAGATGGAGATTTTCATCTCCGCGGCGCGTCAAGCGCAGTGAGGCGCTCGATCATGTGCTGTTGTTCGGCCCGCCCGGCCTCGGCAAGACCACGCTGGCGCACATCATTGCCAACGAAATGGGCGCCACCCTGCGCCAGACATCGGGCCCGGTGCTGGAGCGCGCCGGCGATCTCGCCGCGCTGCTGACCAACCTGCAACCGAATGATGTGTTGTTTATCGACGAGATTCATCGTCTCAGCCCGGTGGTCGAGGAAATTCTCTACCCGGCACTGGAGGACTATCAGATCGACATTCTCATCGGCGAGGGTCCGGCGGCGCGCTCCATCAAGCTCGACCTGCCGCCGTTCACGCTGATCGGTGCCACCACGCGCGCCGGGCTGCTCACCTCGCCGCTGCGCGACCGCTTCGGCATCGTGCAGCGCCTGGAGTTCTATACCGCCGAGGACCTGACGCGCATCGTGCGACGCTCGGCAGGCATTCTCGCTGTCGAAGCCGAAGATGAGGGTATCGGCGCGATTGCGCGACGCGCGCGCGGCACACCGCGCATCGCCAATCGCCTGTTGCGCCGTGCGCGTGACTTCGCCGAGGTGAAAGGCAAGGGCGTGCTCACCGGCCAGATTGCCGAACAGGCATTGGTCATGTTGAGTGTCGACCAGGAGGGCTTCGATGCGCTCGACCGGCGTCTGCTTACGGTGCTCATTGAGCGCTTTGATGGCGGGCCGGTGGGCGTGGATTCGCTGGCTGCCGCCATCGGTGAAGAGCGTGGCACGATTGAAGATGTGATTGAACCATTTCTGATCCAGCAGGGTTTCCTGGCACGCACACCGCGTGGCCGTGTGGCCACGCGCCGTACCTGGCAACACCTTGGTCTTACGCCACCGGTGTCGGTTGAGCCGCAGCGCGGGATATTTGACGAGAGTTAATCATTCAAGCCACGGATGAAAACGGAATATCAACCGGAACCTCCTTTTGCTTTGCTGTTTATGAAACAACATTTAGCGGTGGCCTGAAGAATTTATGAATACGATTTTCTCCTTGCCTGTTCGCGTCTACTACGAAGACACCGATACCGGCGGCGTGGTGTATCACTCCAACTATCTCAATTTCATGGAGCGCGCCCGGACCGAGTGGCTGCGGGCACTCGGTTTCGAGCAGGATGAACTCCTGCGGGAGTACGGAGTCATATTCGCGGTGAGCGCGGTGAGCGTGGCGTTCCACAAGCCGGCGCGCTTCAATGAATTGCTGGCGGTAACTGTGGCGCTTGAGCGGCGCGGCGCCGCGAGTCTCACCCTGAAGCAGGAAGTGCGGCGCGGTGATGAGCTGCTGGCGAGCGGCGAGATACGTATCGCCTGTATCGATGCACAGCGTTTTGTGCCGGTAGCGATCCCGATACGTGTCGCAGACACCGTACTGGCAACCTACGGCGCAGCGAGCGCCCGCCCGGCACGCATAGCAAATAAAAGGAGCGAATGTGAATTTGACCACAAGTAATGAAGGGATGGCGCTGATCAGCATCCTGACCCACGCGAGCCTGGTGGTGCAGCTGGTGATGCTGCTGTTGCTCGCGGCCTCGCTCATTTCCTGGACCATGATTTTCCGCAAGTGGACAACGTTCAAAACAGCGAAGCGCGCCGCCGCCCGGTTCGAAGGCCGCTTCTGGTCCGGCAGCAACATCAACCAGATGTTCAAGGAATTGGTCGCAGAATGAAGACGAACTGTCCGGTATGGACAGCGTGTTCGTCGCCGGTTTCAAGGAATTCGCGCGCCTCGAGAAGCAAAAGAATATCCAGCCGATGGAAATTCTCGAAGGCGTGCAGCGCGCCATGCGCGTGGCGCTGACGCGTGAGATCGAGTACCTCGAAACCCACCTGTCGTTTCTCGCCACGGTCGGCTCGATCAGCCCCTATGTCGGCCTGTTCGGTACGGTCTGGGGCATCATGAACTCGTTTCACGCGCTGAGCTCGGTACAGCAGGCAACCATTGCAAGCGTGGCGCCCGGTATCGCCGAAGCGCTGATCGCTACCGCCATGGGTCTGTTCGCGGCGATCCCGGCGGTCATTGCCTACAACCGTTACTCGCACGATGCCGAGAGCCTGTTTACCCGGTATGAGATTTTCATGGAGGAGTTTGCCAGCATCCTCCAGCGCCAGGCATTCCTGAGCAAGGCCTGAAATGCCGAGCGTCCGCCACCGCCGCAAGCCTATGGCCGAGATCAACGTCGTGCCGTACATCGACGTGATGCTGGTGCTGCTGGTGATTTTCATGGTGACCGCACCGCTGCTCACGCCCGGCGTGAAGGTCGATTTGCCGCAGGCCGCCGCGTCGGCCGTTGACAATCCGGACCGCGAAACCCTGGTGGTCACGGTGGACCGCAAGGGCAAGCTGTTCCTGGATGATCGCGAAATCGGCTCTGAGGCGCTGCAGGCCAAGGTGGCGGCAATACTGCGTGTGCGTCCCACAGACGCCGGTGCTGATCCGTGGCGACCGGCAGGCAGCATATAATGATGTCGTGCAGACCATGGTATTGTTGCAGGCAGCCGGTGCCCCGAGCGTCGGCCTTGTGACGCAGTCACCGGGTAACCGGCCGGCTGGCAAGAAATAAAGACATGTTGTCCGGACACACGCGCAGATTGCCCGGCGGCCGCAAGGCCATTGTGTATGCCGTGCTCGTGCACCTCGCACTGATTGCGCTGGTGGTGGTCGGATTCCGCTGGCAGGCGAAGCCGCCCGCCGCCCCGGCCAAGGTGGTACAAGCGCAGGCCGTGAACGACGCTGAGATGCAGAAGGAGATTGAGCGCCGCAAGAAGCTGGAACGCGAGCGCGCGCAGCAGGAAATGAAAAAGAAGCGCGAGCAGGAGGAGCGTGAGCGCAAGGCGGCCGACGAGAAACGCCGCCAGGAACAGGCCAAAGTCGCCGAACAGAAGCGCAAGGAAGAAGACAAACGCAAGGCCGCGGAGGCCGAGAAGAAACGCAAGGACGAGGCGCGTCAGGCTGCGATCCAGAAAAAGAAGGAAACCGAGGAGCGGCGCAAGTCTGCCGAATCCAGTCTCAAGGAGCAGTTGGCGCGCGAAGAAAAGGAGCGCACCGAGGCCAAGGCCAAAGCCGAGCAGGCAGCGCTCGCGCAGAGTGAGCTGGCGCGCATCGAGGGCCTGATCCGCCAGAAGGTCGAGCGCAACTGGGTGCGACCGGCCGGCTGGACCAAGGGTATGGAGTGTGTGGTGCGCGTGCGTCTCGCGCCGACCGGCGAGGTGATCAGCGCGACGATCGCGCGCCCGAGCGGCAGTCCGACATTTGATCGCTCGGTGGAGAACGCGGTATACAAGGCGTCGCCCTTGCCTCTGCCCGAGGACAAGAGCTTGTTTGAACATTTCCGCGAGCTGGAATTGCGGTTTCGTCCGGAGGGACAGGTGTGAAGGCAGTGAGAATCCTGATAAAAATTATTCTGACAGCAGTGCTCGCAGGTCACGCGTCGCTGGCATCCGCGATCCTGACCATCGAGATTACCCAGGGTATTGACGGCGGATTGCCGATTGCGATTGTGCCGTTCGGTGGAGCAGGCAAGGAGCGGCCCCCGCAGGACGTGGCGGCAGTGATCGAGGCCGATCTGGCGCGCAGCGGCCGTTTCTCGCCACTCGACAAGAATTTTTTCGTTTCTCGTCCGGTTGAGGACAGACAGGTCGTGTTCAAGGACTGGCGCATCGTCAAGGCTGACGCGCTGGTTATTGGTAACGTCAAGCCGGCCGGGAAGGGCCGCTGGCAGGTCGAGTTTCGCCTCTACGATATCTTCAAGGCGAAAGCAGCTCGCCGGTTACAGTTATGTGGTGTCCAGCGACCGCCTGCGCGCCGTGGCCCACCAGATCAGCGATATCATTTACGAGAAACTCACCGGTGAGCCGGGCGTATTCAGCACGCGCATCGCCTATGTCACCCGCGAGGGGAGCGCCAGGCGCTTCAGTTTCAAATTGCAGATTGCCGACTCGGATGGCTACAACCCGGTGACCGTGCTGAAGTCGAAGGAGCCGCTCATGTCGCCGGCCTGGGCGCCGGAAGGCACGCGCCTTGCGTATGTGTCGTTCGAACAACGCCGGCCGATTCTGTATGTTCAGAATGTGGTGAATGGTGCACGCAACCGCATCGCCGAGTTCGATGGTATCAACTCGGCACCGGCCTGGTCACCGGATGGCACGAAGCTCGCGCTCACGTTGTCACGCGACGGCAACCCGGAGATCTACGTGATGCGGCTGTCCGACAATGCACTCACGCGCCTGACCAGGCATCCGGCGATCGACACCGAACCGACCTGGTCGCCGGACGGAAATGAAATTGCATTCACTTCGGATCGCGGCGGCAAGCCGCAGATCTACCGCATGCGTGCTGACGGTGGCAAGGTCGAGCGCGTGACCTTCGAGGGTGAATACAACGCACGCGCCTCATACTCGGCAGATGGCAAGATGATGACTCTGGTGAGCGGCGCGCAGGGGCGCTATCACGCCGCGCTCCTGCACCTGCAAAGCTCGGTGCTGCAGGTGCTTACCGATACGCCGCTCGACGAATCGCCGAGCTTCGCACCCAACGGACGCATGATTTTGTATGCCACCGATCGCGGCGGGCGCGGTGTGCTGGCATCGGTATCGTCCGACGGCCGTGTGCGCCAGCTTCTCAAACTCCAGGAGGGCGATGTTCGTGAACCTGCCTGGTCACCTTTCAACCGTTCCACCACCCCCAACTAAGGAGTCACTCCATGGACAAGAAATTTCTGTTTGCTGTATTTGGAATCGCGGCCCTCGCTCTGACCGCCTGCGGTGGAAGTGAGGCTACAAAGCCCGAGGTCGAAGACAAGAGCGTCGGCACTACTACCGGCACAAGTGCTGAACCGGACGTGAGCGGCAAGCCTCTGGACGCCAGGACCGACCTGCTCGCCAAGCGGCGCGTCTATTTCGCCTTCGACAGCAGTGTGGTGGACGAGGAGAGTCGCGCCATTGTCGAAGCACATGCCGCCTACTTGTCTGCGAACAGGAATATCAAGGTTGTGTTCGAAGGGCATGCCGACGAACGTGGCACGCGCGAATACAACCTGGCGCTGGGTGAGCGTCGCGCACAGGCAGTGGAACGCATGGTCAGGGTGCTGGGCTTGACAGCGGACCGGATCAAGACCGTTTCCTATGGCGAAGAAAAACCCGTGGCCATGGACCACGATGAGGCGGCCTGGTCGCTGAATCGCCGGGTCGAGATCATCTATTAATATTGCCAAGGGAGCGTAAAGTCATGCGTCAGCGCATCGCTGCTTCGTTGCTGGTTCTGATTGTGGCGATGACGACGTCGGTTGCCGCCGAGCTGCCGGACCGGCGCGCGGTAGCCGGCAAGCCGGCCGTGGAGACGGCGACGCGTAACACCATGCTCGATCTGCTGCGCCAGCTTGAGGAGCTGCAAATCGAGGTGCGCCAGTTGCGCAACAATGTCGAGGTGCAGGAACATGAGCTCAACCAGCTCAAGGGCCGGCAGCGCGCGCTGTATGACGATCTCGACACACGCCTGCGTGAGGCCGAGCGCCGTGGAAGTGCCACGGCGCCGGTTGCCCCAGCGGTTGCGGCGACACCGGCTGCCCAGTCCGCTCCGCGCGTAACCACCGCTTCGCAGCAGCAGGAATACGATGCAGCGTTCGATCTCATGAAGCAGGGGCTCTACGATCGCGCGATCAAGGCGTTCCGCACATTTCTGGCCAAGTATCCGGACAGCGGGTTGGCGGACAACGCCCAGTATTGGATTGCGGAAGGCAACTACGTCCTGCGCAATTACAAGCTGGCGTTGGAGGAGTTTACCAAGGTAATCAACGACCCACAGAGCTCGAAGACGCCGGACGCCATGCTCAAGATCGGTTATGTGCATTACGAGCTCGGTGCTTACGACAAGGCGCGCAAGGCCCTTGGCGAGGTGCAGAAACAGCTATCCGGGCACGAGCGTTGCCAGACTCGCCGCGGTGCGCCTTGATAAAATGAAGAAGGAAGGGCGCTGACTCGTCCTTGTTCCAGGCGGTGAATCTGCATCTGCTATACGGTCAGGTATACTTCCTGACCGGTTCCCTGTCTGCAGCCTTGTCATCATGACCGCACGCCATACACCGATGGCCTCATCCGTCACTCCAGCTACCCAGGCCGCGCGGCTGCGCGTCAATGAGATATTTTATTCCCTGCAGGGCGAGTCGCGCACGGTGGGTTTGCCCACGGTGTTTATCCGCCTCACTGGCTGCCCGCTGCGTTGCGGTTACTGCGATACTGAATACGCCTTCCACGAGGGTGGCTGGATGACGATTCCGGAGATTCTCGCCCAGGTTGTCGGCTACCAGACGCACTATGTAACCGTGACCGGTGGCGAGCCGCTGGCGCAACGTCCTTGCACTGAACTGCTCGCCAGACTGTGCGACGCGGGTTACGAGGTATCGCTCGAATCGAGCGGGGCAGTGGATATTGGCCAGGTTGACCCGCGCGTGTGCATTGTCATGGATGTAAAAACTCCGGGCTCGGGTGAAGTGACGAAGAACAATACCGCGAACCTGGCGCTCCTCAAAAAGTCCGATCAGATCAAGTTCGTGATTTGCGATCGCGCCGATTACGAATGGAGCCGCGAGTTCCTGAAACACGAGCGACTTGCCGAACGCTGCGAGGTGTTGTTCTCGCCGGTCTGGGGCCGGGTTGAGCCCAGAGATCTTGCCGAGTGGGTGCTTGCCGACCATCTGCCGGTGCGTGTGCAGGTTCAACTCCACAAGCTGTTGTGGGGCGAGACGCGGGGACACTGAATATGACTCGCGCCGTGGTGCTTCTCTCCGGCGGGCTCGATTCGGCGACCGTTTTGGCGATCGCGCGTGAGCGCGGTTTTGAATGTTACGGGCTGAGCTTCGACTATGGCCAGCGCCACCGCATCGAGCTCGACGCTGCGCAACGCGTGGCCGCACGCCTCGGTGCGGCCACGCACAAGCTGGTTCGGCTCGACATTGGCTGGATGGGTGGCTCGGCCTTGACGGATACGCGCCTGGACGTGCCGCACCAGCCGAGCGTAGGCATTCCCGTCACCTATGTACCGGCGCGCAACACCATTTTCCTCTCCATCGCCCTCGGCTGGGCAGAGGTGCTGAAAGCACGCGACATTTTCATCGGCGTAAATGCCGTGGATTACGCCGGTTATCCCGATTGCCGTCCGGAATTCATCCAGGCCTTTCAGAGCCTCGCCAACCTCGGCACGCGCGCCGGTCTTGAAGGGCATGGTTTCCAAGTGCACGCACCGCTCATCAATCTGAGTAAGGCAGAGATTATTGCCACAGGCGTGCGGCTCGGGGTGGACTACGCGCAGACCCTTTCCTGCTATGAGCCGGATGCCGCTGGGCGGGCCTGTGGGACATGCGATTCCTGCCGTTTGCGCGCCCAGGGCTTTGCCGATGCAGGTATCCCCGATCCCACGCCCTACATCAACGCCGGCCCAGCGCGCTGAGAGGCGCCCGTGGTGTCGATGGAACAAACTGGGTAAAATCCCCGTCCTTAAATTAAGGCAGGCCGAACCCCAGGGGCGGCGTTGATATCCCAATTTCCGGAGGAATTATGGAGTTCACGATTCATCTTCAAGTGCTGGGCCTGGTATTTCTGGCGGCCGTGGTACTGGGCGCTGTCGCCAACAAAACCAATTTCTGCACCATGGGCGCCGTGTCCGACTGGGTGAACATGGGCGACACCGGCCGGATGCGCGCCTGGCTGTTTGCCATGACCGTGGCGCTATTGGGCGTGATGCTCTTCGAGGGCGCCGGCAAACTGGCGTTGCCCTCCGACACCTTCCCGCCGTACCGCACCGGCAATTTCGCCTGGCTGCGCTATGTACTGGGCGGCGTGCTGTTCGGCATCGGCATGACCCTCGGTTCGGGCTGCGGCAACAAGACCCTGGTCCGAATCGGCGGCTGGCAACCTCAAGTCGGTAATGGTGCTGGTGATTGCCTCGATCGCGGCGTATTACATGCTCTGGGGCGATATCGGCGGCGTGGGCTTTTACGACAAGTTCTTCAATAGCTGGATCGCCCCGAGCACAATCGATCTCGCCGCACACGGCATCGCCAGCCAGGAGCTGGGCGCGATCATCGCCGGGCTCACCGGCGCCATGCCGGCAACCTGCACTTTCTTGTGGGCGGCATTCTGGCGGCACTGATGCTGGCGTTCATCTTCAAGTCCGCGGACTTCCGCGGCAGCTTCGACAACATTCTTGGCGGTCTGGTCGTGGGCCTGGTTGTGATCGTCGGCTGGTATATCACCGGCGGACCGATGGGCGCGGCCTGGCAGGACTACGCCGATCTTTCCACCGAGATCCCGAGCCGCGTGAATGTGCAGTCCTTCACGTTCATCAGCCCGATGGGCGACAGCGTGCGCTACCTTCTCAGTCCGACCAACTTCACGCTGATCAACTTCGGCGTGATGGCGCTTACCGGCGTGATCGTCGGTTCGTTTCTGTATGCCGTGCTGTTCCGCAAATTCCGCATTGAGTGGTTCGCCTCCGGCAGCGATTTCGTGAAACCATGCCGTGGGCGGCGTGCTCATGGGCATCGGCGGCGTGCTGTCGATGGGTTGCACCATCGGCCAGGCGGTCACCGGCATTTCAACGCTGGCCCTCGGCTCGATCCTGACCTTTCTGGCGATCGTGTTCGGCAGCGCCCTCACCATGAAGGTCCAATACTACCAACTGGACGAGCAGGGCTTTTTCAGTGCACTGCGTTCGGCGCTCGCCGACATGCGCCTGCTGCCGCGCAAGGCCTGATTCTTGGTGTTCATGCACAAAGGCCCGCTCGGCGGGCCTTTGTTTCCAGGCGTTTTTATTGACAGCCCGGGGTCACTCCGGATAATGCCGCCTCCTGCCCAGTACCTGAAACCCCTCGCGGGCCGTTAGCTCAGTCGGTAGAGCAGCTGGCTTTTAACCAGTTGGTCGCAAGTTCGAATCTTGCACGGCCCACCATAATTTCAAAGCGTTAGAGCGCATTCTCTCTTCGGTCGATAGGACAAGGAGAGCGGGTCCGCACATCAGCTCTTGTTGTAGACGCGGCGGCATGGGCGCCGCGTCATGCACTTCATCCCATGACGCGGGGCCGTTGATTTCGTCCAGGCCATGAATGAGATCGAACATCTGCATCATCTGCCGCGGGGCGAGAAATTCGGCGATGGCGCGACGACGCGCGTTGCGCGCCAGATGCTTGGCAAGCACCGGGTCACCGAGCAGTCGTGCCACGGCGTCGCCAAAGGCGTGCGGATCAGTCGGATCATCGAGCAACAGCCCATGGGTGCCGTCCGTAATCTGATCCTGGATACCGCCGACGCGACTGGCCACCACCGGCCGACCCTTCAGCAGCGCCTCAGTCACTGTCAGACCAAAGCCTTCCTGCAAACTCTTTTGCACCACGACCGTGGCGAACCGCTGGATCGCGTTGACCATGAGTGCGTTTTCCTCGATGTTGGTCATCGGCAAACAGACCAGATGGATGCGCTCGCGCGCGTCGGGCGGCAGCGCGTGCCAGAGGGCGACACATTCCTTGTATACACCCATGCCTTCGGGATCGTCGGTGACGCCGCTTGGATCGGGACCGACCAGTGCGAGGTGCGCGTTCCCAAGCTGTTGAAGCCGGCTGGTGAAACCGCGCATTACACCCGCCATGTCCTTCAGGGGATCCCAGCGGGATACCTGCACAATCAGTGGCGTGCTCGGTGATGGCAGGGGCAGGGTCTGCAAAATGCGCGCGCCGCTGTCGACACCATCCACCGTGAAAAATGCTTCTGGCAGCCTGTAGCGTTGGCCGTTCACGGCGCCCGCGAGCAGTCCGATATGGCGCAGTATCACGCGTACCGCCGCCGCACTGAGCGGCTGATTCTTTGGTGACAGCGCATCAATGGCCGGCGGGATCACCGACACAGGAAGCGTGGCGATGGAAGGCGGTACATAGGCAGCGCGCGAGAAGATTCGGGTGTCGGCCGTTTCGATGTATGGGTGCAAGAACTGCCAAGCCTCCTCCGTGGCCGTGTTCAGCCGGTCGATACCGATATGGCAGCGCCAGAGGACCATGGCACCCGCATCGCGCAACTGCGGCGCGAGACCGGCGGTCTGTGGATCGTGCAGTACAACGATGTCACCCGGTTTTACCGCCGCCAGCAGTGTCCCGATATTGCGTTGCGTGACCAGGTCGTAGTGCCGGCGCTCCGCCGCACCGAGTGCCCCATCGTCTCCGCGCTCGCCGTGGAGGCGGTGGTGGAGCCGCTTGGTCAGGGCGAAGAACGGGGCGTCACCTTCCATCACGAGCCAGCGAACGTCCAGTCCGGCGCCGCGTTCGTAGGCCAGCATCGTCTGCAACATCTCAGCGACGCCACCACCGCGCGCCGTCGAGTTGATGTGCCAGATGGCGCGGCCACTCAGCGTCGCCCGGGCATGCTCGATGGCCGCCAGAATCCGGGTGGTCCTGCGGGTCCCCACGACCGCCAGCAACGGTTCGAGAGCGAGTGTGTGTAGGGGGACTGCTTCCATAACCGTTTTTTGTGCAAGCATCGTACCAGTACTGGCTTACATCGTAATTGACCGCAGCATGCTGCGCTCGCCCAAAATCAGCCATCGGTTGGACCTGCGGCGAGTACTTAACCTGTTGATAATAAATATAAACGTACAGCAGCGGCTCGCAATGCAGTTGGCCGTGGGGAAACGCCTTGCGCAACTGTCCGGGTGGCGCGACTTCGTCGCGCACTCGCGGTGCAGTCGCTTGCCAACCAGCGTCACATTGAATGCGAATTGCGCGTAGTGGTTTGTAACGAGTTCGTCGACTCCACCTGCTGCATCAGCCACGCATGGTGAATGCGAACGAGCTCCGTCGATAGATGTGTTGTGCAATCTCGATCTCGTAAAAACTCTGTCACGGGAGGCGACAGTACCTAGTCTCCCGGTGGCAAAGACGATTTTACGCTGTGGTTGGCCCATTCGAGGGTGCGGTGATCAAAACCACTTTCCACCAGCGGCTTGATGACCTGAAAGTAAGGTGAGATGTCAAAGTCACGCGGTGTGAACAGGCTGTAGTGGCGAATATGCAATATCTCGCGCGTGGCATAGTCATTTCCACGCACATCCGCCCGACGTTGGATACGCGGCAGGATGGGGTAACGGACGGATTGAAAGGCCTGGGCGATGAGCGTCGAGCAAATCGCACGAGTCGGATCACCGCTGCCAAATGCCAGCATGCGCCGTCGCCAACGTACTGGCACCGGCGGAACGGGGAGCAGGTAGCGCGCCAGGTCGATAACGTTACGCAGGTCGTAGGCATGGCCGAGGCGGGCGGTTGCATAGTCGGCAACCCGTTGTCGGTCCTCCAGGGCAAGCCCGACCGGGCCGCACACGCGGGTGTTGAGCTCGGCGTACTTGGTGAGCGGCACGGCGACGACGCCGTCCTCAATGTCGGCCTCGATCAGCACCGGGGCCTCGATGCCGAGGCCGGTGTTTTGGAAATCGCCGACATACAGCGCCGCGTGCGACCAGGTGGACTGGGTCAGATACTTGATCGCGGTGCTGATGCGGCGGTTTCCCTCAACCAGCAACACGTCTGCCGGGCGCAGAACTGCCGCAAGCTTTTCCGGGTCGGTGATTGAAAACGGCTCGTAGCCACGGATGGGCTGATTCAGATATTTCGCAATTGCGCGTCCGAGTACGCTGCCCACGCGGCTGGTCATTGAGAGAGTCGGAACTGTTGCATGGTGACCTCAAGACTACATATCGCAACATAATGTTATGGGCCGGCATCAACGCGACCCTCCTCTACAATTGTTTGGTCGTTGAACGCAGGCAGGAAATTACACTTTTCCACTGTAATGAAAACGTGGCCAGACCATTTCACTAACGATCTCAGAAAGCTAGATGCGCCGCTGCAAGTTGGCTATCTGAAGTATGGTAGTGGCGATTTCTTCGATGGAGACGGTGCTGGTGTCTAGAAAAGGAATTTGTTCCCGCCGGTAAATTGCCTTGGCGGCTTGAACTTCGAATCTGCATTGGTCCGCGCTGGCATAAGGGCTGTTGGGTCGGCGCTCGGTGCGGATTTGCTGCAGGCGGCCAGGGTCGATGGTCAATCCGAAGAGTTTTTCACGGTAGGGCGCCAGCGATTTCGGCAGGCAATCCGTATTCAAGTCTCCCTCGGTCAGCGGGTAATTGGCGGCGAGAATTCCGTAATGCAGCGCCAGATAAAGGCAAGTTGGTGTCTTGCCGGAACGCGACACACCGATCAGGATTATGTTGGCATCAGGATAGTGCCGTGTGCTGGCGCCATCGTCGTTGGCGAGAACGAAATTGACTGCATCGATGCGTGCCTTGTAAGCGGCATAGACACCCATGCCATGGGAGCGTCCCATGCTTTGGGATGATTGGACGCCGAGCTCGGTTTCCAGCGGGGGAATGAAGGCGTCGAACAAATCGAAAAATACCCCGGCACACTGACTTGCCTGTTCCCGTAACACAGGATCGACCAGGGAACTAAACACCAAGGGGCGGCCATTGCCACGTTCAGCAGCACGATTGATCTGCTCCACTACGGCAGCAACTTTTTCGGCACTGTCGACGAACGGGCAATTGATGCGTTCAAACTCCGTGCCTTCGAACTGTGTCAGGAGGGTGTGTCCCAGCATTTCAACCGTAATCCCGGTTCGATCGGAAACCAGGAATACCGGACGCTTCATGGCTGAACACGCCGTGGCAGCAGGTCGCGCACACCCAGACTTCGCCCCCCGGGTTTCGGGCAACGTACTCCGCGCCGAGTGACCGGTCGTTGTGTTACGCGACTACTCATGCGTACCAGGCGTTGTGTGCTTGGCGCCAGGACCGGCAGTCTTTTGCTTAATCTTGTCGGCAAGAAACAGCCAGGTTTCAACGACGGTATCAGGGTTGAGGGAAATGCTGTCGATTCCCTCTTCCAGCAGCCACAGCGCGAGATCCGGGTGATCGGAAGGACCCTGTCCGCAGATGCCTACGTATTTCCCCTGCTCGCGACAGGCCTGGATGGCCATGCGCAACAATGCCATGACCGCTGCGTTGCGCTCATCGAACAGTGCGGCGACCAAGCCGGAATCGCGGTCCAGACCGAGGGTCAGCTGGGTGAGGTCGTTGGAACCGATCGAGAAGCCGTCGAAGTGTTGCAGGAAGTCCCCGGCCAGCAGGGCGTTGGACGGGATTTCACACATCATGATCACGCGCAAGCCATTCTGGCCGCGCTTCAGCCCATTTGCCGCCAGCAACTCCACGACCTGCCGGGCCTCTTCCACGGTGCGGGTAAACGGCACCATGATCTCGACATTGGTGAAACCCATGTCGTCGCGCACCTTCTTGAGGGCACGGCATTCCAGTTCGAAGCACGGACGGAAACCTTCGGCGACATAACGCGAGGCGCCGCGAAAACCGATCATCGGATTCTCTTCATGCGGTTCATAGCGGTCGCCGGCCAGCAGATTGGCGTATTCATTCGACTTGAAGTCAGAAAGACGCACAATCACCGGTTTCGGATGAAAGGCCGCTGCCAGGGTGCTGATGCCTTCCGCAAGTTTTTCCACATAGAAGTCTACCGGCCCGGGGTAACCTGCTGTTTTCGAGCGAATTGCGTCCTGTATCTCGGCCGGTTGCCGGTCGAATTCGATCAGGGCCTTGGGATGCACGCCAATCATGTTGTTCACGATGAACTCCAGGCGCGCGAGCCCGACTCCGGCATTCGGGATGGCGGCGAACTGGAAGGCGCGATCCGGACTGCCGACATTCAACGTGATTTTCACCGGCAAATCCGGCATCGCGCCGGCAGTGGTGCGTTGCACCTCATACTTGAGCATGCCGCGGTAAACAAATCCTTCATCGCCTTCGGCGCACGACACGGTGACATCCATTCCGTCGGGTAGCGTACTGGTCGCATTGCCGCAGCCGACCACGGCCGGAATGCCGAGTTCGCGTGCAACGATAGCGGCGTGACAGGTGCGGCCGCCGCGGTTCGTGACAATGGCAGCCGCGCGTTTCATGATGGGCTCCCAATCCGGGTCAGTCATGTCCGTCACCAACACGTCGCCCGCCTCGACTTTTGCTATCTGGCTAACATCGGAAATGACGCGCGCCCGCCCGCTGCCTATACGCTGACCGATCGACCGGCCGCTGGCCAGTACTTCAGCGCGCTCTTGGAGCTGAAAATGCTCCATCACCTGGCCGCTGTCACGGCTCTTCACGGTTTCCGGCCGCGCCTGCAGGATGTAAAGTTTGTTGTCCTCTCCGTCGCGCGCCCATTCGATATCCATGGGTCGGCCGTAGTGTTCTTCGATGATCAGCGCCTGGCGGGCGAGATCCTGCACTTCCGCATCGGTGATGCAGAACCGCTGGCGATCCGGTTCCGCCACGTCCACGGTGCGGGTGGCGCGACCGTGGGCGCGGTCGTCGCTGTAGATCATTTTGATCGCCTTGGCGCCAAGGTTGCGACGCAAAATGGCCGGCCGGCCTGCGGTGAGGGTGGCCTTGTGGACATAGAACTCATCGGGATTGACGGAGCCCTGGACCACTGTCTCACCCAGCCCGTACGCCGCTGTGATGAATACCACGTCGCGGAATCCCGATTCGGTGTCCAGGGTAAACACCACGCCGCTCGCGCCGATATCGCTGCGCACCATTTGCTGGATCCCAGCCGACAGGGCGACGGCGCTGTGTTCGAACTTATGGTGCTCGCGATAGGAAATCGCCCGGTCATTGTACAGTGAGGCGAACACGTGTTTGATGGCGGTGAGGACGGCATCGACGCCACGGACATTCAAAAACGTTTCCTGCTGGCCGGCGAACGAGGCCTCCGGCAGATCCTCGGCCGTAGCCGACGAGCGCACGGCAACCACCGGCGCATGGCCCAGCTTCACCTCAAGTTGGCGATAGGCTTCGGTGATGGCCTTTTCCAGCTTGGGCGGAAAGGGTGTGGCGATGATCCATTGGCGAATTTGTGCACCAGCCGTGGCGAGGGCGGTGACGTCTTCGATGTTCAGCGACGCCAGCAGGTTCTTGATGCGCGCATCCAAACCGTCGTGCGCCAGGAATTCGCGATAGGCATCAGCCGTCGTGGCGAAACCACCCGGTACACTGACGCCCTTGGCCGTGAGCTGGCCGATCATTTCGCCGAGAGAGGCGTTCTTCCCGCCGACCTTGCCGACATCGCCCATTCCCAGGGCTTCAAACCATATCAGGTAGCTGTTCATGGCGAGCCCTCAGGTCAAGTGGCGGCTGAGGCGCCGCCGCGCTCTGACTGCAACCAACGTAGCCTGTCACCACACCCGGGTGGCGCTGCATTACTAACCGCTGCGCCAAGCCCTGTACGACGACTCTTCCGGGCAGAGAATACCAGAAGCCGGTCATCTCGTAGATGAGACAGCGTAGCACCGATTCAAGTGCCCAGCCCTGCAATTTCCAGCAGGAGTGAGAAGTCTGGCAGTAGATAGCCCTGCCCGTCAGGGCGGGGTGATAGTGGTTACTTCTTACGCTTTGCCAGCATGTCGTGAATGATGGGCGTCAGAATCAGCTCCATTGCGTAACCCATCTTGCCGCCCGGCACCACGATGGTGTTACGACGCGACATGAATGAATGCGGAATCATGTTGAGCAGCCAGGGGAAATCGATGCCCCACTTCTCCAGCCGTTTGAAGCGGATGATTACCAGGCTTTCGTCTGGTGTCGGGAATGTCGCGCGCGATAAATGGATTGGAGGTGTCCACAGTCGGTACACGCTGGAAGTTGATGTCGGTGAAGCTGAATTGTGGCGTAATGACATTCACATAGTCCGGCATACGGCGCAGGATCGTGTCGACAATCACCTCGGGTGAATAGCCACGTTCTTTATTGTCGCGCTGGATTTTCTGGATCCACTCCAGATTAACAATGGGCACGACGCCGACGCCCAGGTCCACGTATTGGGCCATGTTGACCTTGTCGTGCACCACGAGGCCGTGCAGGCCCTCATAGAACATCATGTCGGTTCCGGGCGGGATTTCTTCCCACGGTGTAAATTCACCGGGCTTGAGGCTGGTTCCGAGACGCGTGTTGTGTTCAGCTGCCTCTTCCTCGCTGTGCAGGTAGTAGCGTTTTTTGCCGCCGCCGTTCTCGCCGTAGGTCTTGAACATCTCTTCGAGTTTGTCGAACAGATTCGCTTCGGCGCCGAAATGACTGAAGTGCTTGTTGCCGCCGGCTTCGGCCTTTTTCACCATGTCACGCATTTCAGTGCGATTGTAGCGGTGGAAGCTGTCACCCTCGATGGTCACCGGCTTTATTTTCTCACGCAAAAAGATGTGCTCGAACGCGCGCTTGACTGTAGTGGTTCCGGCACCGGATGAACCGGTGACGGCAATGACAGGGTGCTTGCTGGACATGGGGTTTTCCTTAAGTCTCTGGTGGATTTTCGAAATCGGTTACACGACCGGTGCTTCTCGCCCCGTCCGGCTGGATGAGAATGGGATCAAATCCTGGATAATAGTTCTATAACTTTATGTTTTATAAAGGTTCCTGTGTTTCTTATACCAGTTTTGTATCCCTACTATTTGCCCATTATGCCATTAAACTCGCGCCGCCTTAAGTGCGTTTCTGGCGCTCGCGCGCCTGCTCGCGTGACAGCAGGCGCGCGAGCGCGGTGAGTTCATCGGCCAGCAGGTCGAGCAGGTCGTCGGCCGAAACGATGCCGACAAGCGCACCGCCGGTATCCACCACCGGCACGCGTCGCACACCCTTGGCGCGCATACGTTGCAGGGTTTCGTACAAGCCATCGCTTTCGCGTGCCGTCAGGAGTTCGCCGCTCATGACGTCGCCCACAGTCACAGCGTCCATGGCCACTTCCTTGGCCAGGATTTCGATGACCAGGTCGCGGTCGGTGAGGATGCCGACCGGAATGCGCCGACCGGCACTTTCTTCGACCACCACTAAATCGCCAACATGCTGCTCACGCATGAGCTGTGCGGCCTGGCTAATGGATCCGTCTTTCGTGGTGATTACCGTCTCGCGATTGCATATTTCTCCGATGCTCATGGCGGCTCCTTTGACAATAAGGTTGTAACGCTGGCGGGTATGATTCTTATCCTGTCGGACGATCGAAATAAGGGGATAGTTTATAGTAATCTGGAGACGGAAAATCAGAAACCAATAGGGAGAGCGTTGATGCGCAAGGATATTTTGTTGTTGGCACGGTTCGGTTTGCAGGCCTGTCGGCTGTGTTGCGGGGGCAAGCGACACGGACTGTGCGCCAAAGCCATGAATTCTGTGGTGCTTTCAGGTAAACGGGAAGCTGGCGTAGAATTCTGCGGCGGCAACAGGGGCAGTTGAACTCTTTGTCTGTGACCCCTATCTAATTGAACGGTTTTTCCTGACTTGGAGAATTCATGAAACGCGTACTGCTTTTTCTGGCGACCAATATCGCAGTGCTTTTGGTTCTGAGTATTACCCTGCAGTTGCTGGGCATCGATACGATGCTCAACGAGCAAGGCGGCATCAATATGACCACTTTGCTCATTATGGCTGCGGTGCTCGGCATGGGCGGCTCGTTCATTTCGCTCGCCATGTCCAAGTGGATGGCAAAGCGCGCGATGGGCGCGCAGGTGATCGTGCAGCCGCAAACCGCGACTGAGAAGTGGCTGGTCGAGACCGTGCGCCGCCAGGCCGAGAAGGCCGGCATCGGCATGCCAGAGGTGGCAATTTTCGACGCGCCCGAGATGAATGCGTTCGCAACCGGCATGAACCGCAATAACGCGCTGGTCGCGGTAAGTTCTGGATTGCTGAATGGCATGAAGCGCGACGAAGTCGAGGCAGTACTGGGCCACGAGATTTCGCATGTCGCGAACGGGGACATGATCACGCTCGCCCTTATTCAGGGTGTGGTGAACACCTTTCGTCATCGTGCTGTCACGCGTTGTGGGCCATCTGGTGGACAAGGTGGTGTTCAAGACCGAGCGCGGCTACGGACCGGCATTCTATGTGACCAGCATTGTTGCCCAGCTGGTGCTCGGTATCCTGGCCAGCACGATCGTGATGTGGTTCAGTCGCCAGCGTGAGTTCCGTGCCGATGCCGGTGGCGCGTATCTGGCCGGAACCGGCAGCATGATTGGCGCACTCCAGGCCCTGCAGGCCGGCCACAGCGCACCGCTGCCCGACCAGATGGCGGCGTTCGGCATCAGTGGCGGTGTGGGGGACGGGCTGAAGCGCCTGTTCATGTCGCATCCGCCGATCGAAGAACGCATCGCCGCGTTGCGGGCAAACGGCTGAGCAGGCCGATGACGCACACGAAAGGCGCTGTGGAAACACAGCGCCTTTTTTTTGCCCTCTGGCCGGAACCCGAGTTGCAGCAGCGCCTCGCGCGGGCGGCCGCGGCGCTCCTGCCGCATGCCGATGGGCGCCGGGTACGTGAGGCGAATTTGCATTGCACCCTGGTGTTTCTCGGTGCCGTGGAGGCGGCGCAGCGACTTTGTCTTGAAGATGCCGCTTCGCTGGTTCGGGCCGAGCCATTCACATTGACGCTTGATCGCCTTGGTTATTTCCGCCGACCGCAGGTGGCCTGGCTGGGCTGCACAACGACGCCTGCGGCATTGCAGGCGCTGGTCGCAGGTCTGACGTTATGGAGCCGCGGCCTGCGGTTTTCCACCGGAGCAACGGCCTTACGAAGTGCATCTGACAGTGGTGCGCAAATTGCGCAGCGATCCGGGGCGGTTGCCGCTCATGCCGATCACATGGCGTGTGGAACAGTTTGCCCTGATGGAGTCGGTCAGCGAGTCAGACGGCGTGCACTACCGGCCATTGCGCTTCTGGGATTTGTAAAACGCCAGCCAAGGACTGTGACAAAAAGAAAAGGCCCCATTCCGGGGCCTTTCGCTACGGCCTGCTGTAATCAGGCCATGCCCGGATTGCCGGGGATGCCTTTGATCTTCGGGGTATTCGGCTGGGTGGCCTTGATGGTCTTCTTGTGGCGCATGTATTCGGCGACCACGTCCCAGATCGGTTTATCGCCAACCGGGTTCTGCTCGATGCTCGCCCATCCTGCGACCAGGTAGGCTTTAGTTGGTTTGAGCGCCTGACCGTTCACTTCCATGTCGGTGATGCGCTTGCCGATTTTCTGCGTCGGGTCGATGGTGTACTTGAGTCCGCCGACGCGCACCATGTCGCCGCCCTGCTGGTAGTACGGGTCTTCGTGGAACAGGTTGTCGGCGATGTCTTCGAGGATGGTTCTTGATCTGTTCGCCGCTGCGCTCGTTGAGCGTGGCGGTCGCGTAGGTGATCGCCGTCTGGTCCATGAGGTGTTCCATGGTGATGGTGTCACCCGGTAGCAACGACGTTCCCCAGCGGAAGCCGGGTGAGAACGCGATATCCGCACCCTGTACCTCAAGCATGGCGTCCACGATCAGCTGATCGAAGGTGCCGTTGAAGTTGCCGCGCCGGTAGAGCGTGCCCTCGGTGACGGCGAGCTTCTCCTCGAGCTTGGCTTTGTATGGCGCCCGCACCTTTTCAATGTAGGCCGCCATTTTCGCATCCGGCTCGATCAGGTTGGAGAATACCGGCAGCAGCTTGTAGCGATAATCGCTGACCTTGCCGCCCTTGACCTCGAGGTCAAGTACCGACAGGAACTTGCCGTTCGAACCGGAGTTGCAGACCAGGGTCTTGCCGGATTTGTTCGTGACCACGGTCGGGACCGGCACACCATCGTGGGTATGGCCGCCGAGAATTGCGTCAATGCCGGTGACGCGCGAGGCCATCTTCAGATCCACGTCCATGCCGTTGTGCGACAGCACTACCACGACCTTGGCGCCGGCGGCACGCGCCTTGTCGACCATCTTCTGCATGCTGTCGTCGTTGATGCCGAAGCTCCAGTCCGGGATCATCCAGCGCGGATTGGCGATCGGCGTGTATGGAAATGCCTGGCCGATGATGGCCACCTGCACGCCATTCAGCTCGCGGATGACAAAGGGCTTGAATACAGATTCACCCCACGTGGCATCGTTCACGTTCTGGGCGAGGAATTCGATGCTGCCCTTGAGATCCTTGTCGACGATTTCCTTGACGCGATCGGCGCCATAGGTGAACTCCCAGTGCCCGGTCATGATGTCGACGCCCAGCAGCTTGCAGGCATCCACCATGTCCTGGCCCTTGGTCCATAGCGCGGTGCCGGAGCCCTGCCAGGTGTCGCCGCCATCGAGCAGCAGGGTACGCCCCTTACGCTGGTCGCGCAGGCTCTTCACCAGCGTCGCGAGGTGTGCAAAGCCACCGACCTTGCCGTACTTGCGCGCGGCCTCATCGAAATTGAGGTAGGTGAAGGCATGTGCCTCGATCGAACCGGGCGCAATCTTGAATGCCTTGAGCAGTGCCTCACCCACCAGATGTGGAGCCTTGCCAGACGAGTCGCCGACACCGATGTTGATCGAGGGCTCGCGAAAATAAATCGGTTTGAGCTGGGCGTGGCAGTCTGTGAAGTGCAACAAGCTTACGTTGCCGAAGGGTGCTACTTCGTAGAGATTGCCGGGCTGTGTGTTGCGGCCGGCGCTGGCGCCGTTGGTACAGCCGAGGCCCATGCCGGCGGCGCTTGCCGCAGTCAGCATCTGGAGGAATTCACGCCGGGACAGACTGCTCATGGTGTTGGCTCCGAAATTTGTTTTTTTCAGATGGATTTAGGAATCAATTGATAAAGACGTGCAAGCCACACATTCTATTCCGAGCTTGCGCGCAGAGCAAAAAAAACCCGGCCCACACGGGGCCGGGTTTGGTGTCAGGCGAACCTGATCAATTACGCATGGCCGGGGCCGTCAACGGCAGGCCGCTGCTCATGTAAGTCTCGTACAGCTGCAGGTTCAGATAGGTGGGGCTGTAATGCTTATCTGGCTTGTCACGCACTTGGCTGTTGCAGGTCTCATAGCGCTTCATGATGGTCTCGATACGAGCCCAGCTGTAGCGTTGCGCCGGCCAGGCTGTGGTGTGCCCCAGACCCGCGGACAGCGGTTGGTTGCCCAGGTCCTTGCCAGCCAGATCCAGGTGGCAATGAGCGCAGGCAAAGTTCAGCTGGCCGCGGCGCGACCACCAGTGCTTCTTGCCGTTTTCATACGCGGCCAGGGCATCTTTGTCAGTAAAATCGACATCCGGCTTGACGCGCTTGCCCCTGTACAGGGAGTAGAAGTGAGCAGTAACCTCGGCCAGCTGTACGCGTGCCTTGGTGTCCTTGTTGAGATCAGCGGTCAGGAAGGTGAGCGCTTTTGGATCGGCATTGTTTGCCTTGGCACAGTCCATGATGTCCAGCTCGGCAACCCGCAGCGACTTCGTGGCCTTGTCCCAGCGCGGGTAGGTGTAAGCCGGTTTGATCGCGCCTTTCTTTACGCAGTTGGCAAAGCTCTCACCATTGGGAAATTTCTTGTTCCAGAGCGCCGTGCCTTTTGTGAGCCCCAGTTCATATGCCGGGAAATCCATTGCCGCTATCCATTGCTCACGTTGTGCCGCGTACTCGGGAAGCGCATAGAGCCCGTTTGAGAATTCATCAAACTTGACGGTTGGATACTTCTTCTTGAAGTAACTCTGGAACTCCTTCAGGTCGGCCTGCGGATCGGCAAACGCCGGGAACGCGAAGCTGCCCGCGACTCCCAATGCTGCCAGAATGGTCAATATTTTTTTCATGTTGCTCCTCCAGTGGATTGTTCTATATGCCGGGTTAGTTGCCCGGCATATGCCGCATGGGGTGAATTCCTGTGTTAGCCGACGTCTGCGTCAGCTCCACCCTTTTCGCCCTTGTTATCGCTCCAGCTGACTTTGACCTTGTCACCTTTCTTGGCGCCTTTCACGGCGACTGCGACCAGTGGGTCTTTGGACACGGCAACGCCCATGTCCACGTTTGCCACGGTCTTGCCGTTCAGGTCGATACTGAGATTCTGGATAAAGTGTGCCGGAATTTTTTTCTTGGTCTTTTTGTCTTCACGCTGGCCAGTCTCCATCGGATGGTTCACGAGCACCAGAATTTCGGTATTGCCGTCTTTGGGACGGGTTTTGATTTTAGTGAGTGCCATAATCTCTATTCCTCTTTATAAGTTTCGTTCGTCAGCTAACGTCAGCAAGCCTGCACAACATTAGCCTTAATTAACCGCCGCAACCGCCCACCGTCACCTTGATCTGCTGGCTGGCCATGTGCAGTTTGCCGCCGGACTTGACGACCACTTTCACGTCCGAGGTCTTGCCCATTTTCATGCGCGCGCTGAAGTAGCCGATTGCACCGGCACCCAGGTTGACGTTCGACACCAGCGGCTGGTTGTTGCCGGCCACCAGGATGGCGATGGCTTCGACATTCGCCAGGCTGGAGGAGACGGCAATCGGCACCACGGCGCCGTTTTCGGCCTGAATCGGGGCCTTGATCTTGATGTCCTTGCTGTCGGCGGCGGCACTGGTGCCGTACAGGGCCTTCAGGGCGTCGTCGATGGACTTGGCATCGAAGGCGGGGGCCGGCCAGGCGGCGGCCAATACCCGGGTCGGGGTCAACAGCCCGGCGGAGGCGGCCACGGCCAGCACGCTGCCGGCGACGGTGCCTTTGAGGAAGGTTCTGCGGTTTATGGAATTCACGAGTTGTTCTCCTGGGTCATAATATTAATGAAAGTGAAGAATCTTCCTGTGCAGGAAAAAGGGTGGTCCGAAAAGAATGGCTCGTTAGAGAGTCAGAAGAAACTCGACCACTTTGTCGATCTCGTCCTCTTTCAAGATGCCGTGCCGGCCAAACGGTGGCATGGAACTCCTGGGATTGATGGCCGTCGCATCCCACACTTGGGCGCGAAGTTTGGCCTTGTCCGGGAAGCGGGCCTTCATGGCCACGAGCGGCGGGGCGATATTGCCGGAGCCAATGCCCGCTATTTCGTGGCAGACAAAACAGTTGCCTTTTTTGCGGTCAATGGCAACACAGCCACCCTGAACGGCCGCATCGGTCGGCGGGTTTTCCTTGTCCTTGCAAACTGAACCTTTTGGGGCAGAGCCCTGTGCGAGAGATACGGGTGCCGTGAGCAGGCTGCCGAGCAGTAGGGCGACAGTGCTGGCCCCCAAGATGACGCTAGCGGTTTTCCGCATTACTCCTCCTAGTTTAGTTATTTAAGTACGACTGGTTTGCTGTTATCCGGTGGTCCGGGCTGGGCTTTATTCTGTTCATGTTCGTCAGAACCAATAACAGGATATAGCGCAGCTGCATAATTAACGTATCCCGATGCAGATGGCAAGTATTGCGGAAATAAAACTGATGGATAGCGCTGAGTTGCCTGATTCTGTGGAGAATTCTTCGTTAGTATTTTAACAGACTCTTATTTGTTTTTTGGCAGAGGGAGAGCGCCCATCGCGCTCGGATTTTTTCGCCGGCGGCGCCGGCGGCAATGTTTCACGGATTTCCTTGATGCGGGCCTCGAGGCTCGAAATATAATAAAAGTTGTTACCGGCGAAGCGGGTGGCGAGTTCGAATTGTTCGATCGCAGCGCGCGGTTGTCCAGTCAGGAAATAATATTCGCCATAGGCGCGATGTGCTTCCATCCGATTGCCTGATTCTCCGGCGGCACTGGCCAGCAATTTGTATAGTGCCGGTTCCTTCGGGCTCCTCCGCACAGCCTTGTCGAGTAACTGCCGTGCCTCAGCCGGTCGACCGTTTTTGAGCAACGCCGATGCATGACGCTGGGTGAGTGCCAGCGATTCCGGGTACTTGCGGCCTGCCTCGGCATAGGCCTTCAGTCCCGCTGGCTTATTGTTTGCCGCCAGCTCGATTTCCGCATGCAGGATATTGTAAGGCACATAGTTGGCACGAGCCTTGAGGAGTAGCGCAGATTCCCGTCGTGCTTCCTCATAGCGCTTGTTCATGAGCAGGGCGAGCGCGTGACCGTACTGGTCTGAATTTGCGCGCGCGCTGTCCCGGTTCGCCAGCTTGGCCTGAAACAACTTGAGTGCTTGTTCCGGCTTGTTGCCCAGAACCTGCAGGCGGGCTTGCATGTTCGCGAAGGCGTTGGCATCTGGATTGGTGCGGACCGGAAAATTGCCCGCGTGATTGCGCGACTCAGCGATACGTCGGCCAGTGACCGGGTGACTGCGCAGGAATTCCGGCAGGTTGTTCTCGTACAGACGGGTTAGAAGCTCCATCTGTTCGAAGAAACTCGGCATGGCACGCGCATCGTACCCGGCGTTGTTCAGAATGTTCATGCCGATGCGATCTGCCTCCTGCTCGAATTCACGGGTAAAATTGAGCTCATGCTGAGCCAGGCCTGCTTGCGTCATCATCACTGCTGCCGCGCCGCCTGGCTGACCGGAGGCGGCAATCAGAATGCCGGCCAGCATCGCCGCCAGTGCCGGTCCACTGATGCGCTGGCTCTCGGCAATCATGCGCGGGATGTGTCGCTGGGTAATGTGCGCCGTTTCGTGCGCCAGCACGGCCGCGAGTTCAGCCTCGCTGCGCGCCGAGAGCAATAAACCGGTGTGCACACCAATGAAGCCGCCGGGAACGGCGAATGCGTTGATGGAAGAATTGTTAACCAGAAAAAAGTGAAACGCCGGTTGCCCGTCAACGCCCGCCGTGATACGTCGCCCCAGATCTTGCAGGTACTCGTTCAGCTCGGGGTCGTCGAGGAGATCAAGCTGCAACCGTGCCTGACGCATGAAATCCTCGCCAATGCGGCGTTCGTCCTGCGGTGACAGGACGGCAGCCGATTCGTCGCCGAGATCAGGAAGATTGCCGCCAATCGATGTCGCCCATCCCGTCGGACTGACTAGTAGTCCGATGAGCAGCAATATCCCGAGGCGGGGAGGACGCGTAGATAAGCTCATGAGTAGTTTCTGGCCAAATTCGAGTGGCTACACGGTGATAAGGTTCCAATCTTTTTATGGCGGCAGTTACAAGGTTATGCGAATTGGCAGATTGTCAGCGAGTTAGATACCAAATTCACAGGTAGATATATTCAGGATTTTATCCTTGAAAAGTAAAATCCAGGGCTACCAGTGCACAGCTGAATAATGTATTTTTTGATAGTGAGTAACCACTGCTTAATAAAATTACCCATTTTCTTGTAAGATTTGCGTTTAAGAATATACTAATCTGATTTAGTAGTGTGGGGAGCCTAGATTGTTCGGATTCAATGAGCTCGATGCCCTGCAACTGCATGGTTTGCTGCAGAAGCAGGATGAAAAGAACCTTATATTGCTGGATGTACGCACTCCGGCGGAGGCTGCCCGTGGCGGAATCAGTGGTGCGCGCAATATCCCGCTGCATCTTTTACCGGTTGCGGGCCAGGAGTTGGATAATGACGCATCGCTTATCCTGTATTGCCACTCCGGCGCACGTTCTGCCCAAGGCTGCGCATTCCTGATGACGCGCGGTTACAGCAAGGTGTATAACCTGCGTGGCGGTATTTTGGGTTGGGCGCAGAGTGGCCAATCATTGGCCCCGATTGAGAGCATGGCAGCCAGCGCCTGAGTCAGGCTGGATTGGCAACGATGTCTTGGTTTGATTTCTTTAACTTAATTTTCCCAGGAGGAATTACAGATGGCTAGCTTTGACAAAGAACTCGACGCGCGTGGCCTGAACTGTCCGCTGCCGATCCTGCGCACCAAGAAATTTCTGCAGGAGATGGGCGCCGGTCAGACGCTCAGAATCATCGCGACCGATCCGGGTTCGGTAAAAGATTTCCAGGCATTCGCCAAGCAGACCGGTAACGACCTGCTGGAGTCGGCCGAGGCGGGTGGCGAGTACACCTTCCTGATCAAGAAGAAGGCCTGAATCTGTGCTGCGGCCTTGTGCCGCAGCATCGCCTGGCTGGCAATTTAATAAAATATAACTAGAAAGATCGTGCGCGATCTTTCATTACTTAGGAGAAGAACATGTCTGACAAGAAACTGGGTATTATTGCGTCAAAAGGCACACTGGATTGGGCCTACCCGCCGTTCATCCTGGCCTCCACGGCCGCGGCGCTTGGGCTACGAAGTGCAGGTATTTTTCACGTTCTACGGACTGCACTGCTCAAAAAGAATCTCGATCTCAAGGTCAGCCCGCTCGGCAACCCGGGCATGCCGATGAAAATGCCGTTCGGCCCGCAAGTGGTTCAAGGGCATCAACTGGAACATCCCGAACGCGCGTGCAGGCCATGGTGCCAGGTTTCGAGTCGCTCGCCACCGTGCTCATGAAGCAGACCATCAAGAACAACGGCGTGGCGAGCATCGCCGAGCTGCGCGATCTGTGCCGCGAGGCGGATGTGAAAATGATCGCCTGCCAGATGACGGTCGAGCTGTTCGGTTTCGACCACAGCGACTTCATCGACGGCCTCGAATTCGGCGGTGCCGCCACGTTCTTCGAGTTCGCCGGCGAATCGGACGTGTGCCTGTTTATCTGAAATAAGCCGAATTGTTCGTGAGTAAAAAACCAGCCTGCTTCCAGCGGCTGGTTTTTTTTCGACCGCAGTTCTGCTTCGTCAAGTCATAGGATGGGCAAGCCCGCCCTTTGACTTCTCACGGCATTTTCGCACTACTAGCTGTCAGTTCGTTCTACTGCTGCCACGTGTCGAGTCCTCGCCACATTTGGCGACTCTGGTTTAGAACTATTTTAATGCTTGAGCATTGGACTGTGTTTCGTTATCAGGCATGTATTTATATGAGTATAAAATAATACGTTGACAGGATTCTCGAACGAGTGGAATATTTCCGTCATCGTTTGCGTCGCGGTTTCCGCGGACGACAAACGGAAGAACGAAGGGAACATTAATAGAAAAGGATTGTGGGGAGCCGAGAGCGAACTATCTGACGGTTACCTGCTACAGCTGTATAGGCGGCCTGTCACCCAGGCTACTTTTTTATTTACTGCAAGAGGAGGAGTACAGATGTCATTCAATAAAAGCAAACTCGCAGTGGCAGTCGCCGCCGCGGCGGGCTTGACGTTCTCGTCCGGCGCATTCGCCACCAACGGCATTATCCAGGCCGGTAACGGCATGGTGGCACATGGTATCGGCGGCGCAGGTCTGTCCAACGCCGGTGAAGCCTCGGCCGGTATGGACAACCCGGCGCTGATCAGCCAGACCGGTGACTCAGTCAGCGTGGCCTGGAGCATGTTCATGCCGGATCGTGAGGTCGACGCACTGATGCCGCAGGTCCGGGTGGCACAGACGGTTGTGAGCGACAGCAAGACTGTTTGCGATTCCGCAGGTCGCCTTCACCTCGAAGATCAATAATGAGATGAGCTGGGGCATCATGGCCTATGCCTTGGGCGGCATGAACACCGACTATCGTACTGGCCCGTCAGGCGGCTCGGTAGCCCGGAAGGCGTCAACCTGCAGGGCATGATTATTGCTCCGACCATGAGCTTTGCGCATCAACAAGAATGTCTCGGTTGGCGCTTCGCTGCTCATCGGTTACAAAATATGACGGCGCGCAATCTGTTCGGTCAGGTTGCCGTCACCAAACTTCGAAGACACCACCGTGGGTTATGGCGTGAAGCTCGGTGTGGACGCCAAGGTTGCCGATGGCATTTCGGTCGGTGCCATGATCCAGCCGAAATGAAAATGGATGAATTCGATGGCTTCAAGACCTTCCTGACATAATTTCGGCTATCACCGGCGACGCCTCGCATGACGCTGCCGAACGAATGCTGGTGTTGGTGCCAAGTTTGCGGTCGGCAAGAACGTGGATATCGTGGCCGATATCCTGTACTACCAGTGGACGAGCGTCGATGTGTTCGAGTTCTTCGGTTGGGATGACCAGGTCGTCTACAAGGTCGGCGTCGAGTTCCGTCCGAGCGACAAGCTGGCGTTGCGTGCCGGTTTCAACTACGGCGAGTCGCCGATTCAGGGCGGCAACAGACTGCGGATTTCCCGATGGCGGTACGATGCGGATGCGGCATTTGCCAACTATCTGTTCCCGGCAATTTCCGAAACCCACGTTACCGTGGGTCTTGGCTACAAGATGGATAAGAACATGACCATCAGTGGCTTACTACCTCTACGCTCCGGAAGCCAGCCAGACCGCAACGAGCGTCGAATTTTGGCGGACGCTATGCCCGCCGGCACCGAGATCAGCATGACCCAGAACGCCTTCGGTCTCGGCATCAACTACGCAGCGAAGTAATGTTTGGAGTTGTTGATTTGAGAAGTGAGTAACACTGCGGGGCTACAGGAAACTGTAGCCCCATTTTTTTCAAGAAGCTGGCAGCAGAAGCCGGTGGACAAATAAGAATCCGAACTATTTTGCTGGAACGCGCTTTCAGCCAGGTTCATTACGAGGAGGAGAGATCATGAGAATAATACGCAGCCTGTTTGCAGTGCTTGCCGTTCTGCTGGCATGCAGCGGAGTCGCACGCGCCGCCGACGATCGTCGGTATTTTTGAACGTATCCTCGCCGCTTCGGGATCGTTCGAGGAAACCAGCGCGGCGCTGGAAAAGAGTCTGGGCGAATCGAAACTCACGCTGCACGCCAAGCATGATCTCAAGATTCCCGACGGGGTACAGAAGGCCAGGGTGTATGTGTTGACCTCACCCGCCTATCTGGAGGCCGCCAAGGGTGCGCCGGCCAATACCGCCTCGGCGCAGATTTTGCGCGTTGCCGTCTACCAGTTTGGTGAAGGCAAGAAAACCTACATCAATATGGCCAATCCGGTTGCCCATGCCATGGTGTTCTATTCCGGCCAGAAGGACTATGCGCAGCTTCTGACAGCCGCGAAGGCCGTTGCCCAGGAAATCCGCGATGTGGCGGCCAAGGTGCCGGGCAAGGCGGAGACCGTGCAGCTCGAACCGGCGCGCAGCGAAAAGACACTCAACAAATTCAATGGCGACGGTCCCGCCAAGATGATGGCAAAGTGGCGCAACTGGGAAGAAAGCCAGCACGTGCTCTTCGAGGGCAAGCCGGAAGATTTTGCCGCGATTGTGGCCAAGGTTGAGAAGGCGCTGGCTGCCAGCAAGGATAAAGGTCCGGATGATGCCTCGGGCTGGCGTCTGATCAGCCAGGTGCCGGTCGGCACGAACGCGGTGTACTTCGGGATCAGCAATGAGTACACGGAGAACAAGTGCATTCGCATCAACTCCGATTTCCGCAGCGACGGCAAGACCAAGGATGCACCGTATCCCGGTGCCGATCATGCGCCGGCGCTGCCCGCTGGAAATTCTGGTCGTCAATGACGGAAAGACAGTGCGTGCGGTGCAGTATGGCGAGATGTGGCGCATGCAACTGTACTTCTGGGACTCTGGCTACCTGGCGTTCACGAAAAACACCTTCGTTCCCAGCGCCATTTTCAACTCCATTGAGAAGGCTTTGACCGCACCGGGTAGCTGAAGCCGGATGCATGCACGCTTTCTCGTCGGCGAGCGTTACCGTCAGCGACACGTCGTCAGTGTGATTGGCCGATGTGCAGGATGCGAAGGGAAAGTGCTGGGACCATACCGACACTTTGCCGACGCCAATCAGATTCATTCTGTCGTGAGGAAAACAATGCGTCGCTCCGTGATGCGTAAGATCTTATTGGCTATCCTGGTGGGATTGGCTGCAGTCGCAGCACAGTGGCGGCGGACGAGGTGCGCCTCAAGCCGTTCATTCTCGGCACCACACCGGACGGCAATCTGGAGCAGGCGGTGGCGGTCGTGAAGAGCGCCCTGAAGGCCCAGGGTTTTGACGAGGCCGGTAGCTATTCGCCCTATGTCGGCGCCACAGTGATTGTTGTCACAAGTCCGGAGCTTAAGGCAGCCGCGGCTCGCGCCAAGAAGTATGGTGGTTTTGGCGCCGGCCAGCGTGTGGCGGTGACCGAGGTCAAGGGCAAGCTGCAGGTGTCGTACGTGAATCCAGGCATATCTGGGCGCCGCCTACGGACTCGGCAAGCTGGAAACAGTCTCCGAGAAGCTCAAGCGGCACTCGGTGCCACCAAGGAGTTTGGTGCAGTGGATGGCTTGACCGCCGAGGCGCTTGCGCCCGGCACCTACCATTACATGGTCGGCATGCCGTATTTCCAGCAGGTGGACGTGTTGGCCAAGTATCCGGACTACCCGACTGCGCTGGCGGCGGTGGAGAAGGGCTTGGCGGCCGGCAAGGGCGGCACGAAAAAGGTGTATCGCATCGATCTGCCCGGCCGCGAGGTGAGCGTCTTTGGTGTGGCGATTGTCACGGTGACGGTATTGGCAAGGGCGACAAGGACACTGACAAGGAGATTCATGGAAATCCTCGACTGGCAGGAGTTGCGCATCACGGCGGCGCTGCCGTACGAAATGCTGGTGCAGGGCGGTGAAGTGTCATGGCCCTGCGCGGCCGCTATCGTATTGCGCTGCATTCACCGGATACCAAGATGGCCGGTGCGCATGGTTTCACCAAGATCATGAGCTCGCCGGGTGGTATCAAGGCCGCACTCAGCGCCGTGGCGGAAGGTGATAAGCCAACAATAATGAGACGAAAGAGGCATAATGATTTGGGCGTAACGGCTTGATACAGCGCCATGCCTCATATTTACCTGTTTATCAACCACAACGAGGAGTATCCGCACCATGAACGTAGCACGTACACGAAATGTCATCGCTGGATTCTTTAAGGCGTGTCGGCCAGCCCGCTGTTCCATAATGTGAACTGGCTGTGGTTCACGCTGTTTGTCGGCGCCAACCTGTTCCAGAGCGGCCTGACTGGCTGGTGCCTGATGGACAAGATTCTCGCCAAGCTCGGCGTTCCGGAGAAGCGGTGCTACGGCACAAAGTAACAGTCCCAGGCTGGACAAATGTCGGGGGGATCAATCCCCGGCATTTTTTTGCCCGTTTGAGCGCACAGGTTTGCATGAACTCTGGCATGGACTAGACTAGTTCTCGTATGAACGATCCCACGAATGCACCGGCCGCGGCGGCCACCTCGGCCAGCGCCGCGATCACTGCCACCACCGATCCGCTCAAGCTGCTTGGCCAGATTCTGGCCATGGCCGTGCGCCACAAGGCCTCGGATATCCACCTGCGCACCCGCAACCACCCGATCCTGCGGGTTGATGGCGTACTGCGCGCAGTGCGCGAGATTCCAGTCCTTGCCGGCGGATTTCATGGAGCGTTTGGCCCGCACCATGATGTCGGCACGCCTGCAGGCGGAATTCGACAAGAATCACCAGGCGGATCTGTCGATCGGCTTCAAGGACATCGGACGCGTGCGCTGCAATGCGTTCTACCAGCGCGGTTCGATCGGCATGGTGTTGCGCGTCATCAACACCTATATCCCGACGCTCCAGGAACTTGGTGTGCCCGACATCGTCTCCAAGTACGCGAACCTTGAACGTGGCCTGGTACTGGTGACCGGTGCGACCGGCTCGGGTAAGTCCACGACTCTCGCGGCGTTGATCAACGAGATCAACAACACCCAGAATAATCACATCCTCACCATCGAGGATCCGATCGAGTTCCTGTTCACCGAGAAGCGCTCGATCATGACCCAGCGCGAGCTGGGCATCGACACCAATACGTTTGCCGACGCCATGCGCGCCGCACTGCGTGAGGATCCGGACGTGATCCTGCTCGGCGAAATGCGTGACCCGGAAACCATCGAGACCGCGCTCACGGCGGCTGAGACCGGCCACCTGGTATTTTCAACCGTGCACTCACCGGCGGCGGCTGAAACCATCTCGCGCGTCATCTCCGCTTTCCCGCCCGAGGGTCAGCAGACCATGCGTGCCAAGCTTGCGCAGAACCTGCGCGGCGTGGTGAGCCAGCGGCTGATCCCGAGGAAGGGCGGCGTGGGACGCATCGTGGCCTGCGAGGTAATGACGGTGTCGCAGCTGATCCGCGATTTCATTCTCGATCCGCTGCGGATCAAGGAGATTTCCGACCTGATCAGGAAGGGGACGATGGCAGAGGGGATGCTCGGTTTTGATCAGCACCTGCTCCAGCTGGTGCGCGCCGGTCAGGTAGACGAGGAAACGGCCTTGCAGTATGCCACCAGCCCTACCGACCTCAAGCTCAAGCTCGAGGGATTCTAAGGCACTCCCATACCAAATTCAGCCGCATTGTGCTCAAATCAATGAACAACTCCACCAAAGCACATCGCATTTCCGGACATCATGGCTGACCGCAGACTCCAGGTTTTTCACACCGTCGCACGCTTGCTGAGTTTTACCAAGGCCGCTGAGACACTGCACATGACGCAGCCGGCTGTGACTTTTCAAATCCGCCAACTTGAAGAGCACTTCAACACGCGCCTGTTCGACCGAACCCACAACCGCATCAGCCTCACGGCTGCCGGTCAGCAGGTGTTCGATTACGCGGAAAAAATCATCGCACTGTACGGAGAGATGGACAGTCGCGTGCGGGAGCTGACCGGGGATGTGAGCGGTATTCTCATCATCGGTGCGAGTACCACCATCGCAGAGTATGTGTTGCCCGGGCTGTTAGGCGAATTCCAGTCTCGCTACAAGGATGTGAACGTGCGCCTTAGCGTGTCCAATTCGCTCGGTATCGTGCACATGGTCGAAAACAATACCGTGGACGTCGGCATCGTGGAGTCGCCGGTGACCAACAAGAATCTGGCAGTTGAGGTCTGCTGGCACGATGAACTCGTATTCATCTGCCCACCCGGTCACCCGTTTGCGAAGAAGAGTGCACTCACGCCACAGGATATTGTGTCCCTGCCGTTCCTGTGTCGCGAGGAGGGTTCCGGCACACGCGAGGTGATCAACGAGTATTTCGAGGACAACAAGATTGCGCCACAGGAACTCAATTTATGCATGGAGTTTGGCAGTCCTGAGGCAATAAAGAGCGCAGTTGAAGCGGGTTTGGGCGTCTCGATCGTTTCACGCGCAACTGTCGGTAAGGAGTTAAAACTCAAAACGCTCGTGGCATTGCCACTGAATCCCGTGCTCAAGCGGCCATTCTCGTTTGTGCATCAGCGCCAGAAATTCCGCCTGCGTGCTGTGGAAGAGTTCATGAATTTTGCCCATGAGCACTGCGAAAGACAGGAACCGCAGTCCAGGAAGGGCACGGCCGGCAGCTAAGGCTGTCATGACTAGCCTGTTATTTCCTCACGGCCATGCCCAGCAAGACTGAGAAACGCCTGCGCGAGATACTCGGCGATCTGCCCGAAACGCAAGCCGTCGCGCTGCTTGAATACGCCGAATTCCTTGCCGCCCGTTACGGCGGGCCGAAGGAAATCACCGCCCCTCTCGACATCCCACGCCCGGAGAAGGAGTCCGTGGTCAAGGCAATCAGACGTCTGGGCGCCACCTATCCGATGGTCGATCGTTCCAAAATGCTGAATGAGACCTCAGTGCTCATGACCCAGCACGTAGTCAGTGGCCGGGATGCAGCGGAAGTCATCGATGAACTGGAGATATTGTTCCGGCGACACTACGAGAAACTCGCCGAGAAATAGGGTGCGTTACGCGCGCCCTATAAAATCTCTGACGCATAATCCGCCAGCCGTGAACGCTCGCCGCGTTGCAGAGTCACGTGACCGCTGTGTTCCCAATGCTTGAAGCGGTCCACCACGTAGGTGAGGCCGGAGGTGGTCTCGGTGAGATAGGGAGTGTCGATCTGGGCAATGTTGCCGAGACAAACTACCTTGCTGCCCGGACCGGAACGGGTAATGAGGGTTTTCATCTGATGGGCGGTGAGGTTCTGCGCCTCATCGATGATCAGGAGCTTGTTCAGGAAGGTGCGACCGCGCATGAAATTGAGTGATTTGATGCGTATGCGTGAACGCACCAGGTCGTGCGTGGCCGCTCGCCCCCAGGCGCCACGCTCGGCGTGTTCAGACGGGTTGAGCACGTCCAGGTTGTCTTCAAGAGCGCCCATCCACGGATTCATCTTTTCTTCTTCGGTGCCGGGCAGGAAACCGATGTCTTCGCCGACAGGTACGGTAACGCGTGTCATGATGATTTCGGCGTAACGTTTCTCCTCGAGTGTCTGGGTGAGTGCCATGGCCAGTGTAAGCAGGGTCTTGCCGGTACCGGCCTGACCCATGAGTGACACGAAGTCCACCTCTGGATCCATGAGCAGGTTGAGTGCGAAATTCTGTTCGCGGTTGCGCGCGGTAATTCCCCACACCGAGTGTCGTTCACCGCGAAAATCACGCGCAGTTTCGATCACGGCGCTACCGTTCTCCACCTTGCGCACAATCGCCTCGAAGGCGCGATCGCTGTCATCGTACAGGAACTGGTTCGGGAACCAGATCCGTGCCAACGGTCCGGTGACACGATAGAAGGTGCGACCCTGGTCGGCCTTCCAGGACTCCATGTCCTTGGCATGCGTCTCCCAGAAATCTGCCGGCAATTTCATAGCGCCGGTGAACAGCAGGTCCGCGTCTTCCAGTACCTGATCGTTGGTGTAGTCCTCGGCGGGGATGCCGAGGGCGTGCGCCTTGATGCGCAGGTTGATGTCCTTGGAAACAAGGATGACGCGCGCATCGGGGTGCTTGCGGCCGAGATCGAGAGTCACGCCGAGCAGGGTGTTGTCCGGTGTGGGAGTGCTCAGGCCGTTCGGCAGGTGGGTATGCGCCGCCTCCAGGTGAAAGTACAGCCGGCCGGTTTCGAAGCCTTCGGCGTGCGACGGCAGCTTGAGGCCTTGGCTGATGTCGCCACCGGCCTTTTCGATCATGTCGCCGATAAAGCGGCTCACCTGGCGCACATTGCGCGCCACTTCCGACATGCCGCGCTTGGAATGGTCGAGTTCTTCCAGCACCACGATCGGCAAGACGATGTCGTGTTCGTGAAAGCGGAAGATCGACGCCGGGTCGTGCATCAGCACATTGGTGTCGAGCACGAATATCTTTTTGCGGTTCTCGGAGTCATGGTGTTTCGGGTCTTCCTTACTGTTTGGCGAGCTTCTTTACGTCTGCAAGCACGGTGGCCACGTGGCCGTCCACCTTTACACCACGATACTCCTTGTGGAGGATCCCCTTGCTGTCGATGAGGAAGGTGCTGCGTTCGATGCCAAGGTATTTCTTTCCATAGAGGGTTTTTTCCTTGATGACATCGAACAGCTTGCAGAGTTTCTCGCCTTTGTCCGATATCAGATCGAAAGGAAAACATTGCTTGTCCTTGAAGTCTTCGTGCGATTTGAGGCTGTCGCGCGATACGCCGAAGATTTCGGTCTTGAGTTTTCGGAATTCCTCGTAGTAATCGCGAAAGTCCTGGCCCTCGGTAGTGCAGCCAGGCGTGTTGTCCTTCGGATAGAAATACAACACCAGATTTTTTCCCAGGAAGTCGGACAGGCTGAATGTTTGTTCGTCAGTAGCCACGACCTCGATATCCGGTATCGGTTTGCCGACGGTTACTTTTTTCATGTCTGGGTCTCCGTGGTGACAGGGGCAGCTCAGTCGAGCAACACGGCACGCAGCTTGGCCGCCGCCGCTTCCGGGCTCACGGTGTTGACGAACAACCCGCTGCCGAGTTCAAAGCCGGTGGGAATACTGGTGCGTGGGCAGATCTCAAGGTGCCAGTGGTAGCTCGCGCCACAGTCGGTGTAACTCGGTGCATGCGGCACTGAGTGCAGAAAATAGTTGTACTGCGCACCACCCAGTACCGCATCGAGGCGCGTCATGCTGCGACGCAGTATGCGCGCCAGGTCAGCGGTGTCTTCCGGTGTGATGGCGAGAAAATCGCTTTGGTGGGTGAGCGGCAGAATGTGCACCTCCCACTCGTAGCGGCTGGCGAACGGTTTGATGGCAATGAATTTCTTGCCACGTTCGATCACGAACTGGCCGACATCCAGCTTGCGACGGATCTCGCCGGATTCGCGGTCGTAGAGCGTCGCTTCAAAGGTCAGCGCCTCGTCGATCAGTGTGCAGAAAATGCAGCGGTGGTTCTTTTCATAGTATGTGCGGCTGTTCTCGACCTCGTTCTGCACATTGTCCGGCACTACCGGCGTGGCGATGAACTGGCTGTGGGTGTGGGCGATCGAGGCGCCGGCGGCCGGGCCGAAGTTCTTGAACACCAGTACATAGCGCAGGCGCGGATTGGACCGGTAGAGTTGCTCCATGCGCGCACGGTAGGTGCTGAATAGCAGGGCGAGGTGCGACTCGCTCATTTCATGCACGGCGATGCCGTGTTGGTTGTGGTCGATCATCACTTCGTGCCGGCCATAGCCGTCGATGGTCTGTTGCAGGCCGAAGCTCAGATTCGGGTTCTCACGATCGTCACCCAGTACCGGGTAGAGATTTTCGACGATACGCAGTTGCCAGGGCTCGCCTTCTGGATAGGCGCCGATGGCCGGCGGCGTCATGTGTTCGTTGCCCACGCAGAACGGGCAGGTGTCCACGTGCGCGCGCGTGTCGCGTGGCGCCGGCGCCTCAGCCTTCTTTGGGCGCATGCCGCGCGCCGTGGCCACCAGCACCGATTCACTCGGCACTATCGGGTTGATACGGATCTCGCGGACGGGTTTTTCTGAGTCGGTCATGGCGGGTACGAGGGGTGAATCTACAGGCAATACTAAAGAAATTTCCAGTCTTTTCCTATTGTACCTCTGGACGTATGAGACTTGTCATTGGCCGGCCGGGCAAGCTACTATGCCTGCTCGATTCATCAATAAAGTCCGGGTATTTCCTTCATGTTCCACGGTAGCATGGTCGCGCTCGTGACCCCGATGCATCTCGATGGGGCGCTCGACAACGCTGCGCTACGCCGCTTCGTTGACTTCCAGATCGACAATGGCACCACTGCCATAATCGCAGTCGGCACCACCGGCGAATCGCCGACCCTCGACATGCAGGAGCATTGCGAGGTGATCCGGCTCACGCTCGAATACGCGCGCGGGCGCGTGCCGGTGATCGCCGGCACCGGTTCGAATTCCACGATCGAGGCCATCGAACTCACCCAGTTTGCGCAGGAGGTCGGTGCCCAGGCCTGCCTGCTGGTCACACCCTACTATAACAAGCCCACGCAAGAGGGCCTGTATCTGCACTACAAGGCGATTGCCGAAGCGGTGCCGATACCGCAGATCCTGTACAACGTTCCCGGGCGCACGGTTTGCGACATTCTGCCCGCCACGGTCGCGCGCCTCGCCCAGATTCCGAACATCGTCGGCATCAAGGAGGCGACCGGCAATCTCGATCGGGCGCGTGAATTGCTTGAGCTCTGTCCGAAAGGGTTTGAACTTTATTCCGGCGATGATGCCTCAGGTATGGAGTTCATGCTGCTCGGTGGCCAGGGGGTGATTTCGGTTACCACCAATGTCGCGCCGCGTGACATGCAGGACATGTGTGCGGCAGCGCTCAAGGGTGACGCCAAAACTGCGGGCGTTATCAACGACAAACTGATTGGCTTGCACAAGAGTTTATTCATCGAGGCCAATCCGATTCCGGTCAAATGGGTACTGGAACAGATGGGCCTGATCGAGGGTGGTATTCGCTTGCCGCTTACGCGTCTGTCGGAAATCCACCATGATGTTTTGCGTCAGGCGATGCAGCGCGCCGGGTTGATGTGACGGCGCAGCTATCTTTTCTTTCTGTGTACTTCTGTATTTCGGTGAATCCATGACAATACCGCGCACCCTTATTTTTCTTTTTGCACTGCAGGTGCTCAGCCTGAACGGTTGCGCCATGTTCGGTGAGAAGTCAGAGAAATCCCCGGCCAAGCTGCGCGCGGCGTTGGAAGTACCACCGGATCTGGCGCGTCCTGCCAGCGACGATCTGGCGGCTGTTCCTCGCGGTGGTGCGGCTGCCTATTCGGATTATGCCGACAAGACACCGGCGGAAAAAACGGCTACTGGCGTGTCAGCACCTGAAAATGCCAAGACAACTGCGATCGTTCCGGTCAGTGACAAAGTGCGCCTGGAACGGGATGGCATACATCGTTGGCTGGTTGTTCAGGATGCGACGGATCGTGTAGCAGATCACGTTCGCAGTCATCTGGTCAGCCGCAGCCTGATACTGGCCGTAGACGACCCGAAGTCCGGGATATTCGAGACTGAGTGGAAGGAGCGTAAAGTCAATCTCGGCACCAATGTGCTGACAAAGATATTGTCCAGTATGCAGTCCACGGGTTTGCGCGATAAATTCCGGATTCGCATCGAACCGGGGCGCGTGGCCGGGACCAGTGAGGTTTATGTCTCTCACTTGGGGCTCGAAGAAGTTGTTGTTAGCGACAATCGCAGAGATCCGGTGAGCACCACTTGGCAGCCGCGTGCGACCGATCTGCAGGCCGAGGCCGAGATGCTGTCCGCGCTCATGAAATCCTACGGCAAGAGTGAGCAGGAGACAAAGGACCAGGCTGGAATGATTGCCACCGGGAGCGCTGTCAAGGTCAAAGATGGCCTGCTGATTCAGAAACTGGATATGGATCTGGCCTGGCGACGTGTCGGCCAGGCGCTGGACCGGAGCGGATTTTTGATCGAAGATCGTGATCGCGAACGTGGTACCTATTATATCTATGACCGATCCGCTGCTGGCACGGAAAACAAGAACACATTTTTTGGCGGTTGGTTGTCTATCGGCGAACGCGCAGAAGCCCGCGAAGACCGCTTCCAGGTTGTTCTCAAGGCGGCGGATGCTGATATCAGCCTGAAGCTCCTGAACGTCAAGGGCGAGCGCACGGAAGCCAAGAACGGCGAGCGTCTTCTCGAGTATTTGCAACAGCAATTGCAGTAGGCAGAACGCACCCTGATTGGTGACGTCATCGCACAAGATCTATTGCGACCGTGCCGCACCGGAAAACTGCACTTTGCCTTGCTCGGCAGCGGCAGTCGCGGCAATGGGCTATTGGTCGAGTGTGGGCAGACGGCCATTCTGGTGGATTGCGGTTTTACACTTAAGGAAACGGAACGCCGCCTCGCGCGTTGCGGTCGCGAGCCGCACTCACTCTCCGCTATCCTGGTCACTCATGAGCATGGCGACCACGTCGACGGTGTCGGCCCGCTGGCGCGCAAATACAATCTTCCGGTCTGGCTTACTGCCAGGTACTCACGCCGCACTCGGTACAGCGGAAACAAATCGCCTCCCCCAGTGCCGGTTCTTCGCTGCACACAATGAATTTTCCATCGACGCCATCGCCATACATCCGTATACAGTTCCGCACGATGCGCGCGAGCCCTGTCAGTTCGTATTTTCCGATGGCGCGCGCCGCCTCGGCCTGCTCACTGACACCGGCCACATCACCCCGCATATCCAGACCCAGCTCGCGGATTGTGATGCCCTGATACTCGAATGCAATCACGATTCCGACATGCTGGCCGAAGGGCCCTATTCGGAATCCCTTAAAAGGCGAGTCGGCGGGCCGCTTGGTCATTTGAATAACGATGCGGCGGCGGCGCTGCTGGCAGCCCTCGATACCGGCCGGTTGCAGCATATTGTTGCCGCACACCTGAGCGAGAAAAACAACACCCCCTGGCTGGTGCACTCTGCATTGGGTGCGGTACTGGGTGGGGCAACACAGCGAGTGGAAATTGCCTCACAGGAAGGCGGTCTGACCTGGCGCAAGCTGGTATAATAACAACCAGCAGTGTGCAAGCGTGCTATTCATAGCGGTTATTTTTTGTGTAAACGTGCCTTCACAAAATAACCGCGGCCTGAAACGGATCGCCTTAGGCCACGGCGGACCATAACAGGCAAACCTCAACGCGGAACATGACGAGCGCGATGGTGAGCAATACCCCCGAAACCACAATCGGTTCTGTTCCGGCACTTATCAGTACTTCACCTGTTCCCGTACTTATGTTGCGCGGATCCGCGGCACTATCTCCGTTCCGTCAGGAGCGGTGGATGAGCCGGTTGCGCGTTGTGCTCCCGCTCGTCGAATCAATTTACGCGGAATACCGGCACTTCGCCGCGCTCACCGAGGAGCTCAGCACACCGGAACTTGACGTGCTGATGCGTCTGCTCACCTACGGGCCTAAACACGAGAGCCATGCGCCGCAAGGCGACCTGCTTTTGGTTGTACCGCGACTCGGCACTATCTCGCCCTGGTCCACCAAGGCCACAGATATTGCCCAGCACTGCACGTTGAAGAATGTGCGTCGTCTGGAGCGTGGCGTCGCCTGGTTCGTGCGCAAGCGCGACGGCGTAGCGTTGACACCCGAGGAACACAACCAGGTTGCCGCATTGATACACGATCGCATGACCGAGTCCGTGCTTTCCGGATTCGACGAAGCCGCGGCAATATTTCGCGTTGAAAACCCAGCACCGCTCTCCACGGTGGACGTTCTGAAGGGAGGGCATTCCGCACTCGAAACCGCCAATCAGCAGCTCGGTTTGGCGCTCGCACCGGATGAAATTGACTATCTGGTCGAAAACTTCACACGCATCGGCCGCAATCCCACGGACGTGGAGTTGATGATGTTTGCTCAGGCCAATTCCGAGCACTGCCGACACAAGATATTCAATGCCGATTGGGTAATTGACGGCAAATCCATGCCGCACTCGCTGTTTGCCATGATTCGCAACACGCACGCGCTCAATCCGGCTGGCACACTGGTTGCCTACAAGGACAACTCCTCGGTAATCCAGGGTTTCCGCAGCGGGCGCTTCTTCCCCGATCCGGCGACGCACGAATACCGCTACCATGAGGAGGACACACACATCCTCATGAAGGTCGAGACGCACAATCACCCGACCGCAATTTCGCCGTTTCCGGGCGCAGCCACCGGTGCGGGCGGTGAGATTCGCGACGAGGGTGCGACCGGCACCGGTTCGAAGCCGAAGGCCGGCATCACCGGCTTCTCGGTATCGAATCTGCGCATCCCCGGCGCCGTGCAGCCGTGGGAAACCGATCACGGCAAACCCGGACGCATTGCCAGCGCACTCGAAATCATGCTCGATGGCCCACTGGGTGGTGCAGCATTTAATAATGAGTTTGGTCGCCCGAATCTGGGGGGTTACTTTCGCACCTACGAAGAACAAGTGGCCGGTGAAGTGCGCGGTTACCACAAACCGATCATGCTGGCCGGCGGTCTCGGCAATATCCGCGCTGCACATGTACAGAAGAAGCAGATTACAGCAAGCGCCAGCATAGTCGTGCTCGGCGGCCCGGCGATGCTCATCGGACTCGGTGGCGGCGCCGCCTCGAGTATGGCGACCGGCACCAGTCACGAAGATCTCGATTTCGCCTCTGTACAACGCGGTAATCCCGAGATGCAGCGCCGTTGTCAGGAGGTCATCGACCAATGCTGGGCGCGCGGCGAGGACAGCCCGATTGTCTCCATCCATGACGTCGGCGCCGGCGGCCTTTCGAATGCCGTGCCGGAAATAATTAATGATGCCGGTTTGGGTGGTGAGTTCGAGCTGCGCCTCATTCCGAACGACCAACCGGGCATGTCGCCGATGCAGATCTGGTGCAATGAGGCGCAGGAACGCTACGTACTGGCTGTTGATGACGTGCACCTCGACAAGTTCAAGAGGTTGTGCGAACGCGAGCGCTGCCTGTATGCCGTTATCGGGCACGCCACGAACGAAAAGCGTCTGACGCTGACCGATCAATACTTCGCCGAGAAGGGTTCGCAAGCTGCGCGTCCAATCGACATGGCGCTGAGTGTGTTGCTCGGCAAGCCACCGCGCATGAGGCGTGATGTGAAACGCGTGAAGCGTAAGCTACCGGCCTTCAAGACCAAGGGCATTGATGTCACCGAGGCTGCATTCCGGGTGCTGCGCTTGCCAACTGTGGCGAACAAGAATTTCCTGATTACCATAGGTGACCGCAGCGTTACTGGACTCGTGTGTCGCGACCAAATGGTAGGTCCATGGCAAATTCCGGTCGCGGACGTGGCCGTGACCGCCGTCAGCTACTCCACCTGCAACGGCGAGGCCATGAGCATGGGCGAACGTACACCACTGGCTCTGGTGAACCCGGCTGCCAGCGCGCGCATGGCGGTCGGTGAGGCGCTCACCAATATGGCCGCCGCGCGCATCGCCAAACTTCCGGACGTGAAACTGTCGGCCAACTGGATGGCGCCCGCTGGCCACCCGGGCGAGGATGCTGCCTTGTTCGACGCCGTGCAGGCAGTTGGTATGGAGCTCTGTCCGGCCTTGGGCATCTCGATCCCGGTTGGCAAGGACTCGATGTCCATGAAGACCGTCTGGAACGAGGGCGAAGAGCAGCGTTCGGTTACAGCACCATTGTCGCTGGTCATCTCGGCCTTTGCGCCGGTGCTTGATGTGCGCAAGACACTCACCCCGCAATTGCGCGTTGATCAGGGTGAGACCGACCTGATTCTAATTGATCTTGGTAAAGGCAAGAACCGTCTCGGTGGCTCGTCATTGGCGCAGGTCTACAAGCAGGTCGGTAATGAAGTTCCGGATGTGGATGATCCGCGTGTGCTAAAGCTGTTCTTCGCCATGATTCAGGCACTCAATGAGCTCGGTTTCCTGCTTGCCTATCACGATCGTTCGGATGGCGGCTTGTTTGCCACGATCTGTGAAATGGCATTCGCCGGGCGCACTGGCGTGCGCATCGAGCTCGACGACTTGGGACGCGACCCGCTAGCGTCGTTATTCAGTGAGGAGTTGGGCGCAGTGTTGCAGGTGCCACATGATCGCCTGAACGGTATTCTCGGCGCGCTCAAGGAGGCTGGCATCGCGCGCACTGCACACCGCATCGGTACGCTCACGCCTGACGATCGCATCAGCTTCCTGCGCCATGGCAAGGAAGTGTTCAGCGAGACGCGTGTGAACTTGCAGCGCGCCTGGTCGGAGACAAGTTATCGTATGCAGTCGCTACGCGATAATCCCGAGTGTGCCCAGCAGGAATTCGATCGGATTCTCGATGATACCGACCCGGGTCTGACTGCCATACTCACGTTCAAACCCGAGGAAGATATCGCGGCGCCTTACATCGCAACGGGTGTTCGCCCGCCGGTCGCCATTCTGCGGGAGCAGGGGGTGAACGGACAGATGGAGATGGCCGCAGCCTTTGACCGTGCCGGTTTCCGTGCCGTGGATGTGACCATGAGCGACATCGTCGATGGACGCGTGTCACTCAAGGACTTCAAGGGTTTTGCAGCCTGCGGCGGATTCTCCTTCGGCGACGTGCTGGGTGCCGGCGAAGGCTGGGCAAAGTCGATCCTGTTCAACAACCGCACGCGCGACGAATTCAGCGCGTTCTTCACGCGCCCGGACAGCTTTGCACTCGGCATCTGCAACGGTTGTCAGATGATGTCCAACCTGCACGAGATTATTCCGGGTGCCGACACCTGGCCACACTTCGTGCGCAACAGCTCCGAGCAGTATGAGGCGCGCGTGTGCATGGTGCAGGTACCTCAGAATCCGTCGATACTCCTGTGCCGGCATGGTCGGCTCATTTCTGCCGATCGTGGTTGCACATGGCGAGGGGCGCGCCGAGTTTCGCGCCGTGACCGACTGGGAACACATTACTGCCGGCAACCAGGTGGCGCTGCGTTTCGTGGACAACCGCGGCATGGTTACGCAAGCCTATCCGCAGAATCCAAATGGCTCTCCCGCCGGTATTGCCGGTCTCACCACGCCAGATGGACGCTTCACGGTCATGATGCCGCATCCGGAGCGTGTGTTCCGTAGTGTGAGTAACTCCTGGCATCCGGATGAGTGGGGCGCAGATGGCCCGTGGCTGCGCATGTTCCGCAATGCACGCGCGTGGATTGGCTGATATTCGGACAGGCGTACAGGATGACCCGCAGTCGTTTCTTTCCAAACCGCCTGAAGTGTGGAGATCATCTTTCGGCAAAATCTGAGAGGGCAGGACCATCATGAATGCATTCCTGCTCGTCGGAATTATTGTGAATGTCCTGCTGACCGGATTGGCGATCTACTGGGTATGGCGAAGCATGAGGCCGAAAGGGCCTGACAAGAAAGAGCAGAAGTGATGATTTCTGTTTGGCGGGCGTTGTGAACGACAGCAAGACAGGCCGTGCGCCTGCCTTGCCGTCGTCGATTCAGGCTGTGGTGTTCTGCTCTGCGATTTCTTTACGCACCATATCCATGTCGAGCGCCTTGGCCTTGGTAAGGATATCCTCAAGCGCCGCACCGGGCAGTGAGCCGGGTTGGGAGAACAGGATAATCTGCTCGCGGAACAGCATGAGCGTGGGAATGGAGCGTATTTGAAAGGTAGCCGCCAGCTGCTGCTGGTCTTCGGTATTGACCTTGGCGAACACCACGTCCGCGTGCTGATCCGAGGCAGCCTCATAAACCGGCGCGAAGGCGCGGCACGGCCCACACCATGGCGCCCAGAAATCTACCAGGACCATGGCGTTTTTCTGAATAACGTCTTCAAAGTTTTCTTGGGTGAGATCGACTGTGCTCAAGGGAAAGCTCCGCTGGCCCCCTCGGGGGGGCGCATTGTTAGGGGGACAGACAGGCCCCGGATGGGTAAATTAGACTATTATAATGATGTAAACCTGTTGTATCGAGTGCTGATCAGCGCCGAATAACGTCATTTCCCTGTGTATTTTGGTGACGCCAGAGGTTTGGCAAAAGCTGTTCATTTCAGTAGGGCAGCTATAAAACAAATGAAGAACAATGACTTAGCCTCACCGTCGTAGGTGGCATAAGAAATGCACCCATTATCGGCTCAGGGCCTGCCGGCGTTAACTTAGAAAGATACAGGTATTCAATGAATTCCAGTGGCTATATCCGGGCAATCCTGGGGGCATTCACACTCTGGGTGATGGGCAACGTTGCCCAAGCGGATATCTTTGTCTATCAGTTGCCGGGTGGGGCACGCATTGTCACTGACCACCAACTCAACAACCGCGATTACAGGCTCGTGCGCCACAGCAAAACCAGCAAAGGCGCGGGCACATTGGTGTCGAGTCGCACGATTGCCTACGCGGTTACCGACCCGACCGCCTACGACCGGCTTATCCGCCGCACCGCGACTGCCCACCAGGTCGACGCCGCGCTGGTGAAGGCGGTGATGCATATCGAATCCGCGTTCAATCCGCATGCTGTGTCCCACAAGGGAGCGCAAGGCCTCATGCAACTTATGCCTGAGACAGCGCAGCGCTATGGCGCCCGGGATTTGTTCGACCCGGTGCAAAATGTGCGAGCTGGTGTGATGTACCTGAAAGACCTGCAGAAGCTGTTCAAGAACAATACGCGCCTTGTGCTTGCAGCCTACAACGCCGGTGAAAATGCGGTGCTAAGGTATAAGGGCATTCCACCGTACAACGAGACTCAGGATTATGTGCGAAAAGTGACAAAGGTGCACCGTCACTATGCGGCTGCAGAAACTCATACAAACAAAGTAACGAGTGTAGCCGTACCGGCAGCGCGCAAACTGGTTTCTGCGCCCGTGGCAGCGAATGCAACAAACTCTGCACCTGCGTCCACCACATCAACAAAGCAGCCGGGAGTATCCGGTTTCATTCCGGTTGCCAGCATGCAGCCTGCCACAACAACTTCGCCTGAAAAGACCCTCTAGATTCTTCTGGCATGACAGACCGTTTCTGTACGAACGCGTTCCAATTGTGTGCTGGCCAGTGCCTGCGGGGATGCCAGTCAGGATGCGCCAGAAAACAATGTACGGGTCAGTCGCTTGACGCCAAGCAATTGCTGCCGGAAGAACCCCTCGCCATAGTCCACTCCAGCAAGCTGATCGCGAATCCCGGTAGCGGGATAGTCGCGGGAAAAGTTGGCGGTGCCGAGTAACATATCCCAGAGCGGGAACAGCGGCGCAAAATTGCAGCCCATCGCCCGTCCTTCATGTCCAGTGCCAATGCCGTGATGCAAGCGATGATAAAGCGGGCTGACCAGTAACCGGTTGCCGAGCCAGCCGAAGGACAGGCGCACATTGGTGTGCGACAGGCTTTCCACCAGACGCATCAGCACCACGATGCCGAGAAACTGTCCCGGCGGTATGCCGATGAGCAGTGCCACGCAGACCACCCACAGGTCAGAAAGTACGTCATCCAGCAAATGATTGCGCCGGTCTGCCCACAGTGAAAGCTGGCGCTGGCTGTGATGCAATGCATGTAATGCCCACCACCACTGGAAGCGATGTTGTAGACGGTGCCGCCAGTATTCGGCGAAATCCAGGATTGCCAGATACGCGAAGAATGATATGAGCGGATGCGCCGTTAGCCAGGGCACGAGTTCTTCGAGACTGGGCGGAATGATGCCATTCAGACGCAGCGTGCCATCAATGGTTTCTTCCAGCGGCTGGAGCAGCAGGAACACAGCAATCGGTACAATACCGAGGTTATGCAGTGCGGTATAAAGCACGTCCACGCGCACTGCACGCCGGTCCGGCCAGTGCTCCACCGGTCGCCACCACTCCAACGGCCGTAGCAAGAGCAGCATCAGGCAGATTTCCAGAATACCGTACATGCTCACTTCCAGTGCGCTGAATGCCTGTTCGGCATAGGCCATAAAACCGAGCTGATAAAGCGCAGGTTGTACCAGTGCCTCGAACAGCCAGGCATGCACGGTGGTGAACAGGTTGGTGAGCGTGTCGAGCATCAGCGTTGTGCAACCGCAAGTGGCGCGAAGCAGTAGCCACGTGCTTTGAGGCCCTGAATGAGTGGCGCGAGTACCGGCGCGAGCGGTTCGCGTCGTGACCAGATGCCGAGGTGCATCATGGTGACGGTCCCGGGCCGGATACGATCCAGTGCCTGCTTGAGCAGTTTGTCATTCGGATATTTTTCACTTGGCAGTTCATCGCCGATGAAGCCGGCTTCGTCCCAGTGTACATGTACCGGATAGCCGCAATTGGCTGCCCAGCGGATTGCACTCTGGGTGGTGTATCCCGCCGGGCGCGCGCCACAGACCGCTCAGGTGCTGGCCGGTGAGGCTGTGAAACGAATCGTCCACTTTTTTCAGTTCGGCACAGAAACCGCGTTCGTCGAGTTTGATCTCCGGTCCATTGTAGTTGACCGTCGCCAGCAATCTGCCGTCCGGCAGGTCACGCTTCAGGTAAACATGGCGGAAGCTGTGGTTGCCGAACGCGTGCCCTTCAGTAGTGCGCGCGCGCCAGTAGTCGCGCCATGCCGGGTCGAGTGCGTGGTCATCGCGGAAGGTTTTTTCATTGGCGAGAAAGAAGGTCGCCTTGACCTTTTCCTGGCGGAGGATGCGCGCAATGGTTTCGGCCTGTGCCATGTTGCCAGTGTCGAAGGTGAGATAAACCGTGCCGGCACAGGACTCACCGGCTGGAGACGGAACAGACAGCGCCGCGAGTACGACGAGTAGTATCAGGCTTTCCGTCTTACTGACGTGGTGCATGCGTCGGGAAATAGATGCCGTGCGGCGAGCGTCCGACCGGGATGCTGTGCTTGATCTTTTTCGTGGCCATGTCCACCACCTGCACCTGCTTGATCCAGCGCGAGGTGACCCACAATTCCTTGCCGTCGCGCGTAAGCTCCATGTCGTCCGGGCCGCCCGGCACGCGGAATGTATCCAGTACCTGAAGCGACTGCATGTCGAGGATCGAGACGGTGTTTTCCATGCGATTCGAGAGCAGCAGGCGCCGGCCGTCGCCCATGGCCAGGAAATTGTGCGCGCCTTTGCCGGTCTTGAGCTTTTGCACGGTTTCGCGCTTGCGCCAGTCGATGATCTCGACATAGTCCTCGCCGGTGATGCCCACCAGCAGGTGCTTGTCGTCTGGGGTCATCCAGATACCAGCTGGCTGGTGACCGACCGGGTGGCGCCACACGATCTCGTGAGTCTTGAGGTCGATGGCGACAAAATCGTTGCTTTCCTGCAGGGTGACAAAGGTGAATGTGCTGTTGCGATCGAAGGCAATGTGGCTTGGCACCTTGGGGGCGACAATGCGTTTGGCCAGTTTGAAGTCGGCGGCATGGTAGATATCGATGCGGTCGAGGCGATTGGACGCCGAGACGAACCATTTCTTGTCCGGGCTGTAGCCGATCTGATAGGGGTCGCTGATGCGCGGCAGGCGCCGCAGAATGTCCCCGGTCTTCGGATTCAGAAACACCAGATCGTTACCGGCGGCGTTGGCGACGATCAACTCCTTGTCATCCGGCGTGGCCATGAGGTGGTGTGGTTCCTTGCCGATCGGAAAGCGCGTTGTTTCCTTGTAGGTGACGGTGTCCACGAGGCTGATCGAGCCATCCCCGGAGTTGAGGATGACGGCGATTTCCGCGCTGGCCGACATGCTGACGAAGCCGGTGATGAACATAACGAATAGGAAGGATGCAGGATGCCGCAAGCTGTGCATGGGAGATGTATCGTTGAGGTTGCGCTTGAAAAGATGGTACTCCAGTCAGCGAATTGCAGCTAGAGAAACAATGACTTGCTGCACTTTCCGGCCGACCGGCGGGTGCTTGCAACAGAAAAGGGCTTTACGTAGTATGACCCGCGGTTCGCCAGAGCAGGGCGGGCTGTGTGTTGAAGTGGTGGCACGAAGAATAACTGTTTTTGTCATGCATCCAGTCATGGCGACATCGATTTTCTTCAGTCTTTCCTTCAGCAAATTCATTAATCCGGGATTCGTCCCGTCTGTTGCACCAAGAGCTGAGGTTACTATGCAGAGTGGTACTGTAAAGTGGTTTAACGACGCCAAGGGTTTCGGTTTCATCACTCCGACAGATGGCAGTGCCGATGTGTTCGTGCACTTCTCGACCATTCAGGGAGACGGATTCAAGAGTCTGCAGGAAGGCCAGCAGGTGGAGTTCGAATCCGCCAAGGGCCCGAAAGGCATGCAGGCCACCAAGGTCGTGCCGCGCTAATATTGCCGGAAAAGCCCTGCCGCGCAGGGCTTTTCTCTATTCGCCGCTCGTGGGTTTAATTCGGCCAGCCGGCCGGAAGCCATTTTTTCTGTGTACAAAAAACCTCCATCGCGCCGGCCTGCATATTCATGTCGTATTCGTCCATAATATGCGCGTCTGGACCCGTCGTGGTTCGGGGCACTGTAATCTCTCAATGCCTAACGTCGAATATTCCTGTCAGGCAGGTCAGGAGTGCCGTCACCCAGCGCGCCTGGCGCCCGCTGCATGAGCCAGTCCGCCGATCAATCCCGCCAAGGCCTCGCGGCACTCTCCGTCGCCGCCATCGGTGTCGTGTACGGCGACATTGGCACGAGCCCGCTCTATACGATCAAGATCGCCTTCAGCGGCTCGCATGCGTTTCCGATCACACCGGCCAACGTGCTCGGCGTGCTGTCGCTCATTTTCTGGGCGCTCATCCTGGTGGTGTCGGTCAAGTACATCGCCTTCATGCTGCGCGCCGACAACAAGGGCGAGGGCGGCATCATGGCACTGATGGCGCTCACCCAGCGTGTGGTCGGCGACCGGACCCGCAAGCGCTGGGTGCTGATGACACTCGGCCTGATTGGCGCCGCACTGTTCTACGGCGATGGCATGATCACGCCGGCGATTTCGGTGCTGTCCGCCGTCGAAGGCCTGCACCTCGCGACGCCGGCGTTCGATCCGTACGTCATTCCGATTGCATTGGTAATACTGGTAGGGCTGTTTCTCATTCAGCGGCATGGCACGGCGCGCGTGGGGTCGCTGTTCGGGCCGGTCATGCTGGTATGGTTCGCGGTGCTCGCCATGCTCGGTGTGCACGGCATTCTCATGAATCCGCAGGTGCTCGCGGCGCTCAATCCGATGTATGGCGTGGCGTTCTTCGTGGAGAACGGCCTCGCCGGATTCATCATTCTCGGTGCAGTGGTGCTGGCGGTGACCGGCACCGAGGGGCTGTATGCAGACATGGGCCACTTCGGCCGTCGACCATTACGGTTGGTATGGTTCGGCTATGTCCTGCCGGCACTGGTGCTCAACTACTTCGGACAAGGTGCCTTGCTGCTTGCCAATCCGGAGGCGGTTGCCAATCCGTTTTATCTGCTCGCCCCGTCGTGGGCGCTGTACCCGATGGTGGGCTGTCCACGGTTGCGACCGTGATCGCTTCGCAGGCCATGATCACGGGTGCGTTTTCCATTACACGCCAGGCCATTCAGCTCGGTTATGCGCCGCGCATGAATGTCATGCATACCTCGGAACGCGAGATCGGTCAGATCTATGTCCCGTTCATCAACTGGACGCTGCTGGTCGGTGTGGTGGCGCTGGTGCTCGGTTTCCAGACATCCAGCAATCTGGCCGCCGCCTATGGCATTGCGGTGACCGCCACCATGGCGATCGACAGTGTGCTGGTGTTTTTTATCGCACGCGGCTTGTGGGGTTGGCGCTGGCCGGTGGCGTTCGCCGTCAGCGGCGGCTTCTTCCTGGTGGATATGGCGTTGTTCAGTGCCAATCTTGCCGAAGATACTTCACGGCGGCTGGTTCCCGATTGCGATGGCGGTGTTTATTTTTATTCTGCTTTCGACGTGGAAGCGCGGACGGGCATTGTTGGCCGATCGGCTTACGGAGCTGGCCATCGCCGTAGAACCGTTTCTCGATAGCGTCGCTCGGCACCCGCCGGCGCGCGTGGCCGGCACTGCCGTATTTCTCACCACCAAATTCGAAGGCGTGCCGCATGCGTTGATGCACAACCTCAAGCACAACAAGGTGCTGCACGAGCGCGTCGTGCTGCTCACGGTCATTTTTCAGGACATCCCGCATATCGATGACAGCGAGCGCATCGAAATCTGGCCGCTCGGCAATAACTTCTACAAGCTGTTTGTGATCTACGGCTTCAAGGATGAGACCAATATCCCGAGCGCACTTGAACTGTGTGCAGCGCAGGGCGCTCGAGTTCAACATGATGGATACCTCATTCTTCCTGAGCCGCGAGACGCTCATCCCCTCGGCGAAGCCGGGCATGGCGCTGTGGCGCGAGAAGCTGTTTGTCAGCATGGCGCGCAACGCCGGCAGCGTCACCACCTACTTCCAGATTCCGACCAACCGCGTGGTCGAGCTCGGCACGCAGGTCGAACTGTAGCCGCAGCCGGCGCGCAGGGAGTACTTTCAGCGAGAATCATTGGACACGCACGGCTGCCTGGCGGGGTTGCCGAAAGAGCGTACTCCCCGGTCATTGGTGCTTCACCCCTGTGCCATGTTTCACGTGCCTGTCACAAACCTCTGCAAGTATGGACTTGGACGTAGCCGTGTCGACCAGGTGGACTGAACTGCCGAGGCAGTACTGACGTTTCCCGGCTCCCGGTATTAATTGGCCGGTCGTCCCCTCAACCACGACCATTCATCGTATACCCACACGAAAATCTTGAGCATGTGGCTTTGGTTTCCTAGTCTCAAAAATCGGACGGCAGGAAAAAAACGCCCGCCACTCATTCCACTTCAGGGAGGAATCCTTTCATGAATATCCGAATTGTCTCTGCGTCTGCGGTCGCTGCCGTGCTCGCCGTTGGCATCGGCGCAATCGCGGCGAACGCCGCCGACCCCGGACTGCAAGTCGCGCTCCTCACCCCACAGCAGTCGGATAGCGGCGCACCGCAGGCGCTCGCACCGGAGGCCGAAATTCTTACGCTCTCGGCCCCGCCACGTGACAGCGAGGATGAGGGCCGGCGGCGCTTCGAACCGCTGGCTCAATATCTCTCCAAAACCCTTGGCAAGAAGGTTGTCTACCGTCATCCGGGAAACTGGGGTGTCTACCAGGGAGCGATGCAGAAGGGTGCTTATGATCTGGTATTCGATGGGCCGCACTTCAACGGCTGGCGCATGGAAAAGCTCAATTACAATGTGCTGGTTAAGGCGCCCGGCGACTTCTCGCAAGTCGTCGTGGTGCGCAAGAACAGCACCACCGTCGACATCAAACGGCTCGCCGGCCATAAGATCTGCGCGCACGCGCCGCCCAACCTGGGCACGCTCATCCTGCAGGGCGCGTTTGACAACCCGGCGCGCCAGCCGTTGATCGCGGTAGTGCACGGTTATAAACACATTTATCAGGCGCTGCTCGACGGCAAGTGCGAGGCGGCTGTGCTGCCAAAGAAACACCTGGAGAAATTCGACCGCGAGCGGAGCGCCATGCGTATCATTTACCAGAGCAAACCGCTGCCGAACCAGGCATTGTCCGCGGGACCACAGATTTCAGCCGAGGACCGGGGGCGCATCGCTGCTGCGCTACTGGCGCCCGAGGCTGCCGCGCCGACCGCGAAAATGCGCGAGGTGTATATGGGTGGGAAGTCATTCGTCACCACAAGCAACGCCGAATACGCCGGGCTTGCTCAGTATCTCCGTAACGAATGGGGTTACTACTGAACTGAACACCGCACGAATTTCTGGGTTCCTCCACCCATTCGCGCCTCCCTGTCATCGGGGAGGCGTTTTCTTTTTCCCGGCGACACCGGCTATGTGCGCCTCCAGGATCTGGTCGATAATGGCCGGGGGTCTGAAACCGTCCTGATTGCGGTGTAACTCACCCTGTAAGGCCGTTTCCGACGGCATGCTTCGGACGCTCTTCCTCTTCCTGCAGTTGCAGATTCCAGAGATGGGCATAGGCACCGTCGTGCGCCAGCAGTTCGGTGTGCGTGCCGCGCTCGACGATGCGGCCGTGGTCCATCACCAGGATCTGGTCGGCGTCCATGATGGTCGAGAGCCGGTGGGCGATCACCAGGGTGGTGCGGTTGGTGGCGATCTCCAGCAGTTCGGCCTGGATGGCCTTTTCGGTCTTGGAGTCGAGCGCCGAGGTGGCTTCGTCGAAGATCAGGATGCGGTGGATTCTTCAGTAGGGTGCGGGCGATGGCGACGCGCTGTTTCTCGCCGCCGGAGAGCTTTCAGGCCGCGCTCGCCGACCAGCGATTCGTATTTGTCCGGCAGGGATTCGACGAAGTCGTGGATGTGCGCGGCGCGCGCCGCCTGGATGACTTCCTCGCGCGTGGCATCCGGGCGGCCGTAGGCGATGTTGTAGTAGATGGTGTCGTTGAACAGCACGGTGTCCTGCGGCACGATGCCGATGGCCTCGCGCAGGCTTGTCTGGGTCACGTCGCGGATGTCCTGGCCGTCGATCGGTGATGCGCCCGCCGTTCACGTCGTAGAAGCGGAACAGCAGGCGCGACAGCGTGGATTTGCCGGCGCCGCTCGCGCCGACCACCGCCACCTTGTGCCCGGCCGGGATCTCGAAACTGACGTCCTGGAGGATCTGGCGTTTGGCGTCGTAGCTGAAATCCACGTGCTCGAAACGGATTGCGCCCTGGCCAACGATCGAGTTCGGTGGCATCCGGCTTGTCCTGACCTCTTCGGGCTGGTTGAGCAGGCTGAACATGCGCTCCATGTCGGTCAGCGAATGCCTGATCTCGCGGTACACGAAGCCGAGAAAGTGCAGCGGCATGTACAGCTGGATCAGGAAGGCGTTGACCAGCACCAGGTCGCCCATCGTCATCGTGCCGGTGACCACACCATTGCTCGCCAGCAGCATCAGGATGGTGACGCCGATGGCGATGATGACGGCTTGGCCGGCATTCAGCACCGACAGCGAGGTCTGGTTGCGCACCGCGGCTTTCTCCCACTTCTGCAGGGTCTCGTCGTAGCGCCGCGCCTCGTAGCCCTCGTTGTTGAAGTACTTGACGGTTTCGTAGTTCAGCAGGCTGTCGATGGCCCGGGTGTTGGCCTTGGAATCCATCTCGTTCATGGTGCGGCGGAACACCATGCGCCATTCGGTGATGATCAGGGTGAAGGTGATGTACACCACCAGCGTGCCGAGGGTGATGATCGCGAACCAGATGTCGTAGCGCACCAACAGGATGACGGTGACCAGCGCGATTTCGAACAGCGTCGGCAGGATGTTGAACAGCAGGAAATTCAGCAGGAAACGGATACCGGCCGTGCCGCGCTCGATGTCGCGCGACATGCCGCCGGTCTGGCGCTCCAGATGAAAGCGCAGCGCCAGGTGATGCAGGTGCTCGAACACCTGCAGTGCCACGCGCCGGATGGAGCGCTGCGTGACCTTGGCAAATACCACGTCGCGCAGTTCGCCGAACAGTGAGTTGGACAGGCGCAACGCGCCATAGCCGACCAGCAATAGCACCGGCAGGGTAAGCAGCGCCTGCGGGCCGCTGAGCGCGTCGATCACTTCCTTGAGCACCAGCGGCACGCCGACGTTCGCCACCTTGGCGGCAATCAGGAAACTCATGGCCAGCAGCACACGTCCGCGATATTCCCACAGGTAGGGGAGCAGCGACTTGATCGTCTGCCAATCGTTGCGGTCTGTGGGGGGTTTGCCGTAGTGGCGGGTGCGCATGTTGAACCTAAGCGTTAAAGTCGGACATTCTAGCGGCAAGCGTCGGTGGTGGCCAAACTGCAGGTCGTTACAGCCTCTTCGATGTAGGCCGGAATTTCCTCAATAACGAAGCTGGGTGCCGTACAAACTGATGGAGGAGCCCGGCATGTAGCAGGGCGGTGGCCACATTTGGCCGAAGGGCTTCCAGTATCAGCCCGAGGCGCTGATCGGCCGTACCAGCCAGGATTTCGATGCCAGCCTGGCGATCAGTTATTATTTTTGCCACGCACCGGCGGCAAACGGCGAAATCCGGTTCAGAGAAGATTTTTCGCCAATATTCAGCAACCATTCCTCTCTGGCCCGGATTTTTTCCGTTTCTATGAACCTGATGTGGATTCGGCGGCGGGCTCGATGTGCAGGGTGCGCGTGGGGAAGGCAATCTGCGCGCCGTGCCGGTCGATGATCGCGGCCACTTTCAGCAGCACGTCCTGCTTCACCTCATGGTAGTGGATCCACACCTTGGTCTTGGTGAAGGTGTAGATGAAGAAATCCAGCGACGACGGGCCGAAGGTGTTGAAGTTGACGATCAGGGTCTGGGTCGTGTCGATCTCCGGGTGGTTCTGCAGCATGGTCTTCACGTCGGCCACGATCGCGCCCATCACGCCGATATCCTCGTAGCGGATGCCGATGGTTTCCTTGATGCGCCGATTGGTCATGCGCGAGGGATTCTCCACCACGATGGTGGTGAACAGGGCATTCGGCACGTAGATCGGATTCTTGTTGAAGGCCCGCACCCGGGTGTGACGCCAGCTGATGTATTCCACCGTGCCTTCGATTTCCTTGTCCGGCGAACGGATCCATTCGCCGACACTGAAGGGCCGGTCCAGATAGATGGTGAGCCCGCCGAAAAAGTTGGCCAGCATATCCTTGGCGGCGAAACCGAGGGCGAGGCCGCCGATACCGCCGGCCGCCAGTACGCCGGAGACGCTGAAGCCCAGGGTTTGCATCGCCACCAGGCTGGCGATGATGATCACCGTGAAGCGGGCCAGCTTCGACAGTGCGTCGATGGTGGTGCGGTCCACTTCCTCGCCTTTTTTCTCGCGCAGCGCGACGACGTTGTGGGCGACGTTGCGAATCAGGCGGATCAAGAAACCAGGCGAGGCAGACGATTACGCCGACATTGCGCAGGTGTGGCACCAGATCGAAGAGGGCCGCGTCGCTCTCCTTGCCCACGATGCTCGGCCGCAACGGCAATGCCAATCAGCCAGACCACGACCGGTACCGGCCGCTTCGCCGCCTGGATGAGCGCATCATCCCAGGCACTGGACGTCAGCCGAGTGATTTTCTCCGCATGGCGGAGCAGAAAGTGGGCGAAGAGGTTGGCCAGCACGGCGGCCAGGCCGACCAGCATGACTTGCAGCAGCCACGCCTCCGCCAGGGAGGAAAGCCCCAGGGTAGTCCGAAAGTGATTTCATATCCATTGGGTTGCTGCCATGCCGGGAAGAGTGTGGCCACAGTTTAGCAGAACATGTTCTCGCGTTTCCCTGCGCCACGCTCGTCGGAAGTGCTGCCAATTCACAAGCGTCAGCATTCCCAAGGCACAAAACCCGGATCAGAGAGTTTTATTTTCTTATATATTAGGAGCTGTTTCCCATGACGTGGGTCTGGACACGCCTACTGCCGGGGCTGCGCCAGGCGGCCGCGACTGACCCCATTCGAGACATTCGCCTCGCAGTCGGCCACGGACGACTGACCACGTGAATATGGTCGTCGGTGGTTTTCGGAGAAAAAGGCCTTTATACTTTCCATGTCTTGAGTTTCGCAATACACATGAAGACCCCTAGCAAGTTCAATCCGTTAAAACCACTGCGCTCTGGCAAACTTGCCGCCGAGTTTTCAGAACTGCCGCCACTCGGCATGGACGCCGAAACGCTGGTGCTCGACATCCGCCGCTACTTCGGCACCTTTCTCGGCCGCGACAAGTATTGCCGTTCCTCGCACTATCCTTACCAGGCGTTGGTGCTGGCGCTGCGCGACCGCCTGATGGAGCGATGGAGATACACACGCTACGCCTACGAGGAGGCCGGCGCCCGGCACACTTATTACCTCTCACTCGAATTCCTGATGGGACGCACACTGAACAACGCCCTGCTCAATCTGGGCCTGGACGAGACGGCTGGAAGCGGTGCTGCGTCAGCTCGGCCTCGATCTCGAGGAACTGATCGACGTTGAGCATGATGCGGGCCTGGGCAACGGCGGCCTCGGTCGTTTGGCGGCCTGCTTCCTCGACAGCTGCGCAACGCTACAGTTACCGGTGATGGGTTATGGCATTCGCTATGAATACGGCATGTTCCGCCAGCGCATCGAGAACTGCCGGCAGGTGGAAGAGCCCGATCACTGGTTGCGCGACGGCAACCCGTGGGAGCTGGAGCGGCCCGAACACACCCGCCGTATCCATTACTACGGCCATACCGAGCACTACAAGGACGACAAAAACCGCAAGCATGTGCGCTGGGTGAACAGCAAGGACGTGTTGGCTGTGCCTTATGACACGCCGATCCCCGGTTACCGCAACGGTACCGTCAACGTGCTGCGCTTGTGGAGCGCGGCGGCTACGGACGAATTCGATCTTGGCGAGTTCAACGCCGGTGCCTACACCGAGTCGGTGGCAGCAAAGAATGCCGCCGAGAACATCACCATGGTGCTCTACCCGAACGACGCCAGCGAGAACGGCAAGGAACTGCGGCTCAAGCAGCAGTATTTCCTCGCCTCGGCCAGCCTGCAGGATGTGCTCGAACACTGGGAGCTGCATCACGGCAACGACTTCAGCCAGTTCGCGGAGAAGAACTGCTTCCAGCTCAACGACACCCATCCCACCTGTGCGGTGCCGGAGTTGATGCGCCTGTTAATTGATGAGCACAGTCTGGAGCTGGATGAAGCCTGGCAGATTACCTGCCACACGATGGCCTACACCAATCACACGCTGCTGCCCGAGGCCCTGGAAAAGTGGCCGGTGCGCCTGTTCGGGCAGATGCTGCCGCGCCTGATGGAAATTGTTTACGAGATCAACGCCCGTTTTCTCAAGGAAGTGGCACAGCGCTGGCCCGGCGACACCGCTCGGCTGGCGCGCATGTCGTTGATCGAGGAAGGACCGGAGCCGCAGCTGCGCATGGCCTACCTTGCCATCGTCGGCAGTTATTCCGTGAATGGTGTCGCCGCGCTGCATTCAAACCTGCTGAAGCACGGCTTGTTCCGGGATTTTTTCGAGCTATGGCCAGACAAGTTCAACAACAAGACCAACGGCGTCACGCAACGGCGCTGGCTCGCTTCCGCCAATCCGGGGCTGGCGCAGCTGATTACCGATACCATTGGCGACGGCTGGATCACGCGACTCGACGAGTTGCACGGTCTGGCGCGGCATGCCGATGACCCCGCGTTTCGTGAGCGCTGGCAGGCTGTGAAACGAGCCAACAAGGTACGGCTGGCGGATATGGTGAAACGCCGATGCAAGGTCGATTTTGACCCCGATGCGCTGTTTGACGTACAGGTCAAGCGCATCCACGAATACAAGCGGCAGCTGCTGAACGTTCTCCACGTCATCCATCTTTATGCCCGTCTCCAGGATGGCGAGATTGCCGAGTGGACGCCGCGTTGCGTTCTGATCGGCGGCAAGGCAGCACCCGGCTATATGATGGCCAAGCGTATTATCACGTTGGCGGCCAGGGTGGCCGAGGTTGTGAACAGCCGTTGCGACAGCCGCCTCAAAGCCGCTTTTTTCCCCAACTACCGCGTGTCGGCCATGGAGGTGATTACGCCGGGAACAGACCTGTCGGAGCAGATCTCCACAGCCGGCAAGGAGGCCTCGGGCACCGGCAACATGAAGTTCATGATGAACGGCGCGATCACCATCGGCACCCTGGACGGCGCCAACATCGAGATCCGCGAAGAAGTCGGTGACGATAATTTCTTTCTCTTTGGTCTGACGGCCGAGGAGGTGGAAAAAATGCGTGGCGGATACGACCCAAACGCCATTATCGCTGCTGATGCCGATCTGTCTCGAGTGATGGGTTTGATTGAGTCCGGGCGCTTCAATCCTGCCGAACCGGGGCTGTTCGATCCCATCGTTCAGGCCATCCGCAGCCCGTACGACCCCTGGCTGGTGGCCGCGGATTTCCGCTCCTTCATCGACACGCAGGAACGCGCCGCCGCGGCCTACCGTGACCGCGAACGCTGGACCCGCATGAGTATTCTCAATACAGCGGGAAGCGGCAAGTTCTCCACCGATCGCACCATCGGTGAATACAACTCGGAGATCTGGAAGTTGACCCCGGTGGTGCCCAAGCCTTAGCGCAATCCGTCTGAGCGCTTGCCTGTGGCGCGCCAAAAATATTCAACACGCTCCGTGCTAAACACTGAAAACGAATCCTGTGTCAGAGAAGATTTTTCGCTACTCTTTTGAAACTATTCCTCTCTGGCCCAAGTGATTCAACGTTTAAATCCGCCGTCCCCATTGATTTGCCCCACGATTCCAACATGCATCAGGATGAAGCCGCCCCGCAGTGACTTGCACCATCCTGGTGCCGCTTCCGCGACAAGGCCGCCACCGCGATGCGCTAACTGGATGATCCACCCGGTTATTTCGTATTGGCACATGGCTTGCAACGTGTCGTACAGATGCTCGTGAAAATACCCAGATGACGTTGCGCGTACTATTGGTCGACGAAGATCCAGGGCGTGCCGCGACCTTGCGCGCGGCATTGCAGGCTGCAGGTTACGAAGTGGTAGCCGAGCTGCGCATGACAACCGCACTGACCGGAAAAGTCCAGGCGGAGAAGCCGGACGTCATCATTATCGACTGCAAATCGCCGGACCGCGACACGCTCGAACACATCAGCAGGATAACACGTGACGATCCGCGTGCGATTGTGATGTTCACGCAGGACAAGGACCAGGCGCGCATGCGCGCAGCACTGAAGGCCGGGATCAGTGCCTACGTGGTGGATGGGTTGTTGGCCGAGCGTGTATGCCCGATTGTGGACATGGCGCTGGCGCGTTTCGAGCAGTGGCAGGCAATGCGTCAGGAGCTGGACCAGGCGCACGCCAGCCTCGCCGAGCGCAAGATCGTGGAACGTGCCAAGGGCATCATCATGAAGCAGCGCCAGTGCAACGAAGAAGAGGCCTACCGGCTGTTGCGCAAAACGGCGATGGATCGCAACATGCGCTTGCCACTTGTGGCGGAAAGCGTTCTCGCCATGGCGGACCTGCTGACCTAAGCGGTGTCTGCGGATTTCAGATCCTGCATTTCAACATCTTGCGATTAAACAGGGGACGAACCACTGTTTCGCATACATCACTATTACTCGTTTCCGGCTGTAAGCGGCCGTATCGAATTTCAGATATAGAAACCCCCCAGTTAAGAAACAATTCCATGCACCTATTTGTATCATCCATCAGTTAGCCGTGCGTCATGGCAGTGCAGTTCGCATGGCCTGCATGCCGGACAAATGCGAAAACTCATTGTAATAGCTAGTTAATCAATGCTGGCACAGCGATTGCTAATGTAGGAAACAAGGCTGCGCGATCTGTCGCGCGGCTGGTTGGTTTACAGCGTACGGCCCAATGGCGGGACGTACGGATACAGAAAGGACAACGGCGTCCATTTCGGCTGCAGGCGGCCCTCGCGGGTGGCTTGCGACCAGAATGGGCGCATTTTTTTTGCCATTGAAACGAGGAGCACAAGACATGCGCAGCACTGACAGGGTAGCGGATTCGGTTAGGGAGCAGGGAGCGGGGCGGCGCGGGTTTCTCAAGCGTGCGGCGCTGGTTGCCGGAGTGCTGGCACTGATCGGTCTGGCGCCGGGTGGCGTGGTCGACACGCTGGCCGCGACGCCGAAGGCCGAGAAGCCGCAGCTCAAGTTCGGTTTCATCAAGCTGACCGACATGGTGCCGCTCGCGATTGCCTACGAAAAGGGTTACTTCGAAGACGAAGGCCTGTGCGTGCACGCTGGAGGCGCAGGCCAACTGGAAGGTGCTGCTCGATCGCGTGATCTCGGGCGAGCTCGACGGCGCGCACATGCTGGCCGGCCAGCCGATCGGCGCGACCATCGGCTTCGGCACCAAGGCGGATATCATCACCGCCTTCAGCATGGACCTCAACGGCAACGGCATCACCGTTTCCAACGCGGTGTGGGAAGAGCTCAAGAAAAAGCTGCCGATGAAAGATGGCAAGCCGGTGCATCCGATCGATCCCAAGTATCTCAAGGCGGTGGTCGACGATTACAAGAAGCAGGGCAAGCCGTTCAAGATGGGCATGGTGTTCCCGGTGTCCACGCACAACTACGAGCTGCGCTACTGGCTCGCGGCTGGCGGCATGAACCCCGGTTACTACGCGCCGGCCAAGGGCGATATCAGCGGCACTCTCAAGGCGGACGTATTGCTGTCGGTGACGCCGCCGCCGCAAATGCCGGCGACCATGGAGGCCGGCACCATCGATGGCTACTGCGTGGGCGAGCCGTGGAACCAGCAGGCGGTGTTCAAGGGCATCGGCGTGCCGGTGGCCACCGACTACGATGTGCAGAAGAACAATCCGGAGAAGGTGTTCGGTGTCACCAAGGCCTGGGCCAAGAAATATCCCAACACCCATATCCGCGTGGTCAAGGCGCTGATCCGCGCCGGTTACTGGCTGGATGCCGAGAACAACAAGAACCGCACCGAGGCGGTGAAGATCATCTCGCGTTCGAACTATGTGGGTGCCGACGAGAAGGTGATCGCCAACAGCATGACCGGCACCTTTGAGTACGAGAAGGGCGACAAGCGCCCGGCGCCGGACTTCAACGTGTTCTTCCGTTACAACGCCACCTATCCGTACTACTCGGATGCCATCTGGTATCTCACGCAGATGCGCCGCTGGGGGCAGATTGCCGATGCCAAGCCGGATAGCTGGTACCTGCAGATGGCCAAGAAGATCTACCGCCCGGAAATCTACGCCGCGGCCGCCAAGGAGCTGATCGCCGAAGGCAAGATGAAGGCCTCGGACTTTCCCGACTTCGCCAAGGAGACCGGCTTCAAGGGCGCGCAGAAGGGTTTCATCGACGGCATCGTGTACGACGGGCGCAAGCCGAACGCGTACCTGAACCAGTTCAAGATCGGGTTGAAGGGCAACGACAAACTGTAATGGAAAACGCGCCCCGGAGTTGCGCCGGGGCGCCCGGCAACGAGTGAGGTGAGTGAACATGAGCATGACCGCACAAAACGTACTGCAACGCATGGCGGCAATGGTGCAACCGAAACTGAGCGGCGATCAGTTGCTGCGCAACGGGCTGCGCAATTACGGGCCGGCGCTGCTCGGCATCGTGATCTTTCTGGCGCTCTGGCATGTCTCGGCCCAGGGCATTGTCACCTCGCTCGGCAAACTGCCCGGGCCGGTGCAGGTGTGGGAGCAGGCCGGTAACCTGATTGAGGAACACCATGCCGAGCGCGAGCGCGAGGCGGGTTTCAAGGAACGTCAGGCAAGGCGCAAGGCGGAGTTCGTGCCGGAATCACCGGGCGAGGAGTTCACGGTGCTGACCTACACCGGCAAGCCCACCTACCTCGATCAGATTCTGACCAGTCTGCTTACCGTGTTCGCCGGTTTCATTGTGGGCACCATTATCGCGATACCGCTCGGAATCTTCTGTGGACTGAGCAAGACGGTGCAGGCGGCGCTCAATCCATTCATCCAGATCTTCCGCCCGGTGTCGCCGCTCGCCTGGCTGCCGATCGTGACATTGGTGGTGAGCGCGGTGTATGTCAGCGCCGATCCGATGTTCCAGAAGTCGTTCGTCATCTCGGCGATCACCGTCACGCTGTGCTCGCTGTGGCCGACGCTGATCAACACGGCGGTCGGTGTGGCGTCCATCGACAAGGACCTGATCAACGTGTCCAAGGTGCTGCGTCTTTCCACCAGCACCAAGGTGATGAAGATCGTGATCCCGTCCTCGCTCAGGATGATCTTCACCGGCATGCGCCTGTCGCTCGGCGTGGGCTGGATGGTGCTGATCGCCGCCGAAATGCTGGCGCAGAACCCGGGCCTCGGCAAGTTTGTGTGGGATGAATTTCAGAATGGCAGCTCGCAGTCGCTGGGACGGATCATGGTGGCGGTATTCACCATCGGTTTCGTCGGTTTCCTGCTCGACCGCGTGATGCAGGGCCTGCAGCACATGGCCAGCTTCGGCGAACGCTCATCCTGAACACACGGAGAATGATCATGCCAGCCCAGAATCTCAAGTTTGTGGAAAAGCCGGACGCACAGCCCGAGGCATCCACCGGCATGTACAGCCTTGAACTCTCGGAGGTCAGCAAATCCTACGGACGGGCGCGACCGCGACCCCGGTGCTGAAGAACATCAACCTCAAGATCAAGGACGGCGAGTTCGTCGCCATTGTCGGATTCTCCGGCAGCGGCAAGACCACGCTGATCTCGCTGATGGCCGGTCTGCTGCAAGCCGACGAGGGTGTGCTGCTGTGCAAGAACCGCGAGATCGCCGGCCCCGGGCCGGATCGCGGTGTGGTGTTCCAGAGTTATTCGCTGATGCCGTGGATGACGGTACGCCAGAATGTCGCGCTGTCGGTCGAACCAGGTGTTCAAGGATGCCTCGCCGGCAGAACGCCGGGCGCGCGTCGAAAAATACATCGACATGGTGAATCTCACCCCGGCCATGGACAAGCGCCCGGCCGAATTGTCCGGCGGCATGCGCCAGCGGGTGTCGGTGGCCCGCGCGCTGGCGGCCTCGCCGGATATCCTGCTGCTCGACGAACCCCTGAGCGCGCTGGACGCGTTGACGCGATCGAAACTCCAGGACGAGATCATCCGGATCTGGAGCCAGGAAAAGAAGACCGTGGTGCTGATCACCAACGACGTGGACGAAGGCATCATCATGGCGGATCGCATCATTCCGCTGAAGCCCGGCCCGAACGCCACGCTCGGCCCGGAATTCCCGGTCACGCTGGCGCGTCCGCGCGACCGCCAGGCGATCAACCATTCCCCTGATTTCAAGAACATCCGCCGCGAGGTGACGCAGTACCTGATGCAGGTTGGCGCCGAGCGAAATGCCGGCGGAGATGAAAAGGTCATCAGCCTGCCGTCGGTGCTGCCGAACACGTCGCGCGAGCACCAGGAGGCCAGGAGCCGGAAACCGGCCGAGCCGGCACCGAACAACGTCGGGCGTTACGTCGAGTTTTCGCAGGTCTCGAAGATCTACCCGACCCGCAAGGGGCCGATCAAGGTGGTCGACGGATTCGATCTCAAGATTCGCAAGGGCGAGTTCGTATCCATCATCGGCCACTCCGGTTGCGGTAAATCCACGGTGTTGTCGATGATGGCCGGCCTCAACGACATCAGCGAGGGCGTGATCGTGCTCGACAACAAGGAAGTGAACAGCGCCGGCCCGGATCGCGGCATCGTGTTCCAGTCACCCAGCCTGGTGCCGTGGCTCAGCGCCTACGACAACGTGGCGCTCGGCGTGGAGCAGGTGTACCCGCACATCGACCGCCGTGAGCGCCACAACATCATCGAGCACTATCTCAACCGCGTCGGCCTGAGCGAGGCCAGCGACAAAAAGGCTTCGGAACTTTCCAACGGCATGAAGCAGCGCGTCGGCATCGCGCGCGCGTTCGCGCTGTCGCCGAAGTTGCTGCTGCTCGACGAGCCGTTCGGCATGCTGGATTCACTGACCCGCTGGGACCTGCAGGAAGTACTGATGGAAGTGTGGAAGCGCACCGAGGTCACCGCCATGCTCGTGACCCACGATGTGGACGAGGCCATCCTGCTCGGTGATCGCGTGGTGATGATGACCAACGGCCCGAATGCCAGGGTCGGCAAGATTCTTGAAATCGATCTGCCGCGCCCGCGCACGCGCAAGATGCTGCTCGAGCACCCGGACTATTACGCACTGCGCGAGCAGTTGCTGAATTTCCTGGCCGAGTGTGATCACCATTGATGAAGACGGCTCGAAGCGGAGAAACGGCATGAAAGAAAAACTGGTAGTCATCGGCAACGGCATGGCCGGCATCCGCGCCGTGGAGGAGCTGCTCAAGCTGGCGCCGGACAAATATGAAATCACGGTGTTCGGCAGCGAACCGCACCCGAACTACAACCGCATCCTGTTGTCGCCGGTATTGACCGGCGAAAAACAGTTCAGCGAAATCGTGCTCAACGACGACGCCTGGTACGCCGACAACGGCATTACCCTGCACAAGGGCAAGACGGTCGTCGAGATCGACCGCAAGCAACGCTACGTGAAGGCCAGCGACGCCACGGTGGCGCATTACGACCGGCTGCTGCTCGCGACCGGTTCCAATCCATTCATTCTGCCGGTGCCGGGCAAGGACCTGCCGGGCGTGATCGGGTTCCGCGACTTCGCCGACGTCGAGGCCATGTTGATGGCCGCGAAGGACTACCGCCATGCGGTGGTGATCGGTGGCGGCCTGCTGGGTCTCGAAGCCGCCAACGGCCTGATGAAGCAGGGCATGAAGGTGACGGTGGTGCATTTGCCGGACGCGCTGATGGAGCGCCAGCTGGATGCGCCATCGGCGCGGATGCTCAAGAAGTCGCTCGAAGAACGCGGGCTGGAATTCGTGCTTCAGGGTGTCACCGAGGAGATCATTGGCCAGAAGAGCGGTAATAAGTCGCGTGTGCAGGGCGTGCGCCTGAAAGACGGTCGCGAACTGACGGCCGATCTGGTGGTGATGGCGGTCGGCATTCGTCCCAACATCGAGCTGGCCAAAAAGTCCGGGCTGTATTGCGAGCGCGGTGTGGTGGTGAGCGACACCATGCAAAGCTACGATCCGGCGGTGTACGCGGTCGGCGAGTGTGTTCAGCATCGCGGCCAGACCTACGGCCTGGTGGCGCCACTGTTCGAACAGGCCAAGGTGTGCGCCAACCATCTCGCGCACTTCGGCATCGCACGCTACGAGGGTTCGATCACGTCGACCAAGCTCAAGGTGACCGGCATCGATCTGTTCTCGGCCGGTGATTTCTCCGGCGGCGATCAGACCGAAGAGATCGTGTTGCAGGACGCCGGCGCCGGCATGTACAAGAAGGTGGTACTCAAGGACAACCGCATCCAGGGCGCGGTGATGTACGGCGACACCATGGATGGCGCCTGGTACTTCCAGCTGATGCGTGATGGCACCGATGTGTCGAATCTGCGCGACAAGCTGCTGTTTGGCCAGGCGCACCTTGGCGATGCCGGCCACGGCGACATCAAGACGCGCGTGGTGGCGATGGCCGACAGCACCGAGATCTGCGGTTGCAACGGCGTGTGCAAGGGCACCATCGTGAAAACCATCGTCGACAAGAAACTGTTTACGCTTGAAGAGGTGCGCGCCCACACCAAGGCCTCCAGTTCCTGTGGCTCGTGCACCGGTCTGGTCGAGAACCTGCTGGCGGCGACTCTCGGCGGCGACTACTCCACCGCGCCAAAAAAGAAACCGATGTGCCCCTGCACCGAGCACACTCACGACGAGGTGCGAGTCGCCATCGGCGGCCAGGGCCTGAAAACCATGCCGGCGGTGTTCAAGGCACTCGAATGGAAAACCCCGGACGGCTGCAACAAGTGCCGTCCGGCGCTCAACTTCTACTTGCTGGTGGCGTGGCCGGGCGAGTACGTGGACGACAACCAGTCGCGCTTCATCAATGAGCGCGTGCACGCCAACATTCAGAAAGACGGCACCTATTCGGTGATTCCGCGTATCTGGGGCGGCGAGACCACGCCGGGTGAACTGCGCGCGCTGGCCGAGATTGCCGAGAAATACGAGGTGCCGACCGTGCACATCACCGGCGGTCAGCGTATCGATTTTCTCGGCATCAAGAAGGAAACCCTGCCGGCCATCTGGGGCGATTTGTCCAAGGCCGGTTTTGTCTCCGGCCACGCCTACGGCAAGGCCATGCGCACCGTGAAGACCTGTGTCGGCAAGAACTGGTGCCGGTTCGGTACCCAGGACTCGACCACCATGGGCATCGAACTGGAAAAGCTGACCTGGGGATCGTGGACGCCGCACAAGTTCAAGTTGGCCGTATCCGGTTGCCCGCGCAACTGCGCCGAGGCCACCATCAAGGACTTCGGCGTGGTGTGTGTCGATTCCGGCTACGAACTGCATGTCGGCGGCAACGGCGGGGTGAAAGTGCGCGCTACCGATTTCCTGTGCGCGGTGAAAAGCCCGGAGGAGGTGAAGGAGTATTGCGCCGCCTTCCTGCAGGTGTATCGCGAAGAGGCGCATTACCTGGAACGCACGGCACCGTGGGTGGAGCGCATCGGTCTTTCCTACATCAAGCAGCGCGTGGTCGAGGACGCCGAAAGCCGCAAGCAGGCGGCCGAGCGCTTTTACAACTCACAACGCTTCTCGCAGGTTGATCCCTGGGCACAACGCGCAGAGGGGCTGGACAGTCACGAATACATTCCGTTGAAGCTGGTCGGTTGACGAAGGGGAACAGGATGCAAGCGGTAGCCAAGACAAGTACAAACAACTGGATCGAGGTCGGTACAGTGGTGGATATTCCGAAACAGGGCGCGCGCGTGGTGCGCACCAAAGACGGTGACATTGCGGTGTTCCGCACGCTCGATGACGAGGTGTTCGCCTTGCGTGACCGCTGTCCGCACAAGGGCGGTCAGTTGTCGCAGGGCATTGTCTACGGCAACAAGGTGGCTTGTCCGTTGCACGACTGGAAGATCAGCCTCGATACCGGCATGGCCGTGGCACCGGATGAAGGTTGTGCCGCACGCTTCCCGGTGCGAATCGAAGGCGGCAAGGTGTGGTTGTCCCTGATTCCGGAAGAAGGCTGCCTGAACGACTGATCATCCCATGCTTGCCACCGAGACCCGCACCACCTGTCCCTATTGCGGCGTCGGCTGCGGTGTACTGGCGCAAGTTGATGACCGGGATGTGGTCAGTGTCACGGGTGATCCGCAGCATCCGGCCAATTTCGGCCGGCTGTGTTCCAAGGGCGCGGCACTGGCCGATACCCTCGATCCGGCGACACGCCTGTTGCACCCGGAAGTGCGCGGCGAACGCGTGACGTGGGACAGCGCACTCACCACCGTCGCGAACGGCCTGCGTGAGGCCATTGCCCGGCACGGCCCGGAATCCGTGGCGTTCTATGTTTCCGGCCAGCTGCTGACCGAGGACTATTACGTAGCCAACAAGCTGATGAAGGGCTTCCTCGGCAGCGCCAACATCGACACCAATTCACGGCTTTGCATGGCCTCGGCAGTAGCCGGCCACAAGCGCGCGTTCGGCTCCGACACGGTACCCGGCTGTTACGAAGACCTGGAGCGCGCCAAGCTGGTGGTGCTGGTCGGCTCGAATGCCGCTTGGTGTCATCCGGTGCTGTATCAGCGGCTCGTGCAGGCCAAGCAGGATCATCCTGAATTGCGCGTCGTGCTCATCGATCCGCGCCGCACCGCCAGCGCCGATCTCGCCGATTTGCATCTGGCCGTGGCGCCGGGCAGCGATGCGGCACTGTTCAATGGCTTGCTGACGCATCTCGCCGATCACGATGAAACCCATCCGTTGTTTGTGAATGAACACACCGAGGGCATGGAAGCGGCGCTGGCCGCGGCGCGCACCAGCAGTCCGGATATCGCCACGGTCGCAACCCAATGTGGCCTGAGCGTCTCGCAGGTGACCGAGTTCTTTGATCTGTTCGCACGCACCGAACGGGTGGTGACGCTGTTCTCGCAGGGTGTGAACCAGACGTCGAGCGGCACCGACAAGGTCAACGCCATCATCAACTGCCACCTGCTCACCGGCCGTATCGGCCGCCCGGGCATGGGGCCGTTCTCGCTCACTGGCCAGCCGAATGCCATGGGCGGGCGTGAGGTCGGCGGGCTGGCGAACCAGCTGGCCGCACACTTCGAACTCGACAGCGTGGCGCATCGCGAACAGGTGCAGGAATTCTGGCAGTCACCGGCCATTGCCAGCCAGCAGGGCCTGAAGGCCGTGGACCTGTTTCGCGCGGTTGAGCAGGGCAAGATCAAAGTGCTGTGGATCATGGCGACCAACCCGGCCGTGAGCATGCCGGATGCGCAACAGGTGCGGCGTGCGCTGGAAAAATGCGAGCTGGTGATTGTTTCCGACTGCGTGCGCCACACCGACACCACGAAATTCGCCCATGTGCTGCTGCCGGCGCAGGCCTGGGGCGAGAAAGACGGCAGCGTTACCAACTCCGAACGGCGCATCTCGCGCCAGCGCGCGTTTCTGAAATCTTCGGGTGAGGCGCAGCCGGACTGGTGGGTGGTGTCGGAAGTCGCCAAGCGCCTCGGGTATGGCGCGGCCTTCGATTACACGAATGCCGCCGCAATCTTTCGCGAACATGCGGCGCTCTCGGCGGTGGCCAACGACGGCGCACGCGATTTTGATCTTTCCGGTCTTGCCGACATCAGCGACGAGGCCTACCTGCAACTGGCACCGGTGCAGTGGCCTGTGACGCGTGCCCGACCGAAAGGCACGGCGCGCCTGTTCGGCGAAGGCAAATTCTTTACGCCCAGTGGCCGCGCGCGTTTCGTGGCCATCACGCCGCGCCCACCGGTCAATCCGGCCGATGACAGCTATCCACTGGTGCTCAATACCGGGCGCGTGCGCGATCACTGGCACACCATGACCCGCACCGGCCTGGCGGCGCGGCTGTCGGGCCATACCGTCGAACCTTATATAGAGATTCACCCGCAGGATGCCGTGCGCGTCGGCGTCAACGACGGTGCATTGGCCCGCGTTACCTCGAAGTGGGGTCAGTCGAGTGCGCGCGTCCTGGTCTCCACCGCGCAACGCCCCGGGTCGGTGTTCGTGCCGATGCACTGGAACGACCAGCATGGCAGCGGTGGTTGTATCGATGCGGTTGTGAATCCGGCCACCGATCCGATTTCCGGCGAACCGGAATTCAAGTACACGCCGGTCAAGGTTGAGCCGCTGCCTGCGAAGTGGTACGGCTTTCTGCTCTCGCGCCGTAAGCTGATCCCGGGTGCCGCGACCTATTGGGTCGTCGCGCGCGGGCAGGCGTTGTGGCGTTACGAACTGGCGGGCGATGAACTTCCGCAGGACTGGGCCACCACGGCGCGCGCCGCGCTGTGCGCGCAGGACGAAAAAGTGGAGTGGATCGAATACTTTGACAAGGCCGCGCGCCGTTACCGCGCGGCGCGGCTGACGCAGGGAAAGCTGGAGAGCTGCATTTTCATCGGCCCCAACCCGCAACTCCCGCCGCGTGACTGGCTGGCTGGCCTGTTTGCGCTGGATGCGCTCGACATTCCAACCCGGATCGGGTTGCTGGCCGGTAATCCGCCGAAGGGCAGCCGCGACATTGGCCGTCAGGTGTGCGCCTGCTTCAACGTCGGAGAGGCCTCGATCATCGAGGCCATCCAGTCCGGTTGCGCCACCGCTGCTGATATCGGCGCACGCCTCAAGGCCGGAACCAACTGCGGTTCATGTCTCCCGGAGATCAAAGCGTTGCTTGCAGGACAAGAGCAGTCACATAAGGTTGCCTGACGCGACAGACCTAATTTTGGCACGCAGGATTTGTCCTCTTTTCCCCATCGTGCGCGACTCCTATATAGTCTGGCCATGGATCTGCCGGAAAACCAACGCTGATGGCCGCCGCCCAAGCCTCGCCGGGCGCGAGGATCTTGCGGCTGTGGCAACGGTTGGCGCCGTGGCCGGGCGGGCGCTGGCTGTTTGGTTTCATTCTCGGCCGAATGGTGCCCTACACCGGAAGCATTTCTCCCCGCATCCGTGAATTGCAGCCCGGCCATGCGCGCATCGAACTGCGCGACCGGCGGCGGGTGCGCAACCACCTCAACTCGATTCACGCGATTGCGCTTTCCAACCTCGGTGAAGTGACCAGCGGGCTGGCGATGCTCACCGGCCTGCCGCCCAACATACGCGGCATTGCGGTAAAAATTTCCACGGAGTATTTCAAGAAGGCACGTGGCCGGCTGGTGGCGGAGACGCGTTGTGAGGTGCCACAGGTGCAGGGTGAAGATGTCGAGGTTGTGGTGCAGGCCGATATCCGCGATCGCGATGGCGATGTGGTGGCGCGCACCACGGCTGTCTGGCGACTGGGGTTGGTGCCATGAGTCCGGACAACAGCAAGCTGCTCGATACGCCGTTTACCCGCCAGGTCGGCATCGAGGTGCCGATTATTTGCGGGGCGATGTATCCCTGCAGCAATCCGGAGCTGGTGGCCGCCGTGTCCGAGGCCGGCGGTATCGGCATCGTCCAGCCGATTTCACTCACCTATGTCTACCGGCATGATTTCCGCAACGGCCTTCGGCGCATTCGCGAACTGACGTCCAAACCGATCGGCATGAACGTGCTGATCGAAAAGTCATCGAAGTCGTATCACGACAAGATGGTGCGTTGGCTGGACATGGCGCTGGAAGAGGGCGTGCGCTTCATCATTACCTCGCTTGGAAAACCGGACTGGGTGGTCAAGCGCGTGCACGCGGCCGGCGGGCTGGTGTATCACGACGTTACGGAACGCAAATGGGCCGAGAAGGGTATTGATGGCGGTGTCGATGGGTTGATTGCCGTCAACAACCGCGCCGGTGGTCATGCCGGTGGGTTGAGCGCGGAAGAACTTTATTACGGAACTCTCCGGTTACAAGCTTGCCGCTGATTTGCGCCGGTGGCATCGGCAGTGAACCGGATTTTATCCACGCGTTGCGCCTCGGTTATGCCGGCGTGCAAATGGGCACGCGCTTCATCGCCACCTCGGAGTGCGGGGCGAGCGACGTTTACAAGCAGGCCATCGTCGCGGCGCAGGAAAAGGACATTGTGTTGAGCGAGCGCATCACCGGTGTGCCGGTGTCCGTGATTGCCACGCCCACGGTGCGGCGGCTCGGTCTCAAGGCCGGTTTCCTGGCGCGCTGGATGCTGCGTGGCCGAAAGACAAAACACCTGATGCGCACAATCTATGCGCTGCGCTCGCTGTGGCAGTTGAAGCGTGCCTCGCTGGATACCTCAGGCGACAACGACTACTGGCAGGCGGGCAAGAGCGTGGCCGGTATTCAAGCCATTGAACCGGCCGGGGAGATTATCCGGCGTTACGCCGCAGCCGCGCGACAGGGGTAACGGGCATACCCATGGATGACTTTTTACGAGACGTGATCAGGAGGCCGGCGAGGGCGGGAGTTTTTCGTCGGTTTCGGTCCGGTTCCGGCCCAGGCGCTTCGCCAGGTAAAGGGACTGATCGGCCCGGTTGATCAGTGTTGTGGCGGATTCACCCGGGCGCAGGCAGGCGATGCCGGCGGAGAAGGTAGGCAGATCAATACTCGAGCTGCCGGCATCAAGGGGTTCACTCCGGATGCGACGAGCCAATTTATCCATCGCTATGCGCGCATCGTCTACTGAAGATTCGGGTAACAGCAATGCGAACTCCTCGCCGCCATAGCGGGCCAACAGGTCATGTTGCCGCAGCTCCCCGGCCATACTCTGGGCGAAACGACGCAAGATCATGTCGCCGACGTAGTGGCCGTACTCATCGTTGATATCCTTGAAGTTGTCGATATCCAGCAGCACCAAGGCCAGGGGCTGGCCGGTACGCTGACTGCGGCTGAGCTCCTGGTCCAGACGCTGAACGAAGGCGCGCCGGTTGGGCAGATCGGTGAGTTCGTCGGTGAGGCTCAGGGCCTCTGTGTGCCGCAGCGCCACAGCCAGTTCGTCCCGCTCGGTTCGCAGGGCGTCAGCTTCCGAACGCAGCGCACGATAATCCTGCACGATGGTGTGTTCGTGACAGATCGCTTCTTTGAGCAAGGCAACTATCTTTTCGCCAGTGTTTTCGATTGGTGTAGTGTGGCTCGCTTCCTGGAGGCTGCGCCGCACGCCATCCAACAGGCTGATTGCCTTGGCCTGCATGCTGATGCAGCGTTCCAGGCGGGTCGCCGGATCGGCTGCGTCCATTCCGTCGGATTGGTCGGGAGGTGGTGGTTCGGCAGTCGCCAGCGCCACGGCCGTGTCTTGCCGGGGCTGTGCATACAGCAGGAATTCGCGTGGCTGCCTGTGTGCTTCATCCAGCACGAGCCGGTCACCCCTTAACTCGGACAAGGAGCCTCCCACACGAACAGCTTATTATTGAGATTTTTTGCTGACGCTGAAACAGTACAGGGCGTTTCGCGCCTGCACAATCAACGAATGCTTATTTGTCTACTCCTTGAGCAGGTGGGCCGACATGACAGAAACAAAAACAACGGCCAGTGCGCACATATTATTTTTTGGCTCAACAAGGAGCGGTAAGTGTGTGATGTTGTGTGTAAGCTGCATATCCCAAAGGTAATTGGGTCAAGGTGCTCTGCAAAACGAAATAAGACCCACGAACTGCACGTGTTGCACTCGCCGCACGGGCAGCCCGTATTCCTGACGAGTCTGACGGAAGCATGATGAAACAACGCCAGGGTGGATGCGCCGACACGGTCATTGTTCTCGACTTCGAGACCAGCGGCTTGTCGCCGGACATGGGTGACCGCGCCATTGAGGTCGGCGCGGTACGGGTGGAAGCGGGCAAGATCACCGACCGCTTTCAGTCACTGATGAATCCCGGAATTCGGGTCAGCGGATTTATTGAAGATTACACCGGTATCACCAATCGCATGTTGCGCGCTGCGCCAACCTGTAAAACCGTGATGGCCGGGCTTGCCGATTTCATTGCAGACCATGATCTGGTGGCACACAACGCCTCGTTCGATCAGCGCTTTCTGGATGCCGAGTGTCGGCGTATCCGGCGACGCTATGCGGGTGTGTTTGCCTGCTCCATGCTGGCGGCACGGCGCGTGTACCCGGATGCACCCAACCACAAGCTTGGCACCCTGGTCACCTTCAATCAGCTCCCCACGAACGGCACGTTCCACCGGGCGCTGGCGGATGCGGAGATGACCGCCCATCTGTGGTTGCGCATGCTGAGGGATATTCGCGAAAAATACTGTATCCGACACATTCCCTTCTCGCTCATGCAAGCCCTTACTCGTGTGCCCAGGGCAGCGGCAGGCCGGTTTCTACTGCAATATGAGAAAACGGGGCCAGAATGATGTTCCGTTGGCCACTCGTCTGCATGGAACCCAAGGGGTGCTGATGGATCACGCGCGGTTTGGGAACATGCCCTCGGCCCGGGTGCAGAGGCAGGCCGTATTGTGCCGGCCTAATTCACATATAGGTATGAATTAGGCCGGTCGCTGCCGCCACTTACTTTTCGGGTTTGAAGTAACGGCTGTACTTTTCTTCAAGCTGGGCGGATGTGCCTTTCCACTTCTCCGGGCCAACCGCAGACGCCAGTTCCTCGTGCATCTGGCCGATTGTTCGCAGGGCCCGATCCTGCACCCGGTTCTGGTCGGCTTCGAGCTTTAACAGGGTGGCGGTGTCACGGCCGGAAGTCAGCGCCAGCATCAATTCCTGCTGGGCGCGCATGGCCGAGGCCATTTCACGCTGGGCATTGGGCTCGTAGCGGTCGAGTATCCCGCGGGCGGTTGTGAGCTGTTGTTCGCTTACCTTCTGGTCTTTCATGACATCGAGAATGGATTTCTTGCCGTGTTCAATGAACTTTGTGGCAAACCGGTCCGGGTCGGGCGCGCGCGGGGCGCAGGCAGCGAGTGACAGTCCAGTCAGTGCCAGCAACAGCAGGGCGATGCGTTTCATACGGCCTCCTTAAACTGAATTTGCAGGTCGGATTGCTCAGGTGAGAGAGCAACAATCAAGCACGAAGTCCAAACATTGGATGGCTTTGATCGGGTTCAGTTCCGCTCAATCCGATTGCGGACCATGGCGCCATAGCCCTGTATTTTTACCGGATATTCCGGATGACGCAAAACGGGCTTCCAGGTTCGTGTATTGAGACAGTACTGGCGCAATGGAGTCAGTGTGAGCTAACCTGACCGCGGGTCACCTGTGCAGTGGAATGTAACTCTAATGATCCGACTCGCGAAGGCAATCGAAGCCTGGGGAACTGCTGATTTCACGGATGTCCTCAAGCATGAAATCGAGCAACTAAAAGCCGATCAGTTACCCTTGCAGCAGGGCCTGTCCTGCACAAGTTACGTGGCCGATAGCCAGCACAAAGCGATGATCATCCGTGTGTCCGAAAGCAAAGAAAGCATACAGGTAAAAGCCGGCATATTTTATTCAGGGATTATTGCCGGATGCAGTTGCGCGGATGACCCCACGCCTGTTGATGAACAGAATGAGTACTGCGAAATGCAGTTCGAGATCAACAGGCAGACAGCAGAGACATCCGTAACGTTACTGGAGAATTAATCGAATTGTTGTTCAACGAGGATACTTCTGGTGAAAACCATTCAGCTTGTCCGTGGCCTGTGTGCCGTGGGGTTCTGCATCGCGACTGCCGCAATTGAGGCGAAAGACGTCACCCTTCAGCACAAAGGGCTGACGCTCAATGCAAACCTTGAGCTTGCTGCAGACAGAAAAATCGCCGACGGTGTAATCCTTATCACCCACGGCGGTCTGGCGCACCGTGACATGGAGATCATTACCTATGTCCAGAACCTGCTCGTCAAGGAGAAGGGCTACAGCACGCTCGCCATCAACCTGAGCCTCGGCCTGGACAATCGCCACGGCATGTACGATTGCAAGACTACGCATCGACACCGCAATGACGATGCCGCTGAAGAGATCGGCATCTGGGTGGACTGGCTGAAGAATCAGGGAGCAAAGCGCGTAACGTTACTTGGTCATTCACGCGGCGGCGCACAGACCGCGCTTTACGCGGCAGAACGTGACAACGAATTGGTGAAGGCCGTGGTGCTGATGGCGCCGGCGATACGCGAGAATACCAACGCCGTCGGATACCAGCAGCGTTATGGCAAGCCGCTGGCGCCGGTACTGGAGAAGGCACAGAAACTGGTCAAGGCGGGCAAGGGCAGTACGGTGCTTGAACACATTGATATGCTGAATTGCACCGATGCCTCGGTAACGGCGGACAGCTTCGTCTCGTATTATGGGAATGAACTACGTCTCGATACCCCAACCCTGATAACCAAAATACGGAAGCCGCTGCTCGTGGTAGTTGCCGCCAGCGACGAAGTCGTCGTCGGCCTCGAAAAGAAAGTCGCACCGCTTGTAGACGGCAAGCGTGTGCAGATGAAAATAGTGGAAGGTGCAGGCCACTTCTTTCGCGATCTCTACGCGGATGACGCGGTCGATGCGATTGATGTGTTTCTGAAGGGAAGCGGATATTCGTTCTGACAGTCATTTATGGATAGGTTGAATAACGTTCATACCCACGGAAATTTGCAGGCTGGTTACGCGCGCGTCAGAAATGATAGCGAAACCCTGTGCACGCCACTTGCAATCGAGGACTACGGCGTGCAGAGCATGGACGAGGTGAGCCCGCCCAAGTGGCACCTTGCACACACCAGCTGGTTCTTCGAGACGTTGCTTCTGAAACCCTTTCTATCAGGATATGAAGAGTTTCACCCGTTGTTCGCGAACCTGTTCAATTCCTATTATGAATCGCTCGGCAGCTTTCATCCGCAGGCGCGGCGCGGACAATTGTCGCGGCCGACTGTCGCCGAAGTCTATCGCTATCGTAAACATGTGGATGCACACATGGCAGCACTGCTCGCTGACAGCGCACATCCGCAACGATCCGAGATCGAGCAACGCACCGTGCTTGGGATCAATCATGAACAGCAGCATCAGGAGTTGCTGCTGACCGACATCAAGCACAACTTTGCCGTCAACCCGCTGCGCCCGGTTTATCGCGAGCTTGCGACCGTTGCCGGAGACGCAACGCCGCTGCACTGGGTGGCCTTCAGCGGTGGTGTTCGTGCCATCGGCCACGCGGGCCCAGGCTTCGCTTACGACAACGAATCACCGCACCACAAGGTCTATCTCGAGAATTACGAGATCGCCTCACGACCAGCCACCAATGGCGAATTCATCGAATTCATCAATGCCGGAGGCTACCGCGAACCGGCGCACTGGCTTTCGGACGGCTGGAAGATCGCGCAACAGCACAATTGGCGCGCACCGCTCTACTGGGAGCGCCTGGAGAACCAATGGTGGCAAATGACGCTGTCCGGTATGCGGCGCGTGGATGAGCACGCGCCCGTATGCCACGTGAGTTTTTACGAGGCCACAGCCTACGCCCACTGGGCGGGCGCACGCCTGCCGACTGAGGCCGAGTGGGAGATCGCCGCTCTGCCGTTGGCGGTCGCAGGCAACCTGCGTGAGAAGGATTTCCTGCAGCCTGTGCCCGCACAGCGGATCAAATCACTGCAGCAAATGTACGGCGACGTGTGGGAGTGGACGCAGAGTGCCTACTCTCCCTACCCGGGTTACCGCGCAGTGGAAGGGCCGCTCGGCGAGTACAACGGCAAATTCATGAGTGGCCAGATCGTCCTGCGCGGTGGCTCGTGCGTAACGCCGGACGATCACATTCGTGCTACCTACCGGAATTTTTTCCACCCGTGGGACCGTTGGCAGTTTTCGGGACTGCGTTTGGCGAGGGACGCCCAATGAAACGCGAAGTGGCGAGGAAGCGGTCTGCCGAGGCCGATCGCATTCGATTCTATGACTTCCACCCGAAGGCGGCGGATTTCTTTGGTGAAGTTATCCTGGGACTCAGCCAGCGTCCTCGGGCCATTGCCCCGAAGTTTTTTTATGACGAACGGGGCTCGCAGTTGTTCGAAGCAATCTGTCAGACACCCGAGTACTACCCCACGCGAACGGAGATAGCTATCCTGACGCGCCACATCGAGGAAATCAGCAGTTACCTGAGACCTGATTGCCTGCTGGTTGAGCCTGGTAGCGGCAACAGTCAGAAGGTCCGGATACTGTTTGATGCGAATCGCCCCCGAGCGTATATACCAGTCGACATCTCCAGGGATTTTCTGCTGTGGGCGGCAAGGCGCGTTGGCTCCGACTACCCGGCACTCGATGTGCATGCGATCTGTGCAGACTACACTGCGCCATTCACGTTGCCTGCCAATCTGCCAACTGCCCACAAGGTTGTATTCTTTCCGGGATCCAGTATCGGCAACTTCACGCCGGATGAAGCCGTCGCATTCCTGACTAACCTCGCCCGCCTGGTGGGGTCCGGTGGTGGAGTTTTGATTGGCGTGGATATCAAGAAAGACACCGCCCTGCTGAACGCAGCATACAATGATGCACAGGGGCTTACTGCCGACTTCAACCTCAATCTGCTGACTCGCATCAACCGCAAGCTCGGCGCGGATTTTGATGCAACAAGATTCCGGCATCATGCGTTCTATGATGCGGTGGCGGGACGTGTCGAGATGCGTATCGTGAGCAATGACACGCAAGTCGTCTGCATCGCCGGACGACAGTTCGAGTTCAAGGAAAACGACGGGATTACAACCGAGTATTCATACAAATACACGGTTGCCGAGTTTCAGGCGCTGTCGGCGCGTGCCGGGTTTTCGTCTATCAAGGCGTGGACCGATACCGACGGGCTGTTCAGCGTCCATTACCTCGAAGCCACCTGAGGTCGAGTACGTCTGAATGACCCATGAATGATCAGAAAGAAACGGAGATCGTTTGTCCATATTGTGGAGAACGAATTGATTTGTTGATTGATTGCTCCGTCGACGTGCAGGATTACATCGAAGACTGTCAGGTTTGTTGCAGGCCGATGAACCTCCACGTGACGGTCGATGATGAAGGTCTGGCGCAGGTCGAAGTGCGTCGTGAAGACGACTAGCACGCATCTGCAGGTTACTGAATAGACAAGTTGACCAGACTCGCTAACAATGTGCCATTCCGGAATGGCCGGAATGCAAGGAGTGTGCATGTCACAGAAACGCCCAATCGTCGCGTTGACCGGTTCTACCGGAGCCGGACTTTCTACCGTCCGGCACGCGTTCAAGACCATTTTTCGGCGGCTCAAGGTCAAGGCCGCCATTATTCACGGCGACGCGTTTCGCCGCTATACCGAAGCCGAATTTGCCGCACAGCTCGCGGCGGCACGCGACAGCGGCCGGAACCTCTCATGGCTCGGCCCGGAATGTAACCATTTCGACAAGCTTGAGGATTTCTTCAAGACCTATTCCGAAACCGGCAGCGGCATGGTGCGCGACTATGCACACAATGCAGAGCGCGCTGCCACGCTCGACGTGGCAGAAGGCGAGTTCACCGCGTGGCAGCCGCTCGCGGCCGGCAGCGACCTGTTGTTTTACGAGGGGCAACACGGCGGGGTCGTGGCGCAGACATGGACCCGACGCCAGGTGGATGCGCGTCACTTTCCTGCCGGGAGTCGATCGGCGCGTCAATGCCCGGGGCATTGATGTGGCCCAGCATGTCGATTTGCTGATTGGCGTGGTGCCGGCGATTAACCTTGAATGGATCCAGAAGATCCACCGCGATTGCGCACACGGCCAGTGTACGCCGGAAGATACGGTGAAAACCATCCTGCGCCGCATGGACGACTACATCCACTACATCGTGCCGCAGTTCGGCGTGACCGATATCAACATCCAGCGTATCCCGCTGGTGGACACCTCCAACCCGTTTATTGCACGCGATGTACCGACGGAAAGCGAATGTGCCTTTGTCGTGCATTTTCGCGATCGCGAACGACATGACTTTGTCGACTTGCTGCGTCGCATTCCCGGTGCGCAGATGACGCGCGCGACGACCATGCTGATCCCCGGCGGCGCACTCGGCCATGCCCTGGAAGACATCTGTGCCCCGATACTGGCGGATCTTGCTTGAGAAGCGAGGCGCAGCAATTCTGTAACAAAGGATCAGGTTGGTGTTGTCGGATTCAACGCGGATTCTTTTTTACGATGTTCTATGAGATGCGCGCGCAAATCGACGCCGATTTTAAGGCCGACCAGTAGCAGCAGGGCCCAGAGCGGGGAATTAAACATGTGAACCAGCAGGCCACCGAAAATGACGGTCACTTGCAGCATGACGACGCGGTTGTACGGCGCGTGCATCAGGATTTCGGGGCGAGCGGACTGAAATTCACGCTGGCCAAGATAGTTCCAGAAAAACGAGAACAGGTGACTGGCGGTGAGCGCAACAATGCCGGGCCACAGAGAATACTCCGTGATCGCGTGTTGCGCGGCATCCATTGTCCACAAGCCATCAATGAGTGCCTTGTATGGTTCTCCACCGAACATGGAAAACACAACCAGGCCATGAATGGCGGTAAACAGTCCATAGTGGACAGTGAAGAACAAGGCCAGAAAGAACTTTCTGGTCCGTCGTACCAAACCGGCTGGGCTGGCAAACAGAATCCGCAGAATATTGAGCACACCGATAACGATGTTCTCCAGCCAGAACAGTACCATCATCGGCAACACAGCCCAGCCGAGCATCAGTACGCCATACAGCGGCAACAGGTTGGCGGTGATCAGTACCAACGCTGTCGGCGTGATATGGCCCGCGCGGACGGCACCGGCAAAACGGTGCAATGTACTGGAGAGTGAATATTTTTTTAGCCCGCTAACCATTGTGGAGGCTGGTACAATCAGCCAGGTTGCGGACATGCGCCCCGGGCCACAAGGTGAAGATAAATGCCCAGCCCCGGCGCAGCGGGAAACCAGAATCGATCACGGTGTTGATGAGAATGACGATGGACATAATGAAATGCCAGTATTGCGGACAAGGTAAAAACGGATTCCCTGAGATGGGGAAACTTCGCGAACTGGAATGTCCGGGAAGCATTCGAGCAGATGGTATCAGGCAGGCGAAAGGTTGGCGAACTGCGACTGTTTACTGCTCGGACCCCTGTGTCTCTGTATTGCCTGTTATGCAGGCCATGCAAATTGAATGTTAGACCTCGAAAAGTTGGGTTGGCAGCCATTCTTCCAGCAGCAGCTCGACACGAATGAGCTCGTCACGTGCTATCCGGCACGCATTGCCCAGATCCATCGCAATCACTGTGTTATCTGGAGCGAGCCGGGGCGAGCAGCGACTTGATGTCGGGGTGTTCCCCGATCCCGGGGATCTGGCAGTCGGTGACTGGTTGCTGATGCCGGCTATCGGGCGAACGACCGGTGCGCATGCTCAAGCGTCAGACCAAGCTGGCACGCAAGGAATCCGGCCACGGAACCGATGAGCAGCTGATCGCCGCGAACGTCGATACCTTGTTTATCGTCACCTCCTGCAACGAAGACTTCAACCTGGCGCGGATTGGAACGTTACCTGGCGCTCGCTTCCGGCGCAGGCGTCACCCCGGTCATTGTCCTGACCAAGGCCGATCTGGTTGATGACGTGACTCCATTCATGACGGCGGCCCGCAAACTGCACCCCGAGGTGGCCATTGAGTGCATCGACGCACGAAATGCCGCGCAGTTGGCGCGCTGCGACCGTGGTGCACGACCGGGCAAGACCGTTGCCCTGGTGGGCTCCTCGGGCGTTGGTAAATCAACCTTGATCAACAACCTGGCCGAGGCCGCAGCAAGCCACCGCCGCGACGCGTACCGGGGACAACAAAGGCCGGCATACCACGACATCCCGCTCCCTGCATCCGCTCAAGGAAGGCGGCATGCTGGTGGATACGCCCGGCATGCGGGAGTTCCAGCTCGCTGTCGGCATACAGAATATCGAGGATGCGTTTCCGGAAGTGAGTGCGCTGCTCGGGCGTTGCAAGTTCAACGATTGCCGCCATCAGAATGATGCGGGCTGTGCCATCCAGGCCGCCATTGCATCCGGCGCCCTGGATGCCAGACGCTGGCAGAGTTATCTGAAGTTGCGCACCGAACAGGCAAACACAGGTTCGTCAGCCAAGGCCACTGTTGCCCGTCATACCGGACCGCGTCACAGGTCGCACAAAGGCCCCAGACCACCCAGACAATTGGATGAGGATGAGTAGGGCAGATTGCAGCAGACTCGTCGGCTTTTACCGGGAATCGCGACTGGTGGTCAGCGCTGGCTATTTGAAAATGCGCGTTGTGACCTGAAGTACCTCACCCGTTTTCGTGGATTGCACAAAGGCCGCAACGCCCATATCTGGTATTTTCCAGTCAGCGGCCAAAGGGATCTGCCACGCTTCGCTTGTTTTCCTGTTTGGCGCAACAGCGACAGGGCCGAGTAACGTCCGGACGACATAATCATGCCGCAATCGCTTGCCACGGTTTTCACCGGACGTCACCTGGCTTTCCAGGTTGTTTTCATACAGGGCAAGATAAAGTTCCATCGGATCCTGCGCCGATGAGTTAACCGGATTCACCGTGACACCGGTTCTCAGCATCCGATCCTTCCTGTCGGCGTTCAGTGTCAGGTTGACACTCGGCAGTTGCACGTTAATTCGCGACACGTGTTGGTTAATTCCGGCGGTATCGCGGAAGTCGCGGCCATTCAAGACCAGTTGCGGGGTGTAGGCAGTGCGCAAACGATTGGTGCGTACCAGCTCCTGTTGGCGCTCGGTGAAGCGCCGTTGCGAGAAACGGTCTTTCCAGCCCAGGTAGTTCCAGTAATCCACATGGAAGGCAAGCACCACAAGTTTCTGCGGGACAAATTGAGGTTGTGGCAGGCTGCTGACCCAGCGATCGGCCGGTGGGCAGCTGTTACAGCCTTCCGAGGTATAAAGTTCAAGCAGCGCCACTCGTTCCACGTTTCCGGCAGATACAGTCTGCCCGGCTGCACCACTCAGAACGCTGGTGAGGGTGATGGTCAGTAAAGTGCCAAAGAGATTTCTCATTCCGTCATCCTTTGCAGGTGGCCTTCAGAAGTAACGCAGGATTAGACGTTTACCGGAGTCGCGGCTTACATACGCTGGTCTGCAGGCCCGGTATCGCGCTGAACTGAAACGCTTCAGTAACAATTCAGTCACCTTCAGAGGTTCTTCAGAAATACTTGCCTCCTATGCTCTGGTCTTGCGCGGACTGTTGTGCTTCGCGCATTCGTATCAAACGCACCGGGAGGACTCGTGACCAAATATCTGCACAGGTGTAAGAAAACATGCAAAAGGACGATGACGATGACCTGGGTCGTTCTGTTCTCGGTCTGTGTCGATATCGGTCAGGTTGGCATCTAGGCGCCATTCACTCAAATAAGGAGAAATACATGACAAAACGCATTTTGTACTTCAGTTACGGCCTCGTTGCTTATGGGCTGTTTTTCGCGACATTCCTGTACGCCATCGGATTCATCGGCAACCTGTTCGTGCCGGTGTCCATCGATGGCATTCCACAGGTATCACTGTGGGAAGCGTTTGCGATTAACAGTTCATTGCTCGGCATCTTTGCCGTTCAGCACAGCGTCATGGCCCGTCCGGGCTTCAAGCGCTGGTGGACGCAGATCGTGCCGGAACCGATCGAGCGCAGCACTTATGTGTTGCTGGCGAGCCTGGCGCTGATCGCCCTGTTCGCCTACTGGCAACCAATGGGCGGCGTGGTCTGGAACGTTACCGATCCGGTCGGTCAGGGGGTGTTGTGGACAGTGTTCGGCCTCGGCTGGATGCTGGTGCTGGTGTCCACGTTCCTGATTAACCATTTCGATTTATTCGGTTTGCGTCAGGCATGGTTGGCACTGGTCGGCAAGCCCTATCGCGCGTTGCCTTTCCGGACCCCGTTGTTTTACAAGTGGGTGCGGCACCCGCTGTATGTTGGATTTATTCTGGCATTCTGGTCGACGCCGACCATGACGGTGGCGCATCTGGTGTTTGCGCTGGCCACGACAATCTATATCCTGATTGCGATTCAGCTCGAAGAACGTGATCTCATGGTGGCGCACCCGGAATACACCCGCTATAGCCGCAATGTGCCGATGCTGGTACCGCGCTTCAGCGAACGCCGGCCCACGGAAACAACCGTCTGAGTGGTATAACCGGGCCGGGGCCGGCATGCGCCGGCCCCGGTTCTTTTTGGTTTCCGGATTCGCCCCGATGTGTTAAATAACAAGAGCGTGATGCTGCCGGCCATGTGGACGACAGCCTATTGCCGCCAGGGGGATTGACCGTGCAACAAATTCTGATCGTGGACGATGATCCGGACATCCGTGAGCTGATCGGCGATTACCTCACCGGACACGGGTACGAAGTCGCTGCCGCCGACGGCGCGACTGCCCTGCGCGCCTGCCTCAAGGAACGCGTGCCGGATGTGGTGCTGCTGGACATCGGTTTGCCCGGTGAGGATGGACTGAGTCTCGCGCGCTACCTGCGCGAACATCATGACATCGGCATTATCATGGTGTCTGGTGCCGGTGAGACTGTCGACCGCATCGTTGGTCTGGAGGTGGGTGCCGACGATTACATCGCCAAGCCGTTCGATCCGCGTGAACTGCATGCCCGTATCAAGAGCGTATTGCGCCGCTATCAACGCGCCAGTGACGAGGCGCCGGCAGCAAGCGCCACGGATTCGCGCGCCCCGGTGGGACAATGCCTGCTCAATACCGTCAGCCGCCAGCTGTTCGGGCCGGATGGATCGGAAATACCGTTGACTGCCATGGAATTCGATTTGTTGCAGGTGTTCATCGAGCGCCCGGGGCGGCCACTGTCGCGCGACCAGATTCTGACCCATACCCAGAACCGTGACTGGGACCCCTACGACCGCAGTATCGACATCCGCATTGCCCGGCTGCGCAAGAAAATCGAAATCGATCCGGACAAACCCCAGCTGATCAAGACCGTGCGTGGCGTGGGCTATATGTATGTTCCGGCCGGCAACTGACGTCCGGACGGATTGTTTCAGCCGTGTTTCAATTGTTGGCATTTGGCATCAGCAGGGTCCGGCAGGCCCCGGCAAGGGGTAAACTGGTTCCTGCCAACACTTTGAACCTGACCCGAAATCCATGAGCGCCGCCCCGCAAACACAGAAGCTGCCGATCGACGACACCCTGCGTCGGGCGCTGCAATTTGCCGCCGACGGCGTGGCCGGTGTGAGCGGCGAGGCCATCTTCAAGCATCTCGCAGACCATATCGCGCAGGCGCTGGATGTGAACTATGCGATCATCGGTCTGCTGACTGGCGACGATTCGCGTACGGTGCGGGTCATTGCCATGAGCGCCGATGGTCAGTCGGTGGCGCCGTTCGAGTATGACCTGTCCGGTACGCCGTGCGAGGAAGTGATAGGACACGGCTATCGGCATTTTCCGGAACGCACGCAATTCCTGTTTTCGGATCCGCATGCGAAGGAGCTCGAGACCGAGGGCTATGCCGGCATCTCGCTGTTCGATTCCAATGGCCGGGTAATGGGTCTCCTGACCGTCATGGACCGCAAGCCATTCCGGGACCTGGCCATTACCGAGCAGCTGTTGCGCATCTTCTCAGTGCGCGCCGCCGTGGAACTTGAGCGTCTGCAGGCCAGCCACGCCGCTCAGACGGAAGCCGACCAGTACCGCGCGATCTTCAATTCCTCGGTCGACGGATTCATGCTGTTTAACGAGCAGGGCCGGGTGGTGGATGCCAATCCGGCCTTCAAGCGCATGCACGGCTATGCGCCGGATCACGACTTTCGCGGCATCGATCCGTTCGAGTTCATTCCGGAACAGGGACACTATGTTTACCACCAGTTCATACAGTCCGTTCAGGAACACGGACAATTCCACATGGAAGGATTGGGGCGGCGCACCGACGGAACCATTATTACTGTCGACGTCAATGGCGTGCGCATGGACTACCAGGGGCGTCCGCACATGCTGGCGATTGTCCGCGATATCACCAAGGACAAGCTGGCCGATCAGCAGCTGCTGGTTCGTGAAGAGCAGTACCGCGTGACTTTCAATGCCTCGTCCGATGGCATGGCGCTATGGACGATGGATGGCAAGCTGGTGGACGTGAACGAGGCGTGCTGCAACCTGCACGGCATGACCCGCGAGCAGTTGCTGAATGCACCGCTCACCGATTATGTGCCGCCGGAGAGCATGCCGAAATTGATGAAGCTGCTGGAGACGGTGCGCGAGGGCCGCGTCTACCAGGACGAGGCCATTGCCACGCACAAGAACGGCGATGTGTTTCGCCTCGACATGCGCGGTCTGCCGGCCACCTTTCAGGAAGAGCGGCATGTGCTGCTGGTGTTGCGCGACATCACCGAAGCCAAGAAGAACGAGGAGGCGCTGCGCGCGAGCGAGGAGCGTTATCACACCATCTTCAACGCCTCCGTGGACGGCCTCGCGCTGTGCACGCCCGATGGGCGCATCATGGAAGCCAACCCGGCGTTCTGCCGCCTGCACGGCTACACGCGCGAGGAGTTGCTGGCGGCCGAGTCTTTCCAGTTCGTGCATTCGGACAGCCAGCTGCGCTGCTGGGCATTCTTCGAGGCCGCGAGCGCCGGCCACAGTCTTGAGTCCGAAGCCATTGCCCAGCGCAAGGACGGCACTTACTTCGATACCGAGGTACACGGCGTGCCAGTGCATTACGGCGATGAGCCGCACCTGCTGGTGATCATGCGCGATATCACCGAGCGCAAACAGGCCGAGACCGAGCGCGGCCGGCTGGAGGCGCAGTTGCGCCAGTCGCAGAAAATGGAGGCCATCGGTCATCTGACCGGCGGCATCGCCCATGACTTCAACAATATTCTCACCGGGATCATGGGCTATATCGTGATGGCGCAGGAATGGGAGCAGAAGCACCGCGACGCCAAGCTCAATCGCTACCTCGAACGGATACAGAACTCCGCCACGCGCGCCCGTGATCTCATCCAGCAGATGCTGACCTTCAGCCGCGGACAGCGCGGCGAGCCGCGACCGCTGCAGCCGGCGCCACTGATCAAGGAATGCGTCAAGCTGCTGGAATCCATGCTGCCATCCACGGTCCAGACGCGCCTCAATTTTTCCGATGCGCTGCCGACCGTGATCGCCGACCCGGTGCATCTGGAGCAGGTATTGCTGAACCTGTGTATCAATGCCCGCGATGCCATGTCCGGTAGCGGGATTCTGGAAATCGGTCTGCGTCCGATTGATTGCACCAGTCCCTGCACCTGCGCGTCCTGCCGCAAGCCGATAACCGGCCGATTCCTGGAGCTGTCTGTCGGGGATACCGGCAGCGGGATCTCGCGCGAGGTGCTGGAACGTATCTTCGAGCCTTTCTTCACCACCAAGGAGGTTGGCAAGGGCAGCGGCATGGGCCTCGCCACGGTGCACGGGATCGTGCATGAATACGGTGGCCATATCCATGTCGACAGTGAGCCCGGAAAGGGCGCACGATTCAGCGTGCTGCTGCCGCTCAGCGAAGTGGCGGCAGCGGACTGCAGCACAACCGGCGAATGCCTGCCAACCAGCAAACCGGACCCGACGCTGCAGGGCGAGGTGCTGCTGGTTGAGGACGACCCGGATGTGCGCGAATTCATGGTCGAACGCCTGCGGGACTGGGGCCTTACGGTGCATGCCAGTGCCAGTGGCCCGGAAGCCTTGCAACAGATTTCGGAACGCAGCCGTCCCTTTCATTTCTATCTGTTCGACTACACGATGCCGGGCATGACCGGCATTGAACTGGCACGCGAGTTGCGAGCCATCTACCCGGATAGTCACCCCGTGTTGTATACCGGCTACGGGGAGGAGCTCTCGCCAGTTGAGCTTGCCGCTGCCGGCATTCGTGATGTATTGCGCAAACCGGTTGAATTCGATGCGCTTCACGGACTGATCAAACAGGTTCTCGCCGAACACCCCTAAGCCTGTCGTGGCGCCGTGATCCACGGCTTGCCGCTGATACGAACCGGCAACAAAGCAGTAACCCTCTGAAATCCTCCCGATACGTGCGCCCCCTATTCTGTGTTTCAGGGCAGGCAGATCTGCCCGTCATTCAAACCCAGACCATAGGAGAACACGATCATGAAAACTGCAGAAACCAGCCAGAACCAGGGGATCACCGTGATGTTGGATGTGCATCTTGATCCAAGCGACGTGGTGCGCAAGAAGCTTGAGGGCGCTTTTGTCGGGCATCCCGGAATACGCTCCGCCGATTTCAGCCCGTACGTACGGCGGGTCATGAGGGTGAATTACGATGCCAGCGCCATCAAGGCTGTCGAGATCGGACGCATCGTGCACGAGGTGCTCGATGCCGAAGGACCGAACACCTACATCGTCGGCATGTAATCCAACATCCACTAAATGACTCAACGAGGAGAATCCGTCATGGCACTGACCGCACCAGCCAATTTTGACAGCGAATACCTGCGCGAGCAGGTACGCGTGGAGTACGACCGTGTGGCGCGCGAGCCGCACGGGCAGTTTCATTTTCACCGCGGGCCGGACTATGCCAGCACGTACCTGGGCTATGACCCGGATGATTTGGCCAACTTGCCGGAGGAGAGCACCGCGCGCTTTGCCGGGGTCGGCAATCCGCTGCGAATCGGTGATGCCACGCCGGGCCTGAGCCCGCTCAAGCCCGGGGAGTCCGTGCTCGATCACGCTTGCGGTGCCGGCATGGATCTGCTGCTGGCCGCCAAACGTGTCGGGCCTTCCGGCCGGGCAATCGGTGTCGACATGACGCCGGCCATGCGTGACTGTGCCGTGGCGGCGGCCGACCTGGCCGGACTGAGCGCGATCGTGGATATCCGTGATGGTTTCTACGAGAACCTGCCGGTCGACAGCAACAGCATCGACGTCGTCATTTCCAATGGCGTGCTGAACCTCTCGCCGGACAAGCCACGAGTGGTCGGCGAGATCGCACGCGTCCTGAAACCCGGCGGGCGTCTGTTTCTGGCCGATGTGGTGGTGCAGCGTGAACTGAGCCTCAAGTCGCGCAGCAACCCGGACCTGTGGGCAGCCTGCGTCGGCGGCGCGTTGACCGAGAGCGAGTTCTTCAAGCTGTTCGCCGATGCCGGTCTCGTGGACGGGCGGGTCGTGCAGCGCTTCAACTGCTTCATGGGCACCCCGGCGGAACAGAAGGTCTCGAAGCAGCTGTTCATCCACGGCGCCAATTTCTACGCCCGCAAGGCCTGAACCCAACGATCCAATCACCTGAGGAGGTGAAACATGAGCAGGAATATTGAAACTACCCGCTGGCTGGTCGAACTGCAGGGATTCACCGGCGTTCCCGACCGGGACCTGAAAGCGATTGATCTCGGGCTGCGCGTCGGCCCGGTGTTCTGCATGCTGCTGGCGGGCATTGGCACGGCGCTCGCCAGCCCGGTCATGCTGCTGGCCTTGGCGCCACTCGCGGCGCTCGGCGCGATCCTGTCCGGCAGCCCGTTCGACGTGTTCTACAACCACGGCCTGCGGCATGCACTCAAGGGACCACGCCTGCCGGTGTACAAGGCGCCGCGCCGTTTCGCCTGTGGACTGGCGTCGGTATGGCTGATCGTGACGGCGGGCCTGATGGCGGGAGGCTATGCCACCGCGGGCCAGGTGATGGGCTGGCTGCTGGTGGCGACGGCTGCGGTTCCGGTCACAACCGGGTTCTGCGTGCCTTCGTTCATCTTCCGGCTGGTGACGGGCACGATGCCGGTGCGCGATAAACAGGCGGCGGTGGCTTAAGCCTTGCGCATACCGGGATTGTCTATTAATTGGGGCAGCCCTCTGTGAGCCGAATTTACTGCGAAATATCAATGGCCACTTCAACATCCAGCATTAAAGGGGTCGGTACACTTTTCCGGTGCAAGAGATCAGTCGGAGTTTGAATCTGTAAATAATTGTTTGGGCTTGTGCCAGGGCGGAGATCGGAAAAGGGTACTGACCCCTTAAACGACCTTTAACGAATCTCGCCTGAGCCGGCTTCGCGTCGCGGATCACTGGCGCGCTGCCAAATGCCACAGACGCTCAGCATTTCCATGGGCGACGGCATGGGCGACATCAGGTGGCAGCTCCGCCAGCGCCTGGCGCCACTGCTTGACCTGCTCAAGGTAGAACGCGTCCCAGTGCCGGTACCAGACATTGTCGAGCGCGAACACAAACCGGTCCGGATGCGTCAGTATCAGTTCCTTCCACGCGGGGATTAGATGGTCACGCTCGAACATCCGC
>CAVOQN010000012.1:0-26000 GCA_963698375.1 uncultured Pseudomonadota bacterium
TTTTGTTATGTACTCGTTCGTTGGTCTTGTTCATGCGCGTCAAGAACGTCGATTCCAGCCTGTGTTTTGCCTGCCACCTCGATCGCAGCACCGGGCCGGAAGAGGGCAATCATCCGGTGTTCAAGGAGCTCGACAAGTTCCCGGCCGCGCTGTTTCGCCATGGTGCCCGCTTTGGGCGCGGCGGCACGGTGATTTGCCAGACCTGCCACGTGGCGCACGGCGCCACCCAGAAGAAGATGCTGGTGTTGAATAACGAGAATTCGGAACTGTGCGGAACCTGCCACGCGGACAAATCCCGTATCAAACAGACGAAACACGACATGTCGGTGATGGCGCCCGAGACACGGAATATCAAAAAACAGAGTGTGTCCGAGTCTGGTCCGTGCGGCGTGTGCCATTTGCCACACAAGGCCAACGGGCCGGCGCTGTGGGCGCGCGAAGTGTACCCAGGCGTTGACGTCGTGTCGGCACGTTGTCTGAGCTGTCACAATCCAGATGGGTTGGCGAAGAAAAAGACCGTCGGCGCTCACAGCCATCCGGTCAGCGTGCCGGTGGCCGAGGCCGGCATCATCGCCACACCAAAGGGCTGGACCAGTCGCTTCCCGTTGCCGGATTCGCTGGCGGCACTGGTGCCGCTGCCGCTTTTCGATGACAAGGGACTGTACACGAAGACCGGCGGCAAGATCGGTTGCAGCAGTTGTCATGACCCGCACCGCTGGTCGACGGATGCCATGACCATGCCCGGCTCGACACGCCGGATCCGAAAAAAATAGAAGGCGATGGTCGCAACAGTTTCCTGCGCATTCCGCTGGATGCCAGCGCGCGCTTGTGTGCAAACTGCCATGTCGACAAGGCCGCCGTGTTGCTCAGCAAGCACAATGCGACACTGATGCCGGCCGCGAAGGCAAAGCGTGAGGCGAAAGCATCAGAGCGCCAGACGGAAAAGGGTGCGTGCGCTACCTGTCATGTCCCGCACAACGCCAAATCCACGTACTTGTGGGCGCGTGAGCGGGGACCGGGACAAGGGGACCACTGGCGCACTGTGCGCCGATTGCCATCGCGACGGCGGTTTGGCCGGCAAGAAAGTGGTGGGCACGCACAGCCACCCGCTGAACCAGCCGCTCACGGGCGGCATGCAGCCAAAGCTGCCGTTGTTTGGCGCCAAACCGGATGGTTCCGGTGCGCAGATGGAGTGTGCCAGCTGTCACGATCCGCATCAGTGGGATCCGGCAAATCCGAAGAGTCGCGCCGGAGCGAACAGCACCGCCGAAGGCGATGCGGGCAACAGTTTCCTGCGCCGTCCGGCATCCGGGCGCGCCGAATTGTGCGTGGAGTGTCACCGCGCGCAGAGTCTGGTGCGCGGCACCGATCACGACCTCACGGTTGTTGCTCCCAAGGCGGTCAACGCCAAGGGGCAGACCGCGGCGCAGTCCGGTGTTTGTGGCCAGTGTCACGGCGTGCACAACGCGGTCAGCGATCTGCGGCTGTGGGCACGCACTCCCGGGACCGGAGCGGACGCCGGCGAGAAACAGTGCCGCAGTTGCCATGCCGCCGGGCAGGTGGCAGTCGCCAAGGTACCGAGTGAGAAACAGGGGCGCCATCCCGGCAAGGTCACGGCCTGGTCGCCGGAACTGCGTGCGCGCTTCATGCCCAAGGGTGCGGCGGGAATCGGTGTTTACGGGGCCGATGGGTTACCGGCGACGACCGGCGTCATTACCTGTGCGAGTTGCCACAACCCGCATCAGTGGAGTGCGCACCAAGTTGCCGAAGGTCCGGGCAAGAATAGCGAAGGTGATGTCCGTTCCAGCTTTCTACGTCTCACCCGTAGTGAGTCGTTCCTGTGCGCCGATTGCCACGGGCGCGATGCACTGTTTCGTTACAAGTACTTCCACGGAAAATCTTCGCACAAGGACTACCCGCTCTACCGCTGAGTCGCGCGCATACGCCGCCGCGGCTATTTAATGTGGCAGGCGAGGCACAGGTCCTTGTCGCGTTGCCCCACGGTCAGTTCCCTGGTGGCCGTGCAGGCCGTGTCCCGGTTTTGATCCAGCTGCGCGTGCAGGGTCGGCGCCGGCGCGGCACCCGTCTTGATCTGGTGACAGGAAACGCAGGTCACTTGGCCATCGATCAACCGAATATTCGCATGCAACGCCGCGCGCGGCCGGTAGCCGTTCGGATCTTTCGACAGCGACTGGTCATAGACCATGCCGACCGGGTGATTGAGGGTCTGGAAGCCGCGTATCGGCATGGGCGTACCGGTGTTACGTACCGATACATGGCTGGCGCGTGATCCGTCGTGGCACTGCAAGCAGCCTTGCGCGATTGCATCCAGCCGCAGATCGCGTGCCTCCAGTGGGCGCGCCTGCGCTTCCGCGCCGAGGACGAATGCCTGGAAGTGCTCGGCCAAACTCGTTGCCATCGCCGGCGTGGCGCCACCGAAGACCGGGATGAGAACGGCCAGGACAGTATTATGGAATCGCATGCACCTTCCCCTGTATGCCTGGGGAGGGAAGGTGCGTGGAGAGAGAACGGTTGCCGAAGCGGCATGCACAGGAAACTCCGTCATTAAAAATGACGGGCGTTTTTGGAAAGTTCTGCACGATGCGCATCTGTTTCTCCGGCAGTCCCTCTACCATAACCTTCCGGTCACAGGCAGGTAACTTTGCGTGCCAGCCTTTCGAGCTGGTTTGCCTTTGTCACGAAACGTACTAAGGGTTCTTGGCTGCGTCGGAGTAATCTGTCGACGCAACGTCGACCTGATGTAAAAGATAGACTGGCCGCAGTCGATTCGCCACCTCGAAACCGGTAGCGGATGCGAAATTTTTCAAGTCATCGCTGTTTTGTATTAATAGTAAAGACGGCACCACAGAAAGCACCGCCATTTTTTCGGCGGTTGATGTTCCGCGCCTGCCGCGCGTGAATGTGGGCCAAAAATTTGACGTCGCCGATCAGCGCGTCGTGAGGTCAATCTGCGGGCGCGCCATTCCGGCGCGCCCGCCCTGGTCAAAAAAATCAGCCTCCGCCGGTCGCGGACGCCGCCAGCAGTTGTACCTGCAACCTGTCGTTGGAGTAGGTGTTGAAGTCCGAAAACTTCTGGAATACCCATCCCTCGTTCAGCACCTGACCCTTGTCCACGAGCTGGATCAGCACCGCCGGGTTATCGGGCGTGTTCGAGGCGCTGGTCACGGCACCGGCGTCGCTCTGAAATGCCGGTACGTAGGCGACCACCCGTACGATCAGGCCGGATTTGTCGATGCCTGTTTCACCGCCGACCGGTATTTGCAATTTGCGCAAGGTAATGTCTTTGCCTGCCACCGAGATTTCCACGGTCTTCCATTTCGCCTTTACTTCGGCGGGAATATTGAGGCGGGTTTTCACGCCGGAGTTGGCGTGCTTAAAGGGGCCTCGTGCGCGGCATCGGCCGGCCGGTTGCCTGTCATTGGCGGCGGAAGGCCTCCGGCCACGGAGCTGATCACGACTTCCACCGGTCCGCTCGCATCGACTTTGAGCGGCCGCGTATAACCCTCCAGATCGCCAGGCTTGGTGATGGCATCTCCGGATTTCGAGACCCGCGCGCCAACCACCAGTTGCGGGAAGCTGGACATTTTCATATCCGGCACCATGGCCATGGAATCATCCAGGGTGACGGTGATCGGAAGATCCTTCACCTGTTTGCGCACAATGGCGAGCGGCATTTTCGGGCCTTGCGCGGCGCGCGCGAAGATGAATACGGTATCGCCGGGCGCGGCCTTGCTCGCGAGCGCCGGGCTGAGCTTGACGGTGGCCTTGATTGATCGGGAGGACTGGCCTGGCGCAGCCGCATTGCGCATGCCTTGCGCGGCATCGGCCGGCATTGCTGGATGGCCGCTGGGCAACGTGGCAACGTGGTCAAACGGTATCGGCTCGCCGGATTGCGTCTTGGGTACTTCCTGATCCTTGCACCCGCTGGAGATGGAAAATACGCCAAACACCAGTATGGCAAGACACGTTGACGGGAAAAATCGAATTGCAGTCATTAAAAAATCTCCGGATATATGTACTCGAATGAATGTGCCAGGAAAGTATGCCCCGGGAGCACCCTGCATGCTCGTTCCGGTCAATAATTCCCTGCGATCCGGTTCGATGCCGCATCGCGCCGGTGAACTGTAGCATCCGATCCCGGGGATAGGAATCGTCGGCCGGCGCTCCGGCGCTGTGCCGCACGCATCCTGGAAAACAAGTCGCCTTTAACGCCTTCCTGTTCCTGTGTATATTCTCATCCGTCCCCGTCAGCGCTGCGACCCATGAACTTGTGTGTGATCCGGAAAAGCAGCTGAATTCCCTGGCCAATGCCGCTAACGACCCATCTTGACATTGTCAGCGCCGAAGCGCTGATCTATTCCGGTCCGGCGACCAAGGTGGTCTTGCCGGCCGAGGACGGTGAAATCTGCGTGCTGGCGCGGCATGCGCCCTTGCTGACGCGTTTGCGTCCGGGGCTGGTGCGTCTGACGAATGAGTTCGAGATTGAACAGACCTTTTTTATCTCATCCGGTTTTGTCGAGGTGCAGCCGCACATTGTCACGATATTGGCCGACACCGTGACGCGCACCAGGGATCTCGACGAGGCGGCAGCGCTTGCTGCCATGGAGCGTACGCAGAAAGCCATCGCCGCCAAGCCCACGGCGGCGGATTACGACAAGCTGATGACCGAGCTGAGAATGGAGATGGCGCTGTTGCGCGCCATCGACCAGATGCGCCGCCAGACAAAACGCTGAGAAACAAGGCTAACTTGTGCGTGCCTTGTTTGTAAGCGGGCGATTCGTGGCAAGGTGAACAGCGGCTGAATCCACTCAATATTGTTCGGAATCCCCCCACACGCACCCTTGCCTGGAAGGCAAACACCCGACCATTGGCCGTATTGCCGAGCAGGCAGGAAAGAATGCCGGCAAGGATATCCGACCCGCGGCAGTGGTGTTAGCCTATGGCCATGAACAGGGATTACTTTCACGCAGACATTTCGCGGCGTATTTGGGACACCAAATACCGCTTCCGCGAGCTTGGCGAGATCCGCGATCAGACCGTCGAGGACACGTGGCGGCGCGTGGCGCGCGCGCTTGCGAGCGTGGAGAAATCCGGGCGCGCGGAGTGGGAGCAGCGTTTCTATAGCGTCCTCGAAGGCTTCAAGTTTCTGCCCGGTGGACGCATCCTGGCCGGTGCCGGCACCGGCCATCGCGTCACGCTGTTCAACTGTTTCGTCATGGGCACGATCGAGGATTCGCTCGACGGCATTTTCGATGCGCTCAAGGAGGGCGCGCTCACCATGCAGCAGGGCGGCGGTGTCGGGCTACGATTTTTCCACCCTGCGACCGAGCGGTGCACCGGCGGTGAGTGTCGGCGTCACTGCCTCCGGCCCGGTGTCGTTCATGCACATCTGGGACGCGATGTGCGCCACCATCCTGTCCACCGGCGCACGGCGCGGCGCGATGATGGCGACGCTGCGCTGCGACCATCCCGATATCGAGGAATTTGTCCGCGCCAAGCGCGACGCCGCAGAAACTGCGGCATTTCAATCTGTCGGTGCTGGTGAGCGATGCCTTCATGCAGGCTGTGCAGGCCGATGCCGACTGGCCGCTGGTATTTCCGCTGGGCTCGCGCGACATGGCCGACTGCGGCGAGATACCGTCGAGCGCGTCTGGTCGGGCATCGACGGCACCCGTGCGCTGCCGTGTGGTGCGCACAGTGCGGCGCGCGCGCGCTGTGGGAACAGATCATGCACGCGACCTACGACTATCGCCGAGCCTGGCGTGATTTTCATTGACCGGGTCAATGCGCTGAACAATCTCTGGTACTGCGAGCACATCAGCGCCACCAATCCCTGCGGCGAAATTCCGCTGCCACCGTATGGCGCCTGTGATCTCGGCTCGATCAACCTGACGCAGTTCGTGCGCGCCGCTTCAGCGACCGGGCGAGGCTCGATCTGGATGGCATTGCCGATACCGCGGCCATGGCGGTGCGCATGCTGGACAATGTCGCCGACCTGTCGCGCTTTCCCGTTGCAGAAGCAGGCCGAAGCGGCGCGTGCCACGCGCCGTCTTGGTCTTGGGCTTACCGGGCTGGCTGACGCGCTCATCATGCTGGGCATTCCGTACGGCACACCGGCGGCCGCGCGCATGGCGGGCGAGGTGATGCAGAGGCTGTGCGAGACAGCCTATCAGACTTCCATTGAACTGGCGCGCGAGAAGGGTGCGTTCGCCCGGCTCGACAAGGACAAACATCTGCAAGGAAAGTTTATCAGCCACCTCCCGCCGGAAATTCGCGAGGGCATCGCGCGCCACGGCATTCGCAACTCGCATCTCACTGCGATCGCGCCCACCGGCACCATTTCGCTGCTCGCCAACAACGTGTCCAGCGGACTGGAGCCGGTGTACCGCTTCGAGTACAAGCGCCGGGTGCGCGAGGCGGATGGCAGTTTGAGCGAGCATGCCGTGAGCGATTATGCCTACCGCCTGTACCGCGAACGTCAACGGCGTGGATACGCCGCTCACGCCGGCGTTTGTCACGGCCAGTGAGGTCTCACCCTTCATGCACCTCGACATGCAGGCCGCGCTGCAGCCGTGGGTGGACAACGCCATTTCCAAGACCGTCAACGTGCCGCAGGACTACAGTTTCGCGCAGTTCCGTTCACTCTACGATTATGCCTACGCCAAGGGACTGAAGGGCTGCACGACCTTCCGGCCGAATCCGGTGACCGGGCAGGTGCTGGTGGATCTGGATGTGGCAGAGGAGTCAGAAGCAAAAAACTTCTGCCATCCATTGCTGCTCCACGGAGCGCGAGGCGGATTGAATCCGTGCGCCGTTCGAATCTAAAGTATTTTAATGTAGGGTGGGTTAGGCGCCAATTATTTATGTAGATTTGCCACCAACTCCCCCTCTCCCGCATCAGCGGGAGAGGGTAGGGGTGAGGGCGTGCCGTAACCCACCGATCGACCGAAAGACATCCGGCGCAATTCGCGCTGCGATGGGCAGGAGTCCAAGTGCCGCGAAGCGCATGGATGCGCGAGAGCAGCTGCATTCGCCCTACGTTATGGTCCAGGAACAAGGAGGGCCGAATGCTGTTTGCGAACATGGTTGTCGGCGCTGGTGGCCCTGTTGCATCTGTACTTTCTGGTGCTGGAGATGTTCTTCTGGAACAAGCCGCTCGGCCGTCGTGTCTTCGGGTTGACGCCCGAGTTTGCGCAGGCATCGACGGCACTTGCCGCCAACCAGGGTCTTTATAATGGATTCCTGGCCGCTGGTCTGCTCTGGGGGATCAGCCTTGGCCCAGGGCGGCTACGGCATCAAGGTATTTTTTCTCGGCTGCGTTGTCGCGGCGGGCCTATTCGGGGCGATGACCAGCAGTCGCAAAATTCTGTGGGTGCAGGCGTTGCCCGGCGCCGTGGCGCTTACACTGGTGCTGCTGTTTCCTGCTTGATGCGTTGCCAGTCGAACGCGAGTTTGAGGTGAGGCGTACTCAGATGCTCTCGGCCCACAGGTCGTGATCGCCGGCATCGGTGATGCGGACGCGGGCGAATTCTCCGACTTCCAGGCCGGCGCTGTTTTCGATGATGACGACACCATCGATTTCCGGCGCATCGGCATAGCTGCGCGCAAGGGCGGTGCCGTCGTCGGTGATTTCGTCCACCAGCACGGTCATCGTCTTGCCGATCTTGCGGTCCAGGCGCTCGGCGCTGATTTCGGCCTGGATTTCCATGAAGCGCTCCAGGCGTTCCTGCTTCACTTCCTCCGGCACGGGGTCGGGCAGGGCATTGGCTGCCGCGCCTTCCACCGGCGAATAGGTGAAACAGCCGACGCGATCGAGCTGCGCTTCTTCGAGAAAATCCAGCAGCATGCTCGAAATCCTCTTCGGTCTCGCCCGGGAAAGCCGACGATGAAGGTGCTGCGGATCATCAGTTCCGGGCAGATCGTCGCGCCACTTCTTGATGCGCGCGAGCGTGTTCTCGGCTGCGGCCGGGACGCTTCATGGCCTTGAGGATCGCTCGGGCTGGCGTGCTGGAAGGGGATGTCGAGATAAGGCAGGATCTTGCCTGTCCGCCATGAGCGGAATGACCTCGTCCACATGCGGGTAGGGATAGACGTAATGCAGCCGCACCCAGACGCCCAGCTCGCCGAGCGTGCTTCGCCAGTTCGAGTCATGCGCGTCTTGACCGGCATACCGCCCCAGAAGTCGGTGCGGTATTTCACGTCCACACCATAGGCGCTGGTGTCCTGCGAAATCACCAGCAGTTCCTTCACCCCGGCCGTTGACCAGATGTTCGGCCTCGGTCAGCACTTCGCCGATCGGCCGGCTGACCAGATCGCCGCGCAGGGACGGGATGATGCAGAAAGTGCAGCGATGGTTGCAGCCTTCGGAAATTTTCAGGTAGGCGTAGTGCCCGGGCGTCAGCTTGATGCCCTGCGCCGGAACCAGATCGATGTACGGGTCGTGCGGCTTGGGCAGATGCTCATGCACCGCCTCATGACCTCTTCCAGCGCATGCGGGCCGGTCACGGCCAGCACCTGCGGATGCGCCTGCTTGCACCACGTCGCCCTTGGCGCCCAGGCAGCCGGTGACGATCACCTTGCCGTTCTCGGCGCAGCGCCTCGCCGATGGCGTCGAGCGATTCTTCCACCGCCGCGTCGATGAAGCCGCAGGTGTTGACCACCACCAGATCGGCATCTGCGTAGTCCGGAGAGATGGCGTAACCCTCGGCGCGCAGCTGCGTGAGGATGCGCTCGGAATCCACCAGCGCCTTCGGGCAACCGAGGCTGACGAAACCGACTTTCGGGGTATTGGATTTTGACATTTGGAAATCAAACCAGCCGCGCAATACACGGTGCAAGAAGCAGTCTGTTGATAATAAGGGCGAAGCAGGTTATCCGCCAGCAAGCAAGGCATTGAGATTGCCAAGGTCCGCCTCGCTCATGGTGCCGGCGACGAACTTCAGGCGCAGGTGGCTGAGCAGATAGGCGTAGCGCGCTTGTGACAAATCACGCTGCGTACGGTACAGATCGCGCTGCGAATTCAACACATCCACACCCGTGCGCACTCCCGATTCGTAGCCGATCAGCGTGGACTCGAGCGCCTTCTTGCTCGAAGCCTGCGCCTGTTCGAGCGCCTGCACGCGGGCAATGCCACCGGTGATGGCCAGGTAGGATTCGCGGACCTGACGTGTAACGGTACGTTTGGCCTGGTCGAGCGCGGCGCGCGCCTGAACGCGCCGCGCTTCGGCCTCGCGCACCCGCGATTGGGTAATCCCGCCGGCATAGAGCGGCACTTGCAGCTGTACGCCCACCTGATTGGTGGTGTATTCGTAGATCGTGGGCGAGAAGATGTTGCTGTTTTTGTTGTAACCGTGCGAGGCCACGAGATCAAGTGTCGGGTAATGCCCGCCGCGGTTCTTTTCGATTTCTTCCTCGGCGACCTTGAGGGCACGTGCCTGCGCCAGGATCAGTGGATTTTTTTCCTGCGCGGTCTTGTTCCAGGACTCCACGTTCTGTGGTTCGGGCGGTTGCAACGGGACGTTTGGCCGGAGCGTGGCGAGCTTGGTGGGGCTCGCGTTCACCAGCACCGTCAGCGCCTCGCGCTTCGCCTGCAACTCGTTGTCGGCGCCCACTTCCTGTGCCACGGCCAGGTCATGGCGCGCGCGCGCCTCGTGCACGTCCACCACCGTGGCGTTGCCCACGGCGAAGTTGCGTTCCGCCAGATGCAGCTGACCTTCGATCGCTGCCTTCTCGGTGCGTGCGAACGCCAGCGTGTCCTCGGCGGACAACACATCGAAGTAGGTCTGCACGCTGCGCAGCATCATGTCTCCGCGGGCGATCGCCACTTCCGCCTCGGCCTGGGAGGCGATGGCCTTGCCCTGGGCGTAGGCCGCAAAGTTCGACTTGCGGTAGAGCGGCTGGGTGAGCTGCAGGCTGTACGCATCGCTGTCGTAGTCGTTGGCATGCGCGGGTGCCGGCATCTGGATGTCCTGGTTCACCGAGAAACGCGCGGCACTGAATGCCAGTGAGGGCAGCAACTGGCCTGTGCCCTGCGCACCGCGCTCCAGGTTGGCCTGGTAGTTGGCTTCCGCCTGCACCAGGGTCAGGTCATTTTTCTGGGCAAGGTGATAAATATCGAGAAGGTTCTCGGCTTGTACGACCGATGCGCTGCCGAGCAGTACCGTGAGCAACATCTTGCGTGGCAGTGTCGTTGTCATGGTTTTTTCTTCCACCAGGGGAGACGCGCGGTAATACGCGGTAACAAGGGTTGGTTGCTGCCACGCTGACGTTCGCGCGCCCCTTCGACCAGCGAGTACACCGCCGGCACCACCACCAGTGTGAGCAGCGTGGACGACACCATGCCGCCCATCACCACCAGTGCCAGCGGCCGGTTGGTTTCGACGCCCGGGCCGAGGCCGATGGCGGCTGGCAGCATCGCGCCGATGATGGTCAGCGAGGTGATGAGCACTGGCCGCATGCGATGCGGGCAGGCCTCGCTCAACGCGTTCAGGATGCTCATTCCTTTTGCACGGTACTGGTTGGTGAGGTCGATGAGCAGAATCGAGTTCTTGGCGACGAGTCCCATGAGCAGGATCATGCCGATCATCGAGAACAGGTTGAGCGTGTCGTTGAACAGCCACAGGGCCGCGACGCCACCGATGATGGCGAGCGGCTGTGCAACCATGACCACCAACGGTTGCAGCAAGGAGTTGAATTGGCTGGCAAGCACCATGTAGATCATGATCAGTGCCATGCCGAAGGCAAAGATGACATAACCGCCAGTCTTGGCGAACTCCTCGGCCTGACCGGTGTAGGCGATCGAATAGCCGGAGGGCAGAATATCGGCCGCAATCCGGTTCACGTTGTCGGTGGCTTCGCCCAGCGGCATGCCTTCCAGTGCGCCGTAGACAAAACCGGCGTATTGGCGGTTGCGACGCTTGATTTCGGCCGGCCCCAGGCCAGCCTCGAATTTCACCAGACTGTCGAGGCGCACCAGATTGCCGGTCTTGTTCTTCACGTAGATTCGCCTGAGGCTGTCGGTATTGACGCGTTGGTCGGGCTCAACCTGCAGGCGGATGTGATAACGCTGGTTCTTCTCCTTGAAGTCGGCGATGTCCACGCCGCCGGTCATGAGGCTCAGGGTTTGCGCAACGTCCGCCGCCGTGACGCCGAGTTGCGCGGCGCGTTCGCGGTCGAGAATCACGTTGACCTGCGGCAGGTTGAGCTTGAGGTCCTTGTCGAGCTTGGCGATACCCGGCAGCGTGCCGAGCTGTTTGATCATCTCGTTGACCAGATGTGTCGATCTGTTGCAGATCGTGACCGACGATGGCAAATTGCAACGGTTCGCCACGCATGCCGCCGATCGGCGAAATGTTGGCCGGGAACGCCAGCACACCGGGAATGGCGCCCAGGTCGCGGCGCAGTTCACGCATGATGTCGGGCTGTGACAATTCGCGCGCCTTGCGATCCACCAGACGCACGAAGACATTGCCGTTATTCACCTGTCCGACATTACCCAGGCCGACGGCCGAGAAATAGCTGTAGACATCCGGGCGCTTTGCCAGCACGGCTTCGATCTCGGTCAACCGGCCGGAAGTGTAATCAAGGTTTGAGCCCAGCGGCGTCTGCACCAGCACCATGAAGCGCGACTCGTCTTCCTCCGGCACAAACGTCTTGCCGACCTTGGCAAAGAAAAACGTGCTGGACGCGACGATCAGCATGGCGACCACCACCACGGTCCAGCGGTGTCTGAGGCCGAGACCCAGCAGCCGGCGATAGCCGGATTCGAGTGCCACGAAGGCGCGTTCGAGCGTCTGGTACACACGGCCGTGGGTTTTGGGAAGTTCCAGATAGCGGGCGCACAGCATGGGGGTAAGGGTTAACGATACCCACAGCGAGGCCAGCACTCCGATCACCACCACCAATGCGAACGAGCCGAGAAAACGCCCGACAATGCCGCTGATGAAGGCCACCGGCAGGAATATCGATACCAGGGTCAGGGTTGACGCCAGCACCGCGAACACCACCTGATTGGCACCATTGACGGCCGCTGCTTCCCGGTTTTCGTGCTCCTCCTCGCGATGGCGGAAGATGTTTTCCAGAACCACGATAGCGTCATCCACCACCACACCGATCAGGAGCAACAGGCCGAGCAGGGTGATCTTGTTGAGCGTGTAGTCAGCGAAGTACATCACCGCAAAGGTGGCCATCAGCGAAACCGGAATGGCGGTGGCGATAATAAGTGTCGAGCGTCCGCTTTTCAGGAACAGGAACACCATCAGCGCCGCGAGCAGCGTGCCGATGATCAGATGTTCATTGAGTGCCGCGATTGACTGGCGAATACTGATCGAGTCATCCGAGGAGTAACTGAGTTTCAGCCCCGCTGGCAGGTTGGGGCGCAGTTCCTTGTCGACGCGCTCCTTGGCGGCATCCACCACCGCCACCACGTTGGCGCCGCTCGCCTTGACGATACCGAGCCCCACGGCCGGCTGTCCCTTGAAACGCGCCAGCTTGCGCGCATCCTCAAGACCGTCCTCGATGCGCGCCACGTCCTTCAGGTAAACCGGCGCGCCCTGGCGGTAGGCCACTCACCATGTTGCTCATCTCGGTCAGATTGCTGAATTCGGCGTCGAACTTGATGAGCAGTTCGCGCGACGGACTGCCGAGAAAACCGGCCGGCAGGATGACGTGCTCTTTGCCGAAGGTGTTGGCCACGTCGATGGGCGACAGGTTATAGGCCTGCAGACGATCGGTGTCGAGCCACACACGGATGGTGCGCTTGATCTGGCCGCCGATGATGACCTCGCCGACGCCATTGATGGTTTCCAGCCGCGGCTTGAGCACCTCGTCGGCGTAGGTGTTGAGTTCCTGCAGCGTGCGGTTGCCCTGCAGGATGATCCACAGGACGGCATTGGCGCCGACTTCCACCTTGCGTACCACCGGCGGATCGGCGTCCTTGGGCAGACTGCGCAGCACACCATCGATCTTGGCCTTGACCTCCTGGTAGGCCACATCCACGTTCTTTTCCAGCTGGAACTCGATGCCGACCACCGAGGCGCCAATTGATGAACTCGAGAGGATGGCCTTGACGCCCGGCACCTGGTTGACCGCCTCCTCAATGATGTCGGTGATGTTCTTGTCGATGATCTGCGGGTCGGCGCCCTGCAAGGTCGTGACCACCGAGATGGCCGGGAATTCGATTTTCGGGAATTTGTCGATGCCGAGGCGGGTGAGACCAATGATGCCGAACAACACAAGCACCAGGCTCACCATCAGGGTGAAAATATGACGCTTGATGGAAAAGGAAGGGAGACTCATGGCTATTTTTTCTCGACGGTGGTGGACGGCTCGGCCGCTCCACCGGCATCCCGCACCTTGATTTTGGCACCGTCGCTGAGCATGCCGGCACCGTCCACCACGATCGTTTCGCCTGCCTTGAGGCCGGTCACGATTTCGATTTGCCCGTCACGTTGCGCGCCGGGCTGAACCGGTTGTTCCCGCACTGTACCGTTCTGCGGAACGTACACGACGGCACCCGCCGGGCGCAGCACCACGGCTTGTTCCGGCACCACTGTCGCGCCGCGGTGTACGGCCACCACAATCTCACCGCGCACGCTGCCGACCGAATACCACTCGCGGCCAGCCGGGAGCTCGGCAATGATTTCCATGGTCTGGGTACTGCTGTTGAGTGCCGGGCGGATTTCCGTTACGTGCGCGGTCGCTGCTCTGTTGGCATCGTCGAAGCTGGTGAGACGCACGTTCTGGCCGATGCGCAGCTGGCGCGCCACGTGTTCGGGGAACGGCAGACGGATGGTGACAGTGCCGCGCCGCACGCTGTTCGGGTCAAGTGCCTGTGCGACACTGAGCGATGTACTGCTGCCCACCGCCGATTCGACAATGGGCAGATCTTTCTTTATCGCCACGGCGGTGGTGACGTTCACGATTTTCTCGACCGGCTTGTCGGTCTCCTTCTTGCCGCAGCCAGTGGCGAGCACGGCAAGGCCCGCAAGCAGTACTGTCAGGGTTATTCTGTTCATGTCCGGTTCCTGTTTCTTGTTGTGGCGGAGTGCGACGGCAGGATGCCGTGCAGAAGAATATCTGCCAGCATCGTGCTGTAGCGTTCCGGATCTTGGCTGAAGGTCACTTCCGGGAAATGGCGCAAGACGTCGCGTGATTCAAAGAAGAACACGTTCGCGCCGAGCAACATGGTGGCCACCATGGCCGGGTCGATGTCGGTGCGCAACTCACCCGCTTGCTGGCCGGTACGCAGGATGGCAACGAAGCGCGAGAATTTCTCTCCATAGACTTTTTCCGCCAGTTCCTGGCCCTGGCGCGGGTTGTCGCTCAGCAGTTCGCGCAGCAGGAGACGCGCCACCTGACCGTGTTCCAGCAGATTCTCCAGGTGGGCACGCGCGAATTGTGGCAGGCGCTCCGTCAGGGGCGCCTCGTGCTTGCCCAGGTCATCCAGGTGTTGGGCAGCCGCCCGGCAGGCGTTACGCAGCACGGCGAGGTAAAGGTCGTTTTTGGAGGTGAAGTGGTGAAACACGTTCGCCTTGCTGACGCCGGCGGCCGCGCCGATCGCGCTCATGGAAACGGCATCGAAACCGTGTTCGGCGAACAGCGATTCCGCCGCCGCCAGAATGCGCTCGACAGCGTCGGTACTGGCGGGCAGGCGTGCAGGCTGGGACGTTGGCATTGTTGACCGGAACCCTTGAGAGCGAGGACTTGAGGGCGAGGATTAAAGCACTGACCGATCGGTCAGTCAACGGCCAAACATCTTGTATGAAGATGAACTACGCTTTAACCAGCCCTCGAAAGAGCCAGGGAAGTTCCGTTTTCGGTCAGGACATGTGGCAGGGCGGTTGGGCTGCACACAATCCAGAGAAAACAATGAAGGCCGAACCTGATCCCCGCATGACCGCTTTACATATTAAAGACACGTCAACGCACGCGCCGTCCATGGTCCAGCTCGGGCAGCGGCTGCTCATGGTCATCGGGCTGGTGTCGGTGGCGATTCTGGCGGTCTGGTTATGGATATCCTGGCAGCAGGCCAGATCGGCGCAGATTGCCCGCATGACCACCACGGTCAAGCTGCTCGCGGCGCACGCCGATCATTACTTCGCCTCCGTCGGCAGCAGTCTGGAGAGCGTGGCCGAGGATCTTCAAGGGATCGACCTGATGCGCCACCCACAGCAGGCCACCCCCCTGCTGGTGGCGGCCAAGGCCGGCAATCCCGACATCCTCATGCTTGCGATTGTGCGTCCGGATGGGCAGATGCTGTCCTCGACTGCGCCTGCCAATGGCCAACCGTTGCCGAATGTACGCGCCGACGCCGTCCGGCACGCGGAATTCGATATGGCACTGCAGGCCACCGGCCAGAGTATCGGCCGGCCGCATCGGTCGCTCCTGCAACCGCAATGGGTCATTCCGTTGCGTTACACCGTGCGCGCGCCCGGCGGGCAAGTGCGTTATGTCCTCCTGGCAGGCATCCCGCTCGACCGGCAGCAGCGTCTATGGCGCAACCTGGATTTTACAGCGGACGCCGCGCTCGGCTTGTGGCGCGAAGACGGTTACCTGATCAGCCGGATACCGGCCGACCCGGACGGCAAGCTGTATGGTCAGCAGACCGCGGGCGGCGCTTTGAACGATGCCGTCCGGGCGCAGCCGAATAGCGGTTCCTACGAAGGCCGGGTAATCGTCGACGGAACCTATCGAATCGGCGTTTACCAGCAACTTGGGACGCAACCGATGTACGCCTTCCTGTCGCACCTGCGTTCCACCTTGCTGGCGATGTGGTGGCAACAGGTGCGCTTGCCGCTGGCGCTGGTCGCGGGATTCCTGCTCACGACCTTCCTGGCCTACTGGCAGTTGACCGCGCGTTACAGCAGACGCATGCGCAGGATCGAAGGGCAGCTTGCCCAGCCGGGGTTATCCGAAGCGCTGCCGAGCAGCGGCGTGCGAGAGATCGACACGCTGGTGGCGGCGCTCGCGCAGTCGCGCGAAACGTTGCGGCTGGCGGCGCAGAATCGCGAGAAACTGTTGATGACCGCAGCCGATGCCGGAACGTATGCCGTGCGCGAACGCGATGGGGTGGTGGTGGCGGCAGACACCACGTTTCTGCAAATGCTGGATCTGAACGAAGTCGATGTGGTGGGCCGCTCCTGGAGCGAGCTCATGGTGGTGGAGGGTGGGGCGGTGGATGAGCGCGCGGCACAACCCGTAGCGCGCCGCATTGTGCGCGTGCTGGCCGGCCGCAAGCCACGCTGGCTGTCCGTGGCCGAATACCGGGATACGCTGCCGGATGGCGAGCCGGTGCGTTACGGCTTGGCAATCGATGTCAGCGACCGCGAGCGCCTGCTGAACCAGGTCAAGTCCCAGTCGCAACGCCTGCAAGCCTTGTGGCAGCTGGCGGCTGCCCGCGACAAGTCCGATGCCGAGAAGTTGCAGCTGATGCTGCGGCTGGCGCTCGACACGTTGCACATGGACTCGGTGACGGTGAGTGAAGTGTGTGGCGAACTTCTGGTGGTGCGTCTGGTGGCGGACGACCTGCGGTTGTTCCATCCCGGCCAGGAACTTGCACTCAATGACGCCCTGTGCCGGTACGCGGTCGAGGCCAAGCGCAGTTTTATTATTTCCGATCTGCGCGCCGATCCGGATTTATATCGCCATCCGCTGGCGGTGGACCTGGGGTTGCGCGCCTTCGCCAGTGCGCCGATCTGGGCGGGTCCCGTGTTCTACGGAACCATGGCATTCATGCGCCGCGCACCGCTGGACGATGATTTCAGCGCCGATGATCGGGCTTTCATGGAGCTGCTTGCCGCCTGGTTCGGGCAAATTCTGCTCGAACGTCAGCAGTATGCGGAACTGGAGAGCATGGCCATGACCGATGCGCTCACCAGACTCACCAACCGGCGCGCGGCCGAGGCCCGATTCAATGAGGAGTTTGCGCGCGCCCGCCGTGTGGGTGATATTTTCTCGATCGCGGTCTGCGATCTGGATCGTTTCAAGCTCGTCAACGATCACTATGGCCACGATACCGGTGACCTGGTGTTGCTGCATGTCGCGGCCATCATGAAGGCCGAGCTGCGCGAGGGCGACTGGGTGGCGCGTTGGGGCGGCGAGGAATTCATCATTTTCCTGCATCAGTCCGATGCGGCGGCGGCGCATGTGGCCATGGAGCGCCTGCGCCTGGCGATCAAGGGTAACCCGGTATCGACCACGCACGGGCCGCTCGACATCACCACCAGCATCGGCATCGGCACTTTCCGCAGGAGAAGGCGATCTGGCCTCTGTCCTGTCCGAGGCGGACGGTTGCCTGTATGAGGCCAAGCATGCCGGGCGCGATCAGGTGGTCATGAGCGCGTCCACCCGGCGCGGCACCTTGTGGAAGGCCGGCATGTTGCAGCACGCCTTGCTGGAGAACCGCTTGGTGCCGGCCTATCAGGTGATGGTGGATCTGCGCACCAATGAAGTGGTGGCGGATGAAGCGCTGGCGCGGCTTATCGAGCCGGATGGCCGCATCTTGCCGGCCGGGGAATTCATCGAGGCGGCCGAAGGCATCAACCTCATCCACGTCGTAGACGAAGTGATCGCGCGCCAGTCGATGCAACGCTGCGCGATAAACCTGACGAGTGGCAAAGACAAGCCGGGCTTTGCGCACTTCATCAACCTGTCGCCGCAGTTCCTGGCGCGCCGTGAGCTGGTGCAGGCCATGCTGCACGACGCCGCGCAGCATTGCGTGGCCTGCGGGATGGTCGATGTACCGGTGAAGCCGATGGTGCTGGAGATTACCGAGCGCCAGTTGATCGGCAATTTCGAGGACCTGATGCAGGATCTGCAGCCGTTGCTCGATTTTGGTTTTCGCCTGGCGCTGGACGACTTCGGCAGCGGCTACTCGTCGTTCCTGTATCTCGCCAGCCTGCCGGTCAGCTTCCTCAAGATCGAAGGCTGGATGGTGCGGAACATGCGCACCAATCCCAAGGTGCTGGGCATGGTGAAAAGTATTATCGCGCTGGCCCGTGATCAGGGCCTTACCACCATCGCCGAATGCGTGGAGGATGCGGCCACCGCCGAGCTGCTGCGCGACCTCGGTGCTGACTGGGGGCAGGGCTGGTATTTCGGCCGCCCGGAATGTGAGGTCGATCCGGCGCAGTTCATCAAGATGGCGCGCACCGGCTCTTAATCCCGGTGCGTGTCTACACCAGGTAGCGGCCGCTGCTCGCTACGACAATCAGTGTCATCCCAAGCATCAGGTTGAGTCCGATCAGCTTGCGGATCAGGGCAAGGTGTTTCCCGGCGCCGGCGAAATCACCGGCGGCGACCGCCTGCTTGAGGCGCCGGTAGGGCGCAAAGAACACGTGCAGAAAAATGAGCATCATGAGGATGCCGACGCCCTGCATGATGTGAATGTAGAGCGCCAGGCTGGCGAAGCCGCCGAATACGTTCAGGATCATCCAGTAACCGGTGACCGGCAGCAGAATCACCGCGGCCCACACCCACGGAAAGAAACGCGCAAAGGTCTGTGACCAGAGTGGCAGGCGTTGCGGTGGCTCCAGCAGCGTGGCCGCCACCGGACGCAGCGCCATGTAGGCAAAGAACATTCCGCCGACCCAGATGACGACGGCCAGCAGGTGCAGGGTGATGGCGATAAACATGACGGCCTCTTTCGGTTGGGAACGCGGTCAATCTACCGCATGTCTTCGGGGGGCGGCAAACCGCGCGCTGTCGGCGCCACTGGTCCCGTGGTCGCCTGTTCCTGAATGTGGTCGCTGAACGTCTTGAGCGCATCGGCATTCAGGTCGGAAACGGCCCAGTACTGCATGGCGGCATCTGACCAGTAATATAGTTGATATCCCTGACGTGTCAGTGCATGCCGCGTGTTGTCTCGACCGGCCCGTCGTCGGCCAGATAAAGAGATGGATCAAGTGCTGGCGATGACGGTAGACGAGCGCGGCCACCGGATGGTTTGCCAGGTAATCCAGGCGTCCGCCCACCAGCGGGAAACCTTGCGAGGTGAGATCCAGCACCGGCGGCGCAAAATCCAGCTTGCCATTGAACCAGGGCTTCACGGTGTGCGAATCCGATGAGGAAATGTCCGTGAGCCGGCCGGCCACCATTTGCGCACGCACGTGGCTCGCGATCATTTCCCGGGTCAGCAGCTCATCCGGTGTGCGACCGGCCAACCAGAAAGTAGTGCCCGATCCGAGCAAGGCGGCAATGGCGATGGATGCCGCCAGACTCAGCCACCCCGGGGGCTGGCGTCAGTTTTGCGCCAGACGCGGCATCGATCCCGTCCAGTGCCGACTCGATGCCGGCTGTCAGAGCGGGCCGTGCCCGGTGGTAGCGGGCCTGCGCAGCGATTGCCGTACTCAAGGTCCGCTGCTGCCGGCTGATCGCAAGACACGCCGGGCAGCCTGTGAGGTGCTTGTTCGACCGCGCGCTGGGTGGTCAGATCCAGCTCGCGGTCGATGATAGCCATCCATCAGGGAAAGAACGCGCTGGCAATCCACGTTAAGCCTCCTGCACGTTGCTGGAGGTGAATTGCTGCTGCAACAGACCGCGGCCGCGCGCAAGGCGCGACATCACCGTGCCGATGGGCACGTCCAGAACGGCGCTGATTTCCTTGTAGGACAGGCCTTCCAGTTCGCGCAGCACCACGACTTCGCGGAACTCCAGGGGTAACTCCTCAAGACACCGGTGCAGCAGACGCCGGTTGGCGGCTTGAAGAAACAAGGTTTCCGGGCTGGCGGAAAATGAATCATGTCCATCGACCGGATCGTAGTTGTTCGAGCTGTGTTGTTGCTCGTCAAAGGGCATGGTCGATTTCTCCCCACGGTGTTGTTTCAGCCAGGTGTAGCAGGCATGCCGCACAATGGTCAGCAGCCAGGTCTTGGCGTTGCCACCGTGAAAACTGTCGAAGAACCGGTAGGCCCGCACGCAGGCCTCCTGTGTGACATCGTCGGCATCGGCATCGTTGCGCAATAGCCAGCGTGCCAGGTTGTAGGCGGCATCCAGGTGCGGCAACACCGTGCGCTCAAAGTGCGCGCGCTGGCTCGGATGGTGCAAGCGGTTCCCCTTCTGGTTCGATACAGAACACCGTTAAGACTTCTCTCGCCCCAGGTTTATTCCCGGATTTGCTGTGCCGCCCCGGCGGGAATATTCAGCGCGGCCGCGTGGTTCTGCATGATGCGGGACCCATCATTACCGTTCACACAGGAGGAGTCCATGGATAACAAAATCGACAGACGTCAATTTCTCAAACTCACCGGCCTCGGTGGCGTGGTGTTCGCCTCGGGGTTGAGCGGCTGGGCGAACGCGGCGAAAAAATCCGCGCAGGACGAATTCTATTTCGTTCAGCTTTCCGATACCCACTGGGGATTCAACGGACCCAAGGTCAATCCCGAAGCCGCGAACACGCTGAAGAAGGCGGTGGCGGCGGTGAACGCACTGGAACAGGCGCCGGACTTTGTGGTGTTCACCGGCGACCTGACCCACACGACCGATGACCCCAAGCTGCGACGCGCGCGCATGGCCGAGTTCCGCGACATTGTCAGCGCGTTGAAAATCAAAGATGTCCGGTTCATGCCCGGAGAACACGACGCTTCGCTCGATCGTGGCGAGGCCTATCAGGAATTCTTCGGCAAACTCCATTACACCTTCGATCACAAGGGCGTGCATTTTATCGTGCTCGACAACGTCTCCGACCCAGGCGCGAGCCTCGGTGAAGCGCAGCTGGCATGGTTAAAGCAGGATCTGAAGCAGATGCGCCAGGACGCACCGATCGTGGTGCTGACCCATCGACCGCTGTTCGATCTGTACCCGCAATGGGATTGGGCAACACGCGACGGCGCGGCGGCGATTACGCTGCTCATGCCGTATAAAAACGTAACGGTGTTCTACGGCCATATCCACCAGGAACATCATCATCAAACCGGCCACATCGCCCATCACGCCGCGCAATCACTGATCTTCCCGTTGCCGGCGCCGGGCTCAGTACCGAAACGTGCCGCACTGCCCTGGGACCCGGAACAACCGTACAAGGGTATTGGTTTCCGTTCTGTCGAGGCCGACGTCAAGGACGCCTACTACAAGATCGCGGAACTGCCGGTGCCGAAGGGCTAAATCGTATGCGGCATGGCGGACTAAGATGCTCGTTGAATGTGGCGGTGTTGGCTTGCTTCCTTGCCATCACTGCCGCCCAGGCGATGGCGGACGATGAAACGGTAATCCACATCACGGCGAAGAAATTCGAGTTCAACCCGCACGCGCTCACGCTTAAGAAAGGTGTGCCGGTGGTGCTCGACGTGATGGCCCTGGACCGGGTGCACGGGTTCAATCTTCCGGACTTCGGAGTGCGTACCGATGTGGTGCCCGGCAAGCTGACGCGCATCCGCTTTACACCCGATAAAACCGGTGAGTTTGTTTTCTTTTGCGACGTGTTCTGCGGCGATGGCCACGAAGAGATGTCCGGTATTCTGATCGTCAAGGACTGACACAATCACTCTGGAGAAAAACATCCACAAACGTACGGCGCGTGCATTGTTGGCCGGGTTCTTTTTGACAGGCTGTCAGACCATGGCGCCAGATAATGCGCAGGAGAAGGCGGTCTACCCTGTGAGCGACAGTGACAGCGCGACGGCAGCGCTGCGCAACGCCGGCAACCCCTTGGATGCCACCGGCGGCAAGGCCAGAATTGTGGTGGTCACCCATGCAAAGGGTATCGACTTCCTGCTGGATGGGGCACAAGAGAAGAACGGCAATCCCTGCCGCATCCCGGTCGAGAAGCTGAAGGCACGGGGAGTGGACATTCGGGTGCGTGCGATTACGCTGAAGAATCGCCACATCGATCGCAAAACGGTGATTCCGGAGGCTCAGATTGTGTCATCGGGCGTCGCGGAAATCGGGAAATTACAAACGCGTGTAGGATTCGTTTACCTCAAGCCTTGACTGCGCGCCGCGTGGTTGAGCGAGGGGCGGGTGGCGGGAGCATCTCGCCACCCAGACTCTCCACAATCGGGCAGGCGGTATCGCGCCCGGCCCGGCATGCCTTGATCAAGCGCGCCAGCGTGCGCCGCATGGCTTGCAGGTCGTGCAATCTTGTCTCGATATCCGCGAGACGGGCCTCGGCCAGCACGCGTGTCTCGGCACAGGCGCCGGCGCCAAGTTCGAGCAGATCGCCAATTTCGCGCAGTGTGAAGCCGAGTTGCTGGGCGCGTTTGATGAATTGCAGTTGCATCAATGTTTCGTGCGGGTAGCGACGCAGGCCACCCAGCGGTTTGCGCGGCGTGCCGATCAATCCGCGGCGCTGGTAGTAACGGACGGTTTCAATGTTCACGCCCGCGGTGCGCGCCAGGACGCCGATGGTCATTGCCTTCATTATTCCGTATCTCCCGGTGGCGGCTGAAAAATTGCTCCTGCGTGTTCGGCATTTCCGCCATCCATGGCGGGCGGGTAGAACACCGGCGCAAAGCCGCCGCCCGGGGTGCGAAAATTCGTGACCTGCCCCCGGTACAGACGCGCGGCCAACAGCTGGATCTTTCCGGCGTACACGAAACAGCGCACGTCATACTTCAGGGCAGTGGTTTCTGTTTCTACTTGAACCTGTCTTTCACCGGGCGGCACCAGCTCCTGCGCGACGTAGTCACCGGTCAGAATTTCCTCCCACACGCGACGCGTGAGTTTGTCGCCGCGGTACACGGCTTTGCTGCCGTATCCACCGGCCGGTTTAAAAAATAACCGTTTGCGTTCCGCCCACAGTATCTCGGAGTGTGTCCGCTCGACCAGACGGGTGCGGGCAATGCCTCGCATCAGGGTATCGATCATTGCCGGCTGAATGCCGGTGGTGCGCAGCCACTCCGGATCGGTGAGTTGGATCAGGTTGCGCTTGTCGGCATACAACGCATGGACGCGAGGGTGCGGTGTGATCAGCGCCAGATCTTCAAGCCAGGCGACGCGCAACGCGCTGTGCGCGGGCTCGTCAAGTGTAAAATCCGTGAGGCGGTTGTATACGAGGTCCACGTGTCCATTCGCATGCAGGAGCCGGCCGTTGCGGATTTCGAGCTCCGCCGGATCGGCGATCAGCGTATCGATGCCGTGGCGGCGGAACAAAGCCTGAAACAGGACGAACTCCGGGTACAGGTATTGCGTAGCCGGCGCGTCGTCCACGATGGCGATGCGTGTGAGTGGCAGGTCGCCACGCGCGGCGCGCCATTCATGGCGGAACATGGCGACGAACTCATCTTCGAGCGCGGCAAGTTCCACTGGCCCGGTGGTCAGGCCATGCATTTCCGGGCAGCAGGCCTTCTGGGCGCGCGCCAGGAGGATGTTGAGCAGCGCGCCACCGGCATTGGTGTTGATTTCGATCAGGCGTGGGCCGTGTTTGCCAAGGTGAAAGTCGTAACCGAGGAACACCCCCTGCGTGTGCGGATCGTGCAATGCCGTCGCCGGTGCCTGGGCGAGCACGGTGTCGCGGTACGCGGGCGTGGCGATAACCGTCTCTACGGCCTCAATCACGCTGCGCATATTGTCCACCTGCTCAGGCATGACGAACAACGCTGTTGTGGAAAATAGATGCGGGTGCGAGGCACGGATTGCACGGTAGAGGCCACTGTCGCCGAGTGCCGCGGCCAACTCGCGATCCAGTGCTTCCGGATTGATGGTGGTGCACAGGCACTCGCGATTGAGTGTCGAGGCGCTGCTTGCCGCGACCGTGTCGGTCATGTGGTTTGCGCACTCAGACCGGGATATGCAGCGAGCAGTTCAGACTGGAAACGAAAGAACGCATTGCCGATTGCCGTGGCCTGCGGCAGGCTAAAACACTCGCTGGCTTGCGGATCTGGACACGCACAGCACAGGAAGCGGATCTGCCGGCACAGGCCCTTGCTGCAGGAAGTCTCCGTGTTGCCTGCCTGTTGCCAGACAACACGCGCCATGTCAGCCTGATCATGGTCGAGGCCGCCGTTATCCTCGACATGGAAAGCGATGGTTGTGGTACAGGTTGCGCAGGCGGCGTTGATTTGCGTGCGCGCACGCGCCAGACGCGCGATGGCCAACGCATCGATTGCGCACATGGCATTGACTGCGCCGGTGGGCAGTGTCACGCGAATGCCGGTATCGACGCTGCTGAACGGATAACAGCCGAGCCCACGCTCCTCCTGTACCACAGCATCCAATTGGGAAAGTTGTGCAAGCAGTACGCCATCAATCGCCGCCCCGGCCGGCGGAAGTGCGCGCAGCCAGTGGTTGAGCAGTTGCGCGTAGGCGGTGCGCGCCGCCGGCGCGGCGTTGAGCACCCGTCGTTCAAGCGGAAATTCCGCGCGCAGGCGCGCCAGACCGTCGAGCACCCGGGCCTTTGCGTCAGATCTTTCTTTTGGGACAGTGACGGTCATACCCAGGTCGGCACATGGCGGAGGGAACAAGTGTGCTGGACGGACGCTATCCGCGCAATACGCCGCTGCTTTTGACAGAGTTTTTGAATAGTTGGAACGGGTTCGCAGTCGGTCTGCAGATTTGTGGATATGACCAGATGGGCCGCGCTTGCCGGGTCGTGACGCGGGTGTAAACTGGGCTCCCAATCGGAGGTTGTCGGCATGTGGGTCCGTGGCTTCGCCAGTCTCATCATCTTCGCGCTCACGTTCGGTGTCGCGCAGGCCGCGCCGGTGCTGGTGGATAGCATTTGGCTTGAACAGCATCTCCAGGACAAGCGCGTGGTCGTGGTGGACATGACCGATGACGACCTGCAGTACACGCGCTTTCACCTGCCTGGTGCGGTGCGCCTGGCCTACCATGAGTTGCTGCAACCGCGCGGTCCGGGCAAGCCGCCAGCGCGTCTCGCTGACGGACAGTTCGCCGCGCTGCTCGGGCGGCTTGGCATAACGCGCAACACACACGTCGTGATCTACGACGACATGGGTGGCCTCAACGCCGGGCGCCTGTTCCTCGAGCTGGAGCGCATTCGCCACCCCGAGGTTTCGGTGCTGGATGGCGGCCTGGTGAAGTGGGTGCTGAATGGCAAGCGGGTCGACAACATTCCGCATCTGCGCATGCCGGTCAGTTATCAGTCCGGCACGGAACAGCGCGCCAATCTCGCTACACTCACGGAGGTCAGGCGTGTCTCCGGGCAGGTTGCGCCGGTGCTGCTCGATGTGCGTTCGCGCGATGAATTCATCGGCAACCCGAAAGAGGCGCGCAGTGGCCATATACCCGGCGCGCAGTGGTGGCCGTGGGAGCAGTCCATCCAGATGGGCAGCGGATTCACCTTTCAGGAAGTGGACAAGCTTGAGGCAAGCCTCGACAAATTCGGCCTGAAGGACCGGCACATGCCCGTGATCCTTTATTGCCAGTCCGGCCACCGCGCCAGCCAGAGTTACCTCACCCTGCGACGTCTCGGATTCGACAATGTGCGCGTGCACACCGGTTCGATGCTTGAATACCTGTCAGACAAAACTGCGCCCCTTACGCGTGGTTTGGCGCCTTAGTCTAGTTTTCGAGACGATTACATATTTTGCTGTGACAATGGGGGCATTAGAGCGTTAGAAGTCACTTATATACCCCTCAATAATGCTGATTGGCCGCTGATTACCGAGAGCGGGTATCGTTCGCCACCACTTTTGCCAGGTTCCGCCATGCCACAGCCCAGCGTCGAGACCACCGGCCGTATCGAGGTCAAGAACACCACCTGCTACATGTGCGCCTGCCGCTGCGGCATCCGTGTGCATTTGCGCGATGGCGAGATCCGCTACATCGAGGGCAACCCGGAGCATCCGCTCAACCAGGGTGTGATCTGCGCCAAGGGCGCGTCCGGCATCATGAAACAGTATTCACCGGGACGGCTCACCAAGCCGCTGCGGCGCAAGCCGGGCAGCGATCGCGGCGCCAATGACTTCGAAGAAATCTCCTGGGACGAGGCGTTCGCCATCCTGGAAGAGCGCCTGAAAAAGATCCGCGCCACCGACCCCAAGAAGTTTGCACTATTCACCGGCCGCGACCAGATGCAGGCGCTT